>VRUI01000052.1 GCA_019456225.1 Planctomycetota bacterium | reverse complement strand
AATTGAAAAATTAAGCAAAAATAAGCGACTATTCGATAATATTAGAATGCTTAACTCTTTAAGGAATTAAGCTATAACCCGTTAGTTTTATTAGCCTTGCGTAGAGGCTACCGGCGGCAGTGAACTCGATGACCCCTTGGGAGTAAATCCCGTATTAAAGCATGAGACGCTGCTGCTATTATAATATTAACCCGAACAGTCGCAAGGGACATTGTATGCTGATGAGCCCGCATTTGCAAGGATGGGAAAATTATGAGTGAAAAATTTGCAGGAATAGATGTGTCAAAGTTTGCTTTTGATCTCAATGTCAACGGCAATAACAAGGTGGAACATTTCAATAATGATGTCAAGGGTGTCAAGAAATGTTCTAAAGCACTTGTTAAACTCGCTCCGGTATTGGTCGTAATTGAAGCTACCGGCGGCTATGAAATGAATTTGGCAATGGGTCTTCAACAGGCTGGGTTGGCGGTTTCGGTTATTAACCCAGCCAGGATCAGAAATTTCGCCAAAGCTGCCGGGATACTGGCTAAAACAGACGATATTGATGCTAAGGCTATATCCTTTTTTGCCAGTGCATTGAAACCGCCAACTACCGCAATGATTACTGAAAGCACTCGTAAGATCAAATCTCTGGTTGCTCGACGAGCCCAGCTGATCAGAATGCGAACCGCTGAGATGAATCGTCAGGGCCATACGGTCGATAAGTTTGTAGGCAAAAGTTTAAAAGTTACGATTAAACTGCTGGAAAAACAAATCGAAAGTATTGACGAGGAAATCAAAGGCTGTATAAACAATGATCCAGAGATGAATAGTAAAGCTAAGATCACCGAAAGTATGCCTGGCATTGGTGAAGTTACATCCTCAATGCTGGTGTCAGAACTGCCTGAGTTGGGATCGCTAACTCGTCGACAAATTGCTTCACTGGTTGGCCTGGCTCCAATAGCCAGAGACAGCGGAACGTTCAAAGGTAAACGCATGACCGGCGGTGGCCGGGGAGATGTTCGTGCAAAGTTGTATATGCCAACTTTGGTGGCAATACAATATAACCCGGCAATCAGAGAGTTTTACCGGCGACTACTCAAAGCCGGCAAAACAAAAATGACCGCTGTAACAGCGTGCATGCGGAAAATGTTGACGATTTTAAACGTCATGGTAGCGAAAAAAGAATATTGGAATTCTGAATTATATGCTTGATTTTGATAACAGTCGCTTTAATTTTCCAATTTTCTCCATCCGCCAGAGAATTTCAAAAAAACTAGAGAATAACCCTTGCATTAGACGGGCTATTTCGCTAATATATATATTGGTCGCTTTGCGGCGTAGCTGAGCAGTTGGTGTAATACAATGTTACTAATTTTTTTTTTTTGAAAGGGTGAATGTTATGTGTAAAAGACTGTTTTATTTAATTACTTTTGTTTTGGCTTTAGGCTTCGCTGCGGGCGTCGCGATAGCCGATCCCGTCGTGTATGAACTCACGGCAGACACACCTGCGGGATTTGGCGGTACTATAACCTGGGATGTCAACGTTGGTCTTTCCTTTGCCGATGGCGGCATAACGGCATTTTCGCTCGTTAACCCCGTTGGTACCACGGATACATACGATGAGACCGACAGTGTCACTGAGCTGGTTATCGGTGTGGACGGTTCAAATAACCCGATATCACTTCTGATCGACATCGACGACGCCCAAGGCGGCTGGTTTCTCTATACTGACGTACCCATTGATTTTACCACCGGGCTGGGTCACTTAGACAACCCCGCTTACGATATCACCGGCGCAGCAATGACGCCAGTTGGCGGCGGCGGATTTGATTTCGATCCTACACCGGGGGACGGCGCTACCGTTGTTGTAGCTGATCCTTTGGCTTTGAGTTGGTTGAATCTGCCAGCAGATCCCTGTAATGTGGCTGATTCCACAAAGGTCGATGTCTATTGGGACACGTTAGAAGATGGTAGCGGCGGAACCCAGGTCCTGACAGAATCGCCCGAGGCACTAACGGTTGATGTGACAGCCGATGCCATTGGGACATATTACTGGAAGATCGTTGCTACTGATCCGAACACTGGCGGCACGCCTGTTGTTACGGGAGAGGCTGTTTACTCGTTAATAACTGAAAGTACCAATCTGGCGCCTACAATCACAGTGACTCCCCTTGCTTTAGATTATGAGTGGTTGGTTGGCGGTACAAAGACAATGGCTATTGCTGCTACTGTAACCGATGCGGATGGCATTGGTGACCATACTTATACATATAGGGTTGCGGCTGGTTCACCGACAGCCGGTGCGACTTTTGGTACCATTGCTTTGTCTAATGATACAGGTACTGGAGTTGATTTGTCTGCGGATGTTACTTTTACTACTGCTGGCGATTATATCCTGGAAGTCGAAGTTAATGACAACGATGTGCACTATATAACTGATACTGTCAATGTCACTGTTTATGCTGATGGTTGTGAAGCTGCTAAGATTGAGCTCCCTTACAGTGAAACTGAGGCTGGTACCATGGGCGATACGAACTATGACTGTGAAGTTAACTTAGTTGACCTTGCTGCTATGGCATTAAACTGGCTGGATAATGTATCATTCTAGTCTAGTACTGTGTCCCTGATAAAATTCAGGATCAGCTTGCTGCAATCAGCCATCCGCTGCGTTCGGCTGCATCGACAATGCTATAGCATTGCCTGCTTCGCCGGCCTTGCGGCTGACTAACTTAGTCTGTTATAAAACCAGAATTTTACAGAGGACAAAGCACTAGTTTGTTTTAGTTTTTAGAAGTTTTCAGCCGGGAGTTGCTTTTGCGACTCCCGGCTTTTTTTAACTGTATGCGCAGCACACCGGAGCAAGCGTGAGTGAGATTTTTTTGTGGCAAAAAAATCTCACTCACAGAGCAGTAGAAAATAGTGAGTAGAAAGTAGAAAAAGAGTAAGAGCTTAGCCAAGTGTAAAAAATTTGGTAACCGCCTGCGGCGGAGGCTATTTTCATCATGGATTCCCGCCTTCGCGGGAATGACAAAACACACAGGACACTTGGCTAAAGTGTTACGAAAAAGAGCATACTTGACATTAAAGGCACTTCGAAATACAGTAAAACTGCTACTGCGGTCTACTTTCTACTATCTACTTTCAGAAAACTTCGATAAGTCACGCTATACAAAGATATTATAAATGCCTCTAAAAAAACTCATTCACGAGCAAGCCCTTTCCTGGCTTGCTCTGAGAAGCTCATATTTCGATTCTGAGCGACTTTATTTACTTCTGACTCTAACTGCCAGTGCCGTGCCATTAAATCGGCCTACTAGAAGCGCATCATCAGTCAAACGAATCCGTCAGGCAGCTCGATGCAGTGGTTCCATTTCTGCTTGACAAGCGCATGAGGTCGCAAATGAATGCTGTTTCAAATAGTTATTATTTCAGAGAGGTAAATAATCAATGTTTATGGCAGCAAAAATGGAGATTTACTCAAAAAAAGTACCGGACCTCTTAATTTTCTTAATTTTCAAAAAATGCAAAAGAAAGTGCTTGACATAGTTCAGAATCTGTGGTAATATAGATAAGTTGCAAAAGGTAGGTTAATTTATGTAACGGTTAATTCTACGTTCATCCGGTTAGATAAATGTAGATCGTATGTAAGCTGGGCCTGTGTAGGGCCAGCATCTATTATACTTGAGTTTTGGGTTCGTTCCTTTAAACCTCGAAAACTTTGTTTTGATGAAAGGAAGAATGATGAAAAAGAAAACGATGTATGTAGCAATGGTGGTCTGTTTGATGTTCGCCGGAGCAGCGACGGCCGCGCCCGTCGTGTATGAACTCACGGTTGATGGTGGCGTGCTCGGAGGTACTTTAACCTTTGATACCGACTTTGGTCCTACTTCCACCGATGGAACAGTAGATACTTATACCTATTCCACTCCCGCCATAGTGGGATTTTCGTTCTTTCGGGACGGGACCACGGGGATATTCGATGATCTGAACGACGACGTCTATGAGTTCTATCTCACGATGAGCACTGCAGATGATACGCCGCTGACACTGTTTATCGACATTGACGACACCGGTGGCTCTGGAGATTTTCTCTACACTGAGCAGATATTAGATTTTGGCACCGGACTCGGACGGATAGTCGGCCCGGGCGACCTGACAGGCGCAGCACTTACGATACCCGAACCTGCTACGATGAGCCTTCTGGCTCTTGGCGGACTGGCGATGCTTCGCCGCCGCAGACGTGCGTAATTGACGCATAGACAATAGAATAGATTAGATTATCCAAGGGGCGCACCGGCAAGGGAGCGCCCCTTGCTATGCGCTGAGAATACACATCCAGACAAGCACCACAAATTCCGGGCACACCGATCGTACATCTATTTGCAAGTTGAGCCCCCCTACCAATTCTTATGCTTCCAACCTGTGATACCAATGGTATTTATTACTCGCGCGTTGCAGAGGTTTTAAGTTGTTGTAAAAAAAGGTTTTACCCGCGAATGAATGCACGAGAATTTTCTAAAATCCGTATGATAAGACTTCAACAGTCCGCCAAGTCGTTTGATACATTGGATGTCAGCGTTTTCATCAATTCCATGTTTTGGCTCATTTAGGGCCTTTGCTTGAGACAAATATTGACATACCACCTTGAATATGCTATAATTCATCACGTAGGGATTTGTATTTGATCAAGTCGAAAATGGGCATTTTGACATTGAGTGCGTTGCTCAATACGCTCAAAATACCCGTGAACGGTTACGAATATTTGTACCCTACGGGTTTGCCCCTCAGAAGGGCTGGGTAAATAACAATTATTCTTTCAATTGTTGAAGATGGTTAAATATTTTATGTGTAAAAGACTGTTTTATTTAATTATTTTTGTTTTGGTCTTAGGCTTCGTTGCGGGCGTCGCGACAGCCGCGTCCGTCGATTATGTGCTCACGATGGATGATGACGTGATCACAGGTACTATAACCTTTGATACCGACTTTGCTCCTGACGATAGCTCTGGAGGAGTAGACACGTATATCTGGAGGCTCAACGGCGACGGCCCCGACAGCTTCAATGATGCCATAGTGGCAGCTTCGTTCAATGTCGCCGGCGTGCCGGAGACATTTGATCAGAGCGCCTTCAAGTTTGTGGTGAGGCTCCTGATGGCCACTTCGGATGATACGCCGCTGTCCCTTTTCATCGACAGCGATTTCGCCCCGCCTGGTCCCTATCTCTATACGGTCTCCACGATTAATTTTGGCACCGGAACGGGGAATATTGATAACCCCATCGGCGCCGCCATAACAGGCGCAGCACTTACGGGTTCCGGTGACCCGCCTCCTCCAGATACTGATCCGCCGACACCGGATCCTGCTACGTTTGCTTCGGCACCGTCTGCTGACGGTGCCTGGTCAATTTCAATGGTCGCCAACACCGGCACCGATCCCAGCGGTGTCGAATACTATTTTGAAGAAACCAGCAACAACGAAGGCGGCAGCTCAAGCGACTGGCAGACAGAAAACAATTACACCGACCACTCCCTTAATCCCCAAACACAATACACTTACCGAGTCAAAATGCGTGACCAGTCGCCACAACAGAATGAGACCGGTTGGTCTGACCCATACCCGGTGACCACAGGCGATATACCTTCGGGTGAATGTCCAGACGGTGACCTGGATGATGACTGTGATTGCGATATTGACGATCTTTTGATTTTCGCATTGCAATGGCTGGACCCTTATGGTTGCGCGGGCCATCAGGACGAATGCGCAGACCTGAATGAACAAGACGGAGTTAACGGTGCCGACTTTGCCATTTTTTCCGCCAATTGGCAGGACGCCGGTGATCCGCCGACACCGGATCCTGCTACGTTTGCTTCGGCACCGTCTGCCGATAGCGATACTGCTATCAGCATGACAGCTACAACGGGTACCGATGCAACTGGTCCGGTAGAGTATCTCTTTACCTGTACAGCAGGCGGTGGTCACAGCAGTACATGGCGGACAAGTGAAAGCTATACCGACACAGGTTTGGCTCCTTCGACGGAGTACACCTACACGGTTCAGATGCGTGACTCTGTTTCGCCTACGCCTAATGTTGGTGCCGCATCAGGTGGGGCATCTGCTACAACCGAAGCTCCGCATATCCTGCCTGTGCTCGTCATCAATGAAATGATGGCCTCTAATGACGATAGTAGCGATATCTACGATGAACATGGCGATCATGATGACTGGATTGAAATCTACAATCCGGGATCTTCGACTGTTAATATGGCCAGTATGGTTCTGGCTGACGATGGTAATACATGGACGATACCTTCCGGCGTTTCTATTAACGGCTACGGGTACAAGATCTTCTGGGCAGATGGAGAATGGGCAGATGATGAAACCAGCGAGGGCGATCTTCATACCAACTTCAAACTCAGTGCAAACGGTGACAGCGTTACCCTATATGATACTGACGGCATAACTGTTATTGACACTAAAAGCTTTAGTTCCATGGACACAGATGTATCCTATGGTCGATATCCTAACGCTACCGATAACTGGTATAACATGGCCAACGCCACAAAGGGCCTTCCCAATGTTGCGCCCATGTCCGGAGAGGTTTACTTCTCTCGCCCAGCCGGACTCTTTAAAGGCAGTTTTTCCTTAGGCTTAACGACTAAATCTGTCGCAACTATTCGTTACACAACCGATGGCAGCAAACCGACTGCATCACACGGACAAGTCTATGGCGGGCCGTTTACCGTTAACAGCACTGCGATTATCCGCGCCGCAGCTATCGAATCGGGCTATACACTTGGCCCCGTTGAGACTAATTCATATATATCACTCGACGATGTATACAGTCAACCGGACCAACCAGTCGGATTTCCTAATACCTGGCATGACTTTAATAGTAGTACAGTAGAGCCCGTAGATTATGGAATCGATCCCGTTGTTATTTCGTCCAATTCTATATCACAGCTTGATGATGCATTCACTTCCATTGCCACTATGTCCATTGTCATGGATATGGACGACCTGTTCATTAAGGGGGAAGGCGGGATCTATGCCCATCCTGGTGCTAATGATCAGAAGCCAGCTTCAGTAGAACTGATACATTCTGATGGAACACAAGGTTTTGAAATCAATTGCAATATCCGTAACCACGGTGGTGGAAGCAGGGACATTAATGAGAATCTCAAGCACTCTTTCCGTTTGCTGTTCAATGGTGAGAATGGAGCAGCATCGAAGCTCAATTATCCCCTTTTTGAAGGCTCGCCCGTAGACCAATTTGACACCATAGTACTTCGCGGTGGAAACAATCTCCAGTGGAACAACCATCGCACAGGCAATGACACGAATAGGCCTAAAGCCCAATCCAGCATTCGCGATGTTTGGGCACGGGACACCCAGTTGGCTTTGGGGCATCCTGCCTCGCGCAGCAGATACGTCCATCTTTATCTAAATGGTCTGTACTGGGGCCTGTACAACCCGAGTGAGCGGCCCAATGCGCCGTTTCTTGCGGACCATCTCGGCGGGCAGAGGGAAGATTGGGATTCTATTAACGGCAGCGCAGGGTGGAACCCCGATAATCCGGACCCGGCCCATCATGCCGCAAATGTTATAGATGGTGACAGTGCAGCCTGGGACTACATGCATGATATAGTGGAAGGTAGAGTGACAGGACTGCCTGGAGTGTCGACCCAGGTGGGTTACGACCGTATCAAGGACTACCTTGACGTGGATAACCTGATTGATTTTGTGATCACTCAGCATTATACCCAAAATACGGACTGGGAAGAATCGAACTGGTATGTCGGCCGAAGACGCCTGCCCGTCGCCGGGTTCAAGTTTTTCCTCTGGGACTCGGAGATGTCCTTCTTTGATGTGAACCACGAATTGGTAGTAGACTGGCCTAAATCCCCCAGACGGATCTATAACCAATTACGTCAGAATCCAGAGTTCCGCTTGTTATTTGCCGATCATTTGCACCGCCATTTCTTCAACGGCGGGCTCATGACACCGGAGCCATGCCGCCAACGATGGATGCGTCGCGCCAATGAGCTTGACACAGCAATCATCGGCGAATCGGCCAGGTGGGGTGATGCTGAACTGAATTTAAAAATCGGCAATTATCCGAACAACGGCGACTCCTATACTCGCGCTGACTGGATCGTTGCGCAAGACTGGATTCTTAATGACTTTATGGGCTTCCGTTCGGGTATACTTTTTAACCAATACAAAGCTATTGGCTTGTATCCCAACGTTGACGCTCCTGTGTTCAGCCAGCATGGCGGTTACGTATCAGCCGGCGCGAGTCTGACAATGACCAAAAACGGCGGCGGAACTATCTGGTACACCACAGACGGTTCCGACCCACGCCTCCAGGGCGGCGCAGTCTCAGGCAGCGCTTCTTCTTCCTTGCCGTACATACTCAACGGCACCAAACAAATAAAGGCAAGAGTACGGAATAGTAGCGACGAGTGGAGTGCTTTAAATGAGGCGGTCTTCGCCGTTGGCAGTGTTGCTGATTCGATTCGTATTACGGAGATCATGTACCATCCAACTGATCCGACACAAGATGAAAAAGATGACGCCGAAAACCAGACTCTCATAGACGAGGATTTTGAGTTTATCGAGTTGAAGAATATTGGCGGTACGGCTCTGAATCTGAACCTCGTTCGCTTTACCGACGGCATAGATTTTACATTTCCAAGCCACATCCTGCCCGCAGGTGGTTATTGCGTGGTCGTCAAGAATCAGGCCGCTTTTGAGGCTCGTTATCCGGGCGTATCACCGTCGCTGATTGCCGGAACCTATACCGGTTCGATAAACAATGGTGGCGAAAGGATAGAGCTGGTCGATGCACTCGGCGAAACGATATTGAACTTCCGGTTCAAGGACGGCTGGTATCCAATCACCGATGGCGACGATTTCTCGCTCAACATCATCGACCCAACCAATACCGACCTCAATAGCTGGGAATACGCCCAGTACTGGCAGCCAAGCGCCGTCGCAGGCGGTACACCATCAAACGGTGACACCGGCCATGTTGCATTACCCGGCGACATCGTCATCAGTGAGATCATGGCGCATACTAACAGCTCCCCCAACGACTGGATTGAGCTGCACAACACCTCCGGCTCGACTATCAACATCGCCGGCTGGTTCCTCAGCGATGATGACAACGACTTCAAAAAATACGAGATACAAGCAGGCGACCCGCGGGCATCCATACCGCCGGGTGGTTACGTAGTTTTCACACAGGATGACGATTTCGGCAATGCAGGTGACCTCGGCTCTAAAGTACAGTTTGGATACAGCGAACTCGGTGAAACCGCATATCTCTGTTCCGGCTCAGGCGGCGAATTGGCAGGCGGATTCTGCACGAAGGAAGACTTCAAGGCATCAGAAGATGGGGTCAGCTTCGGCAGATATACAAAGAGTGCCGCAGCAGGCTACGACGTTGATTTCGTGTCGATGGATGCTCCTACTCGTGACGCGGCCAACACCGGCAGTTCACCCAAGGTCGGCCCGGTTGTTATCAGTGAGATAATGTATCATCCAGCAGGCAACGACTATGCCGAGTACGTCGAGATCAAGAATATCTCCGGCGGCACCGTTACACTTGATGACTGGCTCCTGATAGATGAGACAGGCGGCATCGAGTACTACATTCCCCCAGGTACAAACCTGACCGCTGGCAGCTACCTGCTGCTGACCAAGAACGACGTGGCGCTGAACGAGGAGTTCTCTCCCGCTTCTGTAACGACACTCGAATGGCTCGAAGGCCGATTAAGCAATGGCGGCGAAAAGATTGAACTCCAAAAGCCCGGCACTCCTGAACCAGATGGCTTCGTGCCGTACATTCGCGTTGACCGGGTAAATTACAGCGATGGCTTACACGGCGAAAACTTCCGCGAGTTGGACTATATCGACCCCTGGCCTGAAAGTGCTGACGGCGACTCTCTTGGCGGCCTGGGACATTCCCTGCACCGTTCCAGCTTGACAAGCTACGGCAACGACGTAGCCAACTGGACGGCAGGGACACCATCACCAGGTTCATGACAAGCAATTAGTGAAAAGCAACAACGCTGCGAATCTCTTCCGATTCGCAGCGTTGTTAATATAAAGACTAAACGCGAAAATTATCTTCCCCAGTTGATCAGCAGGTCTTATAGCGCTATCACCATGGCAAACTATGTTGGTGAAGATTTGTTCGTTCTGAAGTGTCAACTCACGGCACAATAATCGAGTGACCGTTGCGATAATCGGCACACTTAGCCATTTGTTAGCAGCTTTTTGATTCGCTGCATTTCCCATGAGCCAATTGTATCATAACTTCTTGATTTCTCAAGGATTATCTGTTATTGTGTTAGCATAATTCAGGATGGCTATATATATTTGTACCCCACGGCTTTCCGAAGTTTCGAGTAGTTTGTGCTCATAGTCAGGTGCCCTTTGGGTTTAGTATCCATGGCACTAGTACTGTGTCCCTGATAAAATTCAGGATCAGCTTGCTGCAATCAGCCATCCACTGCGTTCGGCTGCATCGGCAATATTACAACATTGCCTGCTTCGCCGGCCTTGCGGCTGACTAACTTAATCTGTTATAAAACCAGAATTTTACAGAGGACAAAGCACTAGAGTGATAGCACGAATTCGATGAGGTCGTTGAGTTGCTCTTTGCTGAGCGTGTTCTCACTGCCCTTCTCTATGCCGTGTTTTCCATCGGTCAACAACGACTTCATGTCCGAGAACTGCCCGTCGTGCATGTAGGGGGCGGTCCGCCAACACTCGATCAGTGTCGGAGTGTCGAAGACGCTGGTCTTATCGTTCCCGGTTTTGCTGCCTACGTCGTATGAGCTGAGATCGGTGTAGAGTGGCTTGGGGTGGCATGCAGCACAGCCGACCTTCTTGTCGAAGAACAGCTTCTTGCCGCGCTTGGCGGAATCACTGAGCTTGCCGTCGACCAGGTAGGGGCTGGGCACGGGCTTGAGGGACTTAAGGTATTCGTCAACCGCCGTCGCGTCTTCCTCAGGTCGGACGGCGAAGTGAATGAATTTGAATCCAGCTCGCACGGCGATCTCGGCCGAGCCGCGTATGCCGGTTGCCATCGCCGGTGGCGTCTTGTGCGAGAGGAGCATGCTCTTGACCTGCTTGAGGTTACCCATCCCGTCGTTCAAGAGGTCCCAATTCAGCCCATCGACACGCGTGTCAGGATGACAGGTAGCGCAGCTTTGCCACTGCTGGAAACAAGCCTTGCCATCATAGAAGATTCTTTCGCCCTTGCGCGCCACGCTTTCCGTGATCTTCGGGCCCAACGGCAGTGACTTGGCTTTCGGCCTTGGGCTAGCGTCGGGGTTGATGTCCAGGACTCCTACGCTATCGGTGAAGTACTCAGCGGCATAGGCTACGCTGCCTACCATTACCAATCCGCGCGGCCCTTGGCCGCTCAGGTTCAGACGTCTCCGGATGCCTACCAAGAATGCGAGGTCGTCACACACTTCATCAGGTTTCTCAACGGACTGCAGGTTTGCGAGCAATGCTTGCTGATCGATCACGCTGAGTTCGTGAGTTCCCGAGTGCGCTACGCAGATGTACTTGCCATCTGCCGTGCATGCCACACCCCAGGGATTTGCCGCGCCGAGTTCGGTGTCATCGAGCAACACGGTGTTCAGGACCTTCATCTTTGTGACATCGATGATGGTCATGGCATTGGTGTTCATCCATCCACGTTCCACCTGGATGGTCGGCATATGGTAACGACCGAGGATATGAGTCACATACACGTGCTTGCCGTCGGGTGAGACGCAGATGCCTCTCAAACTCGAGCTCCCGTTCGGCAGCTGGAGTGTTGCGGTCACTTTCAGAGCAGCAGTATCAATCACCGATACAGAGGCCGCAACATAGGCGCCGTTGGCCGCACCCTCAGGGAGCAAGTTGGCCACGAACAACTGCTTGCCATCGGGTGTGATGGCTGCGGCGACCGGCTGACGCTTGACCGGGATACGAACGGGCTTTGCGTCGCCTTTCAAGGTGATGACAGAAACGTCATCGGTGAATTGGTTGCAAACGTAGAGCGTCTTGCCGTCCGGGCTGAGCACGGGCGACATGGGTGTGTGGCCTGTGGGCAACGAGCGTGTGACTTTGCCGCCCTTGGCTTTCAGTACATGCACGCCACCGGCGGGGCCGGCTACGCTGACAAACAGCTCCTTGCCGTTCTTGGACAGTGCCAGGCCTGTCGGGCGACCCGGGACCGAGACAGGCTTCGTCTTACCCGTTGCCACGTTCAGTATCGAAACCTTCTCTGCGGTATATCCGGCGACGTACAGTGTGTCACCCTCTGTGTTCGCCACAACGGCGAGGGGTGAGACGTACTTCTTGTCGGCAGCTGCGTTTGTGGCGACAACTGCTATTAACATAATTGTGAGGATTGGTCTGAGTGTTGTCATATTGCGTTTGTCCCCTTGTCTGTGTTTTGTGCTGTTTCTAACTACTTCGCCTTTACATCAAAGCAGTAGAGGTTGTCGTCGTAACGCAGGTAGAGGCGGCCATCATTGACGACGGGATGCGCCCAGCTCGCGGCCTTGCCTTCAATACTGAAGGTGCCGGCGAGCTTGAACCCGTTCGGCGATGCTGCGGCAAGTCCGACTTTGCCTTTCTTTTCACCGAGGAGGTACAGCATACCGTCGGCGTAGCAGACAGAGCCTTTGCCTACAGCGTCATCGTACCACTTCACTGCGCCCGTCTTGAGATCCAGGCATGTCATGCCCTTGTTGTGATTGCCAAAGACATAGCCATCGAGAATGACGTAACCGCCGTGGTGACAAACCATGTCCTTGTTCTGCCATGCCTCGGTGGCAGTCACCTTGTCGCCATCTACTGACAGTTTCAAGCAAACGCAGCCCTTGCCATAACCAACCGACCAGAATACGTAGCCGTCATAGAACGCCGGATCCGGACAGTTGGCAACGTTTCCGACTGCGAACGCATGCGTCCAGAGGATTTTGCCGGTCTTCGGGTCGACAGCGATTATGCCACTGCGTGCTGCGGTGATAATCATTGGCACGCCCTTGTAGGTCACATGGATCGGAGAGCTGTAATGTGGATAGCCGAACGGTTCCGACTGCCAGACCTTTTCGCCAGTGTTCTTGTTAAGGGCAACCATGAATCCCTTCTCGCCGCCGGGCGTTACAATCAACAGGTCGCCAAGGATCAGTATGGACTCTGTGTAACCCCAATTTGCGTGCTTCCCGCCGAACTCACTGTTGTCCTTGGTCCACTTCGTCTCGCCTGTCTTTGCGTCGTAGCAACCGAGGAGGCCCTTGCCGGATTGCAGGTAGAGGTTGCCGTTGTCGTAGGTGGGGGTCGCCCGAGAGCCTGAGTAGGAGCCTGTGTAGGCCGGTCCAACATTTTTCTGCCACTTGACCTCGCCACCGAGGTCTACGGCAGTCATCTGGAGGCGCCAGGTCTTCTTGTCCTTGGGATCGGGCAAAATAATGCCGGTCGTGTAGAGCTGCCCGCCGCCGATTGATACGGTGGAGAAGCCCTTGGCCATGCCTGTAGCCTTCCAGATCTGTTTGGGGCCGCCTTCAGGCCAGGCTTTCAGCAGTCCGGTGTCCAGCGACTTTCCGTCGCGGTTGGGTCCGCGCCATTGCGGCCAGCCAGTCGCTACAGAACCGGCTTGGGCCTGGGTGACGCTTTGGTCTCCGAGCAGGATGGCGAGGACGGCGAGGACGGGGATTAGGTACGCGATTCGATAGACGTTTTTATTCTTCACGATGGTGCTCCTTTGTGTATGTTAGCGACAGATAATTATAGTAACTCAGCCCTTGATATCGCAACCGTTCACGGGAATTTTGAGCGTATTGAGCAACGCACTCAATGTCAAAATGCCCATTTTCGATTCGATCAAATACAAACCCTTATGCTTTTGATGAATTGTAGCATGTTCAAGGTGGTATGTCAATATTTGTCTCAAGCAAAGCCCTAAATCCTTAGGGAGAACAACCAATTCGCTACAAGTAGTTGATGAAACGCTGATTAGCCCTGCAACGTAGTGCTGCCGGTGCTGATTTCGAGACCATGTCGATTCTCCTAGTGCTTTTGTTTTACCACCTGCGGCGGCGGCCGGAAGTCCGGTTCAGCGATGTATTTCAGATCCCGCTTGCCACGGTAGGTTCCATAAAACGGTATATTGGCGTCCATCCAGGTAACGATTCTGATGAACTCCTCTTTCGTGAGTTCCCCCTTGCACGGGTCTTCTCTGAGCCGCGCCGTCAGCTTGCTGAGATGCGAGCCATAGTGCAGAGGCGGTTGCGGAACATATTGGGATCGCCCGTACCCACAGTGCCTGACAGCGACGAGCCCCTTGCCAAAGATGTTCTCGTAAGAGCGACACCACTCCTTGGTTGGCTCGCCTGTGAGGACCAGGCCGGCTTTGGCTTTGTCGCCGCTGTGACATGATATGCATCGCTTGTCGAAAGTGGCCTGAACGTCTGTCGCGTAGTGGACCGTTCGCGGGCCGTCGTCACCGGGCTGTGGCGTTAGGTTCTGAACAGGATGGGTCAGAGCCAGGGGGCGAGTGGTCACCGCTGGAGCCTGCCGCCGGTGCTCGTGACACCCTATGCATGATCTGTTCTCGCCCGGCCTTACGTTGATGAACGTGGGCATATGCTGAAGCTGCATGTAGTTCTCGTCCAGTGCCTGGAAGAGAAGGTTCTGTTCTGCCGGCACTGTGAAGTAGGCGGATCCGTCTTCGTGGACCTTTGCCAAGCCATAGATTTTCTTGCGATGAACGGACCCCGGCAGCCCGATTCGGAAGACGCCATTCTCGCCCCAGGGCCAGGGCAGTACACCCATTACTCGCACGTACTTGACTCGCCCGCGCGCAATACCCGTCATGCCCTGGTAGATGTCCTGGATGAACATCGTGCCCGTCCCATTCTGTGCCTCGTACGCCTCGTGCGGCTTGGCTGCAACCGCGGTGGGTTCCAGCTGTGTAGCCATCTGTGTAGGTTTACGGCGCGGCCGAAGCGGCACGGGCAGGAAGGATGAGACGTTGGGGTCGTTGTAAAGCTCGGCGCGATTCCCCCATCTGTCCAACACGTAGATTCCATAGTGTTTGTTGTCGCTGCCGAGAGCGTGTGAGACGAGGTAGAAGTCCTCGGAGAGGGGGTAGGGTGTCAGGAAGTACCCCATGTGTGCCGTGGCACGGTACATGCAAGGATACGCAATCTCCGGGGTGAGTGAAGTGATAGCTGCCGCTGTGCGTCGCGTCGCACGGTTGTCGATCAACACGACCGCGCCACCCTCGCGGCCGCAGTGAGGATTGGCGACCGACACCAGTCGCTGACTGCCGGGAATGCCGCGGGTGTGGATCATCCCTGATGGTCTCATAGTGCTGTTCTTGAATACGTGATCGACGCCGCTGCCGTCCGGCCGTATTGCCCAGATCGCCTGTCCGTTTCCAAGACCCTTATCGACGTACTCCCAGCGAGTGTAGACGACTCGCCCGTCGTTCATAACCGACGGCGTCATCTCTGGGAGTGTGCCCTGTGAAATGCACCGCATGTTCTTGCCGTCAGCATCCATAACGTGGAGGCTGGCAGACGTTGAGGGGAAGCAGAAGACGCACCGTTGTGGACGTGCGGACAGAAATACGATGTCACCGTTAGGCAGGTAGCAGGGGTCAATGTCGTGGAAACCCTCCGCGACAAAATGCCTCCCCCAGGTGTGGCTCTTGATTGCGTCGGCTTCGGCCTTGCCGCCGCTGAACGTTAGTTGCCGCAGGCTGCCGGGAATCTTCAAGCCGGTCGTGGGATCAAGCCGGAACTCGTAAATGTGGAACGGCCCGTATACGCCTTTGCCCTTCTTGTCCTTGCTAATTCCGTCCAGCTTTTTGGCATAGCAGAAGACAACTGTTGATGCATCGTATGACAGGTCGAAACGGCCGAACGTGCCGCCATCAAGTTCCGGAAGCAGCTTCGTGACAATGCCGTCCGGTCTTACAGGCGAAAGTAGATATATGTTGCCACCCTTGTCCCAGTTGTGCTGATCCTCGTAGATATGTCCCTTGAACGGCGCGCGTTTGACAAACAGGAGTTTGTCAAACTTCAGAGCGGGGTGGGCGAGCAGCGCTTCGCGCCGCAAGGCCGCCAGGTCCTTGTCAATGGTTCTCTGCTCTGTGGGCTTGCTCTCTTCCTCTAGCCACGTCCTCGCGGTTCTGAACGTCTTGCCGACCGGCGCGCCAATCAAGATCTTGTGTTCCTTCTTCTCAAACGCCGCCAGCCGATCGATGTATTCCTGTCCGCCCGAATAGCCTGGGCCGTAGGCGTTGATGGTGTTTTCAATTGCCTTTCGCAGGGCGGGGACGTTGACGCTGTTTGCAGGCAGAAACACACTCTGGTGCGCAGATGGAACCTGGTCGAAATGCGTCATCACTCGACGCGATTGCTTCCACCCCTTTGGGAACGCAGTGTGCGCGCCGAGCTTGAGCGATACTAAGTGCGGGAGCGGGCCTTGGCGTGACAGTTTGAGGGTGTGCGTGCCTTTCGGGGCCGATATAGTAACGCCCTCGCGTCCTTCTATCACGTCCCAGCTATCGTCGGAGGTCACGAGTGGTAGCTGGTGTGGCGGCGAATTGAATGCCACGCCATTGCAACACCAGCCTGCGCTCTTATTGTCGAGAAGAACCTCTGTAGGCCTGGCGTCCGCCGATGCATACTTGGTGATGAGTGTGTAGTCTCCCGCCACGGGGAACTCGATGTCGTATTCGACGAATGAGTGCCCGTCCTTCGTGCCGCCGCCAATCATGGGGCCGGCATTTGCGTATTCGTCCGGACTCGCGTAGATGCGTGCATTGCCCCGATCGAACGTCCATGCAGGAATCATTAGCGCGGACGCAAACTTCGGGGCCGTTGGATCTGCAACGGGTCGCCTCAAGGCGGCGACGTCGACGTTCTTTGGCGGAGTGAAGAGCTTGCGGTACTTGGTTGGAATGCTGCCGAGATCACGCACCTTGTACTTGGGCGGTTGCCAATCTTCCGGAAAAGGCTCCGACGTAGTGAGTCGCAGGGAGATCAGGTGGGGCAGCGGGTTGCGACTCGTCAGGACTATCGTGTGTTTTCCGGCCCGCGCCTTCTGCTTCGGGTCACTCGATATATTGTCGGGCTCGCCGAATCTGTTGGAAGCGAGTTCATATCTTGCGCCGCTGCTCTTCCACGTAGGCTCTCCGGATACTCCGGGCTTCAAGCTGATACCCAAACAGCACTTGGTGAGGTCACGCGTGTCGAACCTGATGCTGACCGGCCGGGACTCGGCGGACGCGTATTGGATGTGAAGTCGGTACATGCCATCGACGGGATACTCAACGTCGTATTCGAGCGACCAGCCCCAGGGCTGCCGCTCTCCGCTTGCCACTACCGGCCCGGCATCGGCATATTCCTTCGGGTCGGCATGGATTCGACCGTTGCCGCGAGCGAAGGACCAAGCAGGAATCTCGATCGTGCCCGCCTGCGCAGGTACTGCGAACAGGACGATCAAAAGAACACAGAGTGCAACCAGGGGGATAGACACGGTCAATCGTCTTGAATGTTCAAGTGCTTCCATATCAGCAATTCCTCATGTGAATATGATACATATAAAATACTCAGTTTTCACTGCGGGATCAATGCTGGGCCGCAGTGACATCAAAGCAATACAATTTGTCGAAGTGACGCAGGTATAGCTTTCCGCCGGTGACCACCGGGTGAGCCCAACTGGGGCCCATGGTGCGTTTCAGTTCCTTCGTCCAGCCGGACTTGTCGGCAAAACCTTCGGCGAAGAAGCGGCCCTTGATCTCATAGCCTTTCGGGGTGCAGTCGCACAGGAACATTTCACCGGCTTTCTCGGCGAAAACGTAGAACATGCCATCGGCCCAGCAGAGGGACCCCTTTGGAATCCTTTTGTCCTTGTCGAAGTCCTTCGTCTTCCACATGGTTTCGCCCGTTTTGAAATCGATGCAGACGAAACCGTTCTTGTTGTTTCCGTAGAGATAACCCTCGTGCAAGATCATGCCACCGTGGTGACAGCTCGCGTCTTTGGTTTCCCAGGCCTTAGTGGCTGCAACCTTTTGACCGTCGGCAGTCATCTTAAGGCAGATGCCGCCTTTGCCGTAGCCGCAGGGCCAGAAGACAAAGCCGTCCGAATAGATCGGCGTATTGCAGCTTGCCGTGTTGCCCTTGGCGAATTCATACTTCCAGAGTTCTGCGCCTGTTTCAGCGTGAACGCCCATGAGGCCGACACGGCTGCCATTGACAAGCATCGGCACACCATCCACGTCAGCATAAATGGTCGAGCCGTATTGGCTCTGGCCGTTCGGAGGCGATTTCCACAGAGTCTTACCCGTCATCTTGTCCAGTGCGATCATGTACGTTATGTCACCGCCGGTGCAATAGATGGCCTTGTCTTTATGGATCAGGATCGATTCAGCAAACCCCCACCCATGACCGGTAATGCCGCTGCCAAACTCCTTTTCCTGGACTTTGCGCGTCCAAATGCGTTCGAATGTATCCTTCTTCAGACACATGATTTCGCCCAGGCCGGTGGTGACATAGAGGCGGTCGTCCTCGATTGTGATGCTGGCACGCGTGCCTTTGTAGGAGAGATTCTCGCGGGTGCCATCGGCACGGAGTTGATCGTAATACGCGGTAGTGACATCTTTGGACTGCTTCACTTTTCCGGTAGCGTCGTCGATAGCAGTGATATAGAAGCCCTGGCCCTTGATCTGCCAGATGTGCTTCGGGGGGTTCTTATATTCGATCTTTTCGTCCGCATGCGGTTTGCGACCGGTGATATAGACCAGGCCGTCATCAAGAGTGACGCTGGAATAGCCATTGCCGATATCTTTGACCTCCCACAGTTTCTTCGGTCCACCCTTCGGCCAGCTTTTGAGCAGGCCTGTGTCGGCCGATTTACCGTCGCGATTCGGGCCGCGCCATTGCGGCCAGCCAGTCGCTACAGGACCGACTTCCGCCTGGGTGACGCTTTGGCCTCCGAGCAGGACGGCGAGGACGGGGATTAGGTACGCGATTCGATAGACTTTTTTGTTCTTCACGATGGTGCTCCTTTGTGTACGTTAACGATAGATAGTTATAGTAACTCAGTCCTTGATATCAAAGCAATGCAATTTCTCATAGAACCTCAAATAGAGGCGGCCACCTTCGATCACCGGGTGCGGTCGTGCAGGCTCGCCCTTCTCCTCGGATAGCTTGAACTCGCCGGTGGGTTTGAATTCCTTTGGCGTTGCCGGCACGAGCATGGTGTGCCCCTTGTCTATGCCGAAAAGATAGAGCATCCCGTCGGCATAGCTGATCGCACCTTTCTTGATGCCCTTGGCCTCCCACATCACTTTGCCGGTCTTGAACTCAAGGCATGACCATTTGTACATATTGTTTCCGTAAAGGTAGCCGTCGTGATACACGTACCCGCCATACTGGGTTCTTATTTTCTTGGTTCGCCATGCTTCTGTCGCTGTCACCTTGTCGCCGTCTACCGACAGCTTGATGCAGATACCGCCCTTGCCGTAGCCGACCGCCCAGAACACATGGCCGTCCGCGAATATCGGTGTGGGGCAGTTGGCCATGTTCTTCGCGGCGAATCCGTTGGTCCACAGGATCTTGCCTGTCTTGGCGTGGACGCCGGCAATGCCGCTGCCGGCACCGTTAATGATCATCGGGATGCCCTCGTGCTCAACGTAGATCGGTGAGCTGTAGCCAGCGGCTCCAAATGGGCCCGACTCCCACACAGTCTTGCCGTTCTTCTTGTTGAGGGCCACCATGAAACTGTTGACGCCGCCCGGTGTGACGATCACGAGATCATCGAGAATCATCACCGACTCGGAGTACTCCCACCTGACCTTCTGTCCCTTGAAGTCTTTCTTGATATTCCGTTGCCACTTCGTCTCTCCGGTCTTGGCATCGTAGCAGCCGAGTATGCCCAGGCAGCGCAGCAGATACACATTCCCGTCATCGCATGTGGGTGTTGCGCGTGAGCCCTGGTAGACGTGATGCCCCACGTAGGCGGGGCCAACGTCCTTGCGCCACTTGATGTTGCCGTCCATATCAAGCGCTGTCAGCCATATATTTCCGGCGTCTTCGCTGTAGTTTGTGCCTTCGTGCCTGAGGCCCGTGGCATAGATCAGCCCGTCATAGATGGACACCGTGGACCATCCATAGCCGAGCCCGTTGGTGACAGACCATAGTTTTTTGGGGCCGCCTTCCGGCCATGCTTTCAGTAGCCCCGTTTCGGGTGATTTGGCGTCGCGATTGATGCCATGCCATTGCGGCCACGTTGACGGCGTGTCCTCTGCCGAAGCCGGAACGGCCGACAAGACGCTACCAAGAATGAGGCATACGACTACGAACGGTAGTGCTGCCGGTGCTGATTTCGAGACCATGTTGATTCTCCTAGTGCAATTTCAGTTATGATATATATATCTTATGACCGGGGCAAGACGTGGCTTCGGGTTAATAACTTTCCGATTTGCGAAGTCTACGCTGTTACGGTCGATATGGCTGAGCCTTATAATCTGACATTTCCCATACAGCCTTAGGTATTAATATAGTTTTAAACGCAGAGTATGCAGGTTTTATTTCCATAATGTGCGAAAAATTCGTTTTTTTCTTACTGATCAAGCAAAACTTAACTTCAAATTAGCTAAAAATGGCCTTTCTATCAATCCCAGCAGACTTGAAAAACAGAACAATTCTATATTCGCCGCATCGCGAAACTTGAAAAACAGGTTGCTGTACTACTTGAATATCTGCCCAATGAAGCAAAACTTAATGTAGATGAAACCGGACATAAGGAAAACAAAAAGCGTTTCTGGACATGGTGTTTTCGCGCCGATACATACACTTTACTTGCGCGGAGGAAGATCACAACAGACGCGAAAACCAACATAGTGGCTGCTGGCCGACTGGTGATAGGAGTGGCGGCTTGCTGTACGAACACGCCTGTCATCGCTATGCGAACCGCCGCCGCGAAGCGGGTGATCCGGTTCTTTATCAATGGGGCCACCCGTGATCCAAGCGCTGCCGTCGGCAGGTGCGCCTTCATAGTTCGGGTGCATGACATCCTGGCACATTTCCCAGACGCTGCCGATGGTGTCATAGATGCCCCAGGCATTCGGTTTCTTCAATCCCGGCGGCCGCACGTATCTATCGTCGGCGGCGCGCCCGTACCAGCCCTCTTGACCGTACCAGCCGTATTCATTCAGCTTTTCCAGCTTGAGATCATCGCCATAAAAGTAACGTGTTGTGCTGCCGGCTCGGCACATGTACTCCCATTCGGCTTCTGACAGAAGACGATAGGGCCTACTCTCTTTCTTGCTGAGCCTGGCACAAAAATTCGTGGCATCGTCCCAATCGACCCAGGTGGCCACGTTGGCGGGATCGTCCCGCACGCTGTGCGCTCGTTCGACCAACCATGGTTTGGTGCCCACAGCGGACTTCCATTGGCCTTGTGTCACCTGGTGGATCGCAACATAGAATGGCTTTCGAATCGTGACCTTGTGCTGGGGGCCCTCTACCGGATACCTGCCCGGCTCATCCTCGGCGCTGCCCATCAAGAAGTCACCCTCGGGAACCAATACAAACTTGATGCCGGCCTTATTGGCAAAGGCGACCGGAACGTCCAACTTCCTCGCCTCGGCAATCTGGGCCTTGGAGACCTGCGCCCAGGATGGCGTCGGCGGCAGCTCCGTGCCGGGCGTCGCTGTTCCATGCTCGCCATCGCGCGCGGAGGCGCAGCCCGCAAGACAGCAGGTTGTGGCGACCAGCAGCACAAAAACGCTTTGCGTGGCCAGATCCTTTGTCACTGTTGTGAGTGTATTGACAATAGTCTCCTTTAATTAACTACCATCCCATAGGCCATGAAATTGGCCTTAAACTACGCGAGTTTACTAACTTTTCCGGCATCCCGTACTCAACCGACATTCGGGACTTTTCCTTTGCAAAAGAGATTCACCACGGAGGCACGGAGCAGAGGTTCGCGGGTCCAAGAGCCCTGCCGCTACTTCTGTGTGGGCTCGGCGGGCTTGATGGGGATTGCGCATACCGCGCGGAAGCCGACGTGGTGGGACCGGAAGCTGGTGTGTGCCTGCAGGCGGCATGCGGACCGGCACGCACCGGGATAGCTGCGCCAGGCGCCGCCGCGGATAATGTGCTCTCTAACGCCTTTCTTCGGCCCTTTGGGATCTGTCTCAGGCCCGCCAACATATTCGGCGTGCCAGTCGTGGCACCACTCACTGACATTACCGTGCATCTCATGAAGGCCCCACGCATTGGCAGGCAGACTGCCTACGGCCACGGTTTCCCCGCGATTCTCGCCCTGCTTGCCGTCGGCGTAGGTGTAGCGGCCATCATAGTTCGCTTGGTCGGTCGAGATGGTCTCGCCGAAAGAGAATGGAGTCGTACTACCCGCGCGGCAGGCGTATTCCCACTGCGCTTCCGTGGGAAGCGAATAATTCCGCCCATCCTTCGCCTCTCGCTGGCCCAAGGCCTTGAAGAACTTCTCTGAGTCGTCCCTGGAAACTAAGACAACCGGCTTGGTCGCTCCCTGTAACTCCGCGGGACACCTCATGATTACCCAGTCTGCATCGCGTCGGTCGTGGCCGCTCGGCCGTATAAGCGAAGCGTACTGCCCTTGCGTGACTTCATGGATCGACATGTAGAAGGCTGTGAGCGTCACTTCGTGGCGCGGGACCTCGTCGACGAACCAACCTAACTGCGCTTGCGGCATGTTGCAGCGTTGTGCAACTTCCTTCACCGAGTCCCGTGAGCCCATCATGAAGGTGCCCGCGGGCACGAGCACAAACTTCATGCCGATCTCATTCGTGAAAGCGACCGGGATCCCCAGCTTCTGAGCTTCGGCGATCTGCGCTTCTGACACCTTTGCCACCGCTGGCGTCTGCCCCAGAATCGGGGCCTGGCTGGCCACTATCTTTGTCCAGATCGCGAAACGCCTTTGCGAACGAATCCGGAGAAGAGTAAATTTGTATGCATTCTTCGCGTACATGCACACGGCATATAGCTCCGCGTACTCTTCGATTTCTGCGTCCCATGATGAACTGACGCCGGCGGAGACCGGTATAGCGTCCCTCTTACTGGCCGCGATCCATTGCTGCGGTACCGTCTCGTCCTCCGACTTGGCTTCCTCTGCCATCGCGCGGCCGAGTGCCCGGACCATCGCGGCGGTGGCTGCAGTAGGAAGCATGTCGATATACCCCAACCCGCCGCTGCACGTTGCCCCGCCGAGGTCCGCATAGACGGCTATGCCGTCTTCCCCATCGTCGGATGCAGCGACACCAACGCTCAAGTATATGGCTGGCAGTTTTTCAAGCATAGCCATCAGTTTCTCAATGCTGTAATCGGCCTTGTCCTGAATGGTCAGCTTGAAGTTGTAGCTGCCGGTCGTCACCATCCACTGCTTGCCAGGCAATTGATCTCGGCGCATCTTCACGGCCTTGGGGCCGGATATGGTGCTCAACCGCACCATGGTCTTCTGCCCGAAATCCGCGTATAGATTCTGGAATTCGTCCCTCAGCGGAGCCTTCTGAGCCGCAGGCGCGACGACCGCGAATGTGAGAAGCACGGCGACGAGAGTCCTGACTGTTGTTGCAGCATAACTCATTTCACCACCCCCGGCAGCGGCAACAGACGGAAGTCCGGGTTATCCTTTTCCGTGACATGGTATGGGCCGCGATAACTGCCCCAGTACGGGACATTGGCATCTATCCAGGTGGATATCCTGATCATCTCCTCGCGAGAGAGGACGACCTTGGCGTGCCCATACGTGGAAGCAGAAGCGTTCTTCCCAAACATTTCCATAAATTGGCTCACGCGCGAGCCGTGCGTCAGTGGTGGCACGGCTTTGTTGGCAGCCACGCCCTGACCCCTGTAGCGTATGAAGTCGGTGGCGACCAGGTTGTCGTATGAACGACTAAACTTCCCGTTCGGCACATTCGCAAGATTCAGGCGGCCCTTGGGGGTCTTGCCGCTATGACACGTAATGCAATTCTCATCGATGATCGACTGAATATCTGCGGTGAAGTCGACGATACGGACCCCCGTATCGCCCGGCTGCGGCGCAGGCGTTTCGGGAGGATATTCCATGGCCATCGCCCGGCTGCCGGCAACGGCGGGCGCGTTGCGACGCGGCTCATGACATCCGACACAGGACCGGCTCTCGCCCGGCATCACGTTGATGTAAGTTGCCATCTCCTGCACGGCCATGTAGTCCTTGTCCAGCGCCTGGAAGAAGACATTTTCTTTCGCCGGCACGGTGAAGTAGGCCGACCCATCTGCATGCACCTTGGCGACGCCGTAGATCACTTTCCGATGTGGATCCTTACCGAGAGTCCACGACATGCCTGTTTCGTCCCATGGCCACTCCAGCGCGCCCATGACCCGCACATACTTGACCCGGCCGCGCTCGATGCCCGTCATTCCCTGGTATATGTCCTGTATGAACATGGTGCCGGTCTTCTTCTCTTTACCGGCCCGGTCGGCCCGGTCAGTGATATCCGCCGCAACGACTTCTGGCGGCTTCTGACGGGGTCGCAGCGGCATGGGTTCAAAGGACGATATCGCCGGGTCTCGATACAACTCCGCGCTGTTGCCCCACGCGTCCAGTAAGCAGAGCCCAAACTCCGAGCCGCGCTCATACTTGACGCCGGCGGCTTGATGGGAAGCGAGGAAGAACTTCTCCGAGAACGGGTACGGATCCGTGAAGGCGCCGTACTGCAGCAGGTTGTTATTGTACCTGGGGCGATACGGGATAGCGGGCGTGATGCAGTGCATCGCCTCATGTGTACGCCGACTGCGGCGCACGTCAAGCAGCACAACCGAGCCCCATGACGGCTGGTAGTGGTTTCCGGCAACCGTCACGAACTTCTCACTGCCCGGAATGGCGCGGGTGGCGCCCATGGCGGAGGGCCAGTTGTTGTTCAACTTATAGACGTGATCGACACCCCTGCCGTCGGGACGCATTGCCCAAAGGTTCTGGACGCCGCCCAATCCCTTGTCGAGATACTCCCAGCGCGTGTAGATCACCCGGCCGTCGTTCAGCATTGTTGGGATGGTCTCACTGACCACGTTCTCCGACAGTTGCCGCATGTTCTTGCCGTCAGCGTCCATCACGTACAGCGTCGTCACCGGCTGCGGCGCACAGTAGACAATGCGCTGCGCGCGCGTGCTCGCGAACATGATCTTGCCGCTAGGCAAATAGCACGGGTACATGTCGCAGAAGCCGCCCTTCAACCAGTCTGTAGTCTGGCATCGCTTCGCCTCTTTCTCATCCTCGTCGCCGCCGAAGGTAAGCTGACGCAGACTGCCCGTGATCATCGTTCCGGCCGATGGATTGATATCCACCTCGTATATTCGGAACGCTCCCCGGGGCGTCTTCTTGTAGGTGAAAACCACCTTCTTCGCGTCGAACGACAGATCGAACCGGCCAAACAATCCACCTTCAAGCTCCGGCACGAGCGAGGTGACCTTGCCGTCCGGCGATACCGGCGAGAGGACACAAAGACTGCCGCCCATGATGTTGGCCTGCGGACCCGCATAGGTGTGGCTGTAATGGCGGGATGACCGTTTGAGGAAGAGCAGCTTATCGAAATCCATCTTCGGATGGGCCAGCATGATTTCACGCCGAAGCGCTAGCGACTCGTTATGGATTTCTTTCTGCTGCTCCGGGGTTGCGTCCTCGGCTCCTTGCTTCGCGGCCAACTCGGACAGTTGCTTCAAATACTGAGAGCCTTTCGGATACCGCGAACCATATGTCTTGATCGCATCCTGAACGGCCAGCTTCATGGCGGCCACGTTAACGGCGCCCTTAGGCAGAAAGGCCGTATGCTGCGGTGCGGGAAGTTTGCTCAGGTCCGTCTTTCGCTCCGGCTGCTGCCAATCCTTCGGAAATGCCGTATCGGAATCGAATGTCAGTGACACGAGATGAGGAAGCAGCCCGCGCCGGGCAAGTTTCACCGTGTGCTTGCCCTGGGCGATCGACATCTTCAGAACGGTTCCCTTCTTATAGTCATAGAGGCTCTCGGCCTTCGTGGTCTCACTGTTGACCGGGAATTTGTGGGGCCGCACATAGTTCGACGTATTATGCGATATGCCGACGCAGCTCTTGCCGAACTTCTTGCCGTCGAGGTAGACATCGGTCGGCCGCGGTTCGACCGCCGCATAACGAACTTGGAACGTATACTCGGCGGTGACCGGGAACTCGATGTCGTATTCGACCACCGACTCGCCTGAAGCAGACGGGCCATTGCCGGTCAACGTGCCGGCCATGACATATTGGTCGGGGCTCGCGTAGATGTTGGCATTGCCGCGATCGAATGTATGGGCTGGAATCTTCAAGGATCCGAGAGCCTTCGTCTTCGGAAGCACCAGCGGTGGCGGCAGTGTCGCCAGGGCGCTGCCAGAATCCAGCAAGGCCTCGCGGTACTTTGCCGGGATGCTGTTGATGTCGCGCACCTTGAACTGAGGCTGCTGCCAGTCTTTGGGAAATTCTGTGTCGGTCTCAATACGTATAGCTAGCACGTGCGGCAGCGGCTGGCGTCGCGTGAGTTTCACTGTGTGCTTGCCCTTACTGAGTGGCGACTTGCGCCAGATCGTCACGACATCTTCCCACCTCCCGGATACTAGGTCCCATGTCGCGCCGCTGCTATTTGATGTGGGGGTGTCCGGGTCTTTCGGACCAAACGTCACGCGGTCGCACGCTGTGCCCACCCACTTCGAGTCCACAAGGACATTGACCGGCCGCGACTCGGCCGATGCATAGCAGATCTGAATCGTGTATTTGGCTTCAACAGGGACCTCGAAGTCATACTCAACGGTCCAACCCCAGTTTTCGGCTAGGCCGTTGACCACGATCGGCCCGGCATCGGCGTACTGGGCTGGATCAGCGTGGACCTGGGCGTTGCCACGCGTAAACGACCAGGCCGGAATCACAATCGATCCGGCGTCAACCGGCGTCACAACACATGCAATGGCCATAACAACCGCACATAGTAGGGTAAATCTCTTAATATTTGTTTTTTTTATTTCATACATAATTTTGAATCTCCTAATAATCAATCTAAGATTTCCCATATATCCTTATATATCTTAGCTCAGCTACGCCGCTAGGCCTTATTTCCAATATAATGAGCCTGTTGCACAATGATTTTCGAACCCAACCGTTGGATCCGATGGCTGCCTGAGTGAGATGGCTCAATTTTCTCGTGCTCATGCAGCCATTAATATTATCTTAGTTTAAACGTAGAGTACGCAGGTTTTATTTCATATTTTATGAAAATTTCGTTTTTTTCTTACTGTTCAAGCAAACTCAACTCCAAATTGTCAAAAAAACGGCCTTTCTATCAATTCCAGCAGACTTTTCCGCTACGCCGCTAAGCCTCTTTTCCAATAGAATACCAGATTGACCTCAAAAACTCAAGCTTTCCAGCTTCATTTTGAGGCTGTTTCTGCCAAAACAATAGTCAAAATACGAATTTTTCGCACATTATGGAAATAAAACCTGCATACTCTGCGTTTACAACTATATTAATACCTAAGGCTGTATTGGAAGCAGAGAATTGAGCCATCTGTCCCAGGCAGCCATCGGATCCAACGGTTGGGTTCGAAAATCATTGTGCAACAGGCTCATTGACAATGTGTAATCCGTCATATATACTAATTATCGGACATAAATTACTTTCTGATTGAAATATACGGGATTTTTCAATCGGGAGCAGTATAAATAGGAAATTGAAAGAAATTATATGATGAAGAGAACCGTATTCTATGCAATAGTCTTAGTTTTTGCGGCACCCCACGCCTTTGCTGGCGTGGTCCCGGTGCCTAAACCATTTCACGCTGGCGAGGAGCAGACCGATGCGCGAATGATCTATGTCGGAGAGAGCGAGTCGGACGGTTTGCTCGCCATCGACAACCATGCCGAGTTTATGCTGGCTCGCGATGACAACAACGTCATGTTCAACAAACCGGGCACCTACTTCATGCACGTCCGAGGACATGGCATCAACCCCAACGGCGACTCCTGCCACGGCGGGCTCGACATGCAGCAATCGCCCGGGCTTATTGCTATCGGCTCCTTCCCCTCCCGTTCCGGAGAATACAAATGGATGGGTGGCAAGAAGTTCGAGGTGCCTCACGCCGGGCTTCACAAAATCAACCTTTGGATGCGGGAAGATGGCGCGATGATCGACAAGATCGTCATCACCACCTTCGGACAACTGCCCAAGGATAAAGGCCCGGCAGAGAGCCCCCGTGACGGTGGGGACATTGTAAAAACACAATAAGCGTTTTCAGCTATAACAACGAAAGGAAATATGTTTATCATGATCAAAAAGAATTCTACAATCGTGTTAATGACTATAGCGAGATTAATTTTGGCAGCATTGATTGCGACAACGGCGTTCGCTGCGACCGTTGAAGCAGCGAACCCTATGATCACCCTGGAAAACGACTTGCTGAAAGTCTCGCTCGACGGGCAAGGGATTAGAAAGATTCATGACAAGCAGATCGACCGGACCATCGATCTGTCCCGCGATAAGTTCTCTCTGGCCGTCAACGGCAACATCATCGAGAGCGGCTCGATTAGGCCAAAGGTGAAAAAGGAGAGTGACACAACGGTCGCTTATGTGTATCGATCCGACGACTATACCGTCAAGGTCGTCTATGAACTGGAAACGGGCTGGCGTTTCGTCAGCAAGCAGTTGTTCCTGACAGGACCTCGCGGGAAAGAACTCTTCATCGAGAAGATCAAACCCTTTGACGGACAACTGACCAACACCATCGCAGAACCGGTTCGCCTGAACGGTGATCGCTATGGCGTATCGCTGCGAATGCCCGACGCTCCCGGCGGCGAGTCGGCGGCCTGGGGCTGTTTCCTGCTCGTCCAGAACCCGCACACGCGGACCGAGACGGCCGAGTCGTCGGTGACGTTGACCTATGAACCGAAGATGAAATGGAAGCCCGCCGATGGGCCTTTCCGCTCTGACCGGATGTGTATCGGAACTTTCAAGTTGACCGGCAATACGTTCCGTGCGGACATGATGCCCGAGTGGCGTTACATCCAGGATCCGGACAAGTTTCTTGCCGAGGGGGACCGCATTGACTGGGCCGAGATCGAAGCGGTCACCGATTGTGCAAGGGCGTTTCTCTTGGAAGATCGAACGAAGAGTGTCCGCGTTCACATCGGCTGGTGTGAGAACGACTACCAGATCGATTTCGGCACGGACGAAGGCAAAGTCGAATACCGCCGCATCATCGATCAGGCGGCCGCGATGGGATGCCAGTATGTGCTTTACACCCCGTCGCACAGCACATTAGCCCCGCTCGGGGAATGCCGCGACGCCTGGCGGTGGGAAAGCAACCTCATGTTGAACCTCGGCCAAAAGTTTCGCAAGGGCGAGTGGGTTCCAGGCAAAGACGCCATCCCGACGGACATCAAGGAGGTCCTCGGCTATGCGAAATCGAAGAACATCAAATTGCTCGCCTATGCCTATCCGTCGCTCCCCTACATGCAGAATCCCGAGTGGACCGAGTGGCTAACTAAGCAGGGAAAGACACCGTCTAACTACCTGACCGTCGACACGGGCCTTCGAAGTTTCCAGGATTGGTACGTCGACAGTCTCGTCGCTTTCTGCGACGCAACAGGTTGTGCCGGCTATTCCTTCGACCACTGGTGGACCGCCTACAAAGCGGACCTCGGCGACGTGTCGAGTATCTACCAGCAGTGGTACGGTTGTCGGAGGATTCTCGAAAACCTCCGAAAGCGGATGCCCGATGTCATTATGGATGGTCGTCAACAGTATCACCACTTTGGTACCTGGACGTGGCTGTCGGGGACCTATCCCCATCCAATGATGTCGGACGAACAGCCGGGCAGCTTCAACGCGATTGTCGACCTGAGCACCGATCGTGTCAACGGCGCCCGGCAGCGTTTCATTGCATGGCGGCTGATGACACGGGATTTCTGCCCGATCGAAATCCTTCCCGGCTTCATAACGCACCAGACCCAGCGGAGCGACGCCAAACGCGTTATGCGGCGTGACCATTACCGCACGCGCGACTGGGATACTCTCGGGTGGAAGTATAACCTGATCTCGTCGGTTGCAACGGCGCCCTTCAACCATGTCGTCAACTATATACCGGCCCGCGACAGCGACGAGTTCAAGAGCTTCTCCAAGGAAGACAAGGCCTTCTTCCGGCGCTGGCTCGACTTCACCGACAAGAATATGGATGTCATGCGTCACGTCCGCCCGATCATAGGGCAGCCCATGATTGGACGTTGCGATGGGACAGCGGCGGTTAAGGATGACCGCGGTTTTGTCTTCCTCTTCAATCCCAATTACCGCAAGATGAACGCCGAGTTCAAACTTGATGCATCGATCGGACTCGAGGGCGGACAATCCTTCCTGGTCCAGCAGCTCTATCCTAACGAAGGCCCGAACATCGGCAAACCGAACAGCGGGTACTGGAGCTACGGTGATAAAGTTTCCATAACGATGGGCGGCGCTAGCGCTTGCGTGCTAAAGATCAAGCCGATCGAATACCCGACCGATGCCCCGGTTCTCTTCGGCGCCTCGGGCAAGGCGAAACTTGCCGATGGTAAGCTGGTCCTCTCGGGTGTTTCAGGTCCTGTCGGCGAAAAGAAAGACCTGATCGTCCGCCTTGGCCAGGAAGCAAGGATCAAAACGGTTACGGTAGGTGGAAATGAGGTCCCCTTCAAGCAGCAAGGCAAAATCGTTAACTTGAACGTTACCTTCGCTGGAAAGCCTTTCTCGCAATCGCAACAGATCGGCAACTACGACTCCAACTTCAATGGCCAAGTGGTCGAAGGCGACTTTACTATTCCGAAACGGATTTTCGATCAACTTCGGCGGCGCAAAGCAGAGTGGCCGGTTCCCTATACGGAAGATGATCGCGTCGCACCGTGGGTCGACAACTCGCGGCTGTTGCTTTACGCACAGATCGCCGAGCCGTACGCCGACAAGGAAATCACTGTCAAGCGAGGTAGCGACGACGTCAAAATCGTGCGTAACATCCCGTACGGCAAGGAAGACATAGTAATTGAAATCAATGGAAAACCGGTGGAGGTTCGTGAAGGCTACAACGGCGTTTATCCCTACGTAACCCGAACTTGCATGGGAATGTACGCAGACATTTCAAACCTTAGTCCCGACACAGAATATCACGTTAAGGTGACCCTCCCCGAGGGACTGCGTCCTGGGCAGTTCCAAGGGCTCTTCTTCGAGCATGTCGAGAACGAGTACACCGATACGATTGCCGACTGAAAACGCCCTGAGTTGTAACCGTTCACAGGGCATAAATGTGGATTATGGCCCCAGTAGTGATGAAAAAGGCTGATTGGAGAAATGAGCTTGGATAGACTGGTATATAAAATCGAATGCATTTCGGCCCTGGCTGGCACAGGTTGCCATTACGGTCCAGATGCGTTCACTCCAGTTCCTGCCGTTTTCGCTGCGGGTTCCCTGGGTAATATAACGGTCTATAACAACAAATCGTATCGCCTGTTCAGCGAGGTTGCCAACACGATTATTATTGGACAAATTTAGGGCTTTGCTTGAGACAAATATTGACATACCACCTTGAATATGCTATAATTCATCAAAAGCATAGGGATTTGTATTTGATCGAGTCGAAAATGGGCATTTTGACATTGAGTGCGTTGCTCAATACGCTCAAAATTCCCGTGAACGGTTATCAAGATGAAGAGTGGCCCGCCGAATTATGAAGGAACTATCAATGGACGCAAGACTCTCTCGATACAGCAGCCTGTTCCTGGCATGCGCCGCATGCTGCCTGCTCTTTACGTGCGCGGTGTCGGCGGCCAGTCCGGACGCCGCGGCGAAACGCGCCTCGATCGCCGCCAGGGTCAAGAAGCTGGACCCGTTCTTCAAGCAGTACGTCCCGGTCGGCGGGACAATGGTCGCCGGTTCGGAGAAGGTCTCCATGCGAGCCCTTCAGGAGGTGGCGTACCTTGCGAGGAAACTACTGGCCAACCGTCCGGACGTGCTGAACGGATACACCAGGTTGCTTACCGTTTTGGCGTATACCGAGATGCAGAGCGCCCTTCCGGCATGCCGCGGAATGAGCCCCTGGTGGGACTACCGCGCCCGCGGCTTGGCCGGCAGTACGATCAGTTGCGGTGAAGAGAACGTCCTGTGCTTCAAGGGAGACCCCTGGGCCGGTGAGAACATCTTCATCCACGAATTCGGTCACGGGCTAAACAGTGCCTTTAGGAGCATAGACAAGGAATTCCAAAAGCGCCTGGATGCGTTGCACGCCAAGGCCGCCAAGAGCGGGCTGTTCCGCGGATACGGCGTCAAGAATTCGAGCGAGTTCTGGGCCGAGAGCGTGCAGGCCTGGTTCAACTGCAACGGGGCCACCAGACCGAAATCAGGCGGTGGGCAAAGTTCACTCGAAAGGATCGGCCCCAACGGTGAGCACGTAATCCACATCCAACGCAGAGAGCATGTGAAAAAATATCTGCCCGGTCTAGCCAAACTGCTCGACGAGTCATTCGCACAAAACAAATGGACTTACGTGCCCATATCAAAACGACTACACGAACCCCATTTAAAAGGCTTCAATCTCGAAAAGGCGCCGACGTTCCGCTGGCCGGAAGGACTCGCCGAAAAATTCTACGCGATTGAAGATCAGAAGAAACTCCGGGCCAAGATACCCTGGGCAAGAGTGTCCATAAAGCAGATCGCGACCGCCAAAGCCCTCGGCGCGCCGGTCGCATTCGAAAACTCCGTCGGAATGCGATTCGTCCTGATCCCGCCAGGTGAGTTCATGATGGGCTCGAAGATCACCCCCGACCAGGTCGCGAAACTCTCCAACCGGCCCGACGCCCAGCCAAAGATGTTCGCTGGCGAGCATCCGCGACACAAAGTCACGCTGACCAAAGCGTTTTACATGTCCATCCACGAAGTCACCCAGAAGTACTACAACGCGGTCAGTGGTAAAAAAGGTGCAAAGGGTACAAAAGGCGACAATATGCCCGCTGTGAATATCTCCTGGCCGGACGCCGATAAGTTCTGCCAAATGCTCGCCAAAACCGACAAACGCACCTACGCCCTACCGACCGAAGCCCAGTGGGAATACGCCTGCCGAGCCGGAACCGACACGCCGTTCAGCTTTGGTCCGACAATAACAGCCAACCAAGCCAACTATGACCGCAACTACGCCTTCGATAAAGGCAAGAGTTCCAAGCACCGCCCAAAGCCCATGCAAGTCGGCAGGACACATAACAACGCATGGGGGCTGTACGACATGCACGGAAATCTCAGCGAATGGTGCGCCGACATGTACGCACCATACGGCGATGGTCCGAAAAGCGACCCCAGGGGACCGTCGAAAGGGACCGCCCGAGTTGTTCGGGGCGGGTCCTACCGCAGCTATCCCGGGGCCTGTCGCTCGGCGGTCCGATCCAGGGGCGACGGAGCTTGCGACGACATCGGGTTCCGCGTAGTCTGCACCATTCCAACGAAATCAAAATAAACGCAAGTGAACCCCTGACGCTAAAAGAACAAAAAGAGGTTCAACTCCCAAAAAGTTGGTTAATTTATCAGGCTGCGAAGGCCTGTTTTACTTTTAATGCGAAATAT
>VRUI01000051.1 GCA_019456225.1 Planctomycetota bacterium | reverse complement strand
ACAGCCCACCTGGCAACTTCGGGATTGTCGTCCAGGTAGCCGGTAATTTTGTCAAAGAACGGAATGCTGTCCGGCATACTAAGGGTGCCGGCGGCTTTTTTGAACTTCGGCTGACCTGCCCACAACGAGGCAAGCCGGCTCCTGGCAAAATCGAGATCGTTTAGTGCCTGGCGGTGGAGTATCTTAATATTTGAAAGGACTATCTGGGCCTTGGCCTCGTCGAGCGGGGGATCCTTGCCGGCCTTTACCCTGCCTGATACGGTGTGGACGAGCTCTTCGGATAGCCGCAAAAGCTCACTGTTGAGCTCGACGGTCTGCTGGGCGGAAAGGACGTCTGTATAGGCCCTGGTTACGTCGGTAAAGACGGCAAGCCGCATGGCCTGGTAATCCCAGCCTGCAATCTCTTTGACCAGCGTGGCGACGCGGAGCCGCTTTTGACGCTTTCCGCCGGTCTCGATGAGCTGGCTTACCGACAGTGTGGTCTGTGCTCCTTCGAACCGCCGCATCGGGCCGGCGCCGGCGAACTCTTCGACCAAAAGCGAAAGCTCGGGGTTGGGGTTTAGCGAGGCCTGGAGCTGGGCGGCTTGATCGGCACGAACCTGCCAGGAAAATGACTTGAGGTCGGGGTTTTCAAGCAGAGCAAGAGCCAAAGCCTGCTGCAAATTGATCACTCCGGCCGGGTCAGCAAAGTGGCGCGTCTGAGCGGTTGCCTCGACTGGCAGGCCGCCGGTTTTATTAATGGCAGGTGCCTTGAAGGTGCTGATATCGGCACCGAGGAGAGGCGGTTGGGGCAGCAGCTTATCGGCGATTTTTTCTCCGCAGCCTGAAATCACGAACGAAACAATAATCGTAACCAATAACTTAATACGCATATATGCGGTCCCCCCTGCTTTTTTCGACAAGATAATGCTGTAAGTTCTGTAATTTTGTGAAATTCTTACGCAAAATAGCGATGAGCAGTTGGGTTTGTTGGGTTTAGGTGCAGGCAATTGCTCTATCCGGCTGGTATTATGCAATATTTTGTTATTATGCCAAAAACTTCAAAAATACTTCGCGAAAAATCTTGACGGCGAACAAAAAAACGCTAGAATAGTAGTGTTAATTGTGAATGTGAACACAATCACAAAGTGAGGTTTAATGCGATATCAAAAAGTTCCAGACGAAACTATTCGACGGCTTCCGCGATACCTGCGGGCTTTGCTGTTTCTGCAGCAGCGCAAGACGGAGAGTATCTCCAGCCAAAAGCTCGCCGAATATGTTCAACTTAACTCTGCGGTGATCCGAAAGGATCTTTCGCACTTTGGGGCTTTCGGCAAAAGAGGGACTGGCTATAATGTATCTCTTTTATCGAAGACTATTCGGGATATTCTCAAGCTTAACAAACCTCAAAAAACGGTACTGGTGGGTGCGGGGCGACTTGGAACTGCGATTGCTTCATTTCCGGGATTTAAACGGTATGGATTTGATATAACCGCTATCTACGACAATTCGAAAGCGAAAATCGGGGGAAAAATCGGCGATACCACCATTAAGAGTACCAGCAGGCTTGCCGATATAAGGAGGAGCGAGATCAAGATGGCGATAATAGCAACTCCGCCTGATGCAGCACAGGAAACCGCCGACATCCTCGTAGAAAACGGTGTTACAGGCATCCTTAATCTATCATCATGCTACCTGAAAGTACCGAAAAGAGTGAAAGTACGGACCATCGATCTGGCTATGGAGCTGAGCATGCTTCCTTATTATTCGTGAGGCGTGAGGTGTGAGGCGTTTTGGAATTGAAGTTTTTAATGTGTTTTTGAATGCAGAACTTAATATATTAGTTAAGTAAACAGGAAACCAAAAGATGAGTATGAAAAAGATTAGCAAAACCGGTTTTGGCGAATTCATCACGCACATCATCAACACGGACGGGAATGTCTATGGTGTTCAGGCAAAGACCGAAGCCAAAGGAGATCGCTTCGCTTTTGGGCCGCTGACCAGCGCGGACGATCTTCGTCTTGACTATGACGTTACGCTTTCGCCTCCCAAGAAGTACCTGTTGCCTCCGAAAGAGACTCTCGTAAAATACGAAGTCGGCGGCGGGTACGAATCGTCAATCTGCAAATGCAAAAGCATCCTGATCGGCGTACACCCCTATGACCTTGTCGCGATCAAGCAGATGGATGAGTTGTTCTCGCAGGATGAGTATGACACTCACTACATGACGCGAAGACGCAACACGACGATCATCGCATGCGACGTTGCGAAGGCTTCGCCGAACGTATTCGCCTCATCGATGGGAACGGCGACGGTTACGGACGGCTATGACATTTTGCTGACGGACATCGGCGGGGCTTATGTCGCTCACGCCGCGACTGAAAAAGGTGAGGCACTGCTGACTGAGGCTGCTCCTTCTGCCGGCGATGCGACCGAGGCTGATATCGCTGCCCGCAAAGCCGTACAGGACAAAAACGACACGGGGCTTAATCAGCATGAGCTTAAATGCGGGCCTGCCGACATTCCCGGTCTTCTGGAAAAAGGCTATGACAGTCCGGTCTGGGAAGAAAAGGCCGCGACTTGTTACTCCTGCGGTTCCTGCAACCTGACTTGCCCGACTTGCTACTGCTTCGATGTGCAGGACGACGTTGCGTGGTCGCTTAAGGAAGGGGCGAGGCATCGCGCGTGGGACGGTTGTCTGCTGGAGAACTTTGCCAATGTTGCCGGTGATCATAACTTCCGTAAAAAACGCGAAGCTCGCTATCGCCACAGACTCTACAGAAAAGGATCGTACATCCCGAAGAAACTCGGCGGCGAGATCGCCTGTGTCGGCTGCGGGAGATGTGTTGGTGCGTGTTTGCCGGATATCGCAAACCCTGTCGCTGTTTATAACCAGCTTTTAGAGGAAACGAAATAGTGTAATTAAAGTAGCGCCGGTTTCGTCGCGATGCACCCACAAGCTTCGCTTGAAGGTGCCACCCGATGTGCACGGCTGATATGCTACAAAATAAACTTCTTATATAGGAGAGTAATTTATGTGTGAATGTTCATGTGCAGACAAGAAAGATATCTATCTGCCGGCCCTTGCGACTGTGAGTAAGCAGGAGCTTCTTAACGATACTGAGATGTATCTGCATCTTCAGCTTGACAGCGGCGAACCTCTCGGTCATGCGGCCGGTCAGTTTGTAGAAGTTTCGGTTGCCGGTCTCGGTGAGGCACCTATCTCTGTGTCATCGTCGCCGACTCAGGACGGTTTTGAGCTGGTGGTTAGAAACGTCGGAAGCGTTACAAACGCTATCCACAACCTCAAAGCCGGTGACAAACTGGGTATTCGCGGGCCATACGGCAGCGGGTACGGAATCGACGAACTAAAAGGCAAAGACCTCGTATTCATCTGCGGCGGTATCGGGCTTGTTCCTCAGCGGTCTTTGATCAACTATGTTATCGATAACCGCGGCGATTTCGGGGCGGTAACTATCCTTCAGGGCACCAAAGACTACACCCAGCGGTTCTTTACCGATGAGCTTGCCAGGTGGGACGCGATGGACGACATTACCATGCTGGAGACTATCGACGAAGCTCACCCGGAATGGAGCGGCAACGTCGGTGTGGTAACGACTCTGATCCCGAAGATCGATATTGATCTTACACAAGCGGCGATCCTGGTTTGCGGTCCTCCTATCATGTACAAGTTTGTGCTGATAACCATGAAGGAAAAGAACGTAGCGAAAGAAAATATATTCGTAAACCTGGAACGAAGAATGAAATGCGGTGTCGGGAAATGCGGTCACTGCCAGATGAACGGACAGTATGTCTGCCAGTCCGGTCCTGTTTACCGATACTCTGATCTGGACAATATCCCGGAGGCTATATAAATGAGTAAACCAAGAGTAGCTATTTTCGATTTTGCGTGCTGCGAAGGCTGCCAGCTTCAGATCGTTAACTTCGAGGAAGAGATCCTCGACCTTATCGGCGCCGTTGACGTTGTTGAATGGCGTGAAGCTATGAGCGAACAATCAACCGAATATGACATCGCGATCATAGAAGGTTCGATCACCCGGCCGGAAGATGCAGAAAAACTGAAAACGATCCGCGAAAGGGCTTCGATCCTTATCGCTATCGGAGCTTGTGCCACCATCGGCGGCATTAACAAGCTGAAAAATAATTTTGACCTGGACGAAGTAAAAGAATACGTTTACGGCGAAGACGCCAAAATGCCTCACCTCAACACAGAGATGACCATGGCTGTCGACGAAGTGGTAAAGGTCGACTACAAGATCCACGGCTGTCCGATCGACAACCAGGAATTAGCATACGCAATACGCTGTTTGCTTATGGGCAAGGTGCCGGTTATTCCGGATTACCCGGTTTGCGTCGAATGCAAGTCGAAGGAAAACGTATGCCGGTGGGAATACGGCGAGATCTGTATTGGCCCGATCACCCGTGCAGGTTGCGGAGCTAAATGCCCGTCAGCGTCGTTCAGGTGCTTCGGATGCCGCGGTTATATCGACAATCCAAACGTCGATGCAGCCAGGGATGTCATGGAAAAACATGGCCTGACCGCCGAAGATCTAAAAAGCAAAATGGTACTGTTTGGAAGTAAGCAAGGACCCACGATATGAGTAAAAACATAAATATTAACGTAAAACATATGACACGTATCGAAGGCCACGGCAACATTGTTGTCAATGCCTCCGAAGGTAAAGTCGAAAAGGTTGAGTGGCAGGTACCAGAGGCTCCGCGTTTCTTCGAGGCTATGGTTCGCGGACGCAAATACGACGACATCCAGACGATCGTCTCGCGTATCTGCGGTATCTGCTCGATCAGTCACTCGCTGGTGGCTATCAAGGCTGTCGAAGATGCTATGAGCATTAAGGTATCCGAGCAAACAGACAAGCTGCGTCTTTTGATGCACTTCTCTGAGCAGCTCCAGAGCCACGTCCTGCATGTCGGTTACCTCGTCGCACCGGACCTGTTCGGCGCACCTTCTGTAGTGCCGCTAGTTGGCGTCGCTCCTGATGCTGTCAAGACGATCATCGGCGTTCACAGAGTAGCTAACCAGATGTCAGAGATTCTGGCAGGCAGAGTAACTCACCCGATCACAGTAATCCCAGGCGGCTTCTCGAAGGTACCCGAGGAAGCACAACTCCGTCAGTTACAGGATTTGCTAAAAGCACAGGTTGAACCGCTTCTCGCTATCGTCGACGTTGTACTGTCAGTCGCTGCTGGCCTCCCGGCTTTCGAGCGTGATACCGAGTATGTCTCGCTCAAGCGGGACGGCGATTATACATTCTACCACGGCGATATCGCTTCGTCAGACGGACCTGTCAAGCCGGTTAACGAGTGGGAATCTGTCGCTAACGAACATGTAGTCGCTCAGTCGACTGCTAAATGGGCCAAGTGGAACCGTAAGTCTTATATGGCCGGTGCACTTGCCAGATTCAACAACAACGCCGAGCACCTTTCACCGCTTGGCAAGGCTGTCGCTGATAAATTCGGTCTGGTCAAAGGCTGCTGCAACCCGTTCATGAATAACGTCGCTCAGTTGGCCGAAGCCGCACATGTCGTAGAGAAATCTATCGAGCTTATCGATGAGCTTCTCGCTGACGGTGTTAAGCCGGAAGAAGTTAAGGTTACTCCGAAGGCGGGCAAAGGCTATGCGGCTGTCGAAGCTCCTCGCGGGATCCTGTTCCACCATTATGAGTTCAACAAAGACGGTATCTGCCAAGGCGCAAACCTGTGCATCCCGACTAACCAGAACCACGCGAATATTCAGCTTGACTTTGAAGCGTTTGTACCACAGTTCATGGACCAGGGCGAGGATAGACTCCGCCAGGGCCTGGAAATGCTGGTCAGGGCGTACGATCCTTGTGTATCGTGCTCGACGCACTTCCTTGATGTTCAGTTTGTATAAGATTAAATTTAAAGGGTGCCGGTTTTGCTTGGGTCGGCGCCCTTTTTTTTGTTTAAAGGGGAAATTTACCATGAAGGACGTGAAGGAAAGATAAAGAGCTTGAAGAAAAGATTAAAGAAAGATAAAAAATGATAAATAAAACTGTTGTGCTTGCTCTTGGTAATCCTTTGATGTGTGATGAGGGGATTGCGATTGAGATTGTTGAGGCTCTAACTGCTGACGCCGGGTTGCTTGAAGGGGTTGATTTTATTGATGCCGGGTGCGGCGGGATGACTTTGCTGCATTACTTCGAGGAGCGGGATAAGGCTATTATTATTGATTGTGCGTTTATGGAGACTGAACCTGGGACGATTAAACGGTTTGTGCCGGATGATGTTACTTCGGTTAAAAAACTCAGCCACCACTCGCTGCATGAGGTTGATATACTTAACGTGATAAAGCTGGCTGACCAGATGGGCAGTTGTCCCGGAGAGATCGTTTTTTATGGGATCGAACCGAAGTCGGTTGAGCAGCAGCAGAACCTTACCGATTTGCTGCAGGGGAAATTGGGGGAGTATGTTGAGATCATCAAACAGGAGCTTGTTTCATAACGTCCTGTGGATATCCAACACGGATTATTCAATTTCAAGGTTGAATTGCGTGGAGAATTGACATTTGCGGGGGTTTCTGGTACATTAAGCACAGTGATTATCCCTGCGCTCGCGCTTCGGGCTTCTGTTTAGTGTTTTATTGGAGAACTATGATTAAGATTGTGAATTTTATTTTTGTTTTGTTTGTGGTTTCCGGGGTTTGCTTTGCCGGTGAGAAAACTGACAAATCCTCTGCGATTGCGTATATTGAGGGTAATCGCGGGTGGCTGGACAATGGGGTTGTTAAGGTTGCTGTGGATAAGGAGTATGGCGGGGCTATCGTTTATGCTTCGCCGTCGAAGTCCAAAGTGAATATGGTCAATATCTTCGACAAGGGGCGGCAGATACAGCAGTCTTACTATGCGGGGAAAAGTTTTGACCGGAAAAAAGAGGGGCAAGCGGCTCGCTGGAGTCCGTGGGCGTGGAACCCGGTGCAGGCGGGAAACACCGATAAGGACAAGTCGGTCGTTTTGGATTTTAAGGTGATCGACAGCGGCAAGGGGATTTATACGAAATGCCAGCCGCGGCTTTGGGATATGAACGAAGAACTTGCAAAGTGCTACTTTCATCAGCGGATGCAGTTTGAAGAGGGGATGGATAATGTTATCCGTGTGACGAATGCGATTGAATGTTTTCGGGATAAGGATGATATGTGGGGTTCGGCTGTCGGCAGAGCACAGGAACTGCCGGCTGTTTATGCTATCCGCGATATGAACAAGATGGTTATTTATGACGGCGATAAGCCCTGGACCAATGGCGATCTGACAACCATCAAATACGGACCGAAGGACAAATGGATATGGACGAAACAGAAACCGACCGAGCCGTGGGCGGCGTGTGTGTATCCCAAAACCAATACAGGGTTTGGCGTTTACAGTCCGGAAGGCGAAGGGAATACCTGGAACATGGGCTGGACCGGTAAACCTAAAGGCACCGAATACAGCGGACCGACAATGCATTTCGCACCGATAGCAAAGTGGAAGCTTGACCGCAAGACAAAACGCACATTTCGCTACTGGATCATCATCGGCGATCTAAAAGACATCAGAAGCAAAGTTTATCAACTGCACAAAAAATACGCTCGAAAAAAATCACCTTAATAAAACAGCATGGGCTATGCCAATGCCGGCGGATTAGACGGCTAGCTTTTCTGCGAAGGTTATGAAATCTTCTTTTACCGCGTCACATAGCGGGCATTTGTCCGGGGCTTCTCCTTCTTGGGTGTATCCGCAGACCGGGCATATCTGTACCGCGAACAATCGCATGTCTTTGCCCTGCTCGACGCTTTCCAGGGCTTTTTCGAACAATCGCTTATGCACCATCTCTGTTTGGTAAGCCCACCTGAATGTTCTTTCTGCGCCCTGTTCGCCCTGGAACCTTGCTGTCTCGAGAAAGACGGGGTACATCTCCTCGACCTCGAAAGTTTCGCCGGCTATCGCGTGGCCGAGATTCTTCTTTGTGTCGCCCGGGCCGAAAGCGGCCATTGAGTTTGCTACGCGGCCCTCGTTAAGGTGAGACAACTCGCCGTAATGGTCGCAGGCGTGGATGTACTCGGCGCGGGCGATGGCTGTAAAGAGCCTGGCGACGTTGTGGAGATTTTCCTTGTCGGCCTGGACCGCGAAATGTTTGTAACGCATGTGCGCCTGGCTCTCGCCGCCAAACGCATTGATCAAGTTCTGCTCTGTCATTTGCTTCATTTGGTTTACCCCCGTTTTCAATTTATTATTGATTATTATTAGGAATCGCCTTCGGCGATGCTCTTTTTACTGTCGGCAAGATGCCGACAGTACGGATTATCCCATTGGATCTCTTGGGCTTTCGAGGCAGAAATCTACGAGCTCGTCTATTACTGCTGTTCCTGCGCACATTACTGTATCGGCTCCTCCCCAGTATATCTTAACTGTTCCGTCGGGTTCGGGGACGGCTGCGCAGGAAAATACTACGTTGTGGACGTAGCCGGTTAGCTCCCATGGGTCCTCCGGGGTTAGTATCCAGCGGTCGCCTACTGCTATTATTTCTTCGGGGGCGTCGAGTTTGTGGAGGGCTACTCCGAGGCGGTATACGCTGGAGTCCATTGTCGGGTATACGCCGTGGTAGATGCTGAGCCAGCCCTTATCAGTCCTGATAGGCGGGGCGCCGGGGCCGATCTTCATCTCGTCCCAGTGGTAGGTGACGGGCTTCATTATGACGCGGGAGTCGCCCCAATACTTCAGATCCTCGGAGAATGTTACCCATACGGCCCATGGGCTGATGTCCGAGTGCGGGCGGTCGAGGCGGACGTATCTGCCGTTAATCTTTTCCGGGAATAAAACTGTATTTCTGTAGTCGGCCTGGGTTATGAGGGCTACTCTTTCGACGGACTGGAAGTCGGTGGTCTTGGCGAGGCCTATGCGTACACCGTGTTTGGAGTAGGCACTGTAGGTTATATAGTATGCGTCTTCGAGGAAGGTTATGCGCGGGTCCTCTACGCCGTAGGCTTCGTACTCGCCGAAGACACCGTCGGATGAGGGGGTCATAAACGGGGCAGGTCTCGCCGCAAAGTTAAAGCCGTCGTCGCTGTCGGCGAGGCCGAGGATGCAGCGGCCTGTGTCGAGATGCGAGCGGAAGAGCATTATGTATTTGCCCTCGTATTTGACGACGGCTGCGTTGTGGACGGTTTCTACTTTGTATGGGATGTCCTCTTTGGTCAGGATCGGGTTGCCCTTGTAGCGTTTTACGATTGGTTCGTTCATAATATATTCCCCTTAATTTATTTTGTATCGTCATTTGTACCGGTAAACTGTTAGAGTTTTTTCAGCCACTCAAGATGGGTAAAAGAAAAGCATTTTTACCCACACTACGAAACTGTCGGCAAGATGCCGACAGTACGGGTTTTATCCCTGCGCTTGCGCTTCGGGCTTTTGTTTTTCTTGTTCGAATATTTTTTTGTATGCTTTTTCGTATGCTTTTACCATTGTTTGTATGCTGAAGTTTTTTTCTACGTGTTTTCTGCATTCTGCTGGGTCTATTTTTTCTATGTGCTCGAGGTACTCAACGGCTTGGTCTGCGCTGTTTACTAAGTATCCTGTTTTTTCGTGGGCTACTACTTCTCTGCATGATCCGTTGTCCATTGCTATTACGGGTACGCCGGCGCCCATTGCTTCGGCCATTACGAGTCCGAACCGCTCGGGGAGTTCGTTGAGGTGGAGGACTGTGCAGGCGTCTTTGAATAGCTTGTCACGCTCTACGGGGCCTACGGGGCCTATGTATTGTATTGTTTCGCTCAGGTGGGGTTTTACTTTCTGGTTGAAATATTCTTCGTCCTGGATTATTCCGGCTATCAGCAGTTCCATGCCTGATTTCCGGGCGACCTCTACCGCTAGATGTGTTCCTTTGTCGGGGTGGATTCTGCCGAGAAAGACGAGTTTGTCGCCGCGTTTTTCGCCTACTGTTAATTGCGTAAGGTCTATGCCGTTGTAGACAGTTGCGACATAGTCCAGCTCGCTGTCGCGGTCGGAATCGCTTATTGAGGTGTAGTAGCAGTCGTTGTTGTACTTGCGGTAGACGTCGAGGATCTTTGGCGATGAGAAGCCGTGGATGGTTGTTAGCATCGGTGTGTCTATCAGCCGGGAAAAGACCAGCGGCATGAAGTCGTAATTATTGTGGATGAGGTCGAAGTCGCCGGCTCGGTCCATTACCTCGGAGATGTGCATTATCTCTACGACCTTTGGGTCGAGATCTTTGTGTTCTTCGTAGCCGCCTTTGATGACGGCATGAAGTGCGGCGTCTGTGATGGAATCGGCTGTGGCGAAAAGTGTTACGTCCCACCCCCTGGCGACGAGGCCTTCGGTAATATTGCTCGCGACGGTCTCCCATGCACCGTACTGCTTTGGCGGTGTTCGCCAGGCAACAGGAGAAAGTACCGCGATACGTTTAGATTTGATATCCATTCCGATTACCGATCCGTTTGAGATTTTATGATTATTTTATTAATCGTTATTGTTGTCGTGGCAGACCATGTCTATTACTACGGTGCTTGCCAGTATTACTACGTCGTCTTCGCCGTCGTCTATTTCTACGCCGTATGTGTCGCCCCATGAGAACCACTTCTTTGAGACGGCGGCTACCTCGCGGCCGTCTCGCAAAAAGGAATACTCAAAGCGGGGGAAATTGCCCTTTACATCGAAATCTTTCGGGCCGGGTACGTCGACTGTAAACTTGCTGGATAAGAAAGACGCCTTCTTTTTTACGACCGCATACAGCTCGCCGTCCATATAAACCTCATAGGTGGGGCCCCAACTGAGCAGCTTCTGCTTAATGAACGCAAGCTCGTTGCCGGACATGTCCTGGAACGAGAGCTGGTCGCCGAAAGAGAAGGTTTTGCCGTCTACAAAAAACGCGTCCTGTCCATCAGCAGTCTTGATAGTGAAGTCATCACCCCACGAAAAAAGTTTCTGTTTCATAACGTATCGCATTGATATTCTCCTATATTTGTCATGGTTTAGACAGTTGTGAGCATCCCGATAAATCGTGACTTCGCTTCGCTCAGCATCCCTGCGCTTGCGCTTCGGGCTTTTGTTAAAAAAGCATCTCCTATTCATATTACCAATATGGGGGCAGCAATCAAGTATTTTTTTCTGGCGTTTTTGCGGGCAAATACCGATAATCCAATTATTATTGTTTAACGGGAGATTACTATGCTGGTAGAACGATTTGCTGAGAATCCGCTTATTACCCCTGCCGATGTGCCGCCATCGCGGGATGATTATGAGGTTGTCGGGGCTTTTAACCCGGCGGCAATCGAGTATGACGGTGAGACGCTTTTGATGCTTCGGGTTGCCGAACGGCCGAAAGATAAGGCCGATGATGAGCAGGTTGCGCCGATCCTTAACGCTGATACCGGGGAAATTGAGCTTTTCAGGAAGAAAAATGACGATCCGGATGTTGAAATCCCGGACTCCAGGTCATTCTACTACAAAGGTAAGATGCATCTTACGAGCATTTCGCATTTGCGGCTAGCTCGAAGCAAGGACGGTGTGAATTTCACGATCGACAAAAAGCCGGCGGTATTTCCGGAGATGGCGTACGAAACGTTCGGGCTTGAGGACCCGAGGATCACTCAGCTTGAAGACAGATTTGTGATCGCCTATAAAGTTGTGAGCCAAAACGGTATATGTACCGGTTTGCTTGAGACAAAAGATTTTAAGAGCTTTGAAAGAAAGGGGATAATCTTTTGCCCTGAAAATATTGACGTTGTGATCTTTCCGGAGAAGATCGGCGGCAGGTATTTTGCCCTGACCAGACCGGTGCCGATGTATATAGGCCCTCGCGGAGTTTGGGTCGCCAGCTCGCCGGACCTGGTTAACTGGGGCGGGCACGCCCCGCTGCTGCTGCCTCGTGCGGGACAATTTGACGCGGGCAAATCCGGCGGAAGCTGTGTTCCGATACGGACCGATGACGGCTGGCTGGAAATCTATCACGGCTCCGACGAAGACAATAAGTACTCACTGGGGGCGGCACTGCTGGACCTTGATGACCCAACGAAAGTGATCGGACGCTCGACAAAACCGCTGATAAGCCCGGAGGCTGAATACGAAGTGAAAGGCTTCTACGGAAACGTAGTATTTGCGTGCGGTGCGATAACTAAAGACGATGGCACGGTGACTATTTACTACGGAGCAGGCGACGAATCGACTGCGGCAGCGACGACTACGATAGACAAAATTTTGTCGACAATGGAGTGAAAAACAGCGATTAGCAATTAGCGATCAGCAATTAGCTAAAAAAATATATCACAGTCGATGCTTCTATGATATAATCCATGCAATATGATAACTACTGTAATATTTGATATGGATGACACTCTTTATGACGAGGTCGATTACTGCAAGTCGGGGTTTCGGGCAGTTGGGATATTTCTTGCCGGCAAGTACGACGTTGACGCCGATGCAGCCTTCGATGCTTTGTGGTCGGAATTTTGCTCCGGCAACCATGACCGGACCTTCAATGGGGCTCTGGATCGGCTGACAATTCCATACGAAACTGAGGATATTAAAAAACTTGTAAACCTCTACCGAACTCACAAACCAGAGATAAGCCTGCCTGCTGAGAGCAGGGAAGTTCTGGACCTGCTAGCTAGTAAATACTCTCTTGCCCTGCTGACAGATGGTTTTTTGCCGGCGCAGGAGCTTAAAGTTGCGGCTCTTGGGATAGAAAAATACTTCCAGCACATTGTCTACACAGAAAAACTGGGTCGCCAATTCTGGAAACCGAACCCGCGAGGATTTGAGATAATTCTGGAAAAATTACAGACAAAACCAGAGACGACTGTCTATATAGCCGATAATGCAAAGAAGGACTTTATTGGGCCAAACAGGTTAAAAATGCACACTATCCAGCTGAAACGGTCTAAAAAAGTGCATTTATTGCCGCCAGATAACGAAACGGCGGCCCCGGACGAGACAATAGATTCAATACGAAAAATACCTGGAATTCTTGAAAAACTCGCCAATTAAACATTCATCACCTGAGATTCGACATTTACGGCAGTTTTCGATTGACTTTCCAACCCAAATAAGTCATACTGATAGTGATATTACACTCGTTTTATTATGTGGGGTGTTTAGTAATAATCAATTTGTAATTTTCTAGGAGTCATTTATGGCCGCCGGTAAAACACAGCAGTCAAATACGTCACTTGTCGCATTAGTTGTTTTCATTGTTCTATTCCTGATCTGCGCTGTTGTCGCAACGATCTTTTATACAAAGTTTGAGGACCAAAAGGCTCTTACCGCCAGTGCCGAAGAAATGGCCAATAAACTGGCAAACCCTCGCACGGAGCAAAACATTCTTGAAAGCAATATCGTCGGGGCGACAAAAGGAAACCAGTCTTATATCGCAGCGATGTCGGACTATCTTGACCAAATGACCCGGACGATCATAGGCGAACTTCCGGAGGTAAACGCAGCGATGAAAGTTAACGATGCGAAGATGCAAATCAACAAAGCGATCGAAGCTCTTGGCGACGACGCTACGTCGGTAGTCGGTGAAGATGGTTTCGACCTGCTCAACACGATCGGCGACCTGAAGAGCAAACTCGACAACGCTCGCGAAATGGCGGCCAACAATGCCAGTGCGATCGAAGACCTTAACAATGATATCGAGCTCAATCTCAAACAGTTTCAGCAGGAAAAGACCCGCCTCATCGCCGACAAAGACGAAGCGATGATAGCCGAACGCGCTGTCGCCAACAAGTATGATACGCTCAAAACACTGATGGAGAAAACAAGCGACGACCAAATGCAGAACTGGGCAGACAAACTTGAAGCCGCCGAGGAAAAACATAAACAGCAAAATATCGAAATCGTTCGGTTTACAGAAGAACTGGAAGAGGCAACCTTCCAGCTTACCGAAGCTCTTGCAAAGATCGAAAGCATTAAAGCGACTCCGGACAACCAGGTAGCGGCTTTCAAAACGGATGCCACCGTGTTTACTGCCGACTTGCAAAGCAAACTTGTCTACCTGAACATCGGAAGCAAAGACCACGTATACCCCGGCCTGACATTTTCGGTCTTTGACCGTAACGCTCCGATACCAAAGGACGGAAAAGGCAAGGCAGAGATCGAAGTGTTCCGTGTAAACGAAACGTCCTGCGTGGCGAAGATCCTCTCCTCTTCGAAAAAGGATCCGGTCATCAAAAACGATATCGCAGTAAATATGATCTGGGACAGCAAAACAAGCAACTCTTTCATCGTCATCGGGGAATTCGATTTCGACGGAGACGAGATTGTCGACCGCAGGGGCAAAGAGAAGATCAGACAGATGATTTCCCAGTGGGACGGGCGCATCGTTAAAGATCTGACGATCGACACCGACTTCATCGTAGTCGGCGAAGAGCCAAAAGAAATGAAAAAGCCAACGATTCAGCAGATAGAAGACGATCCGGAGGTCGAGGCAAGATACGAAAAGTCAGTCGCAATATTCAACGAGTACCAGCTAATACTCGACAAGGCAAAGGTACTTTCTGTGCCGGTGTTCAGCAGAAAAAGATTCATGCAGTTGACAGGATACGAAACAATAGCAGAAAAAAGTACGCCGACTAAACCATCAAACTGACCGGGTAGTCATTTTGAGGATTCGTAATTACTAATTGACGCATCGCTAATGCTCTCAAGGAAGTTGATTTCCTCGACCATCTCGGGCCCAGGCCTGCCGGGTGCCGCCTGTATCTCATAATAATTCCAGTTAATACAAGTCTTTTGTGCCGGACGGCATCGGTTCCTCCCGGCCCGATGTCTAAACCATCTCCACCCCTGCAAATTCGGATTTTTGTGGTATATTTGCTTTAAAAGTGATATATATTGCAAAATCCATTCAAATTGAGGCCGAAATCTGCCGAAATAATGTATCTGACAAGAAATTCCGTAAAGGTGTAATTATGCTATTTATCAATAAACAGAAGAAAGTTGAGTCGTCGCTGGCCGAATACCGGCAGAAGGTTTCTACGTGCATCGAGATTTTTGAAAATTCGATCCTGCAGTATCTCGAAAACTCTGACAGAGCAATGCTGGAAAAAAACGGCGTCGAAATACACAAGGCCGAAAGCCTTGCCGACGATATCCGCCGCGAGATCGAAGTGATGATGTACTCGAAGTCACTGTTCCCCGAATCACGAGGCGACATCATGGGTCTTCTCGAAACGATGGACCGTGTGCCAAACCAGGCAGAGGCGACGATACACATGATCTCCAACCAGCGGATCAATATCCCGGAGCAATTCCATTCCCAGATCATCGAACTGGTCAGCATCTGCGTAAGATGCACGACGGCGTTGCTTGAATCGTCTGCAAAGCTTTTTAGCGACTTTACTACCGCGACGATCGCACTCGGCAAGGTCGATGAACTCGAAAGCGAAGCCGACCACCTTGAAGAAGCAATAATCAAACAGATCTTCACAAGCGATATAGACGGGTTCGAAAAGATCATGCTGCGAGATACGGTAAAACAAATATCGACCGTCTGCGACCGGGCGGAAAAGTCCGGCGACCGAATACGGATAATCGTAGCAAAGAGGAGAGTCTAAGATGCCGCTGTTACCAGCATTGACTCCGTTAGGCGGCGGGCTTTTTCTCGGATGGACACTCGGGGCCAACGACTCGGCTAACGTATTCGGAACAGCCGTCGCTTCGAGGATCATATCCTTCAAACAAGCCTGCATACTTTGCGGTATGGCCGTGATCCTTGGATCCTACCTGCAAGGCGCCGCGGGGATAGAGACGCTTAGCGGTCTGACGACACAAAGCGTTTCCACCGCGGTAATCGTCACTGTAAGCGCAGCGCTTACGGGGACCTTCATGACATACCTGGCTATCCCGATCAGCACTTCACAGGCCGTTGTCGGGTCGATACTGGGTATCGCCCTTGCAACCGGCAATGCCGACTATTCGGGGCTGACCAAGATCGTGCTTTGCTGGATCGGCACACCGCTTGGCTCTATCGTTATCTCGTGCGTGCTGTACAAATCGCTGGAGTGGTTCTTTCGCACCGTTCCAATGAGCATGCTCACGCGCGACAAGATACTCTGGGGCGGGCTGCTACTCGCCGGCACCTACGGAGCATACGCACTGGGAGCGAACAACGTGACGAATTCGACGGGGGTGTTTTCGGGCTTGATAGATGGGGTTAGCGACAGGACGCTGGCCGCTATCGGAGGAGTCGCTATCGCAGCCGGGGCGATAACATTCAGCAAACGCGTGATGCTTGCCGTAGGCGGCGGGATAATGCCGCTGGACGCATTTTGCGCACTGATCGCGGTATTGTCAATGTCGATAACGGTGCATATCTTCGCGGTGATCGGAGCGCCGGTAAGCACCAGCCAGGGAATCGTAGGGGCGATCATCGGGATAGGTATTCTTAGAGGAGTGCAGGCGATAGACCTGAAAACGATACGAAAGATAGCACTGGGCTGGATAATGACGCCAATACTGTCGCTGATACTGGCAGCGGCGGCCTACGCAATCTTCCTGTAATGGAATTACCCCCAAAATTCAGTCCACACTTTTGAGAGATTTCCTGTAAAAAGTAGTTAATATTAACCGTTTTGTGGTCGACTCAATCAGGTATGGCTTACGCAAATCCATAAATGGGGATCAAAATGAGTTTGTCGGAATGAGATAATTTTTGTCAAGATGAAGATGGGGAATTACCGGGGATTCTTAAACGAGAAAACAAAAGGAGTGGGAGAAATGAAAATGGAAAAGCTAAAAGAAGCAATTGGCCTTTCGCAAAGAACAGGGTTTATATGCATTGCCACTGCCGACGGAAAAGGAATGCCGCATATAGCTACTGCCGGCGAAATGGAGTTGACAGAAGAAGGGTGTCTTGCGATCAGAGAGTGGTTTTGCCCCGGCACAGTGGTCAATTTGCAAACAAATAAATTTATATCAACCGTGGTTTTGGACAGGGATTCGGATATTGGTTACCAAATGCCCGGCACGTTAGAAAAGATTGAAGAGTTAGGCGTTCTGAATGGCTATGCGCCGGATCTTGAGTCGAAGCCGCCGCTGCCGCAGGTGGAAAGGCGTCTATTGATTAAAGTCCAGAAAATAACCGACTTTAGACTTGGTCCTCATAGTGATGCAGAAGACTAATTACTCAAACGGAACCTTCAATCATGTCTTTAATATCTGTTAGAAATTTCGCGCCGATAGTTCCGTCGATAATTCTATGGTCACATGATAATGTAAGAGTCATGCAATTGTGAATTTGTATTTTGTCGTCATTGCCGACAACAGTTTGTTTTGACATTTTTCCCACGGCGAGGATTGCTGAATTTGGAGGGTTAATTATTGCAGTGAATTCATCTATCCCGAATGAACCGAGATTGCTGATTGTAAAGGTTGAGTTGGCGTAGTCTGCACTGGTTAATGAACCGGCTTTGGTTTTTTCGACAAGAGCTTTTAATTCAGTATCTATCCGGGTAAGGCTTTTTGACTGACATTGGCGAACTACCGGCGCTATCAGCCCATCCGGTTGTGATACAGCAAGGGCTATATCAATAGTGCCGTGCTGAATGATCCTGTCGTCCTGCCAGGAGCTGTTTATAACCGGATGACGCTGCATAACCTCTGCGACGAATTTGATCAGAAAGGCATTGATGGATATCTTATGGTCGGAATCGGCATTAAGTTTTTTTCTGGTTTCAATGAGGTTGTCTGCAATGACATTGACTTTAAGATAATAGTGCGGAGAGGTAAACTTTGAACCTGCGAGAGTTTTTGCGATAAGTTTGCGTTTGGGGGTAATTTCGATCACCTCGTCACCGGGCCGTGAAACAGGCGCAATTGCGACAGGGGTAAGTTTGGAGGCTTGCTTGACGTCTGCTTCTACCACTCTGCCGTTAGGGCCAGTCCCTTTGATATCGGTAATATCCAGTCCGTGTAATTCAGCAAGCTTTCGCGCAAGAGGACTTGACCTGGGTTTATCGGTCAACAAAGGATGCACGCTTGTTTCAGGCAGTATAGGTTCTGCTACGGGTTCTTGTAGTTTTTCTTCGTCCACAGATACATTTTGTAACTGAGGTCTCTTTGGAGTTTCGACTTGCTCCCCCGGTTCGCCAATGACAGCTATTGTATCTCCGATTGCAACGCTTTGTCCTTCGGTGGCCGTTATCTGCAAAAGCGTTCCTTCTACTGGTGATTCATAATCCATTGTTGCTTTGTCTGTCTCTACTTCACACAGCACATCTCCCTGGGCAACGGTATCGCCTTCTTGCTTTATCCATTTAACTATGACGCCTTCTTCCATGGTAGGAGACAATGCAAGCATAGGGATATTTTCAGCCATTTTTGATTCCTCAGTTTATATAAAGCACCTTCTTAACCGCGGTTATGATCTTTTCAGCGGAAGGCTGGACTGCCAGTTCCAGTCTATGATTGTAGGGCATAGGTACATCTATGCTTGCGACAAGTTCGACTTGAGCATCGAGTATATCGAAACATTTATTTGAGACTAGCCATGCTACGTAAGATCCGACACTGGCAACGGGGCAGGATTCGTCAATGACTACGCATCTGCCTGTTTTTGCAACTGATGCGATTATCGCTTCTTCATCTAAAGGGCGAAGGCTTCTAAGATCGAGTACTTCGGCACTAATGCCTTCAGTTTGCAGTTGCTCTGCAGCGTCGGTCGCAAGATGCAGTACTTTTCCAAAGGTGATGAGCGTCACATCCGTACCGCTGCGTTTGATGTCAGCTTTGCCTATAGGAACCAAATATTCTTCTTTTGGGACGTCGCCTTTTGTATTATAGAGCAGTTCGGCTTCCATCATTATCACAGGATTGTCGTTACGTATAGCTGATTTCAACAGGCCCTTAGCATCGTAAGGTGTTGCCGGGGCTATGACTAACAGGCCTGGTGTATGTGCGTAGAATGCTGCTAGTGCCTGTGAGTGTTGTGAAGCGAGGTATTCTGCCGGGCCGTTGGGCCCTCTGAAAACTATTGGCAGTTTGAACTGTCCGCCTGACATGTATCGCATTTTTGCCGCGTTATTGATCACCTGATCGAGTGCCTGTATGGAGAAATTGAAAGTCATCCATTCGACGATAGGTCGCAGACCAGCCATGGCGGCCCCGATACCGATTCCCGTAAATCCGCCTTCGGTTATTGGCGTGTCGATCACACGCTTTTCGCCGTATTTATCGTAAAGGCCCCGACTGACCTTATAGGCCCCATTGTAAAGAGCAACTTCCTCGCCGATAAGAAACACACGATCATCGCGAGCCATCTCTTCGTCTATGGCCTGGTTTAGAGCTTCTCTGTACGTTAGTTCGGGCATTTTATTCTTCCGATTCGGCTAAAACATCTTCATATAAAGTCGCAATTTCAGGTTGCTGGCTTTGCTCAGCAAAATCAAGCGCTTCGGCGACGATAGATTTGCAGTCCCTATCCATCACTGCATATTCATCTTCAGTAAACATACCTGCCGAAGCCATCATATCCCTTAGAATAATGATCGGGTCCTGTGATTTGTATTTGGCAACTTCTTCTTTCGTTCGATACGCAGCCGGGTCCGACATTGAATGGCCGAGATAGCGGTAAGTCCTTATTTCCAGGAGACTGGGTTTTGATCTCTCTCTGGCCTGTTTGACAGCATCAGTTACACTTTGATAAACAGCCAGAACATCCATGCCGTCTACCCTTGCCCCGGGCATGTTATATGACGCTGCCAATTTTGATAGTTCGTTTACAGCAGATGCGCGACGGAAATCTGTCCCCATGCCATATTGGTTATTCTCGCATATATAGACAATCGGCAATTTCCAGAGCCCGGCCATATTCAGTGCCTCGTGAAATGCACCCTGATGGATCGCGCCATCGCCAAAGAAACAAAGAACCACGCCGTCTTCATTATTATACTTGATCTTAACAGCCATACCTGTCGCAAGCGGGATATGCGAACCTACTATTCCATGTCCCCCGTAAAAATGTTTTGCTGCGTCAAAAAGATGCATGGATCCGCCCTTACCCCGGCAGCATCCGGTAATTTTCCCGTAAAGTTCAGCCATTACAATTTTCGGATCCATCCCAACTGCAAGTGCATGCCCGTGGTCACGGTAAGCGGTAATGACATAATCTTTTGCAAGGTTTACAGTTGCAATGGCACCGCTGCAAACAGCCTCCTGCCCGATATATATATGACAGAATCCGCCGATCTTACGGAGTCCGTACATCTGAGCGGTTTTTTCCTCAAATCTGCGTATCAGCAACATCTGCCGCAGCAAATCGCTGAGCAAGTCTTTGTCATATTGAGCGATATCTTTTGTTTCAGCTTTCACTTTCCAGTGCCTCTGAGAAGGTTACGGTCTCTTGTTTTGCTGTCATTGGCTCGAAATAAGTAACTAAGCGGATTTTTGTTTCGAGTATGACAAATTCTTCCGGGTTGGCATTAGCTTTCCAGAATGCCGACAGCCTTGGGCTAAGTATCTCGAGCAATTCATTCTTTGTTGCCGGGGTATCGATGACGTTGACAGTACCCTGGATATTGACAATTTCCCGAAGGTCTCGCGTCTGTACCATCCACTCAACCTTATTATTGGCGGAAATGTGCTTGAGTTTTTCACTGCCTGCTGCAGTAAAGCAATAAATAGCATCGGGTTGGTATTTCAGTACCGCCGGGGTCATCCACCTGAGGTGTACTTTTCCCTGCGGATCAGATGTTGCCAAAACTGCCGCTTTGGCGTCTTCAAGAATTGAATCTATCTTATTTATGATCTCATGTTGATCCATTTTTCACCTCTATTTGGTAGCTTCTATTCATATTTCACAATAGCATCAGCCATGAAAAAACATAAGATGTCCGCACTCTCATCATCTGGCATGACAAATCCAATTACCCTGAAGCCATTAAACCGATTCACTGTGCCGGCACTCATTGTCTGGCCCCCATTTAGCTCGCTTGACGGTACTATATCGGAGCCTGCAGGCATTTCATTTAATAAAAAATCAAACCCGATTTAGATTTACAGGAACACAGAACTGCCTCATAAAAGTATTTTCCCACAGACAATGAAAAGTTGACATTGCATCAAAAAGCCATGGAGTTGTTAAGAGACGTTATTGAGCAAACTGAACATTTCAAGGGATTTTCCGGCGGTAAAAACCAAAGCGTCTGACATACCGCGTTTACAGCCACAAAAGACCTGTTTTCTATATCGCATGAAAAAAGCGGGTGGCGAGAATCGAACTCGCGTGATCAGCTTGGAAGGCTGGGGCTTTACCACTAAGCTACACCCGCATTACTTCTGTAACTAAGACGTAAAAATATACGAAAACGGCGATGAGATGTCAACAGAAAATATCTGATATTTCGGCTAAATGGGTAGAAAGTTGATTTGAGCCAGCCAGATTGCCTATTTTGCCTCTCTGTCCGAAATTTTATGTGACCTCTCTAATTGTAAGATGAAACATGAACAATGTCTGCCCCTTTTGTTTAATCGGCTAAAAAAATAAAGAAACTACTTATTTTTTCTTGACATTAGTATACGACCGCATTTGTCTCATTTATGTCTTGTAATTCTTCTCCTATTTTGTAGGATTTAGTGAATGCAAACCTTGTTTTTAGACGAATGATGTATTATGACGATCATTAAGAACATATTTGCTGGTATTAAAAAACACAAGATTCCCTTTATTCTTGGCTTTTTGGCGGCTGTTGCCTTCTATTTTATAGTAGATGCGGCGATGAAACCTTTTTCGACGTCACAATACTGTGGGACAAATTGCCATGAGATGAATACCGCATACCTGAGTTGGGAGCTTTCTGTGCATGGTGCCAACAGCCACGGGCTGCAGACTCAGTGCATTGACTGTCACCTGCCTCCAAAAAGCGAGTATATAAACCACCTGGTCAGCAAGGGGCTGACAGGGATAAAGGATTCGTATGTGCATCACTTCGGCGGCGAATATGACGTCGAAGCTATTAAAAAAGAAGTTGTCGAACATTTCCCGTCCAAGCGATGTCTTCGCTGCCATAATAACCTGCTGGGCAAACCGGGATCACCTGGGGCACGAACGGCACATATCAGCGCGATCAATGACGCCGACAAAGAAGGTACCAGGTGTGTTGACTGCCATGAAAATGTCGGTCATGAAAGACATTCAAAATTATTTTCAGAATGATAACGTTTGAAAAACAACGTGAGAAAGGTGAGAAAGGTGAGAAAGGTGAGAAAGGTGTGAAAGGTGTGAAAGGTGGGAAAGGTGGGAAGGTTTGAAGGTTTGAACAGTTATATTATTTTAAGGAGAGATCATGAAGACTAAACTGAGCGTATTTTTTTGTATTGTAATCGCCGTTATTACTTCGATATCTTTTGCCGAAAGAAAAGACCTTGATGTTCCACAGGTTAAGACCTATCGGATCGATAGAAAGATATCCGAAGAAGCTCAGGGCTGCATCGATTGTCACAGCGAAGAAGCCAAAGGAATGGTCGCCGACTGGGCCGAGAGCAGACATGCCCACGCCAACGTAACATGCATTGACTGCCATAAAGCCGGCGCCGCCGACAAGGATATCAGCGTCGCGCACAGCGATTACAGCGACGTACCGGTCAGTGCTATCGTGTCTCCGAAGGACTGCTCTCGCTGTCACCCGACAGAAGCTGCCGAATATGCAAAGAGCAAGCACGCAAACACCATCGAAATAATGTGGAACATCAAGGACCCATGGCTCACTAAGGGCCTAAGCAGCGATATTGAGCGTACGACCGGGTGTTTCACTTGCCACGGAACAGTTGTAAAGATCGACAAAAAAGGCAAGTTCGACCCGCTTACCTGGCCCAATGTCGGAGTTGGCAGAAAGAACCCCGACGGCAGTCTTGGAAGCTGTTCGAGCTGCCATACACGACATAAATTCTCCATCGCCGAAGCGAGAAAACCCGAAGCATGCGGTCAGTGCCACCTTGGTCCGGACCATCCGCAGATCGAGATTTACGCCGAATCCAAGCACGGGGCGATATACGCCGCAGAAGGCGACAAATGGAAATGGGACTCTGCACCGGGGACATGGACGCCTGGCGTTGACTACAGGGCTCCTACCTGCTCTACATGCCATATGTCCGCGATCAACGGAGTCGCCGCTTCACATGACGTAACCGAGCGGCTGGCGTGGGAAACACAGGCTCCGATTACAGTAAGACCCAGCGAGTTTAAGCCCTGGCCGGCAAAAACCGACTGGAAAAAAGAACGTAAAAAAATGAAAAAGGTCTGTCTTGCATGCCACAGCCCGGCATGGACAGACGGCCATTTCGACAGGTTCGACGCCGTTGTTAAAACTTATAACAACGATTACTTTATACCGATGAAGAAAAAGGTAACCGCACTTTACGACAAAAAACTTCTCGACAAAAAGAACCCGCTCGACGAAAAAATCGAGATCGAACTTTACGAGCTATGGCACCACGAAGGCAGAAGAGCAAGGTTCGGTGCGGCTATGATGGCGCCTGACTATGCGTGGTGGCACGGATTCTATGAGATGAAAAAACGCTGCATGGAAATCGACGAAATGATCGATGAGCTAAACGAATCCGGGAAACCGGCAAAGATCCATAAGCTAAGAGGCTCCGGCGGAGATACGATAAAGCCGGATTTCTCGAAGTAAGACAAATAATACGTACTGTCGGCATCCTGCCGACAGTTTCTGTGGGCTGGAAGCCCACAGAACGGACTTGGACAACAGAGCCCTGGTCGCTTGTGATCAGGGTTCTGTTTTTTAGTGAGCGAAGTTTAATTTTCCCTTTCCTTTTATCACAAGCAGCCAATCTTTATTATCAGGTGCGGTAAGTTCGACTTTTTTGCCCGCTGCGATGCTGCGTTTTTTTAGCAGGTCTTTCAGGCCATTTCCTGTACGAGGATTGAACCAGCCGCAATCGAATTTACCACGATCAACGGCAACACTGACTTTGCCGCCGGACTTGAGGTAGACCAGGTAAACTTCGCCCTCTTTGCACAACACATAATCGTCGGTGTTTGCGGTGAGTTCATCTTTACACTTCATATCCCAGAACGGTATCTGGTATTTGTCGAAGAACTGCAATGCGTAACGGCACTGCGTCCACATCTTCTTTCGCGTGCGGAAGTCCTGGCAGGTTAGATCGCTGTGCGGATGCTTGTAACCGAAATACCACTCTACACCCGCTCCTCCGGCCATGATAGCACCCCACAGAGCGTTCTTGCGGGCGTTGTCATGAGACGGATCCTCGGAATCGGTGATCAGGGCATGTTGCGCATCACCCGGTTCGTCGCAGGCGACTACCCAGGGTTTACCCGCTGCGGCGGAACGGTCGATATAATCTCTGACACGCTTATGGACCTGGCTGAAATCAGGCTTATTGGTCTGAAGCGAAAAACCGGTCAGTTCAGAGGCATCGCCCAGCAAATCATGGTGAGGGTTGCCCATATTGTGGATGACTATGTTGTGCTGATAAGGGTCATTCGTCCAGAAATACTTTGCCCAGGCTTTCTTTTGGGCCGTTGTCGCGTCGTTGATCTCCTCGCCCAGGTTCCAGTTCAATGCAAGGTGATGACTGAACCGGGCGATTAACTCGCGGTAATAAAGCTTGCGTTGGGGCCCAAGATCGCCTTTATCAAGCAGCAATTCGTTTTCAGTTTCCATCGTTTTGAAATGCAGGTACATCCCCATTTTATTGCCGTGCGAAAAAACGATCTCCCACTGGTCCAGCCGGGAACAATCCAGCCTGTCCCGATCATTGTAAGTCAGGTACGGAAAAACATTGCGATCGTCGCCTTCGATATTCATTGGAAGAAACGAAAAGGCATTCATCCCCTCCGAAGCCAGGTAGTTGATCGCACCGATGATGCCCTTGCCTTTGCCTTTTTGCCAGGTTGGATCGCCCTGCCGCCAGTCTTTAACATGCGGCTGCCATGTCTTGATCAAATTATCCTTGTGACCGTCTTTTTTAAAGTCACCGTCGAAATCGGCATAGGCAAGAAAATTTTCCGGAGCGTCGGCGCCGCACTTTAGAAAATACTCACCGGTTCCGGCAAATCGTAAATGGTGCTTTCCGACATACTGAAGCAATCCTTTTGCCCGCATATCACGACCGTTCTTATCCGTCGGGGCCACCTTAAAGGTTCCGGTTTGACCATCCATAAAACCTGCACTTTGTCCGGCGGCAGGATCGTCATTTACTGAAATGTTCTCACCCTTGCGGAATGAAGCCTTGTATTTCCATGTGCCCGTGCTATTCGGGGCAAAATGAACCCGCCACTTGTTGCCGGAATCCGCTGAGCTGTCGGCGGCGTTTCCGTCTGCGGCATAATAACCCGGAACAACAAAGGATTTGCCGCCGTTGCTGAAGGTCACATTGAGACGATAATACATAAACGGGTTCGGGACCGCCTTTTCGCCGGTATCGGGTCCATCGAATGTGATCGTAACCTTATGCCACATTTTCAACTGGCCGGTAACCGTTGCCGCATCGACAAAATTGAAACAACCTGACGCTAAAATAACAATAGACGTTACGATGATCTGGAAAATCGGTCCCTGCAACAAAATTGCCTTACGCATAATAACACCCCTCAATAAACAAAAAATGTCGATTTAGCACTAATTATGACTTAAAACGGAATTAAAGCAAATTAAATTTCACCAAAAAAAGGTTATCCCGGGAAAATCCGAAAAAATGAAAACCGCCGGGGTGATATTCTAATTTGCAAAAACCGATTCAATTTGGTAGAATATGGGCATACGCATTTGTTCTTTAATAAGGAGCTACCCCAATGGCTAAAGAATACTCGATAAACGACAAGATATATCCGGGAGGTGACGGCGTCCTCTTGAGCATCTCCGACATGCTGGCGTACTTTGAAAAACACGGAGCGATGCGCATTTCGGACCTGCACATAAAGATCTCAACGCCTCCGGCCTACCGGATCGACGGTGACCTGGTCAGGATGAAAGGGGCACCTATCACCAAAGAAATCGCCGAGAGGCTCATCTACCCGCTGCTCGGTAAGAAAGCCATCGCCGAACTTAAAAAATCAAACAGCGTTGACTGCTCCTATATAACTGGAAATCTCCAGTACCGCATCAACGCCTTCATAGATAACGAAGGGCTGTCTGTGGCGATAAGGGCTCTTGGTACCGATATCCCCATACCAGAGTCTATCGGTTTTCCAAGCGATGTCTGGAAGGACATTGTAAAACTCAAACACGGGCTTGTGCTTTTTACAGGGATAACCGGGGCCGGCAAAAGCACGACTATCGCATCGCTTATCGAAAGGATCAACCAGACGCGTCCATGCAGAGTAATTACGCTTGAAGACCCGATCGAATATCTCTTCGATCAGCAAAACGCGATGATCTCTCAGCGTGAAGTCGGCAGAGACGTTGACAGCTTCAGCAACGGGCTTCGCTCGATGATGCGTGAGGACCCGGACATCATCTTCGTCGGCGAAATGCGAGACGCAGAAACCGTATCGATGACGCTGACAGCCGCCGAGACCGGCCACCTGGTCTTTTCGACGCTGCACACTCGTGACGTGACCGGGTCTATCACGAGGATACTGGACTTTTTCCCGTCCGGGCGGCAGGACGAGGTGAAAAACCAACTCTCACTGGGACTGGCATACGTAATCAGCCAAAAGCTGATACCAAAGAAAGACAACTCCGGCCGGCTTGTCGCAATGGAAATCCTCAACAACAACCACGCGTCCTCAAACCTTATTCGGGTGGGAAAGATCGAACAGATCTACTCGCAAATGCAGACAAAAACTAAAGATCAGCCGGACGAAAAAATGATCACGCTGGAAAGACACCTGTCACGTCTGGTAAAGGTCGGACAGATCGACCTGCTCGAAGCACAGAAATGGGCAAACCAGCCAAAGAGCTTTATTGACGCTATGAATACGGACGCCGATATTCTATAGGTGACAGGTGAAAGGTGACAAGTTAAATGTGTCAGGCGGACAATTGAACGATGAATCTAAAACTATAACATTTGGATGTCCGTGGTGCAATAACACTTGCGCATTTAAGGATGTAAACGCCGGTAAGTCCGCCAGGTGCACCGCGTGTCAGAGCTATTTCGTCATCCCGGCAACCGACGAGGCCAAAGTAAAGAAAATTAAGTCTCAGCCGCTCGAAAGCGACGGGGATGTGATCTCGGGCTTCTATCCGGCTGTCCTGAAAAAATCCTTGCCGATCATCTTCAGCAAGTCAAGCGCCACGGGACTGTTTTTTGTCATCGCCCTGGTCTTCCTGAAATTCATAGCGTGGCACTCCAACTTCGCCCTCTCGTTCCATGTCCCATCAACAGGCAAAAACGTAACCATCCCTATCCTCATCGGCAAAACCATAGGCGTTTCGGCGTATGCCCTCATCTTCTGGTACTACCTGAAAATCATCTACGCAACCGCATTCGGCATCGATAATTTCCCGGATATCAAACTCGGCTTTCTGCTGGCCATCGTATGCAAGATCGTAAAAACCCTGTACCTCTTTCTCGCCGCGATGGCTGTCGTTCAACTGCCAACACTTGCAGCAATGCTGATCATGAAGATTTTCCAGGTCCAATCGCCGCCGACTCTCATCGCGATTGCACTTTGCTGCTGCTTTACTTTCCCGATGCTGATCCTGATGGCGGCGATCTCACAGGATCTCATCTCGGTCCTGCGAATAGACCTGGCCGTAAGAGCAATAATGAATGTTTTTGCTAAATACTGCCTCGTCGCATTGATTACAGCGGCCGTTATTGCCGCAGGTATCCTGAGCAAAAACTATCGAACCGACATACTCCTTGACAAGCCTCTGCTGATCGGCGTTTTTCTGGCGGGAAACGTCCTGGCGGTAATCGCCGGTACGTATGCGGCAAGAGTCCTCGGGCTGCTCTACAAGCACCACGGAGGACAAATGCCATGGTAAGGCGATTTATTATTGATTATTTATTATTTATTATTCAGGATTCAGGATTCAGCGTGGGCACGGCCCACCCTACGGAAAACATCCGGAGGTACACTTGCAATGTCTATAACTTTTAAATGTCCCAGATGCAACAGCCTGTGCGCCTTTTCCGACCGCTATGCCGGACGCCGCGCCCGGTGCATGACGTGCGATAAAAAATTTCTTATCCCGGATCATGACGGCGGAGAGGCGGTCGTTGAAACTGTCGAGCAGGATCCGCTGCCAGGCTTCTACCGCCGGGCACTTATCGAGTCATGGAAAGTTTTTATTAATCCGGGAAACGCAAAGATACTGATCTTCTTCGCACTGATGGTCTCGCTGGAATACTTCGTGGGATATATGGATTTCTCCATAACACTTCCGGGTTTTCGCCTCCAACTGCCGCTGGGCATTATAACTGTCTTCATCGTCAACGGCTGTCTGTTCTGGTACTACTTCGAGATCGTCGCAGCTGCCGCCTTTGCCATTAACGAATTGCCCGAAGTCGATCTGGACTTTGGCTTCGCGTTTTTCTGGAACATAATAAAATCGGTATACCTGTTCGCGGCAGCTTTCCTCATCACCCAGATGCCATACGTCATAACGGCGACGGCAATCGAAGAGGCGACAGGAATAACGCTACCTTATACGGTCAAGGTCCCAATGCTGATGGTCGGATTCTTCCTGTTTCCCATGGCAATACTGACAATCGCGGCGGGACGTGAGATATGGATGGTGTTCCACCCCGGCATGATGATCAAACCTATCTTCAAAGCATTTGGCGCATACCTCACCGCGGCACTGCTGACTATGACAGCGATATTGGCCAAATGGACGGCAATACACTACACAATGGGCGGTTATCAGGCAATGAGCAAGAAAGGGGCCGTTGCTGCCGCTGTCGGTCTGATCGCCTGCATAGCGACAAGAATGCTGAGCATAGTAGCAATGAGATCGATAGGACTGTTCGCACAGCACTACAGATGCTACCTGCCCCAAACACACCTTGTCGATTGATTATTGATTATTGATTATTCAACTAACTGACAACCTGCTCTGAAAACGTATCCAGAATACAATAATAAACCACGCCATAAAAAACAGTTAGAATAACTACACCAATTGCAATGGGCAAATGCTTAAGATCACCTTTAAGAATATAAAAGCTAATCGCTAATCTAAGGCATATTTCTCATTATTACTGCTGCTGTGGACATTTTTTTTGTCACGGTTCCATATTTAACTGTTATGGATATCTGCACATTTCGCACTTTTCCGGGATCTGCAGGATCTATACCCTTGGTAAATGATAAATCCTCTACACCAGTGCACAGGACGTAGAAATTAGCATTTTTGATCAGGTATAGTGTGCCGCTATTGTTGTGGTGCCAGTATATAATCGTTTCACCGTCAGTATTAATAAATGTGCAAAAATCAAAAGCTTCGATAACCTGAACACCCTGAGATGTTCTAAGCTCGGCAGTCATCCTGGAAAGTGCCTGTCTGGCGTTGTTGACTGTCTTAAAGGAACCTTCGTTTGCGTTGAGGTTTACCATGGAAGCATTAATCGTGGCAGCTAATGCCGTAAGCAGCAGCGCGGTAATCGTCAGTGCCAGCAGCATCTCAATTATCGTAAACCCGCTATTTTTTCGCTTGGTATTTCGCATCATACGTCCCTCCCTTATTGCTGAGCTCGTATCCAGTTAGTCGAGCTGATCTCTTTACCATTCATTTCAACGCTCACAGAAACCCGAACTATCGCACTGCCGTGATCGGCAACAACATTTGTAAAGTCTCCGGGATCGAGATTTTCGACAATAACAACCTGGCTGTATTCGGAAAAGTCGCTAAGCACATTTCCGTTTACATCAACAGGAGGATTGAATGTAACTCCGTCAAAATCGTCGAGATCGTCATAATCGGTGACAGCGATTTCGTCGGCTTCGGGCCCGTAGACACTGGTTCCGCTATTAGGGTCGGTCACTTCCAGAGGCATCGTCATTGCCTTGATCTCTTCGATCAAAAATTCGGCCGTAGAAGTGTGCATCCCGTAAGCGTTGGCCTGGGTATGAGAGATATTCGATGTTACCAGCGCCGCAATGGCGATACCTATAAGTACCGTCGCGATAAGCGCCTCGATAAGTGTAAACCCTGACCTGTTTTTATTATCTGATCTTTTCATGTTAAACCCCTTTCTACGAAACGGCGCTAGACATCTTAAAGATAGGCAGAATAATACTACTTGCGATAAAACCTACAAGAACACCCATAAGAACGATCATAATAGGCTCGATCATCGATGTAACCATCTTGATGTCCGACTTAAGCTCTCTGCCGTAAAACTCCGATACATCGGCTAGAACATCACTTAAAGTACCCGATTCTTCGCCGCTGCGGATCATCTGTATGACACCGCTGGGCAGAAGTTTATACTCCTTAAGACTGCCGGCGATCTTCTTACCCTGGCGAACCTCTTCATGTACGCCTCGCCACATTGTCTCAAAAAGAACATTACCTGTGATAGACGCCGTAATCGAGATCGTATCCAGAATGGGAACACCAGCGTTGGTAAGAACACCCATAGTGTGGAGGCTTCTGGTGATATACAGGCTGCCGAAAAGTTTCTTAAGCAAAGGGATTTTAAGCTTGGCCTGATGCCATAGCTTCCTGCCGAAGTCAGTCTTAACGAATAAATTGAAACCTACGATAAAGGCTATAATAATGCAGATATTCACATGCCAGTAACCACGCATGTATGTACTTGTTGCCATCACTATCTTAGTAGGCGCAGGAAGCAAATGCTCTTTTCCCTCAAAAACCTTAAGGAACCTGGGCAAAACAAACATCATAAGGAACGAAGTACAAGAAACAGCCATTGTTGCGATGATCATAGGATAAACCATCGCCCCGATAACCTGCGAACGAGTGTCGGCTTCCTGGTCAAGATAATCGGCAAGCTGAATAAGCATATCGCTCAAAGAACCTGAAAGCTCGGCGGCGGCTACCATATTGATATAAAGATTGCTAAACTGTTTGGGGTGCTCGGCGAGTGCCTGCGAAAAGCTCTGCCCGCCTTCGATCCGCTCTTTCAGATCGCACAAAATCGCCTTGAACTTCTTTTTTTCAATCTGCTCGCTTATCAAGTCGAGGGCTTCCTGCAAACTGATACCGGCACGTATCATGACGGAAAGCTGATTCGTAAAAAACAGAATATCCTTTCGGCCGGGACCGCTTTCGATGCTAAAGCTCATTATCTTCTGCATCGTAGTCTGCTGTGCATCTTCGCCGCCTGATGCGGATGAGGCACCTGCGCCCTGCGAATAAGTTTCTGTCTCGTTAGAACTCTTTAATGTCTGTTCCAAAACTGCCATATCTTCTCTTTTCTATATAACGACTAATTGTACTGTCTGTATTTTGGCGACTATTTTTTATGCGGGCGTCAAACCCACGCTAGACTGCTACTGCTCCGAGTTGTTTTTCCATCTTTGTGGGATTTGTTGAACGGAGTATTGCCTCTTCTCTGGCTATATACCCCTTCCGGAACATATCTGCAATACTATGATCCATGCTCTGCATTCCAAGCCGCCTTGAAGTTTCAATTATATTAGGTATCTCAAAGACCCTTCCCTCGCGAATACAGTTGCGAACGGCCGACGTACATAAAAGTATCTCGACACAGGGAACCATTCCGGGCTGATCGATGCGTTTGAACAGTGTCTGCGAGATCACGGCCTGAAGGGTATTGGAGAGCATCGCGCGGATCTGGTTCTGCTGTCCGGAGGGATAAATATCGATAACTCTCTCGACAGTCTGCGAGGCGTTTACCGTATGGAGCGTGGAGAAAACCAGGTGACCGGTCTCTGCAGCGGTGATAGTCGAACTGGTAGTCTCAAGGTCGCGCATTTCACCAACCATTATGATATCGGGGTCCTGTCGTAAGGCATGACGAAGTCCGGATGAGAAACTGGTGCAGTCGGCACCTATCTCACGCTGTTCGATCATGCAGTTGCCGTTATCGAGGGCATACTCGACGGGATCTTCAAGTGTAATAATGCGTTTGCTTCTTTTATTATTGATCTCACCGATCATCGAAGCGAGGGTGGTACTCTTACCGGAACCGGTATGGCCGGTTACAAGGACAAGTCCCCTGGGAAGATCGGTAAGCTGCTGTGCGATCTCGGGAAGGTGAAGTTCTTCCAGAGGAGGGATGACATTGGATATTACCCTGAAAGACAAAGCTATCGTGTCTCTCTGGAAATGAGCGTTGACACGAAAACGGTGACCGTCATTGATAGTCGTAGAAAAATCCAGATCTTTCATTTCTTCAAATTTTTTAAATTTTTCCTCACCGGTCATCGATATCACCATCCGCTTGGCTTCTTCATTGGTAACTTCGGGCAGATCCATCGCGACCAACTCCGTATGAATACGCATTATGGGGGGCATACCACTATTTATATGGACATCACTCGCTCCGTATTCAATCGACTTTTCCAACATTTGTTTAACATCAATCATTTCAATATCCTATATAAATAATCAATTCATAATTTTAAAAATTACAGGGCAACTCTACTGACGCTGAAATTTTAACGAACTTTCGTCATCAGGCTTATCGACAATGGCAACTTCTGTCTGCCCATCCGTGTCAACGTCAGCCTTCTTTGCCTTGGCCTTTGCGGCGGTTTCTTTTACAGATGTCTTTTGGGCGGTTGTCTTTTTCGCAGACGCTTTATCATTAGGCCTTGCTGCCACGGTTTTGGGGCCTTCGCTTACCGCCCCACCGCCCGACAAACTCTCCCGGTCGAACACTTCTGTAACACGGAGGACTTCCTCGATAGTAGTAAGGCCCTGCTTAACCTTGAGCATACCGTCATCGAAAAGACTATTGCGTCCGCTTCTGGCAAAAGCACGTTTCATGCTGTCAACCGAGGCGTCTTTGTTGATCGCCGCCCGTAGATCATCGTCTACCAGCAACAACTCGTAAATACCCACACGACCTGCATAGCCGCTGCCCCTGCATTTGTCGCAGCCGGCGCCGTACATCACTACACCATCGGGATCGCCGACTCCTTCAAGATGCTTTTTCATAGTATCAGGAACATCATAGGGTTCCTTACAGTGTTCACAAATCTTACGAACAAGGCGCTGGGCCAGAACACCATTTAATGACGCCGCGATCAGGTAAGGATCGACACCGACATTGACAAGCCTGGAAATACTGCTGGGAGCGTCGTTGGTATGCAGCGTTGAAAGGACAAGGTGACCTGTAAGAGCAGCCTGTACCGCGATCTTTGCCGTCTCGCTGTCACGTATTTCACCGATCATTATAATGTCGGGATCCTGACGAAGGAGACTTCTCAAAGCCGCTTCGAATGTCAAACCTACCTGCTCCCTTGCCTGAACCTGGTTGCAAAACTCCAGGTCATACTCGACGGGGTCTTCAACAGTGGAAATATTCAAACTGTTACCGTCCATCTGACCGAGTGCCGAATACAGCGTAGTACTCTTACCGGAACCGGTGGGACCGGTTACCAGCAAAATACCATGAGGAAGAGTGACCTGTCTGAGGAACTGATCGAGGACTTCAGATTCCATACCGGATTTGTCGAGGCCGCGCATAATTGACCGGCTGTCGAGAATACGAATAACTACTTTTTCGCCGTGACTGGTGGGAAGGATCGATATACGAAGGTCTATCCCCCTGCCGCCCATTATCACAGAAATCTTGCCGTCCTGGGGAAGCCTGCGTTCGGATATATCCAGGTTGGACATGATCTTGATACGAGAAACGACTGCGGGGTGCATGTTTGCGGGCGCCTGCATCGAATCGAAAAGAATACCGTCGATACGCAGACGGATCTTTGTATGTTTTTCTTTGGGCTCGATGTGAATATCACTGGCCCCTTCGTGGACGGCGTTACTGAGCAGGTAGTTTACGAACTTAATAACAGGCGAACGACCGGCACTCTGCTCAAGATCCTCAAGATCTTCCTCCTTATCCTGAACTACCTCAATATCCCCCATATCGTGCATGATTTCATTGACGTCGTAATCGGTCTGCGTTTTGTCAAGTTCCTGGCAGACATTTTCTATGTCGCTGGAGCGGCAAATCACAACTTTGATCTCTTTGCCCGTATGACGTGCAATATCATCGACCGCGAAAACATCGCCAGGCTTATCGGTCGCCACCACAAGCGTTTCACCGTCAAAAACGACAGGCATCACACGGTTGGTCTTGATATAGGAAAGATCAACCTTCTCAAAGGCCCCCAGATCGACGCTTTCGGCGGATATGGGGCGGAACTCATGACCGTACATTTGAGCCTTTGCCTCAAGAATATCGTCGACACCGCTGAATTCCTTTTGGACTATAAGATGCTCAAGACCACTGCCGCCGCAACCGCTGCCTCGTATTTCTTCAAGCTGGGCCTCTGTCATCCTTCCCATCTCGACAAGAACATCGACAACATCTCTTACGTGAACCGCTGTTTCGCTCTCGGGTGAATAGAGATTACTGAGCCCGCGAACAATATCATCTCCGCCGACGTTATCATTTTTGTCGGCTACTGCGACAGCCTGCTCATGCGTATCTTTGTTTTTACCAAAAGAAAGCTTCATTTGGGCATCCTTAAAACCAGTATTTTTTGTCCTGCAACCAATTCAACAAAACCTTCGCCAATACGTTTGACGCTATACTTACCAACTCGGTCGCCAATTTTGTAGACACGATTGTTTATCATGCAGTTCCTTTGTTCGCCAGAGACCATAATACTCCAAAGCTTAAGCCCCGCATCGTCAGGTTTTTTTCCTTCAATAAGAGCCTTGACATCAACTCCTTTAAACAAGGTATCCTGTATAAAAGGATTTCTTTTCAGCTCGTCAACGGATACCTGTTCGACCTTTGAAAGCCTTGAAATGCGATCTACGATATCATTCATTTTGTTGTGTATCGCCGCCTTCGTATTAAACATTTTCGCGATATCACTTTCCATCTTAAGCTCTTCCTGGGAAAGACCGGCCTGGGCCTCGGCAGGACCGAACTTTTTGATCATAAAGAACAGAGATGCTGCACCGACCAAAAATACCACACCAAGGACCATCGTAGTGTATTTAACCTTCTTTCCGGAAGATGAGGGGACTAAATAGTCCTGGCCGGATGCCTGGTCCTGGCCGGCGGCGTCACTTAAGGTCGTATTTAGAGAGGGTGTGAAATAAACTGTGTAAATGGTCATAGATTTGTTAACCTATTATTGAAAGGTACTTACTATGGCCAAACA
>VRUI01000050.1 GCA_019456225.1 Planctomycetota bacterium | reverse complement strand
CCGACATGACCGCCTCATATGCGATTCCTGTTCGTCGAGCCAGCGTTTTGCCTGCGGCTTCCTTCAGATTCGGCCTCACGACCGACACCCTTGCCGTCCGGCTAATGGTTCCCGTTGTCGGGCCCATAGAGGACTTTCACCTCCAAGTAAGTGTGCCCTGCCGGGCACACCAATAAAAAAAGCCGGGAGTCGCAAAAGCAACTCCCGGCTGAAAACTTCTAAAAACTAAAACAAACCAGACTAGAGTGATTTATCAGTCAGCCAGTATTCTGCCATAGCAGCAAAGTCAACTAAGTTAACTTTACAGTCATAGTTCGTATCGCCTTTTTCTCGAGCCATAAGTTCATTGTAAGTGAGCTCAGCCTTAGCTGCAACACAACCGTCAGCATAAACAGTGACAGTGACAGTATCAGAATAGAGCACAGTATCTATTGTAACTTCAACCCGAAGAACATAATCGCCAGGAGCATCAAAAGTAACCTCCGTAGACAAATCTTCTCCAGCACCTGTAGTATTAGACGGAACAGGGGTACCAAAAGTCGCATCAGGAGGACCAAAATCAGTCGACCATGTATAAGTATAGGGAGCACCGAGATCGAAATCAACAAAGTTTTCTAAAGTTGCAGTCACAGTAGCTGTCTTTGTACCGTCTGTCAACCACTGATAACCAAGAGGATCAGCTATGATCCGAGGGTTGGACAAATCGCCCCGTGGGTTCCAGTATTCCGTGTCCACAGTCAAACCAAGTGGAGACGCGATCTTCTCCCACTGCGTCCCCCACTGGCTTGACCCGCCGGAGTGGCAGAGGAAGGCGCCTTGGGGGTACGTACTTCCCAGATTCACGCTGCAGACGTCAATGCCATCGGTGCTCGATGCATTGGAAATATCGAAAGCCCCGATAAAGGCATGGGGCGCTTTCCGATCCAGAATGCGGAACGTGCTGTTCCCCTGGCTGGATACGATGATGTAACCCTCTCCATTGGCTCTGTAATAGAGGGTAATGCCTTCGCAATCGGAGACGAAACCATCACTGCCGACAGCGGCGATCTGGAGCCTGTTCGTCCCCGCATCGGGCTCCGCTCCAAACTTCCAGACGCCGACTTGTTCCTCAGCCACATACAACTTTCCGGTTTCGTCATCACAGACCATGCCTTCGGTGATGCTGGATACACTCATAGTTCTCACGTTCGTGCCCGTGATCTTGCCCGATCCGTCGTCCGTGAGCTCAAACTGTTTGATCGTTCCAGATTTACTGACACTGAATGCATAGTACTTACCACTCGTCGGGCTCTTGTACATGGCAATGCCGTAATTGTCGTCGGTGAATATGGCGTCGTCATCAATTCGTTCCAGCGTTCGGTCACTTTTCACCTTGTACAAAAGTATTTTCTTCGCATCGCGGCCTACAACGCCTACAACGTCAACCGTTTCCCCATTCAGAGAAAACCCATATCGAATATCAATATTGCCCGGCGTACCCACATCGACCGACTGGATCAATGTCCCCGTCAATGAATATACGAATATCCTGTTTGCGTACTTGTCCGAACTCACGATGGTGCTGAGACTCTTGTCAGTGGGGTGCACCCAGACACACATGTCATCTTGATCGCTATCATCTGGATTAGCGTACCGGACGTCGGGCGTGATCACCGGCACCTCAGCCCGCGCGGCGGAGGGCAGGCTGAGAACGCAAAGGGCGCAACAGATTATCAGCGACAACTGTCGCCCGCCCGGCTGTTTCGTGTTCGACTTAGTTGTTTTCTTGTTCATGTCAGTCATTGATAGACTCCCTTACTGTTGTATTCCTCGTAACCGTTGACGGGAATTTTGAGCGTATTGAACAACGCACTCAATGTCAAAATGCCCATTTTCGACTCGATCAAATACAAATCCCTATGCTTTAGATGAATTATAGCATATTCAAGGTGGTATGTCAATATCTGTCTCAAGCAAAGCCCTGAATTTGTCCGATAATAATCGTGTTGGCAAACTTGAGGACGAAACGGTCCCTATGGCAAGGGCCATCATTCTTTTCCCGCACAGCCTTATAAGAGGGTTTCTTTGATGAAAATTGACAGTTTTTCTTTTTTTCTAATAAGTTATTGAAATTTCTTGCTTCTGACGATAATAATAAGGCTTCTTGGATAGGTGAAAGAGCAAGTGTAATACGTTAATTATCAAAAGTTATATTTTAAAAGAGTCGGATAATCGACGTTTGTTACAGCAAAAACGGCGATTCTATTAAAAAAGGTGTCCGACCCTTTTAATTTGCTCTGTTCTGTTTTGGAAGTCAAGTTTTGCACTCAAGTCATTTACCGTGGCTATTATCGGACAAATTAGGAGTTTTTCTTAAAAAAAACATTGACATGCCGCCTTGAGTATGCTACGATTCATTGAGTAAGAATGGGCATTTTGGCATTGAGTGCGTTGCTCAATACCATCAAAATACCCGTGAACGCTTACTAATGAAAGGTTGTGATCTCAATGAAAAAACTTTTCAGATTTAAAGGCTTTACGCTCATTGAATTACTGGTGGTCATTGCGATCATCGCACTTTTACTCGCCATACTTATTCCAGCTCTCGGTAAAGCAAAAGAGTTAGCTAAAAGAGTCGTCTGTTCAACCAACTTAAAGACCATTACAATTGCCGTTAATACTTACGCCTCTGAAAACGACAGCAAAACTCCACGTTCCGACCGGGCTGGTTGGCTGCAGGACTTACGGCACAACACTGCTGGATACCTAATAGAAGGCGGCTGTGTCAGAAAAAACTTTTATTGTCCCTCAGATAATAAACATAAAAAAAGCGCCGAGAACCCGATCTTCTGGTACTACAGCAACGGCGGGAATGTCAACCCTAAATGCGAATCAGACAATGGTCTCCTTAATTGCACTAGGTTTGCAGTGTCCGGTTATTTCTGGCTCTTAGACAGCGAAACACCGAAAACACAAACTTTTTCAGGAACAAACGCTAACAAATGGGTCAGGTCGGTAACCTGTATACAGCCATCAATGACAGAAGTCATAGTAGACTCCGTATTCAGTGATGGCCCCAACCCTGTTACCAGCAACACCGTTGAGGTACACGGTGGACTTTGGGGTTTAGGCATCCCGGACGTAACGAACCATATAAGGAGAGATAAGGCTAAGGGTGGAAACATCGGATTTGTTGACGGGCACGTTGAATGGAGAAAGTTTGAGGACATGCAAGTGAGAATTATACAGGGACCACATCATTGGTGGTAAATAATCATATAATTCAGCCCCGTCTCGCTGATGAACAGGGAAAATAGATAATATGTAGGTCATCCCTTTCAATAGTTTTTGCGGTATTATAACCGAAAACCCGATGACCTACATATTATCTAATTTACCCCAAAATATTGTTCTGCCTTATACAGTGAGCTTGAAACTAATTCCAAGCTTTCAGTGTGCCAATGGTATCCACGGCGTTGATCAGTCCAATACGGCCGGTAGCATTGGCTGGCAGTGCGAAGCTTTCGATCAGGATATCGTCAAGATAGAATTCCATTAAAGATCCTTTGACAAGTAAGCGAAATACTGCCGGGCTCCTGAACGTCATCTCCCGGTCGACGCGCTTCTCCGCTTTGAAGCCTGTGCCGTCCGCTTTCATCGGGCCCAACTCAGCGACCCCGGTGCTGTCGATCAACACGCCGACTCCCAAATCATCTGTGCATTCAATGTACACCCCGCAGCGTGACGAATCCTTTGCCTTGGGCAGCTTCAGGGTTCCTTCAATAATGATTCCCTGTTTCGTGTCAAAGGAATTGCCGAGCAAGGCTACAGCTGCGTTGGGAGCAACCGGCCTTTTAACGGCGATTGGCCGGTGTTTCATCTTCTCGTTTTCTTTCCACCACCCGAACCGTAGCGTTCCCTCGTTATCGATACGCACGTCCTTTATTGGAGCGAATGAGACCTGTACGTTTCTAGCCTGGGTGAAATGACAGGCAAGCATGCCCTCGGGGTGACGGAAGAAGCGAGCGAAGTAGGTATGCCCTGTTAAGACCTTGTAATTCTTCTTTGCCTTGCGAAAGGGGCCTTCGGGTCGATCTGCAACAAGTGTCGTCATGACGGGATAGTGGCCGAACAACATGTAGTACTTGTCACCTATCTTCTCTACGGCGCCGACCTCTCCCTGGCTCTTATCATCAATAACCCTGGGAGGCCCAAGTGCTTTCCAGTGCACGCCGTCGAGCGACTCGCCGAAGCCGAATATTCCGTCAGCGGCGCCCTTCTCCGAGCGCTTCGGACTTGCGGTCCAGTAACCGTAGAGCCCGCCCCCTGGCTTGACAATGGTCCAAATGCAGTCCCAGCGTCCGTTCTTCTCGTACCATTGTTCGTTCTGTACGAATCGGTATTCTTCCCCTTTTAAACGAGTCCAGTGAAGGAGGTCCGTGGATTCGGCAAAGTAGATGTTCTGACGCCCGTCGATCTCCTCGGAGAAATTCATATAGAATTTGCCGTCCTTATCGAAGGTAGGTGACTTCCAGGTCGAACCGGTGCCCATCCCCTTGGCTCCCGGAGTCTTTTTCAGGATCGGTCCCTTTTCAGTCCAGTGTACGCCATCAAGCGACGTGGCCATGGAAATATTGTCCCAGTGCCAGCGATTGGCGATATTTGCAAGGTAGTACAGGTAGTATGTTCCTTTGTGATGGTAGAGCCAAACGTCCCACATGTTTCCGGTTTCCTGGTGTTGTGCTTTGTAGAACATGGATTGGACAATCTTGCCTGAAACCGGTCGTTTGGTGTCACCGTCCGACTTCTCTTGCCCGAAGGCGATTGGCTCCAAGGCCACCAGCGCAAGCGCCAGGATGGTGACCGTGAGAAGGAAAGGAGAGGACGACCTAAGAGATAATTTCAAAATTTTTGAGAATCTTACAATACTGTGCATCATAAAAACCTTTTAAGAAAATATAGTTCACTTAAAATATGGCGGACTTACTACGTACCACAAAACCAACAAAAAGTAAAGAAAAAATCCCCAAAAACAAACAAAAAAAATCCCCCGCCGAAGGCGAATCCTCAATTAGTAATTAGTAATTGCTGTACCTCTTTTTCCGGAGCCTGCCCTGAGCTTGCCGAAGGGTGGCAAATCTTTTAAAAATTCCGCGTAAATCCGCCAAGCTGAGCAAAGCGAAATCCCGAAGGGAGTCTACCCGGCAGTAGTGACGGGCCAAATCTTTATGGCGGGCTGATTGCTATTTATTCCCCCCTTTTATTTCCCTTAGTTATCTCCGCCTTCTTCTGTCTTTTTGCTTCCTTATTTTTTCTATCTTTTTTGCTTCCGGGCTTTCTTTTCCAAGTAATTTATTCTCCAGCAGTTCACACATTTGCTTTCGCGCATAATAACGGTTCAGTCCCTGCCTCCGGCTCTTTTGAACCTTAACGGACAAACCGCTGCAAATATGTTTTAAATGAACACACGTAGAACTTTTATTAACTTTCTGCCCGCCCGCCCCACTGCTGCGAACGGGAAAATTAAAAGGGTCAGACCCCTTTATTTTCTCCCACATTTTTTCTACTTCTTGCTGACTCTCATCAGCCTTTTAAGTTCATCAAGATGATTCTGGTAAACACCTCGTGGACTCGTCTTCTGCCGCAAACAAATAGACGCTGCCATGCCGACAATCTCACCCATCATTCCCGTTGTTCGCTGCACACGAGCAGCTCCCAACGCATCCTGGGTCGTACTGATGTTTCGTCCGGCCATGAAGAGGTTTGGTACATCGCGTGAATAGAGGCACCGGTACGGCATCCAGTATGGACCTTTGTATTTCGTCTCTTCTTTTCCGTAAAGATCGGCACTGGCAATGAAAGCATCACCCTCAAACTCGGCAATATATTCCGGGTCGGGCCGATGAACGTCCAGACGCCAGCTCAGCGGCACACAGCCATCGGCGAATTTTTTGTCGGACAGGATATCAACGCCGTTTAAAATCACATCACCCAAAAGCCGACGTGATTCTCTCTTGCCTGAAACGAAAGCCAGCCACTTGATCTCATGCGTTTTGTAATCCTTTCTTTCGTTTTTGTGAGCGTCCCAGGTGCCGTATACAGCCCTTAAATTCCAATCGCGGATATATTCACCTTCAGCAATGGGGTCATGGTTGAACCCGCTTTCCCAATACCATCCGTCAATCTTTGTGGGGGCTTTTCGAAGTTGCTCATACCCAAAAAGATCAAGCGCCCACGGACAACGCGGAAATGTCGTTGGCTTTCCAACATCATGAACAAACCAAAGATTCGACCTTCCCATATGACCGTTGCCGACCATGACAAAGTCAGCCTTGGCTAAAGCGCCGACACATCCGTCACCGGTGCAGTCGGCAAACAGTTTGGCAGTAAACTTTACCGATTCACCTGTCTTAGTATTTTCGGCGAGCACCACTTTAATGCTCTCGCCGGCCATTTCCACACCATTGACTCTGTGGTTTAAAAACAGCGTAATATTCTTTTCGGCCTGAATAAGTTTCAGCCTTTTTACATCTTGAGGAATACCGGTTTCAAAGGGGCCCTTATGCCAGTATTGCTGTTCGTCGGGCTGGATTTCTTTAACGATGTTGCCGATATTGGGGTATGGTTTGAAACCAAGCCTTCCGGAAATATTGACACAGACTTCAGAACTGGTATTGCCGCCAAGCACCGGCCGATCCTGTATCAGCGCTACTTTGCATCCCAGACGGGCACCCGACAGTGCCGAGCACATACCCGCCACACCGCCGCCGACAACGACGAGATCGTACTGGCCGCCATCGCGGGGAGTGGAACTGATCCCCATGAGTTTATTGCGCCAGAGCTTCATCTCCGGATCGCTATTGGGCGGAGCGATTGCGTTTTGCGGTGCAAACAAAATAGCATCACATCGACCGTCAAAGCCGGTTATATCTTTCAGAGCCAGTTTAAAGGAACCCTTCTTAAGCTTAACAACAGGCCCCTTCTGCCAATGCCAGTTTTCGCCGGTTATTCCAAACGTCCCATCAATAGGTTTTCCATTTACAACAACTGTAAACCGCCCCGGAGCCTTTCCGAATGCTCGTTTCCGCATGGGCCATTTATCACCACGCCATCTGCCAACCCAGTCAAACGTCCGCACCCAAATCCGGTACGACCCGCTTTCAGAACATGTAACGGTAGTGCTTGCGTCACCGACAGGCTTGCCGACCCCATGTGCAATAAGATAAGGCGACCCCATCTGATCCATAAACTGAGTATCCAGCGACCACCCGCCGTAGTCATCGAAACTCTCAGCTTCAACTAATATGGATGTGCCTGGATTGACATCCGCCGAAACAACTGCCGCCCAAAACAAAACAACTGCCGCCGCTATCAATATAACAACACATCTTCTTTTTTGACTGACTTTCCAGATTTTCATTCTGATTGATTCCTTAAAATACAAGTTGGCATTATTCAAACGGCCAAGCTTCGATTGTTATTTTAGCTTTTTAAGATAATCCCGTGCATACTTGACACGAAAAGTATCATCGGATTTTAAAACCTCCGACACCATGCTATTTATTTTCGCTGTATTGGACTGCCCTGATTCAAGCAATATAAAAACAGCAATGAATCCATTGTAAGGCAAGCTCGCCAACTTTCCAGCAAGCTGCTCTAATACCGCTGTGCTTAAATACTCTTCGCCCAGAAAATAATTCGACATCAACCGTTGCGATCCGGCGTTGACTCCCATCAAATCGGCAAGCTGTTGATGCAAAGTCTCTTTGTCCGTCATTGAACCTTTCAGATACTCCAAAGCCAGCTGACAATTTGCCCGTCCGGCTTGTTTAAGTACGCCTAATGCTGCATCATGGAATCGCTGACTCTTCGGCTGATTTTTTAGAATAAATTTGAATGCAAATTTAACCGTGCCCCGGTCCTGCGAACGTAAACAATATTCTAAAAAAGCAGCATCACACTTTAAACGTGTCAGATCGAGCAATTCAGCGGCGGTCTCGCCGTTGACCCAGTGCCACAAAGCCCACGATGTATGGGCGGCATCTTTAACAACGGCATTTTGCACGCTCACCGGCGTAGCTGACGAAACAGCATCGACCTGCACACCTTTTTTCCTCTTGGCAAAAAAAGAGGGTTTATAATTGACAAGGATCGAATCACGATCCTTCAGTATCTCGTCAAGCCGGGTATAATCGCTGGCAGTAAACAGATCATGTTCATTTTTTGTAAACGGCGAATCCGTTGCTCGCTCCAGCCTCAAAAATCGCCCCAGCATATCCCAATAAATCTTCACTTCGATCGGCTTGCAGACTTTGTCATAACATATATCAGTTTTCAGCGACAAAGAATATTCTTTGACAAATCCGTTCGTACCTGAAAACTGCATGACGTTATATAAAGTTTTCGACTCAGCCGGTTTGACGGGATCAGACAACGCAAGCCAACAAACCCGCGACTGAGCATGAGCACCAAGGCCTTCGGTCTTCTGCGATAAATGACAATCGCACAGAAACACCAGAATCCCTAAAAGCACAATAATATTTGAATATAAAATAACCTTCGAAATTGTCTTTCCCATTTAGGTTTAACTAAAGACCCTTCGGGTCTTTTCCGGGGGTTTAGGTAAAATAGCATGCTGCAATCCCGCCCATTTAATTAACCGTCCTTTTTTACAACCCAATTGACAAACTCCCAAATTTGAGCGAAGCGAAATCCGACAAATCTTTATGGCGGACCATAAATTCAAGTTCCAATAAAATCGTCTCAGCCGAAGGCTGTTTCCACCATTATACATTAGACAATAAACATTATTCATTTGTCCGCACAGCGGACATCCGGTCTCACTCCGGTATTTCCACAATAACAGGATACTATGGAATGTAAAGAAAAAACCCCAAAAAACAAACCAAAAAAATCCCCCTATATTTTCAAATCTTTTCTCTGTGTACCTCTTTTTCCGGAGCCTGCCCTGAGCTTGCCGAAGGGTGGCAAATCTTTTAAAAAATCCGCCAAGCTGAGCAAAGCGAAGTCCGGCAGAGCAGTAATGACGGACGGCTAAATTTCCCCACTTGCCACCTTCCAACTTGTCACTAGAAACGCGCGCTATGTCGACGAGCGACATTTTGGGTATACATATACTATAGCCCCCGTAACGCAACTGCACTCCTCACTACTTTTTTTCCGCTGCCCGCTGCCCGCCGAACGCTGCGAGAGAATACCCCATAAAAAATTAGTGTAAATTAGTGTCAATTAGTGGTTCAAGTTTTTGCTTTTAACTATCTTTTGCTTTTAGTTTTTAATCCGTGCAATCCGCGAAATCCGCGGATAAAAAATCTCTTTTCTTCGTGTACTTCAATAAACTTCATGCTCTCCATGGTAAACCCCTACTTAGCGACACTACGGGTATCAAGAATTTAGTTTACCTCTGAATTAGGTGTCAAAAAACGTTCAAAAGCGCGCACTTTTACCCAAAAAAAGTCAAAATATCTGTTTTTTTCGCGTTTTCGTTCAATTAATTTCAATTAATTTCAAAAAATAACGCCCAAAACCATAGGTGGGAAATGTCCAAAATGTCCTTAATTACCCATTTTACAAACAAAAACAATTAAAGAAACCGGGTTTCTTTTTGGGAAGATAGGTAGAAATAGAACCAGTCCTTCGAGTTAGAGGGTCTATTTCTTGTAGGCTTCGGCTGGGTCGTATACTTTTTCTGCGGTTAGCTGCATCTCTGTTCTCGATCCCTTAACTACCTCTCTATAGAAGCATGACTGGTATCCCACGTGGCACTGCCCCTGGTCCACTGTAACCTTCAGGATCAGGCAGTCCTGGTCGCAGTCTACCAATACCTGCTGAACCTTCTGGACGTGGCCGCTTTCCTCACCTTTTTTCCATAGCTTCTGACGGGACCGGCTAAAGAATACGGCATTGCCGGTCTCAAGCGTCAGTCCAAGCGCCTCTTCGTTCATATACGCTACCATCAATACATCGCCGGTGTTGGCGTCCTGGCTGATAGCTGTGATCAAACCGTCGGAACCGAACTTTGGTGTAAATTTCAAACCTTCTTCAATTTCTTTGCTCGCGCCCACTAAAAAACTCCTTAAATGCGAAAATTGCTTTATAGATAATGATTTTTTGTATTTGTGCGTTAATAAAATAACCTTATACTCTGATAATTCCGATTACATTGATAATAAGTGTAAAGGTCGAATGGTACAAGCATAATTTGAGGATTTTGTATTGCAGGTAGACACAAAAAGCGAAGAAAAAAAGAAAATTCTGGGTATTTTGCGAATTGCTGTCGCATTATTAGCCCTGTCAATCATTGTTCTGATCTGTTTCAAGCAGAAAGACGACCTGAAGAGCCTTTATTCCAGCCTTCCGCTGAAAGTGTTTATTGCCGGAATCGCATTATTTATGCTGGCAAACCTCATTGTCTCATTACGCTGGTATTTGCTGCTTCGATCACAGGATATCAAGGTTCCGTTTAAAGCGGCCATAAAAGTGCACTTCCTGGGCCTGTTTTACAATAATATAATGGTTAGTTCCGTCGGCGGGGATATGCTCAGGGTTTGGTATATCGCAAAATATACCACAAAACGTCTTGAGGCGGGACTCAGCGTTATCGTTGACAGGGTGGTAGGGCTTTTTACGCTGGTCGTAATGGCTCTGACTTTCTATTTCCTTTTCCCTGTTGAGTTGCCTGCCGGTGAAGCTAAGGCGGGTTTATTGACCAGGCTTTCGCCTTATGCGATGGAAATATCAATGGTTTTGGGTTTTATTGTCCTTGCTATAGCGTTTGTTCTGATTTATAAGCCCTCCCGCAAAATCCTGATCAAAGGTTTCACAAAGGTGTTTTCACACCGCCAGAGAGCGGCAAAGGCAATTGGCCTTTATTGCACAAAGCCTTTTACCCTTACTCTATGCGTCATATTGACCTTTTTTGCCCAGATGCTCCCGATTATCGGTTTCTGGATGATGGGAAAGGCGATGGGAATCGATGCGCCGGTGAAGTATTATTTCGTTTTCTTCCCGATCAGCTGGGTAATAGGGGCATTGCCGATCAGTATAGGAGGCATTGGCGTCCTGGAGCTGGGACTTGTCGGACTTTTTATGAGTTTGCCGGGCGTAGGAAAGGAACAGGGGCTCGCTTTGGCCCTTTGCCAGCGATTTATTTTCATTATCGGTTCCGTGCCAGGTTTTATCATTCATTTAACAGGTGCTCATTTACCTTCCGATACTGAGGAGATTTTTATTGACTCGTAGAGTGATTGGCAGTAGAATTCTACAGATGGCGGTTTTACTCGCCTTTAAAGCAAAATACAGGTCGTTTAACGGCATGAAAAAATTATAACATTCTTATCCATAAAGGATTATGGTAAAAGTCCTCTGTCAAATCCGGTTGTTTTTGTGTTCCGAATTTAGAATGAAATTGGGGCGGGCCTCGTAAAAGATCCGGTTTTTCAGGGGAACCAAAATTAAATATGCACGCATTTAAAAATTTCAGAACATATTTCTTCCGCGGACTTGCTGCCTTGCTGCCGACGATCCTGACATTATGGATCTTTGCACAAGGTTACTTGTTTGTTAAAGGTAACGTCAGCGAGCATGTAAACCGCGGCGTTGTTTGGGTTCTGACCACCTCCTTTGACTGGTACCCACATGTCACCACCGAGCAACTGGAAGAATATGCCGTCAAACAGGAACCCACACTGAAGTCGGATCCGGCAGCACTTCAGCAAACAATCCAGGATGAAGAATTCAAAGATAAAGTGAGAATAGCCTATGCCGATAAATACTGGGTAGACGGGCGAGGTCAGGTTGCCGGTTTTATTATCGTTTTAGTGGGTGTTTGTTTTCTGGGCGCTTTTCTTGCAAGTGTAGCCGGACGTACGATCTGGCATGCTTTGGAAAAAATGCTGATGAATGCTCCATTTGTCAAGCAGGTTTATCCACATATCAAGCAGATCACAGACTTTATGCTGACAAAGAAGAAACTTGCGTTCAGTAAGGTTGTCGCCGTTCAGTATCCTCGCGAGGGTGTCTGGTCGCTTGGGCTTGTTACCGGAACGGGCCTAAAAAGGATCGTTGACAAGTTCGAGAAGGAATATTTGACCGTTTTTGTCCCTAGTTCCCCTACGCCTTTTACGGGGTATGTAATAATGACCCCAAAGGATGAGACGATCGAAGTTGAGATGGCAGTTGAAGAGGCTTTGAGGTTTACGATAAGCGGCGGCGTTATTACCCCTGCCGAACACCAGGCTTTTACGGCTTTATCAACAAATGAAGAGAACAAAGTAGACGATGATGACGTATAATAGTTACTAACTAAAATGCGGATTTTTTTTAAGGAGATGCTTATGCTATTTACGATTACCGGTAAACATTTCGAGATTACAGATCGGATAAGGGCGCATGCTGAAGAAAAGACTGAAAAGCTGCCTAAATACTATAACAGTATTAATCAGATCGAGGTGATTGTCGAAGGTAATGGAGCAGATCAGGGTGTTGAGATCATTGCCAGGGCAGAGCACAGCAATGTATTTATTGCCAAAGAGAGCGGTGACGACATGATGACATGCATCGACATGGCGGTGCACAAATTGGAAAGGCAGTTGCGGAAAAAGAAAGAAAAGCAGCGTAACAATAAGCATATTTCAGGAGCCTCGGAAATCGAGACAGATTTGTCCGAAGCAAGCTGAGTATTTATATAGTGTTATCAAAGAGTAAGTGCGTCTCTGTTGGACTTGCAGAAATTGACATGGTAAGGTGTTCAAACTGACCGAAGACGGCCAGGATATCTGTGTAAACTAATGGAAATATAATGTTTGCGTAATATTAAATAACTCAAACTGACCGATTTGGTCAGTTTGAAAATGTCTAATGTCTATTGTCTAATGTATAATGATGGTTTCGGCCTTGCGGCCGAGGCATTTTCATTTAAAAACAAAGGGCATGCCAACTCTTTGATTGCAATAGGTTATGTTAATATCCAAGCTGATTTCGGTCAGTTTGAGTAAATAATCGATCTCAAACAGGCCGAGCGGTCAGTTTGAGCAAGGTGTTTGTATTTTTTTGGAGTAATTATGAAATTTGCGGATTTTATTTGTTTTGATGCGGTAATCGCACAGTTAGAGGCCAATGATCGTGACGGTGCCATTGCAGAACTGGTTTCTGCTCTCGATAAAACAGGTAATCTTGGGAAGGCAAAATGCCAGGATATTGTTGACGCTGTCGTAAAGCGTGAAAATGAAGCCAGCACAGGGATCGGAAAGGGTGTTGCCGTCCCCCACGTTAAGCACGACGATATCAAGAAGGTCGTAGCAGTAGTTGGTCTCAGCCGTGACGGTATTGATTTTTCGTCACTGGACAAGCAGCCGGCATATACGATAATCCTTCTTGCAAGCCCCGCTTCGGACCCTGACAAACATCTTCAGGCAATGGAGAAGATTTTCAGGAACCTTCAAAAAGACGATTTCAGAAAATTCCTCAGGCAGGCGATGAGCGTCGAACAGATCAAAGAAGCTATTATTGATCATGACGTATAGTTTAATTTAAACTGGCTGTTGTTTAGTTTGAAATAGTAAATGAGATGACGTATGAAGGAATTGACTGTGGAAAGTTGTCAGATTGAGGTGGAAATAAAGAATAAGCAGGGACTGCACATGCGGCCTGCGATGAAGTTTGTTGATGTTGCCAGCCGTTACAAGTCTGAGATATCTGTCAGCAACGGCGAGGAAGATGTTGATGCAAAAAGTATTATGCAGATGACAATACTCGCGGCGACGTGCGGGACTTTTCTGACGATCCGCGCTGAAGGAGAAGATGCCTCCAGTGCACTGGATGATCTCAGGGATCTTGTAGAAGTGAAGATGTTCGATGAATAGCCTAAGGAGCGCTGCCGGCTTTGCAGTTGGCATAAGGCGAGGTTTATAATAAAAGAATTGTCTAATGGAAATTAAAAAAGGGATAGCGGTATCGCCGGGCATTGCGATCTCAAAGCCCCTGGTAATAGACTCCAGGGATTACAGGATTCCGCGAAGACCGATCCTGCCTGCGCAGCGAGATGCTGAGGTTAAGCGTGTGCGTGAAGCGTTTGCTGCGGGCATCGTCGAACTTACCGAACTGGAGACCTCTTCGGACATCCGCGAAAGAAACATAAAGGATATATTCGCGGTTCACCTTAGTTTTCTTCGCGACAGAAGCTTTCGCAAAAAGATAACGGATTTTGTATCGAGTGAGCTTACGACCGCCGAGTACGCGGTTTCAACCATCCTTCGCGAAAGCGCCGTTCAACTTGCCTCTGTTGACGATCCTTACATTAGTCAGCGTGCGGCGGATATCTACGATATTGAGCGCCGTCTTCTGACTCAACTTGTCGGTAAGGCCGCCCAGGAGGTTGATCAGCTTGACAGGGAAGTGGTCATCATTGCCCATGATCTTAGCCCGACCCAGACAGCCGGTTTTGACAGGAACTTCGTAAAGGGCATGGCCACCGAGGCCGGGGGTAGAACAAGTCACACGGCTATCGTGGCACGCTGTCTGGCAATACCTGCCGTTGTAGCTCTTGACGATATGACCTCTTCGATCACTACCGAAAGCACCGTGGTTATCGACGGTAACCGGGGCATTGTCATCGTCGACCCGGACGAGGAAACACTCGCTCAGTACGAGCAGTACGCGATAGATTTCGGAAAACTCGAAACGAAACTCGATGCCCTGAGAGACAAACCGGCGGTAACGAGAGACGGTGTTGAGATACGACTGTTCGGAAATATTGAATTTCCCTCCGAAGCTGTTCATGTTAAGGATAAAGGCGGGTGCGGGATCGGATTGTATCGCTCGGAATTTTTGTACCTTTACAGCGGCACAGAGCCTACAGAACAAGACCACTACGAGGCATACTCCGAGACTGTAAAACATTTCGCGGGCGAACCGGTCGTTATCAGAACGATGGACCTAGGCGGTGACAAACTTCCGCAAAACGCAAATGTCGGCGTAGAGGCAAACCCGGTCCTTGGGTTGCGGTCGATCAGGTACTGCCTGCAAAATCTGACTTTGTTCAAGACACAGATACGGGCGATCTTGCGGGCGTCTATTCTCGGCGATGTGAGAATCATGCTCCCAATGATCACCAACCTGCAGGAACTCAGACAGGCTAAGATGATCATTCGCGATGTTATGGAAGACCTCGACGAATATGCCGTTGAGTATAATCCTTCGATCCCTGTCGGAATAATGATCGAGACGCCCAGTGCCGCTCTTATGGCATCTCTTTTTGCAAACGACTGCGATTTTTTCAGCGTTGGAACCAACGATCTTATTCAGTATACGCTCGCTGTTGACAGGGGCAATGAGCGGGTTTCGTCTTTGTATTCCGCCGCCGACCCTGCTGTACTTCGTCTTATCAGGGGCGTTATTCATGACGCTCATAAGGGCAAGATCGGCCTGAGCGTTTGCGGTGAAGTCGCTTCGGAGCCCGAGTTTACTATGCTTTTGCTCGGTATGGGTGTCCGGACCCTGTCGCTTGCTCCACCGATGATTCCGGAAGTGAAACAGATGATACGCTCTGTGAATATCGACGAGTGCAACGCACTGGCAAGGAAGGTCGCGACGATGGATTCGCAAAGACAGATCAAAAATTATCTCAGGGATAAAGCGATAAAGATCCTGCCTGAAGCGTACTAGCTCAAACCGACCTTGCGGTCTGTTTGAGAATTATTAATTACGAATTACGAATTACGAATTACGAATTTTGGATTCGGCCTTTGGCCGAGGCTGTTTAATTTAATGGTAATATTCAGACGCAAACTTTAATTGTTAAATTTAAGATTGAAGGTACTTTGAGATTTCTCTCTCATCGTGAGACTTCTACTATGCTCCAGCGTGCCCTGGTGCGTCAGGAGGTACCTTTGCGCTATTCAGAGGGTTTTAACCCGAGACCCCGTCTGTCGCTTCCTTTGCCCAGAAGCGTTGGCGTCGGTTCCGATGACGAGGTTCTTTGCGCCTTGGTAGACCTCGGCGACGATTACGATATTGAAGCGATTCGTGAAGGTCTTTGCCGGCAATTACCCGACCAGTGCGTCGTTTCAGAGGTCTCGGTTCGTCAAAAGAAGGTTACTTTGCAGCCGCGGTCGGCGGTCTATGAATTTTCGCTTAAGCCTTCTGCATTTACTGAAAACTTCAGGGCAGGTTTTCAGACGCTGGAAAACGCCGCCGGCGGAAAAATGCCCATTATCGTAAACCGTCAGTCAGGGAAAAGGAAACCGCCTCGCCAGGTGGATGTTTCTCCCTATGTTGACAGTGTAAAAATTGAAGAAAAAATTCTTATGGTCAATTGCCTGATCACACAGGGCGGGTCAATAAGGATCGACGAAATAATGCAGCAGCTTAGCATTAGCGCAAAAGATCTTTCCGCACCGGTTAAAAGGACCTCTGTTGAATGGTCCGATTGTTGATCAGTAAGATAATTTGTAATGAAACAATTTATTGATTTAATAAAATCAATTATTTAAAAGAAATGGACAGATAAAATGTCAAAGGAAATGCTTATTAATGTTTCCGAGGGTCAGGAGTGTCGTGTCGCTGTAATTAATCAGGGCACACTCGACGAACTCTACCTGGAAAGAGCACACCTCATAAGCCATGTAGGAAACATGTATAAAGGGGTGGTAACCAATATTGAGCCTGGTATACAGGCCGCCTTCGTTGATTTTGGTTTGGGTAAGAACGGGTTTCTGCATATCAGCGACCTGCACCCGAAATACTTTACTGGTAAAGGTACTTCCGAAAAGATCGGAAAAAGAAAGGCGCTAAGTCAGCGTCCTCCGATCCAAAAGTGTCTCAAAAAAGGCAGGGAAGTCATCGTTCAGGTAACTAAAGAGGGCATCAATACTAAGGGTCCGACTCTTACTACGTATCTTTCGCTTCCGGGTAAACATATCGTAATGATGCCCTGGATGCACCGCGTTGGAGTCTCTCAGAAGATCGAAGACGACGACGAAAGGAAAAGACTCCGCAAGATACTCGGCGAACTTGAATTGATGAAAGATACGGGTTTTATAATCAGGACCGCTGCCGTCGGGGCGACTAAACGAAGCCTGCAGGGCGACATCGCTTACCTGGAAAGACTGTGGAAAGCGATCCAGAAAAAGATCGATTCGACAAAAGCGCCCTGCGAAATTTACCAGGAATCAGATCTTGTTATCAGGACGATCCGTGATATTTTCACGAGCAAGGTCTCCAAGATCGTCGTCGACAGCGAGGCCGTTGCCAAACGCATCCGGGATTTTCTCGGTATCGTTCAGCCCAGGCTCAAGAAACGCGTCAATTATTACGAAGGGAAAACCCCGCTGTTCCATAAGTACGGTATCGAAAAAGAGATCAGCAAGATCCAGTCGAGCATGGTGGAACTGAAAAGCGGCGGGTCAATCGTTATCGAACAGACCGAGGCCCTTGTCGCTATCGACGTTAACAGCGGCAGGTATCGTAAACAGGAAAACGCCGAGCAGACCGCGCTGAAGATCAACGTAGAGGCGGCAAAAGAGATCGTCCGTCAACTGAAACTTCGGGACATGGGCGGTTTGATAATCTGCGATTTTATCGACATGCGGGAAAACGCCAACAAACGTCAGGTTGAAAAAGTCTTCCGCACGGAACTTAAATCCGACCGCGCCCGTTCCAAGGCTCTGCGCATGAGCCAGTTCGGACTTATCGAGCTTACTCGCCAGAGGATGCGTCCGTCGCTGCAGACGAGTACATATCTAAAGTGCCCGCATTGCGCCGGCACGGGGGCAATAAAGAATCTTCAGTCACAGTCGATGGAGATGATGAGGACCATTCATCTTGCCGCTGCCAGAAAAGGTGTCGTAAAGATCGAATTGTTCGTCTCCCAGGAACTTTCAGACTTCCTCCAGAATACCAACCGGTCAGTCCTGGTGCGGCTTGAGCAGGAATCGGCGAAAGAGGTTATCATTAACGGCGACCCGGCATGTGTGGGTGAAAATTTCAGGATAACATGCTTTAATGACAGAGGAAGCGTAGTGAAGTTTTGAAATAGCGATTAGCTTTAATATTGGATTTTGAATATGGGCCAGGTAAACGAGATTGATTTTTCGAAAATTAAAATGCTTGTCATGGATGTTGACGGGGTTATGACCGATGGTACTGTCATCATTAATTCCGATGGTTCTGAGGGTAAGAATTTCAGCATTGTAGACGGCCATGGTATTAAGCTATGGCACAGGGTCGGCTTCCAGACGGCGATAATCAGCGGCAGACCGTCGAAGGCCACTACTGTCCGTGCCGAGCAGTTGAATATTGGCTGCGTCAAGCAGGGTTGCAAAAAAAAGCTGCCGGCCTTTGAGTCTCTCCTTGAAGAACTTTCCCTTGACTACCGGGAGGTCGCCTTTGTCGGTGACGATCTGCTGGACTTGCCTCTGGTTCGCAGAGCAGCTTTCGGCGTCGCCGTCGCAAACGCTGTCGATGAGCTTAAGGAGGTCGCTGATTACACGACGACGAAAGCCGGCGGCAGCGGTGCCGTTCGCGAAGTAATAGAATATATTCTGAAAAGAAATGGAAAATGGCAGGATCTGATGCAAAGATACCTTGTCTGAGTCTGGCGGTTATAATATGAGAAAAGTAAAGATAGGTCTGGTTGCGGCGGCTGTCGTAGTAATTGCTTTTATGATCTATAGTAACGGTTCCAAAAGCAGGCAGATCGAAGTGCCCGATGACAAAGACGGCATGATTCTCGAGCGTCTGGATTTCAGCAATACGTCAAAGATCGGTGACAGTTCGGTAAAAGGTCTGAAGAAATTCGGATACATCACACGCGACCCGATCACAAAAAAAGTCGTGAGGGTATTCGGGTTTGAAAAGCTTCTAAACCCGGAAAAGAACAGCGAAAAATGGAGACTGCAAAAACCGTACATGGAGTTCTACGGCGACGAGTTCGAGTGTAAGATCACTTCTGATGAGGGTAACTTCCAGCTTGAAGAGGTGATGAACAAAATTACCCCTCAGAACGGCAGGCTCTATGGGAATGTTCAGATTCACATAACCTTCCAGAATGAAGGCGTACCCACAGATGGCGTAATATACCTCAAAGACCTTGACTATGACAGTGAAAGGTCAGAGTTGGCTACGGATAATTCCGTCAATGCCGTTTTTGCTGATGCCAATATGGTAGGTACAGGCATGATTTTGATCTATAACTCTGCCAAAAGCAGGATCGAATACTTTGAAATGAAAGACCTTGAAAAGATCACGATCAGAAATCTTGCAATGCTGTCGAAAGATCGCAAGGGCGGTAAAGCCAAGACCGCTGCCGCGACTGAATCAAATGCTTCTGCCGGTAAAGCTGCCGTCAAAACTACCGGTAATGCTGTCGTCAAAACTACCGGTAATGCAGCCGCTGGACCTGTTGTAACGGCTGTCAACGATACCAGGACAAAGCCGCCCAAACCGGAGCCGGTTAATGACACACAAGCAGATAAAAAGCAGCAAAGGCCCGCAGATTATTACCACTGCAGATTCCTGGAGGACGTCAACATTGAATACGGCAATGAACTGGTCGTCGTTAGCCGGGAAGAGTTGAACATCAAAAATTTGCTATTTTCACAATCGGCCCCGGAAAAAGCTTCTACTGCGAAACCATCGGCCGGGAAAACTCCCGCAATAAAACCATCGAAGCCTGCTTCCGGCAATATAGCCGACTCGAAGAAAGATTCTGCTTCGAATAATTCCGTTGTCTCTGTTAAACCCGATATCGTTTCCGCCGAACCCGATATCGTTTCCGCCGAGCCTGGCACCGTTGCTGTTGCGGATGCCGGCGCATCCGAAGAAACAACCGAAGTCGTCCTGACATGCAAGGGGGGTTTCATTGTTCAGTTGATGTCGAATATTGATTCCGTTTCGTCCCAGACCCCACCGGTGGCTGCAACATTTGCGGAAACACTTACTGCTGTTCGGGACAAAGCCAAACTCGCAAAAACACAGAATGCACCCGCCGCTTCCGGCGATCATGACCTTATCTATGCCGCCGCTTCTGCGGAAATGAATCAATTACCGCTGTCTAGCGAATTTGCGAGCTTTGCTGCTGCTGCCGATGCTGGCGGTTCCAAGCTAGCCCCTGTAATTCAGACAAAGCCGACGAGATTCCACGCCAGAAAAATAGATTTTGATATGACCACAAAATATGCGTATGCAACCGGTCCGATAGACCTGCTGATCTATGGCAAAGCCGACCCCAACGCAGGCCCCGACCAGCCGCAGATCCCAATCAATATTACGGCGAGTGAAAATGCCGAATATTTCGGCATCGCCGACCAGATAGTTTTCAATGGCGATATTGAAGGGTCACGAATATTACCCGACGGGTTGTACGTCACGGTAAGCACCGTTTATGGCGACAAGCTTGTTGTCGATCTCGATTCGTCGGCAAACAAAGACTCTATCAGCCACATATCCGTTCTTGGCGAAGATGTTAATATGCTTTCTACCCGCAAAGTTTCAGACCCCAACGAAAAAATAAATTTGCTTACAATTCATACGGACAAGGATTTTTTGACCCGTATCAGTCTGAAATGTCAGCGGATCGATTATGACGCGGTTGATGAATTTGTGTTAGCTCCCGGGCCTGGCGAGATGGTCCTAAACAACTCAAATGCTCCAGCCGTTGAATCTTCAAATGACGATCCCAATACCCAGGTTACCCTCAAGGAGCCATGCTATGCTTTGATGAGGGATTTCGACTCGCTTAAGTGGTATACGGTTAAAAATAAAGTTGTTGTCGAAGGTAGTTCTGATTCGGTGAAAATTCAGCATCTCCCGGTAGTTGACGGGCAATACGGTAAGATAACCTTTGTTGCGGCAAGGAATATCGAAGCCAACTTCGTATCAACGCTGGGACGGACGGCATTATCAAGCCTGACGGCAAGCAATACGGTATTATTCCGGGAAGAAGAAGGCGATAAGGTTATTAATAACTTTTACGGCGATAAGCTTTTCTATGATGTCGCTAACTCGCTAATGCTGATCACCGGGACCGAAAACAACCCATGCATGGTCAACGGTTTCAACACCGACAAGATAAGCTATAATCTGGCGACCGGTGAACTGGTGACGAATGTATCCGGCCCGTCGACGATCCAGCTGCCCTATAAGCCGTAAGACCCGGAAAACAGGTGATCGATTTGAAGAAAATTGCAAATTACCTAAATTTTCTGAAGTGCCCAAGTTATTACCTGGCAACGAATTAGCGTTACCTGTATTATTATTGCTGTCGTTTTGCCCGAAAATTTGTTGCAAAAATAATAGTTTGTGTTACAATTTCACAAGATTCGGGCATATAAAGCATAACTCGACTCATTAAAGCAACAAAGAGGTGACCCAGGAAATAAAATAAAGCTTGAGTTTTGGTTGTTAACAGCGATAATTATCGGACATTAGTAATTGTTCTGAGTTGTCCTGTTGAACTGAAAGTATTGCAGGAAGCATAGATTCTTTAGGGAAAAAGAAATGGCAAAGTCGAAGTCGAAGTCAAAATCGAAGTCGAAAGAAAAGGAAGTTGACTGGGCAAAGATCGGCAAACCTAGCAAGCCGCTTGTTGACCACATCACAGAACCGAAGCAAGGGATTGGCACAGGCAAAAGTATTTTCGATTTTAGTAAGCCCGCCAAAACCGGCTCAATGGTCGGCAGGAATGTTATTCTGCCGCAAAAGCCCAAACTTCCGGTTAACCCTTCCACAGATATGGTTGATTTTGATGTCGATAAAGGAACCGATGTCGGACACCAGCAGGATGGTTTTTCTGACCTGCCGGGTACTCGCGAGATGGATCAATACGAAGATTATGATGATTATGAGGTGAAAGAAATGGAAACAAACACAAGTAATAAGACACAGGGACGTTATGCAGATTCAGTTCGGGATATCCGGCCTCCAAGAAAGGACGGCGGTTCTCGTAAGACTCTGTCACGAAAGAACGGAAGAGATATGCACAGCGGTATGGAACTGCTTGATCTTGCATTTCTTCTTAGTATAGTCGAAAGCGTTGGAAATAACGAAAAGAACGATGTCGCAATGCAAAAGCTCTGCTTCGATGAACTGGTCCGTACGGGCCAGCGCACAGAGATAGACAGTAAAGCTCTCAAGGTTTTTGCGATTGATGTTGAGGGGTTATACGGCAAAGATATCCAGTGCCAGTCATTGCAGGAACTTGCCGAAAGAACCTCGCACAAGTAAGATCTTTAAGCAGCAATTCGGTGAGATACCAGGCCATACGCCGGGTTTCCAGTAGTGCTGTATCTATAGTTTATTAAAGCCTGTCATGGTATTGTACCGCGACAGGCTTTTTTATATGGGCTGAAAGATATGTCGGTTTAACTCTATTTTTCAAGTTCTTTGATTCTTGCTTTCAGGGCCGCGTTTTCTTTGACAAGTTCACCATTTTTTTGATTGATGGTGGCGAATACTTCCATATAGCCCTTTCCGGTTTTCACAGCCTGATCCTTGAGGTCTGTGTTTCTTTTTTCACATTTTTCCAACTGCGATTGAAGTTCTGCGATCCTGGCGTTTTTCTCATCAAGTTCCAGCCTCAGAATCTCATTTGCTATTAGTTTTGCCTGAGGGTTTATCTCTGGAGAGTTGTTTTCCTGGCATCCTGAAACGGCAAATGCCAGGAGCATTGAAACAAGCAGGGTGGTTAAGAGTTTTTTCATGGCAATTGTCCTGTAATTTAATATAGTTTTTTTTTACTACAAAAATTTTAGTATTTTTAGAGGAAAAAGTCAAATCAATAAATATCAAATATTTGAAAACCGCACTTGAAAGGAGTTTCAATATTTTTTCTTATCCATATATGTTACCGGCTGCGTAGGAAAAAGTGGGAAGTATCGAAATATTCAGGTTCTATGACAGGGAGAGTTGATATGAGCATAAAAGAAAAGCGAAAAAAGAGAAAAGACTATAGTATTTATTCTGATCGTTCGGATATGGCACTGCGGAAGTCCAGGCCGAATCTCTATAAAATGCCCGCAGAACGGGAAAAACTCGATAGATACCTCTTCAGTTTAAGCAAAAAGTCCGACAATTACCGAAAGGAAATGCGTATAAAGGGCCTCAAAAAGCGGATTTCTGAAGAAATAGCACTGACAAGCTGGCTGTGAAGCAAAATACAAAAATGTTACAGCTTGTATTGGGTTTACATTTTTGTTATAGTATCGGGGTTGATTTACAAATTTAGTATATTTTTTCAGGGTATATACGAAAATGGCCAAAAAACTTACGCGTGATATTGAAGTCCTCGGTGACATGGCGAGGGCTTTTACAGACTCTTTGAATCTTGAGGATACTCTCGAGTCGATCCTTAAAACTCTTGATACACATCTAAAGCTCCAGCGGGGCACTATTACTCTTTTCGACCCCCAGAGCGAGACCATCAAGACCGAAGTTGCTCATGGCGTCAGTAAACGCTCCCAAAAGCTTGGTACATACAAGATCGGAGAGGGTATCATTGGTATGGTCGTGGAGACCGGCCAGGAAGTTGTCATCCCGGATATTCATAAGGATCCGCGATTTCTCTCGAAGACGGGCCAGCGTCGGCGATCCAAAGGCCAGCGTATTGCTTTTTTCTGTGTTCCCATCAAGCTTGACGGAAATACTATTGGTGCACTTAGCGTCGACCGCAAAGCCAAATCAGACGATGACTTCCAGGCCAATGTCCGTTTGCTCGAGATCATCTCAACTATGGTCGCTCAGGCCGTTAAACTTGACAGACTTATCCAGTTTGATCGCCGTGAGCTTACAAGCGAAAACGAACGGCTCAGGCGCCAGCTCAAGGGCCGTTTTGACATGCATAATATGATAGGCACCAGCAATTCGATGCAGGAGGTTTACAGTCTTATCGAGCAGGTCGCAAACAGCAAGGCGACAGTTCTGATACGCGGCGAAAGCGGAACGGGAAAGGACCTCGTCGCCCATGCGGTACATTTTAACTCCCTGCGATGCGAAAAGCCTTTTGTTAAGATCAACTGTACCGCTTTGCCGGAGACGCTGCTGGAAAGCGAATTATTCGGTCATGAGAAGGGGGCCTTTACAGGTGCTGTCGCCCGAAAGCTCGGAAGGTTCGAGATGGCAAACGGCGGTACGCTTTTCCTCGACGAGATAGGCGATTTTTCGATGAACCTCCAGATCAAACTCCTGCGGGTTATGCAGTTCAAGGAGTTCGAGCGTGTCGGCGGCCACGAAACCATCAAGGCCAATGTACGAATTATTGTAGCAACAAACAAAGACCTCGAAGCCGAGATCAAAAACGGTTTGTTCCGCGAGGACCTTTACTACCGGATCAATGTATTCCCGATTTTTCTGCCTCCGCTCCGAGAGCGAAAGAATGACGTTATGCTGCTTGCCGATCACTTCCTCGAAAAATTCGCAAAGGAAAACGGCAAGGATATCAACCGCATTTCTACGCCGGCCATCGAGATGCTTACCAGCTATCACTGGCCGGGTAATATCCGGGAACTTGAAAATTGTCTCGAAAGGTCCGTGCTGCTGTGTAACGACGATGTAATTCGATCCGAGCACATGCCTCCGTCACTACAGATAGCCAAAACCAGCGAACATTCAGATGGCACGATGACGCTCACCGAGATCATCGAAAATAAGGAACGTGAGATTATCGTGGATGCACTAAAGAAGAACGGCGGAAAACAGCGAAAAACCGCAACCGACCTGGGCGTGACAGAGAGGATACTAGGCTACAAGATCAAGAAGTACGAAATCCACCCAAAATATTTATAAGCTAATTGCTAATTGCTAAAAGCTATTATAGTATTCCGGTTTTCCGTCGTCGCTGTCATAGTTAATATTTTCTGAGTTGTCTTCGGATATCTGGATTCGCTCGATCTTTTCGGCTTTTTTTGTCCGGGAGTCGACGGTCACTTCTATCCCGCTAATCCTGACATCTTCCGTGGCGATGTCGAATGAGAAGGGCATCTGCGTTCTGAAGGATTTTATAACGCTCTCCTTTTTTCTGCCCAGTACCGAATCGTGCGATCCGGTCATTCCCAGATCCGTTATGTATGCTGTGCCGCCCGGGAGGATCTTTTCATCGGCGGTCATTACGTGCGTGTGTGTTCCGAAGACGCAGCTTACCTTGCCGTCGAGGTAGTACCCCATCGCATTTTTTTCGCTGGTCGCCTCTGCGTGCATATCGATGAAGATGATGTCGGCTTCGTGGTTAAGCCGCGACAGGACGCTGTCTATCTTTGCGTATGGGCAGTCTGCAGGCTTCATGAAGATTCTGCCGATCAGCGAGACTGCCGCAATTCGAATGCCCCCGGATGCTTCGTACAGGGCATAATCCCTGCCAGCTGAATAGGGCGACAGGTTTGCCGGCCGCACAATATTTCTCTGGGATTCGAGAATGGGGATTATCTCTCGTTTTCGATACGCATGGTCGCCCAGGACAATGAGATTTACACCGTATCGCATGAGTTTTTCATATATCTGAGGAGTTAGCCCGGACCCGCCGGCGGCGTTTTCGGCATTGGCAATGACGCAGTCGATATTACGATCTTTGACCACTGTCGCCAGATGCTGCGAGAGTATGTGCCGACCGGGCCGGCCGACAATATCACCTATACATAATACTTTGATCTTCAAAATAGCCTCGGCCGAAAGGTCGTTTTCTCAATTCATAATTAGTAATTTGAAATTATCTCGCGTATTCTACGCAGCGTACTTCTCTAAGTAGTGTTACCTTAATTTCGCCGGGGTATGTCATTTCGTCTTCGATCTTGGTGGCGATGTCTCTTGCGATTTTCATAGTTGTCTGGTCGTCGATCTTTTCAGCATTTACGATGACCCGAACTTCACGGCCGGCCTGGATGGCGTAACAGTTTACAACGCCTTCAAAACTGGATCCGATGTCTTCAAGTTTTTCAAGTCGTTTGATGTATCTTTCGAGAGTTTCGCGTCTGGCGCCCGGTCTTGATGCGCTTATAGCATCTGCCGCTGCGACCAACGGAGTATACGGATTGTCTGCCTGTATGTCTCCGTGGTGTGCTTCGACGGCGTTTAGTATTATTGAAGATTCCTTGAAACGCTTGAGATAGTTTGCTCCGATGGCCGGGTGGCCGCCTTCGGCTTCCCTGTCCATTGCTTTTCCGATGTCATGGAGGAAGCCTGCGCGTCGTGCGATAGAGCCGTCGAGACCAAGCTCGTCTGCCATTACCTGTGCAAGGAAAGCCACCTCTACGCTGTGACGGAGCACGTTCTGGCCGAAGCTTGTTCTGTAGTGCAGCGATCCGATCATCGTCAGTACTTTGTTGTTGAGCCCGCGTACGTCAACTTCTGCGGCCGCCGCTTTACCAAGTTGAAGCACTTTTGTGTTTACGTCCTTAGCCGTCTGTGCGACAAGTTCTTCGATGCGTGTCGGGTGGATCCTGCCGTCGACGATAAGTTTTTCCATACTCTGTCTGGCGACTTCACGGCGAAGCGGGTTAAATCCGCTTACGATAATAATGCCAGGTGTGTCGTCGACGATAACGTCAACGCCGGTGGCCTTCTCAAACGCGCGGATATTTCGGCCTTCTCTGCCGATGACACGGCCCTTCATCTCGTCGTTGGGAATGTCGACCATAGAGACGCTTACTTCGCATGTCTGCTCGGCGGCGTATCTTTGGATAGCAGTGGTGATTATTTCACGGCTTTTTTCCTCGGCGATCTCTTTGGCCTCTTCGAGTTTACGCGTGATCACCTGGTCCATGTCGCGGGAACACTCATCTTCGAGGCGGTCCAGCAGCATTTCTTTTGCGCTTTCGACGTTCAGCGAGGTGATCTTCAGAAGCTGATTTTTCTGCTGAGCGATAACAGCCGTCAGATCTTTGCCTCTTGCATCGATGTTTTTGCTTTTTCGCTCAAGCTCGTGTTCGATGTTTTTTTGCTGTTTTTCACGCTCACGAAGCTCAGTTGCCTCACGGTCAAGAACGTCCTCACGTTTGCTTAATCGGTTTTCCTGGTTGCGAAGCTGGTTCTGAGCCTGTGTCATTTCGGCTGTGAATTTCTCTTTTTTCTTGATGATCTCACCGGCAGCGTCAAGCTGGGCAGCCTTGAGAATGTTGTCGGCTTCGCGGTTGGCGGAGTCGATTTTGGATTGTAATTCTTTTTCCTGTGTCGATAATCTGGCCTTGAAAACGAGTCGCTGCATCAAAAATGCGACTCCATAACCGACCAACAGTCCGATTGCTGTTGATAATATATCCATTTGTGTTACCTTTCTTTATTAAGCTCAGTCAATGTTAATCGCGCAAATTGTCCCGGTCAAAAGCGGCAAGTGCTTAATAAGAAATGGTAAATCTACTGAAAAATTTTTAGTTTAATGCATTTGTCAGGAGCGCAGAATCCGCTTAAACAGCGTTTTTTTTTGCTGTTTATTGGCTTTGTCAGGCCTCAAACTAAGATTTTCTGACAATGTCTTCATTCCTCTACTCTAAAACTCCCGTTTCGCAATTTTTATATTCATCAGTTTCAAGTGACCATACTCACCGATGCAGTCGGAAAATTGGACTTGACGGTTGTCCGCCTTTCGCCCTTTCCTTGTGCTCTCAGTGTCCTTAATAGCTTTACTGCCTTTTTGCCCCTCAGGGCTTATCCGGCTTACCCATGTTACGACTAGAATAAATTATTGTTCGTAAAATGGGATTTACGCTTATTGTTTCGGTTATCAAACGCTTTATTATTGCTTATTTTTAAAATTTGTCAAGAAAAAAGATAAAATATTTCACGACACTCACTGCCTTGAAATCTTCCCAGCAGCCCTATGTATTGCTCAATTTGGGGCTAGGTATTCGGGGTTAACGTACTAAATCTATATACCGATGTGATATTGTGATAATATCGGACCAAGAGGAAAATCCCTACTTGATTATTAGGCAATAAACGTATGTTTTGAAAAGATTTGTTTTGGACTGTAAGTTTTTTGCCGAATATCTGGTTAAGATGTTGCTCGTTAACCTTTGAGGTTGAGGGTGTTTAACGCATGGACGTATAAATGTGTATGCTCGGTGATCGAGCAGTATATACAGGTGTTTGATATGCAGAAACGAAAAGATGTATTGACGACCGGTCAGGTCGCACAGATATGCAATGTTGCCCCGCGGACTGTTACCAAGTGGTTCGACTCGGGTCAACTGAAGGGTTATCGTATACCCGGTTCGAAGGACAGGCGTATACCTACCAGTGAGCTTGTGCGTTTTATGAAGGCTCATGATATTCCAACCGACGATCTCGAGATCGGCCAGATGCGGATTCTCATCATCGACACTGACTGGGAATATTCCGAAAAGATTGCCGGATTCTTCCAGGAAAAGAAAAACTACCAGGTCCATACCGCTTCTAACAGTTTCGATGCCGGCCTGATGGCACAGAAGGTCATACCTCATATTATCATTATCAATCTTATGGCACAGGACATCGACGCGGGCCAGGTCTGCAAATACATCCGCTCAAACCCGGAGCTCGCCGGCGGAAAAGTAATCGCGATAGCCGAAAATCTCGGCGAAAACGAAACCGCCGCATTGCTTGGCAAGGGTTTCGACGCGGTAATGACCCACCCGGATAACTTCGAAGAAGCAGCAGCGACGGTAGAGCAGCTTAGCGCGATAATCTATTAGCAATAGCGCCCCCAACCCGTAGGGGCGGACGTGTGTGTCCGCCCGAATCAGGTTTTAGATTGTCAATACAACGCCAGATCCCCAATTCGCAGTCCTTTCTCTCACGCTTCTTTTGCTGAGATCGCTGTTTGCCCTAACTTTGGTGGCAAATTGGCTTGATGAATTTTGCTGGTTTTGTTATACTTCTTCCTTTTACTAATATTCGTATAGTTATTAGGGTGAAATATTAATTGGAAGATATCAGAGAAAAATTAGAGGTCAGGAAGGAACGCGCCATCCTCGTCGGTGCTACCTTGATGGGTCGCCTTGCCAAAGATGGGCGGAAAAATGACAACCTTGCCGAGCTTGCCTCTCTTGTCGAAAGCGCAGGCGCCGAGGTTGTCGACCGGTTTATCCAGAAAGTCTACAAGATCAAGGCGGCCACATATATCGGTTCCGGCAAGGCTAAGATGCTATGGGATCGGGTCGAGCGTTTTAATGCCGACGTTGTTATATTCGATAACGATCTGTCGCCCGGCCAGATCCGCGAGCTTGAAAAGATCATCGAAGTAAGGGTCATCGACCGCAGCGAACTTATCCTTGATATATTCGCCACGCGAGCGCGCACCCGCCAGGCGAAACTGCAGGTCGAACTGGCTCAACTGGAATACACCTACCCGCGGCTTACCCGCATGTGGTCGCATCTTGACCGTGTTGCTGGCGGATCGGCTTCGGGCGGTGTGGGGACCAGGGGTACCGGCGAAAAGCAGCTCGAGATCGATAAGCGGCTGGTTCAAAAGCGCATCTCCGAGCTGAAGCGCGAACTTAATACGATCGACAAGCGCAAACTGCGTGAGATACAGGGGCGTAAGGGTTTGTATAAGGTCAGCCTGGTCGGGTATACCAATGCCGGCAAGAGTACGCTCATGAATGCTATGACCGATGCCGGTGTGTTTGTTCAGGACCGGCTTTTCGCAACGCTCGATACGCGGACAAAGAAGTGGCAGCTGGAAGGCGGGGCGGAAGTCTTGCTTAGCGATACCGTTGGTTTCGTCAGCCATCTGCCTCACCAGCTTGTCGAATCGTTCAAGGCGACGCTGGAAGAGGCCGTCAACGCCGACCTGCTTTTGCATGTGATAGACGTTTCAAGTTCGGAGGTGTTCGAGCAGATCGCAAGCGTCGAAAAGGTGCTCAAAGAGATCGACTGCGACGATAAGGAAATGCTGATCCTGCTGAATAAGTCCGACGCGGTGTCGAGCATGAGCGCCGTCGAATTGCTGCAGACGATCTACCCGGATTCGATATGCGTATCGGCAAAGACAGGGCTCAACCTGGGAAAAATAGCCGACGCCGTCTTCGATAAGTACAAAGGCGGCGATGTCGATATAACAGTAAGATGTCACGCCGGTGAAGGAAAAGTAGTAAGCTTCCTGCGAGCACACGCAGAAATAAAAAGCGAAGAATACGAAGAAAGCGAAGTAATAATAAAGGCAAGAATAGGAAAAAGCCAGCTGCCGGGACTGCGAAAAATCTGCCCGGATGGAATTGAGATGCGTTAAAGCTTAAAGGGCCAGGTGGATGGCGTGTGATTAAACATACCCTACAGGATTATTATATTGAGAGGTTTTTATGAGTAAGTTATATCGTGCATCTATAGTTTTGGGGGCGTTGCCTCTTATCGTCGGTAGTCTTGTTTTTGTCTTCTGGTATTTTAGTATGATGAGAATCTTTGAGGTGATAGGTGTTTTTACTGTCTTAGGAGGACTGGTGTCTGTTGCAATAGGAACAATTTGTTTGGTGAAATTTCTGTTTCAGCAAATAGATGAAAATGCACCCTCTAAAATACTTAGGGGAAAAGGGCTGTTGTCTGGCGGGTTGTTGGCATCCAATTTTCTACTGGTTGTTATCATTTTCTTTGCAGTCCTATACTTATATTCAACAAATATTCTGACAATAAGAAATGACAGCTCTTCGGTGATTTCCAATGTGACCATTACAGCACCGGGTGTTCAACTTAATACCGGGGCTATCAAACCCGGTAAAAAGAAATCTCGAAGGATTCGACATAAAGGTGATGGTGCTCTGCAATTTACAGCTATCCAAAATGACATCGAATATAGCGGAGTTATCGAGGGTTATGTTATTGCAGGCGATAAATATATCCTTACAGTTAATGATGTTAATGATTTTAAAGTGAGAAAATTATGATACGATTTGAGGATTTTGCTCCTCGTATGATTAAGAGTGGTATTTTTAGTCGGGAGTTTGAGAGTTTTGATGCCGCTTTGGCCGGGGCTAATGAGTGGATCGAAGATTACGGTATCGATGTTGTTAATATCGAGACAGTTGTGCTTCCGCAGATCTGGGGTGCATGGGAAGATGGCGGGACTACGGATGTGGACCTGAGAACTGGCGGAGAGAGGAATTCGTGGCATCAGTTTATTCGGGTGTGGTATAAGGGGTAGAGGGGTTTTTGTTTTTTTTGTTGCAAATTATGGAAATGTTGTTTTAATGTCTGGTATGTTTAATCAAATTACAGTAATTGGTGACGGTGCGATGGGTAGTGTTTGTGCGGCTATCCTTTGCGAAAATGGCCGGCGTGTAACTATGTGGGGCCACGATGCCGCACAATTGAAGCAGATCGCTGCCAATCGTGAGAACACGATCTTTCTGCCCGGCTACAAGCTTCCCGACAGCCTCCTTTTCGAATCTGACGACGCTATGGCGTTTGAGGATGTTGAAATGGTTCTATCTGCTGTTCCATGCCAGTTTACACGTGGTGTTTGGCAGCGTCTAAAGGACAAACTCCCAGCCGGTGTCCCGGTTGTCAGCGTTACCAAGGGCATCGAGAAGGGCACTTTGCTGCGTCCCAGTGAGATTCTAACAGAGGTTCTCGGAGGCGACCATAAAGTGGCGACCCTCTCGGGGCCAACTATTGCCGATGAGCTAATGGCCCATCTGCCCGCGACGGCGTGTACGGCTAGCAGCGATGACCAACTTGTCCATTCGGTTCAGGAGACATTCAACAACTCGTATTTCAGAGTGTATACCAACGACGATATCATAGGCGTCGAGATTTCCGGTGCGATCAAGAATGTTATCGCCATCGCCGCCGGTATAATCGACGGTGTAGGCGCAGGCGATAACGCCAAAGCGGCACTGGTAACAAGAGGGCTTGCCGAGATAGAGCGGCTTGGCCTTGCGATGGGTGCAAAGAAAAAAACCTTCTCGGGACTTAGCGGGCTTGGCGATCTTGTAACGACATGTATCTCGCCAAAGGGCAGAAACCGTTCGTTCGGTGAGCGGATCGGCAAGGGAGCAACCGCCCAAGAGGCTCTGTCAGCAACAAAGAGCGTTGTAGAAGGCGCAGCGACATGCGAGTCGGTACTAGTCCTCGCCGAAAAGTATTCCGTTGAAATGCCGATCGCAGAAGCAGTATACGCCGTTATCAAGGGCGAAAAGAACGTCCAGGAGGCGATAGGCGGATTAATGAGCAGAGAACTTAAAGCAGAGTGATGCTCAAACTGACCTTTGGTCAGTTTGGAATGTATAATGATTCCGTCAATACTGCCGGATGTACCATATTGTATAATGAAGAATTCGGTCTTTGGCCGAGGCATTTTTATTATCTACATATTTTGCTTTGGTTATCGGACTTTGGCGGGGCGGGCGGTTTCGAATTCCAATTATTTGTTTTTTAATCTCCATATCATAATTTCATTTCTTTTTTTTTACAATTTTTAGATGGTATCAGATGCTCTTTACCGGTGCTGTTATGCGCAATTTTATCGGGCGTTCAAGAATTATCAAATTGGTGATTATACGATTTGACGTAAGTGCTTATGTTTCTTAGATTTTAAGAGTAAGCATAGTTATTTGGGTTCTAGTAGTAAAAAGCAGTCCATAATGTCAAGGGCGTATCTTGACGATTTTCTGATTGGACGGTTCTGTAACCAGAGTACGTCCCAGGCAAGTTTTATCGCTGATACAGTTTTTTTACGAGAAAGACATTCTAACTTTATGATAGGTTTATCCAGAAAAACGGTTTATCCCGCGGGAATCGACCTTAGCAGTGATTACCTCAAGGTATCGCAGTTAGGGCTCAAGGATAAGGGTCTGTTCCTTAACGCCGCGGCGATCGAGGCACGCCCCGAAGAGGTAAAGTTCGGCAGCGGTGACTGGCAGAGGTGGGTTGTAGACACTGCCAAAACGATGCTTTCTCGCGGAGGCTTTAACGGCAAGGGTGTTATCGCTTCGATACCTTCCGAAGATGTTTTTATCGATCACATCAATGTAAAATGCGCACCTACCGATAGCGGTCTGGAAAAGGCCGTTTTCAAAACGATCACAAGCAAACTGCCCTTTAACCCTTCCGGTGCGATGATTAATTACGTCGTCGCGGGTAATAGCGAAGACGGCAAAGAGACAGACGTTGTCGTAATGGCAGCAGAACGCGAGATAGTCAACAGGCAGCTTGCGATATACGAAAAAGCAGGCCTTGAGATAAAGGGGATAAGCGTATGGCCTTTGGCGATGACCACCAGCTATGTCAAGTTCTTCGGTAAACGCCAATCAGATGCAGATACTGTAGCGATACTTATCGACATTGATGTCAACCACAGCAAGATAGTCATCGCCAGACAGGCGGACCTTCTTTTTGCCCGCATGATACCTATCGGTTTCAAGCATCTAGGCTCCGAGGAAGCCTCAACAAAGCTTATCTCGGAATCAGAGGCGTGCTGCAGGTATTTCGAATCTTTCTCTCGCGGCCAGCAGATTGGAAGGCTCGTATTTCTCTCCGGACGCGGTGTCGATGAGACCATTTGCAGCAAAGTTTCCAAACTCGCCGAACGCCTTCAGATCCCCGCTCAGATAGGCGATGTCCTGGCGGCCGTTGAGATCGATTCCAGTTGTGATATAGCCGTTGACCGCCGAGGCTGCCAGATAGACTGGGCTATTGCCTTTGGACTTAGCCTTTCAAGCACATAGTGACCTTTTGGTTGTTCTAATGAAATATGATTAGATATGAAAACTAGATTTTTAAATAGGAATTATTATGAGTAAAATTGATTTTGTACCTGACGAATATATTCAGCAGCGCGAATCTAACAGGGCCAATTTGATGTACCTGGCTTTGCTTCTGGCCGTCCTTATGGGGATGGGGCTGACTTTTTCAGTATTGAAAATACGTCAGTCAAATGTCAGTGAAGAAGTTGCCGCACTGGATAGCCGTTTAAACAAGGCTCATGAGCAGATCAAGCTTCTCAACGCTCTCGAAGCCAAAAGCAAAACGATGATGAAGACAGCTCTGATTACCGCGGAACTGCCCGATCTTGTCGGTAAAAGCGTCATTCTTGCCACACTTACAAACAATCTTCCCAAGGGCGTTTCTCTGACGGGTATCACCATACGCGACACGGAGGTAAAGGTACAGGACAATTCGGGCAAGAAGACGCAGTTTCAGGCGGCTAAGGCGGCGGCAAAAAAGAAAAAAATTCCTGTAAAAATACTAAAGGATACTCAGATAGAGCTTTCCGGAACCGCCCGCACTGATATCGAAGTTGCAAGCTATATCGCGGCGCTGGATGAATCTTTTCTCATCAGAAGCGTTGGTCTCATCGAGTCAACGCAGCTTGAGATCGAAGATTTAAAGTTCAGAGGTTTCAAATTAAAAGTGATGCTTAAAAGGGATGCCAGGGTTACCAGCCAGGACATTGCCTCTATTCGTGAAAAAAGCAATAAAACAATGCAGGTTATTTCAAACTGACCTGTCGGCCTGTTTGAGATTGATTGTTGATTATTTAAGGATTCGGCCTGGCGGCTGAGACTATTTTATTTAAAAAAAGTCAGGACAACAGCTATGAACAGTAATGTACGAAAATTAATCTTTTTTGTGATGACAATGGCAATGACTTATACGTCATATGTTTATATGATCAAGCCCGCAAACCGTGACCTTGTTCTTCAGAAGGAAAAGTTGGGGCAAAAGACCAATAAACTCCGCGAACTGAAGACGGCGCCTGCCGTACTGAAGGATATTAATGCTCAGCTTGCAAGGCTTGAGTCAAGTATAAACATCCTCGAGAGCAAACTACCTTCCGAAAACGAGATACATACCGTCCTTGAAGATGTTACAGTGATCGCCCAAACCAACGGGCTTACTGCTAAGAGCATCCGGACGCTAAAACAGAAATTCAATAATGGGTATATCGAGCAGCCCATCAAGATGGAGCTTCACGGCGATTTCAATTCGTACTATTCGTTCCTGCTGTCACTTGAGAAACTGGATCGAATAACCAAGATTCGTGAAATGATCATCAAGAGGGATGCAAAGAAAGAAGGATCGATGCAGGCCAGTTTTGTTATAAGCATATTCTTCCAGAACGCTAGTGTATAAGCATTTAAAGAAAGTTTAAGCTCGGATCGCCGGTGCTGAAAATATAAAGTTGAAAGTAGAATATTTTTTGAAATGGAGTTAATCGATGCTGTCATTTATGAAAGATGAAGAAAGTCAGGATAATGGCTCGCAGGCAGACACCTCGTCAGGCGGACTTTCCTCGAATAAAGAAACCAGTCAAACAGATCAAACTGCCGGTAAAACAGATCAAGTTGTCGGTAAAACAGATCAAGCTGTCGGTAAAACAGATCAAACTGTCGGTAAAACAGATCAAGCTGTCGGTAAAACAGATCAAGCTGCCGGTAAAACAGATCAAGCTGTCGGTAAAACAGATCAAGCTGCCGGTAAAACAGATCAAGCTGCCGGTAAAACATCTCAAATTGCCGGTAAAACAGATCAAGCTGCCGGTAAAACATCTCAGATTGCCAGTCTAAATAGGGAGTGTTCATTTAGCTGTGTAAATGGCCTTAACGATTTTATGCAGATTACACTTCTGCCTTGATTTTCAATCTGT
>VRUI01000004.1 GCA_019456225.1 Planctomycetota bacterium | reverse complement strand
ACGGCAAATACATGGGAGATCAATGGCGTAGGAGGCTACGCCTTCCCGACGGGCGTTACGCTTTCCGGTAACGAGACTATCCTGATCACACGCGGCGAGCCGACTACGTTCCGTACGACATACGGCATTGGCTCCGGCATACGCATCTACGGACCGTACCCCGGTGCGCTCGATAACGGCGGAGAGAAGATTACGCTGATAAAGCTCGACCCGCCCGATCCGGTCACATTCGACATACCGAAAATACGAATAGACAGGGTAAACTACAATGACGACTATCCATGGCCGACAACACCTGATGGCGAAGGAGATTCCCTGCACCGTAAGGTCCTTGGAAACTACGGAAACTACGTTGATAACTGGGAAGCTGCCAGCCCGACGCCGGGCGTAGTAGATTAGGGGCTGGCTGGGATATATTAGCATACGATGACTTCGAAGGCGGCTGGCCGACCGATGCCGATGGTCTTGGCCTCTCGTTGCAGTTGGTGGATGCGTCGCAGGACAATGCACTCGTGGCGAACTGGCGTGGGTCGCTGACCCAGACGGTATTGTACACGCCGGGTGCGTCCAATAATGTGAATGTGAATTGTACTTACGATGAAACTGAGGCTCGAGAAAAAGGCGATACGAACTATGACTGTAAAGTTGACTTAGTTGACTTTGCTGTTATAGCGTCTAACTGGCTGACTGATGTATCATTCTAGTCTAGTTTGTTTTAGTTTTTAGAAGTTTTCAGCCGGGAGTTGCTTTTGCGACTCCCGGCTTTTTTTATTGTTTGTGTGGTTGGAGGTGTTGGGGTGGTTGGCGGACTTGGAGACCTAACGATTCTTGCGTCCGAGTGGCTAAGCGACGATTATACGTACTAGTTAAATTGTAATAAGTTAATTGATTTCCAAAGGGCTGGGCTTAAAAACCTGGCCCTTTTTTTGTTGATTTAAAACTAATAGGGCAATTGTGTGACTAATATAGATTTAATTGTCGAGAACAATTATACTACTTTCAGGGCAAATTTAGGGCTTTGCTTGAGACAAATGTTGACATACCACCTTGAATATGCTATAACTCATCAAAAGCATAGGGGTTTGTATTTGATCGAGTCGAAAATTGGCATTTTGACATTGAGTGCGTTGCTCAATACGCTCAAAATTCCCGTGAACGGTTACATAATATCTAAGGATGTATTCAATGAAACTTGTACGACCACATTGTCTGGTATCGGTGCTATTTGCCGGTGTAATGGTTTCGGTATTTTGTGCGACATTCGCTCGGGCCGCTTCGGATGTGAATATTGCATTTGCCGATAAAAAATCTGACCGCCCCAACATTATCCTGATTATGGCTGATGATATGGGTTTTTCAGATATAGGCTGTTACGGCAGTGAAATTAAAACACCGAATATCGATAAACTTGCCACTAATGGCATACGTTTTACACAGTTTTATAACGGTGCCCGTTGCTGCCCGACGCGGGCGAGTCTTCTGACCGGTTTGTATGCCCATCAGGCGGGTATGGGCTGTATGGAGCCGGACTGGAAGCATCCCGGTTATCGCGGTAATATCAACAAACAATGTGTTACCCTGGCCGAATCTTTAAAGACGAATGGTTATGCGACATACATGGCTGGTAAATGGCATGTGACCAACAAAACCAGAAATGTCAAGAGAGAAGATAAATTTAACTGGCCTTGCCAGCGAGGTTTCGACAGGTTCTATGGGACAATTGCCGGGGCGGGGAATTTCTTTAAACCGGCTACCCTTACCCGGCAAAATGAGAATATCGAACAGGAAGCTAAAGACAATCCGGATTTCTACTATACCGACGCCATCAGTGACAACGCCACAATGTTTATCAATGATCATAGTAAGAAAAAAGAGAACCCATTCTTTTTATATGTGGCTTACACCGCTCCTCACTGGCCTTTGCATGCTAAGGAAAAAGATATCAGCAAATATCGCGGCAGGTATGATGTCGGGTGGGATGTTATTCGCAAAGAACGGCATGAGCGAATGATCAAAATGGGCATTATCAGCAAAAAATGGAAACTCGCTCCGCGCGATCAAAGAGTGGCCGCCTGGGATGACCTGAAAAAATCTGACTGGGAAAATCTTGAAAGAGGAAAAGCGACCGAGTTTATCAAAGATGCTGATCATTTTCGCGAACTAATGGCAGAAAAAATGGCAACATACGCGGCTATGATCGACTGTATGGACCAGGGGGTCGGGCGAATTATCAATGCACTTAAGGATACCGGCCAAATGGATAATACACTTATCGTTTTCCTTTCCGATAACGGCGGCTGCGATGAGTGGGGGACATACGGATTCGGCTGGGGGAATTTTGCCAAAACGAAAAAGATTGCCGGCTCAAAAGAATCCAATACCAGTTATGGGCCGGCCTGGGCCCATGTCAGCAATACCCCGTTTAGATATTACAAACTCTATACGCATGAAGGTGGAACTTCAACGCCCCTGGTGGTTCACTGGCCGAAGGGTGTAAAGAAAAATAAGGGGGGATTTTGCCGGCAGCTTTCACATATCATTGACATTATGCCGACATTTATGGATGCGGCAAAAGGTATATATCCGACTGAATACGAGGGTAATAAAATTCAGCCTATGGAAGGTATCAGTTTGATTCCCAGTCTTAATGGCGATACAATTATGCGTAAACCGATTTTTTGGGAGCATATCGGTAACCATGCCGTGGTTTGGGGCGATTGGAAGCTTGTGACACGTGGCGAGAAAGGTCCTTGGGAACTTTATAATCTTGTGGATGACCGTACAGAAATGTACAACCTTGCTGATAAGATGCCAGATAAAGTTAAAGAGCTCAACGATGCCTGGCTTGCCTGGGCTAAACGATGTAATGTTCTGCCCATGAATCCCAATAAGAAACGAAAATAATAGTTATAATGTGGGCTGCACAGCGTAAAGAAGATGGCCCTGGCAATTGGTAACCCTGAATCTCCCCGCACAGGCGGTAAAGGATCGGTCGCTTTTAGAAAGATTGGATGCGCGTATGGATTCCCAGGAAATAGTCAGATATAATGGCAAGTCAAAGTTATAGGTAAAATATGATGAATACCAAGAAAGGTTATTTATGTTAAGAAAGTCCGTAGAATTTGTTTTACTAATTTCACTTTGTATGTTGTTCGGATTTTGCTCCGATGTTTTTGCCGGGTCTAATGTTAACAAGCCCAAGGAACCTGTGTTTCATCGCGAACCGCTTTTGCCGGGTCAATACGCCATGCTTGAACTGGGCCAGGTTAAGCCCAGAGGCTGGCTAAAACGTGAACTGGAAATAATGCGTGACGGTATCACCGGCCATATGGATGAGTTTTATCATCTGCTTCAGGGCAACGGGTGGCTCGGCGAAGAGGGACCGGCGTACCATTGTTATCAGTGGGCTCCGTACTATTGCGACGGGCTGGTTCCTCTGGCATACTTACTTGAAGACGAAAAGCTAATTGAGACGGCTCATAAATGGATCGGCTGGACACTGGACAATCCGCATAAAGACGGTTGGATCGGACCGGCTGCGGAGAAGTGTTACAGGAGCTGGGGCATGTGGTATCCGACACCGATGCTCAAGGCTATGATTCAGTATTACGAGGCGACAGGTGATGAACGTGTCATACCCGTCATGAGCAAGTTCTTTAAGGCTTTCAATAAGCGTATGTACCCGCCTAAGGGCAGGACGCTCCTTGAAAACAGCGATCATGATATTACGCTGACTTATTTCGAGAAGGGTGCAGGCGAGGGGCTTGAAGTGCAGTGGGAAGGGCCGGACTTCAACCAGAAAAAGATCCCAGATTCAGCGTTGATCGACTTGCAGTATGAATATTTCGAGGGCAGTTGGAAATCGCTGCCTGATTTTGATTCTCTTGAACTCACCGACAGCGGCGATGCGAAAAACTTTGACATCGGGCCGATCATGAAAAAAAATAAGAGAAAGAATAATTTTGCTGTCCGGTTTACCGGCCAGATCGCCATTCGTACCAACGGCTGGTACGATTTTTACCTGATGAGCGACGATGGAAGCAGCCTGAGTATCAATGAGCGAGAGGTCGTAACGCACGATGGGATACATCCGATGGACAGAGGAGGTCTGAAACCTGGATGGGCATACCAGAGATGGGGAGATGTTGCTTATGCGGCGATCTGGCTGTATGACAGGACCGGAGACGAATCCCTGATCGACCTTGTCAAGCTCATGAAGAAAAAGGGCCGTGACTGGAGTAAAAGTTTTACTACTTTCGAAGGGATGAAAGAGGCTGCTAAGCACTGGAATCACCATCAACACGGGGTCAACATCGCCATGGGCATGAAAACTCCGGGCATCAGCTACCTGTTGACCAAAGACCGGTTCGACCTTGATGCTATCGATAAGTGCTTCAGTAATCTGGACCGGTATCACGGTACGCCGGTGGGTATCTTTACCGCTGAAGAATGCCTGGCCGGTAACGGACCGGATAAGGGCTGTGAACTGTGTCTTGCAGTCGATGAGATGTTTTCTCTGGAGGTTCTTCTTTCGGTCACCGGCGACAGTAAACTTGCCGACCGTCTTGAGTTGATAACCTATAACGCATTGCCTTCAACGATAGGTCCGAGACACTGGACGCATCAGTATTTCCAGCGAACCAACCAGGTGATGTGCCGTGAAGGCGGCGGGGGTTTTGAGTTCGGGTTAGATACGAATTTTCCGTGCTGTACGACGAATATGCCGCAAAGCTGGCCGAAGTTCGCCGCCAATACCTGGATGGCAACTCCCGACAAGGGGCTTGTGGCGGTTGTTTACTCGCCTTCGGAAGTGACGGCGAAGGTTGCAGGCGGCCAGGAAGTAACCGTTGTTGAAGAAACCAGATATCCATTTGACGATACTATCATATTTACGGTCAAGACGGATAAGCCGGTTGAGTTTCCTTTGTATATCAGGATTCCCGGATGGACAAAGGGTGCAAAGGTTATCGCTGCCGGCGGCAAGCCCGTTTCTCCGAAATCCGGGCAGTACTTCAAGATCAACCGCAAATGGAAAAACGGCGATGAGGTCAAGGTCATCCTTCCAATGCACCTGGACCTTAAGCCCCAACAGGACAATACTGTTGCCGTACAACGCGGGCCGCTTGTTTATTCTCTGTTGATCGAAGAGGACTGGAGGAAACTCCGTGACTGGGAGGATGACTTCGAAGGCAAAACGGATCAGTGTGCCGACTGGGAACTGTATCCGAAGTCCGACTGGAATTATGCTCTTGAGATCGACAGGAGTAATCCTGAGAAATCGTTTAAGTTCGTATCAGGTCCGATCAAGGAATATATTTTTGACAATAAGCAGGTGCCGGTTTCGCTTAAGGTTATGGGGCGGAAACTGCCGGACTGGAAAATGACCGACAGCAGTGCGGCGATACCGCAGAAAAAGTTGAAAAAACCGCTGCGTGCCAATCTACCGCCGAAGAACCCGAAATCCTCCGAACCGCTGGAAGAATTGACACTGATACCCTACGGTGCGGCACGGCTGCATATTTCGGTATTCCCGGTGCTTTGGAAATAGGTTCAATATTCAGGCTTATATAATCAGTCGTGAACAAAATGTATTCAACTGAGCATAACAATAATTCAGAGGCAGATTTTATGCCAAAATCAATCACATTGCTGTTTTTATTATGTATTGCCACATTGTTGGATTAGGATTACAGAGGATTATAATGAATTGTACAAAGTATTTAATTGTATTTTCGTCAATATTGTTTTTGTGCCTGTCCACTCTTTCCGGTCCCGCATGGGCCGTTGAAAAGCATACCGCTTCGATTACTGTCGATTTGCAGAATGAAAAAGCACCTGTCCCGGCTGGATTATACGGCATTTTCATGGAAGAGATCAGCCACGCATTCGACGGGGGTCTTTATGGCGAATTAATTCAGAACCGGAGTTTTGAAGAAGGTGTTCTACCGCCAGGTATGAAGCTGGTTAAAAAGGAAGATGGGGGCTTTAAAATGGAGTTGGAAAGCCTTCCTGCCGGCGTACGGAAAGATAAATGGCCTATGCCCTGGCCCTGGTCCATGAATTGCAACTGGAACCCTGACCGCAAACTGCTCGGTTGGTCACTCCATGATCATGGCAACACCGGGAGTAAGATGAAATTGACCGAGGCAAACCCGATGAATACTGCTTCGGCTCTATCACTTGAATTAACGGTTGCCAACACCGAGAAGTCAACTGCACAGGTATCACTGGCCAATAGCGGATACTGGGGCATTAATGTTCAGGAAGGAAATTCATATCGTCTAAAATTTTATCTCAGGCCAGGAACATTTCAAGGCAGGATTACCGCTGTTCTTGAAAATAAAGATGGTAAAGATTTGGCTACTACCTCGTTTGGCCCAATCTCACCCAGCACAAAATGGAAGAAATATACCGCGACACTTAAGGCAACACGCAGCGACCCAAAGGCAAATTTTGTACTTACTTTTGAAGGTAAAGGCACGTTGCAGTTGGATTGGGTGTCTCTGTTTCCTCCTACCTTTAAAAACAGACCCAATGGCTTAAGAATGGATCTGGCAAAATATCTCGAAGAGCTAAAGCCGAATTTTGTTCGGTATCCGGGAGGATGCTATGTACAGGGACTTTCGTGGGAATCGGCTCCGGATTGGCGTAAGATGGTCTGCTCACCAGAAGAGCGTCCGGGTATGTGGGGCTATTGGAAGTACAGGTCAACCGATGGTTTTGGCTATCATGAATTTCTTGAATTCAGTGAAGACATCAAGGCCGATGCGATGTATGTTTCTTTTGCCGGAATGACGGTCCATCCTGAGAATAATATGCCGCTTGATAAAATCGGCCCTGTCATCGAGCAGACGCTGGATGCGATCGAATATGCAATCGGACCTGTTGATTCCAAATGGGGCGGGGTACGGGCGAATATGGGGCACCCTGGGCCATTTCCTTTGAAATATATCGAAATTGGAAACGAGCACCCTCCTGCCATATACGGCGATTACTACAAGAAGTTTCGCAGTGCCATCAAGGCAAAATACCCTGAAATGGTCGTGATCATGAGTATGTACTGGAGCGGTTTGAATCAGAAAGCTATTGATCGTGCCGGAGACGATAATATTGATATTATTGATGAGCATGCCTATAAAGGTGCCGATTGGATACGTTCGAATTTCGATTATTTTGACAAGTATCCGCGTAAACCGTGGAAAGTTTATGTCGGTGAATACGCTTCCCATAGCAGTAACGGGAATCTGCTTGCCGCGATGGGAGATTCGGTTTATCTTATGATGATGGAGCGTAACGGCGACATGGTCACAATGGCCAGCTATGCACCACTGTTCAGTAATGTTAACCAAAAGAATTGGGGTGTGAACTTGATAGAGTTTGATTCATCTCGAAGTTTTGCCCATGCCTCTTACTATGTGCAGAAAGCCTTTAATGAGAACCGCCCTGATGTTAACCTTGCCGTTACCACTGGTGTTTATCCCAGGCCTAATCCAGAGAAGCCTTTATTTGCCGGCAAGTTCGGCCTTGGCAGTTGGGATACAAAAACCGAATTCAAAGAGCTGAAAATCTACGATAAAAACGGAAAACTTGTTTTCAGCGATGATTTCAAGACCCTTGAAAACTGGAGCAAGCCTATCGCCGGACAATGGGAAGTTCAAGACGGTGTTCTCAAACAGAATCAGTTGCACGCCTCTCCGGCGATGCTTTTACTGGATGCCATGGACCTTAAAACAGGCAAGGTCACCGTTAAAGCGAGACGAACCGATGGAAGAGAGGGTTTTTTATTATTCTTTAATACCGTTGACATTAATCGCTTCCTGTTTTGCAACTATGGTGCCGCGGGTAATAAATTTTCCGCTATTCAGGCCAGGGGCAATCCTGAAGGATGCTCATTCAGGTCAGGCAGTACCAAAAATACCATAGAAGATAACCGATGGTACGATTTAACACTTGTTCTGGAGAAAAATAAAGCCAAGATGTATCTTGATGATAAAGTGGTTTCTGATGCCGGCGGTGATTATTTGCCTTCGTTCTTCACTTCGGCCGGTTATGGCCGTCAGGGCAAATCCCAATACGTGGTTCTGAAAGCAACGAACTACTACCCCCACGCTGTTACTGCCAACGTTAAACTTGATGGAGCAAAGTGGATCAGTAAAACCGGTAGACATATTGTGATAAAATCGGAAAAGCTGACTGACCAGAATACGCTTGATAACCCATACAAAATAGTTCCAGTGGAAAAGCCGCTTATTAATTGCTCAAAGGACTTTACCGTTACGCTGGAACCTTATTCGGTAAATATTCTCCGTGTCCCTGTAATAAAATGATCGATCATTAATTGTAAACCCGGGGGGATTATAGAATAGGCAGGAATACCCGGCATGGACTTTTGGCACTGCTGCGTCAGTCTGTTTACAGTCGGCGGGCGGCGGCGGGGGGGCGATGACACTCTAATAATGCAGGTAAACCTGTTGCAACCCCGCAGCTTCCGGCTATAATGACAGCATATCAAAGCTGCACGAAGCGACTTAAAGAACCTGTAAGGAGAAAACAATGCCAGATTATTGTCCTGTATGTAGAACAGAATTGAATGAAAAAGAAAACAATCAAAACCATGACTACCATTTTGCTTATGATTGTCCTCGTTGTGGTAAATTTATTCCGAATAGACGCTTAGAATCTAAGATCCGCGGGCAAAGCGAGAAAAATGAAGAAGAAAAAAGAGCAATTGTAAGTCATGCTATAAGAAAAATGCAGACAAAGGATGTAGAATCTTGGCCTAAAATCGATAACCAACTAATTGAAGCAATACTTAAACGACCATTGCCCAGTCTTACCGAACAAGCCAATAATTTGATAGTGTGGTTTGCTGAAAATTTCTCTCCTGGTGAAGAGTCTTCGGTTAAGCCAGCGACGCATCAATCAATAGTAGGTGCAACAACCCCGGACGGATTCACTTTAATTCTAAAATATCTATTTGAACAAGGACTTCTTGATGGCAATTTGGATAATACAGTAGGACGTCGTGGTATCACTGAGGCAAGGCTTACTTTTGATGGTTGGCAGTATTATGATGAGATGAAAAGAGGTGCCGTTGATAGCCGAAAAGCATTTATGGCAATGAAATATGGCGATCCGGAACTTAATAAAATTGTAGATGATCATTTTATACCAGCAGTCGCAGATACAGGATTTAAATTATATCGGCTTGATACAGAACCCAAGGCTGGGCTTATTGATGACCGGCTAAGAGTTGAGATTAGAAAATCCAGATTCTTGATTTCTGACCTATCCCATGACAACAATGGAGCGTACTGGGAGGCAGGATATGCGGAAGGACTAGGAAAGCCTGTCATATATACATGTAAAGAGGGGAAATTTGATAAAGACAAATCACATTTTGACACTAACCATCACTTAACAGTAACGTGGGATGCTGAGAAGATTCATGAAGCGGTTGAAATGCTCAAAGCTACGATCAGGGCTACGTTACCTGATGAAGCAAAAATGAGCGATGATTAACCGGTGCCTTGATGCAGATAAACCTGTTGTAACCCCGCAGCTTCCGGCTATAATGACTAATTTAATTCAAGAGAGTTGTCATTATGATTCAACTTCTTCGTCGCTTCCTTTAGTTCCAACATGCTTGTTTAATTCTACAATCATCCAGTCGAAATGACCCTTCGCATAATCATTCATGAGTACAGTTTTGTCTTTACAGATGCCGAAGTTCGCTGAACCAAAGCCCGTCTCTTCTTTTCGTGAAGGGACACCAAAAGTCATCATGCCCATCATATCATTTTCATTGTCAAGTTCGAATGGCTTTTTGCCGTCAAGCTCGCTATTGACTTTAATCTTCCACCCGATTTTCTTTATAAATTCATCAAACGTTCTGCTTTTGATCAGAAAAGGAATGGCTTTGTCAATTGGTCCAATGGTGTTCTCTATGAGATATCTAAAACCAGAGTTTCGTTGTGAATCGTCTAGGATAAATCGGAGCGTTGTGAGGAAGTCCGGATCGAGTTCTCTGCTTTCGGAAAGCTCATGACGTAGCGTTCCGATTTCTGCCAGAACATCCTTGATGTCTGATCGCATTGGGCTAATCACCTGCGACAAGCTCTCGCCAACAAAGTTTGCTATTTGCAGTTTCAAAGCTTTCCTTGCTTCCTCGACATCATTAAATGCAATAAGTCCATTGTATGATTTGGCATCTGTTATTTCATCAATCAGACCAAACGTAAGTTTTGGGTGATCCATCAGGTCAAATTTATTCCATGTATCCGAAGTTGGAGATGCCTCGTACACATCCTTATAATGCATGACCTTTGACTCAACAAAGGCAATTAGAGGAATGTCATGCTTCCTTGCAGTTCTAAATTCCTTATGCGTTACGCTGATCCCTTCTTCTGATGGTTTGCCATATCGTTGTCCGATGATGATAACGGCCATCTGACACTGCTTAATAGATCTATAACATGATTCCGCTGCTGTAGATGGATTCAGATATCCAACTTCGCCGTGCTCGCTCATGACCGGATTGTAAGCAAGGTCGATGACAGCACCTCTGAGAGCATCACGAAGGTATCGCAGGTCTGCAATGGTTGAACTGATAAATATATTCGGTATCATTGTTAATCTCCAAGATAGCTCGGGCCCACTATTATCTTTATTTCTGATTGTATATTATCCATCCTTGCTCTGTTTGTCAAACTAAAAATACATCAACGGCAAGCTCTTCATGGTAATAATTAGTGTTTATTGGTGTTTATTCGTGGTTCAAAATGCTCTTTCAGTTTCTTTGCAGCTTCACTTTGTCTCGGGTAAAGGCTTAAATGGCACTGATGATGGGGCAAATGCGGTTTTGGGGGTTTAAAATGGCGTTTATTAGCCTTTGTTTGCCTCTGATGATAGATCCAATGACGCTGAGGAGGCCTTATTAGCCCGAGATAACTGGTTATGTGTTTGAGATGACTCGTTATGTTGCTCGGATAGCTGGTAATGCTGTAAAGACAGCTTGTTATGTTACTAGGTTTGCATGGGACAACATCGCCGAGCCAAATCTTTGCAATCAAAATGGCTTGCCGGCCTCAGCATTCAGGACCAATAATTGGTAATTTTAGTGTGCTGGACAACCAAGTATCTCAGGCGGACATGAATATAAGATCGGCCAGTTTGAGTTATTTATTTCTGACCATAATAAGCATTGTCGCCATGTTTTCGAAGGTAGTGCTTGTCTAGAAGGACTTGCGAGATGCCCTCCTGCGAATCATTTACACGAAGCGTCCCCATAGCCATCGCCGCCACCTGTTCCAGAACAACCGCCGACTCCACCGAACCGGCCGGAGTTTTACCCCAGGTGAATGGACCATGATTAGCAACAAGGACAGCCGGCATCTGTAAAGGGTTCAATTGAGCAAAACGCCGAACAATCACTTTTCCGGTATTCAGCTCATAGTCAGATTGGATTTCCGCAGGAATCATCACATCGGTAACCGGCACCGCACCATAATAATAATCGGCATGGGTCGTACCAAAACATGGAATCTCCCGGCACGCCTGGGCCCACATTGTTGCATTGGATGAATGAGTATGGCAGACGCCGCCAATAGCTTTAAAGTTTTGATAAAGCTCCAGGTGAGTCGGCGTATCAGACGATGGCGACAACTCTCCTTCAATGACTTTCCCATCCAGATCAAGCAATACCATCTTATCCGGTGTCAGCTCATCATAGGCAACACCGCTGGGCTTAATGGCAATCACCCCGGCTTGGCGGTCGATACCACTGACATTGCCCCAGCTATAAATGACTAATTTATGGGTTTGAAGTTCAATATTGGCATTACAAACAGCTTGTTTAAGTTCTTCGTGCATAAGATTCCTGTTTTTTAATCATATAATCATGACGTCTTATATTGGTGTCCGGCGAGTACGAAAAATATTTTCACCCAGATAGGGTACACCATCAGGCAGTGGGGTATGGATGGTTTCAACTCCCAGAAGCTTCATCGCTTCATATAATACCGCCCCGCAATGGTCAAACGCTACCGCGGCATGATGGTGAAATCGGCCCAACAGGACATGACGATAGAATCGTTCAAAACCGGGAAAATAGGCCGTTCCGGTACCGCCAAAGGTCTTGGGATTAAGATCGAGAAATTCACCCTCAATGATATAAGCCTGAAGCTTATCACCCACACCATGAATCTGGAGCATGGTAATCGGCGAAGCGGCAATCTGCCCTTCGATGGTGCCGCGGGTAATATCCGGCTCACCCTCCGGTTCCATCAGCCGTTTCATAATGACCTGGTGCTTCATTTCAGGATTTTTTAGCCGTTTGGGATCCGTGTTACCGCAGTGGAACAGGCCAATAACATCACCGGCGGGATACTGAACAAGACTGGCATCCAGATCCTGTGGAATCGTATGGTTAATATCCAATACCGTTACACTGGAATCGGAAGCATACTGACCCATTAGCTCAGAAATGAGTGAATGAATATCGTTTTCACAGGCCACCGGAAAGCCTTTGCCGGTCAAACGGGCATTGACCGCACAGGGCACATGCTTAAGGGCAAATTCCTGCTCGGCCCAGCATTGCGAAGTGGCGCCGGAAAGGTTCAATTTATCACGAAGTGAAAGAAGGGCCAGTTCATAGGCGGCCAGTCGCTCAGGAAATTCACCCTCAGGAACGCAGGGGATTTCATCTTTAAACGATTTGATGACCGCCGAAAGATCTTCGGCACTTTCGATGGCACGTACTTCATTAACCAGGTCAAAGAAACCAAGCTCTTCAACTTCAACACCAATAGAAGCAATTGAAGACATATTGTAATTGCAGGTCTCAAAATCGCGTGGTCGAGGGCCAAAGAGCCCTACGGTGGCATTTTGAATCCCTTTGACAATCTGCATGATTTGAATAAAACAGGCAATCTCTTTAGCACCGCTTTGGGCTGTTACCAGGGGCACCTCAGGAATATAAACTTTATGCTGAAGGCCACGTTTACTGGTAGCCATGACTGCCGAAAGTAAGCCGCAGAGAGCATCGCCTCGGTCGCACCGAAGCGTAGCGGCAGATTCTTCCGCTGCAGCAATAACCATCACAGCACCACCAAATTCTTTGACAAACACCGCATCTTCAATTTCCGGCGAAAAGTTACCCAGGTAAAGAACCGCCGCATCACAACCGGCTTCATTCATCTGTCTGGCCGCATCGCCGGCATGCTGCTTGGACTCCAAAATCGCACATTCGCCATCTGGGACAAATAAATCCAGACCACCCTTTTTACATTCACCCAACAGGGCTTTTGTGCGTTTTTCTGAAAGTGCGCGAGGAAAGCAATTCCGAGAAGCTGATACAATACCAAGCTTGATGTCTGGTGAATAAGTTCCAAGGGGTAATTTCATTTTTGGGTTCCTTAAAATGTTATATATACTCGCTTTTTCTTTAATGGGAAGTTAAAGTCGATTTCCCAACGTAAAGCGATTCTAATAAGATATACGCCAAACATCAAAGCCAAAATCCGTTATTTTCAAACCATTTTACGACATGAAATATACAGCACTTGTCGCATAATGGTTTTATTTTAACGTAAAATGGGGTTTTCAGCCAAGCGGATTTAAAATATAGCTAATTGGGCCTGTTGCATAAATAATTAGTTCTTTTTACTAGTGAATAATTACAGCTTTTCGGTTATAATCTGGGCAATGGATTGTTGAACATTAAAGGATTGATAGAAAGGCCATTTTTAGCTAATTTGAAGTTAAGTTTTGCTTGATCAGTAAGAAAAAAACGATTTTTTCGCACATTATGGAAATAAAACCTGCATACTCTGCGTTTACAACTATATTGATACCTAAGGCTGTATGGGAAGCAGAGAATTGAGCCATCTGTCCCGGGCAGCCATCGAATCCAACGGTTGGATTCGAAAATCATTGTGCAACAGGCTCAATTAATAATCAAAATAAAGGATTTCACAATGAATTACCCCAAGCTAAGTATAAAACTGCTAATTTTGCTGGTATTAGTGGCCGCAAAGTGCACTTTTGCAGCGAATTTAATCAAAAATCCGTCATTTACTGAAAAATCGGGTAATCTGCCAGCTGTCGGTAATTTCAGGGCATGGGCAGGGACTGGAACATGCGAAATTTCTTCTCAGGGCAGAACAGATTCTTCTTCTGTCATGCTTGAATGTAAAACCCCAGCCGACATCGCCTGGATGCAAACCGTAAAGGTTGATCCATACGCAAAATACAAACTTTCAGGCTGGATCAAAACCGAAGGTCTTGACAAAAAAAACAGCTTTGGGGCTTTGTTTAATATCCATGGCACCGCAGAAAGAAGTCAGGCTTTAAACGGCACTAATGACTGGACACATGTTGAATTAGAATTTACCAGCAATGGCCCGGTAGTGCAGATCAATTGCCTCCTTGGCGGTTGGGGCATGTGTGTCGGCAAGGCATGGTATGACGATCTCAAACTTGAAAAGATCGGCGAGGTTACATTTACTTCAGAGACCATCGAGAAAACTGTAAAAATTAACACAGCAAAAACTTCCGAACCCATCTCAAAATACATCTATGGCCAGTTCATCGAGCACATGGGCAGCTGTATTTATGGCGGCATCTGGGCCGAAATGCTTTTTGACCGCAAGTTCTATTTCCCCGTTCCATCAGGTGGCAGGATCTGGAATGCACCTGACACTGTCTGGCCCATCCTTGTAGCTTCACCATGGCAGGTTGTCGGCGATGTTTCCATGTCCGAAGAAAATGCTTATGCTGAAAAGCATGTCCCGGTAATTTCGCCAACCAGCGATTCGCAGGCGGGCATTTACCATGCCAGCCTTGGTGTTGTTAAGGGCAAAAAATACGATGGCAGAATTGTCCTGACAGGCACCAGCAAGATCAAAAAAGTTAATGTCAGCCTCGTCTGGGGCGAAGGCGAAAAAGATCGTGACACAAAAACTGTTGTTAAGAGATGTTCTTCCAAATACAAGACATATAAATTCACTCTCAAGGCTGGCGCTGACAGCGAAAACGCAAAGCTTGAGATCGTTGCTTTCGGCGAGGGTAATGTTCGTGTTGGTGCGGTTTCCTTGATGCCTGATGATAATGTAAAGGGTTTCCGTAAAGATACGCTGGCACTTTTGAAAGAGCTTAATGCTCCTATTTATCGCTGGCCTGGCGGCAACTTCGTAAGCGGTTATGACTGGCACGACGGCCTTGGCGATCGTGACCTCAGGCCAACCCGTAAAAATCCGGCATGGACGGGTATCGAGACCAATGACATGGGTATCGATGATTTTGTCGAGCTTTGCAAACAGATCGGCACCGAGCCGATGATCGCCGTTAACACAGGATTTGGCGATGCTTATATGGCTGCTAACGAGGTTGAATATTGTAATGGTTCTACCAAGTCTCTTTACGGCAAGAAACGTGCCGAAGGCGGCAATTCAAAGCCTTATGATGTAAAGTGGTGGTGTATCGGCAATGAGATGTTCGGCTCATGGCAGCTTGGTTATATGTCACTTAATCATTACACATTGAAGCACAACTGGGTTGAAGATATGATGCGCAAAAAGGACCCGTCGATCATTACTGTCGGCGTCGGCAATGCCGGCAAATGGTCCAGAGGAATGCTTGAGAGAAGCTCTGACAATATGGATTACCTGAGCGAGCATTTCTATTGCCAAAGCAGGCCGGAAATCCCCGATCATGTTCAGCAGATGCGTACGATGATCAAGAGCAAAGCGGATGCTCATCACCAGTATCGCAAGGATATGCCGCACCTGAAGGGTAAGGATATTCGCATTGCGATGGATGAGTGGAACTACTGGTATGGCCCGCATCTTTATGGACAGCTTGGCACGCGGTATTACATGAGGGACACACTTGGTATCGCTGCTGGGCTGCATGAATTTTTCCGCAATTCGGATGTCTGCTTTATGGCCAACTATGCTCAGACGGTTAATGTGATCGGCTGTATCAAAACTACAAAAACCGACGCTTTCTTTGCCGGAACCGCATATCCTTTGATGTTGTATCGCAATGAGTTTGGTACGATCCCGGTCGAAGTTGATTCGCCAAGCAAAGAGCTTGATGTTGCAGCGGCGTTTACAGATGACAAAAAAATGCTGACCGTTGGCGTTGTTAATGCCAGTTCTGATGTTTATAAGCTGTCGCTCGATCTTGACATTGAACTTCAAGGAAAGGCTAAGAGTTTTGTGATCGCTAATGAGAGCCCGTTTGCTTATAACGATGAGAATAAGACGGATGTTAAGATTGTCGAGGGCAAAGACACCGACCTTGGCAAAGTTATAACGGTTGCCCCTTTCAGTATTACACTTTATAAAGTTAAAGTTAAGTAGTAAAAAAAAAGATTGTATTGACATCTTTAAAGGCGCCGGCTTTTGCCTTAGACAAAAACGAACTCAAGTAAGGAAAACAGATTATGTACATTCGAAAACATGTAGCTACCGTCGGCTTCAGCATGATGTTGTGTCTCGCCGTAATCATCCTGTCGAGCGTGACTGCACACTGCGCCGAGCCGCAGGCGGAACAGGTGACTTTGACGCCGAAGCACAAATCCGTCATACCTGCACCTCGCATCGCCGAATGGTGGTTCGCACGCCAGGCTGAAAAGATCGGTCTGATGAGCAAGGGCGATATTGATCTGCTGATGGTTGGCGATTCGATTACGCACAATTATGAAAATGAAAAGGTTGGCTTGAAAGTATGGCAAAAGTACTTTGTGCCGCTCAAGGCAATCAACTTGGGATTTGGCGGTGATCGCACGGAGCATGTGCTTTGGCGTCTGGATCATCTTCCAGTCCTGAAGAAGGCACCCAAAGGCGCTGTGGTACTCATCGGCACGAACAACATCTGCTGGGGCAGTGACACACCCAAGCAGGCCGCCGAAGGCGTACAGGCGATTGCCAGGAAACTGAAAGATATTTATCCAGACATGGAAGTCCTGGTTCTTGGTGTATTTCCGCGAAGACGCAATCTCGATCATCCGCACCGTAAACAGATAAACGAGCTCAATTCATACATGCCGGGACTACTCAAGGACATCAAGGGCGTAAAGTTCCTGGACATCGGCCCGGAGTTCCTTGACAACAAAGGCTTCTTGTCAGCAGAGATGATGCCAGATACGACTCATCCGAGCGAGAAGGGTCACGAAGTCTGGGCCGAAGCCATTGCGCCCGAACTGAAGCGAATGCTCAGCGATGTAAATGAAATCATCGCTCAACAGAAGGCGAAACTTGCCGCTGACAGCAAAGTCTTTGAAGAATCGGAGACTTATCCGTTTTTCTCGCGATATCAATCGCCGGGGATGAGGGGTGTTAAAGGTGTTGAGCTTCGCAAGGTTTTGCAGGGGAGTTTGGCTGGGGAGTTGCCGGAATATTATAATAGGCGGGTGGTTTCATTTGCTCCGAGGAAGGGTGTGGACTTCGTCGATATCGATCCGAGGATGCCGCTGAGAAAGTGGACCTTCACTAAAGAAGGATTTGCCAAAAATGTCATCCCGGCTATGTTTCAAAAGGCTGACAGAAAGCTAACTGCTCATCTGGTTGGCTTTAGAGGCATCGGCTATACGATCGACGAAGGCGAATTTGCAGGCGAGATGGATATTCCTTCTGTTTTGCTGAGGCTGGCTGATGGCAGAGTAAAGATGGTCGAGACTAAATATTTGAGCAAAGAAGACTTGCTCTTTGCCGCCAAGCATCACAAAGCGGCGATGGATGACATCAAGGCAAATCTTATTCCGGAACAGCCACGGGTGATCCCGGATCATATCAATAAGAGATATCCGAACCCGACAGAGCCGGGTGTGAAGAACAGTCACTTCTTTACAGAGTCGGACTATGTTGTACTCGTCTCGGGAAGCGAACACCCTGAGCCGGGCAACGCAAAGCACTGGGTGACATGGATCAATGCAATGGGCGATAAAAAAGCCGGCAAAAAAGTCAGGGACAAAGCCTGTGCCTGGTATGACGCACACTGGCGGATCTTTGACTATGGCGGGTTCTATATGCCGGAAATAAACTCACCAGAGCCTAGAAAAAAGTTTTGGTGGTTTGTCGGTGGCCCGACGATAGATGGTAAAAACACCAAGGGCGGTGGTGGCGGAAACCACATCGGTAATGGCTCGACGGGCATCGCGGCACATGAGTTGGGACACATGAGCCAGTTCTTAAATGGGGTAAGGCATGGCGGCGGCGAGAGCTGGGCAGATTCTCTTAGAGATGTTGCGTATGTCGCCGGAACGGGTGGCCCCGAACTTGTAACGCCACATCAGCATCTGTTCTCTTCTGGCAACCGCTATGGTTTTTCATACTTCTACATGGCTGCCGGCGAGGACCCAAGCCTTGGCTATCTGTGGTTTACGAGGCTTCCTGTATATAATAAAAAAACGCAGGTATCAGCGAACTCTTCAATGCATCTTATCGCAGAACTTTTCAAACGGCAGAAGCTTACAGAATATGCTGATAAGGACATGGTCAACAAACCCGTCGAAGAGTTTGGCGATCTGTTCGGCGAATATGCCGCAAGAACAGCGACTTTCGATATTCAGAGAGAGTCTCTCTTCCAAAACAAGCGGTACAGCCCTCCAAGACACGTGCTGGAACTTATTAACAAAGAAAAAAATATCTGGAGAACTCCAGCTGACCTTGCTCCTTATGCTCAAGGCTTTAACATAATAAGATTAGTCCCTGAACAAGGTGCCAAAGAAATTGCGGTCGATTTTAGAGGAATGCATGACGCCTCTATTCACAGTGACTGGCGAGCATGTATCATCGCTGTTGATGCCGATGGCAAACGAAGGTACTCGAATCTGTGGAACAAGGGATCTGTTAAGTTCCCTGTAAAAGATGACGACCGGTCGATCTGGCTTACGGTAGCGGCGACGCCGACTGCACTTAAGGAGACTAACGGGCTTACGCCTGGCGGTCATTTCCTCAAACGCATGCCAACATATCCATGGAGCGTCAAGTTGTCAAAGGCTACTGTCGGAACTCCGGCTCGACTGGACGAAGAGTTTGGTCCTAAAGTTATCGGTGCAGGTTCTGTCGATATCTCCAAACTGGTTCCGCACAAAAACGGTGGCGGCCTGGTCGCTAAGACAGCGACAGTTGCTGACACCGCTTACGTCGGACCAAACGCAATGGTTCTTGGCAACGCGAAGGTGCTGGACAATGCTTCTATCGAAGGCTTTGCCATCGTTAAGGGCAACGCCGTTGTTAAGGATAACGCTAAACTTTACGGAAATGCCGTAGCTCATGGAAAAACTGCTGTTGGCGGGTATACTCGATACCACGTCCCTGTCGTCACTAACATCAAAGCCGACCTTATGGCCACTAATCCGTTGATACCAAGATTTGGCGAAGCAAAACGGAATGAAGACGGCTTATGGGCCAACTATGCAATGATGGATGCTGACAAGAACTGTTTGCAAGACTACTATCGTTACAAAGAAGCATATTCAGACCGCAACATCCCAACGTATCCAAACCTGAACGGATATGTTTTTGGACAGCCGACAGTAGTTGCTTACGATGACGGCTCAGATGAACACGCCGCTGGTTTGCGATTTAACGGCAAAGACCAATACGCCACACTTCATTACGCTGTGATGGATATACCTGAGGCAACTATCGTAACAAAACTCATAGTTGAGCCAAGGGAAGCTGGAACAATTTTTGATTTTGGCTGCGATGAAGATAATTACATGAAGTTGGCAATTGCCAAAAATGGAAAGTTGAAACTTGATGCGACCGTTAAAGGCAAGTCCGTTGTGAGATTAACGGGCAGCAAGAAAATGATTCGCAATGTCCCTGTAAGTCTAAGAGTAGAATTTGATGGCCAGACAGCGGCGTTATGGATGAATAAGGAAAAAATCGCCGAAGCAAAAACCAGTTTCCGAAGTTGTGATGTTTTCCCGCCAGATGCAATCCGAGAGAATCTGATCGCAAGTTCACGCGATGGCAAGGACAGGCTGGAAGCTATGTTTGACTCTGTCGTTATCTACGCCAAGGTGCACAACGGGCCGGGAGATTCGTTCGAATCTCTGGCTAAACCAACTTTGGATGCTCCTCCAATTGTCGGCGATAATGTGTTTAAGCTTTTGGCATATAGGCTTGATCCAGAACGTCAAAAGAAGTTTATGGAGTCATCGGGCAATATTGATGAATTCTATAAGCTGGGCAGTTCCGGTGAACCGACCTTTTATATGACCAGATATAATAGCAGAAACTATAAAGAACTTTATTCAAAGAATGCTCTTGGTAAACGATGGTATCAGTTATTGCGACGAGATGAAGTTTATGTCAAGTGGGTTGACGAGATACTGCCAGCTATGGAAGCAGAAATGAAAACTCCCGAAGGAAAGACAGAAGAGGCCAAAAAGAGGCATCTTGAGATCATAAGAAAGTTCAAGGGAGAGATTGAACCAAGGATAATGAAGAATTTCCCAGAAGAAGCAAGGGCGATTGATTCGATGTGTGGCGGCCTATATCGTTTCCACTGGAATCTCTCATATTTCAGATATTTGAAACAGACTTATTATCCCAACCTGCTTGGCTCGAAAAGGGAAGATATTAAAATCCTTACCGCACAGAATGAGCTTAACAAAAGTGAAAAGGGATGGGTCACCAGTTCCGACATAATAATGCCTCTGCCTAGTAATAAGCAAGGCGTTATATGGAGCAAGGAAGGCATCCTAAGCGGTGAGTATGACAAACTTCAGCCAACGGCAAAACAGTGGTACCTGCAAACTCATGGGCCAATTGAGGATTGATGAACTGTTTAACCACACTATCGAATAAGAAAGAGAATACAATGAAAAACATAAGAATGTATCTAAACAAAAAAAGCCGATTCAGTGCAGTGCTGTTTATATTGCTGGCAGGAGTTCTTGCCGGTCAGCTGTTTGCCCTGGAGATGACAGAAGCCATTTACGGCAATAGCAAACTTGGTGAAGAAACCACAGTTAAGGATTCACTCGCCGATGCTGATTTCAAGCTGCGTAAACTTGAGCCAAAGCATCCACTCTATTTTGAGATGCCGGAAGCAAACGCTTCGCAGGTTCGCGAGCTAAAAACTCTCAAGGCCACAGACTGGACCGTGCCGATCACCGCGATGAAGATGACTCTCATTCCCGCTGGCCAATTTGTTATGGGTTCACCAAAGGATGAAAAGTATCGCTCAGAGAATGAAATGCAGCGTAATGTCACGATATCCAAGCCATTCTACATGGGAACGTATGAAGTTACTCAACGACAGTTTTATTACCTGACGATCCCGGATTATAATTTCAGAGGATGGAAGTTTAGTCGCGGGCCGCTTCATGTCGGTGCGTCATTTCATTTCCGCAAGAATTTGGGCTGGGGAAAATGGCTCGACCCCAGCATAGAATTGCTGCTGGACAATCCCATGGATTGTGTTTCATGGGCTACAGCAGTCAAGTACTGCAAACGTCTTACCGATTTCGAGCGTCAAGCAGGCCGTTTGCCAGAAGGCTATGAGTATCGTCTGCCAACAGAAGCCGAATGGGAATATGCGTGCAGAGCCGGCACAACTGGTTGTTTTAATACCGATGCAAAAATTGAAGACTTCCTCAAACTGAAAGATACGAAACTTAACGAATTTGCTCAGACAGGAGGCGGGGCCGGTAAGGTCGGCGACAGCAAGCCCAACAACTTTGGGCTATTTGACATGCACGGCAATGTATCTGAATGGACACTCGACACCTACGCTCCGTACAAACCGGGCGATACGGCCGACCCTGTAAATCTCAAAAATCAGCCTGGCCAGGATGTGTATATAGACGAGAAAGTTACACGAGGCGGATCTTATCAATTATTCAATCCCCGTCTAAAACCAGAAGAAAAGATCGAAGACAAGCTGGATGAATTCCTTCATTTCAGGACATTAAGAAGTGCATCGAGAAACAGCATTCCATTTGATTTCGACTTCAACATGACAGTCGGGTTCAGAGTAGTGCTGGCACCGGAGATGGATGTGCCCATTCCGGAAGTGGCCGACAAGGAAAAAGAGGATTAGGGATTATGTACGAATCAAACGACAGGAAATGGGTTGTCTGTGCTTGCTGTGTAATAGCGGCGCTGGGTTTGGCGATACCAGCTCCGGCAGATGAGCTTGCCATGTGGAAGAAGGACTTCAAGGATCCGCCTCTGGCGTTAAAGACCATTCCGCTCTGGCAGCTCAATGGCAAGCTTACAAGAGAAGAAATAGCTTCTCAACTAAAGGCGGCGAGAGACATCAGCGGATTTGCCGGGGTGGCCGTGTTGCCCGTAAGGCACACCGAACCAAAGTATTTAACGGAAGACTACTTCGCGCGATACGGTGACATTCTGGAAACCAGCAAAGAGCTTGGGATGAGCGTTATCTTTTTCGATGATGTTGATTTTCCCAGCGGCACGGCGGGTGGTCGGATGAAAGCGAAGTTCCCGGACGATATCGCTTCGCGTCTTGATAAATCGGAATCAAACGTTACAGGGCCCAAGGACTGGAAGAAAGCGTTGCCTGAGGGTATCTTTATGGGCGCCGTTGCCATGAATACCCAAAGTCTGGAGAGACGCGACATAAGCGAGCACGTTGCCGACGGAAGCCTCGCGTGGCAAGTTCCTGCCGGCCAGTGGAAGATTATGGTTTTCACCTGCGTGCGCCACGGTAAACACGTGGACTACCTCAATCCCGATTCGGTCGATAGATTCTGCACGTTGACCTATGACCAGTACTACAAGCGATTTCCAAGCCACTTTGGCTCGACGATAACCATGAACTTCTTTGATGACATCAACATCCGGGAGTTAAAATATCGCAATTGGACGCCGGACTTCAACAAGAAGTTTAAGGCACAAAAAGGATTCAGCCCTGTAGAGTATTATCCCGCGCTGTGGTATGACATTGGGCCGAAAACGACCGCGGCCCGAGTTGCTCTCCACGACTTTCGGGCAGAACTTATGACGGAAGGTTTTCCTCGCAAGGTCAATGAGTGGTGCTCGAAGCACGGCATTGGCAGTACAGGCCATGCCATGGGGCAATATCACCCCCAACCTTCATTCCTGGCCGGCGATCACATCAAGTTCTATCGCCACTGCGACATCCCGATGATCGATTCCATCCATTACTACGGACATGGCCGGCCGGGATTCAAGCTGGTCAGCTCGGCCTCTTACAGCTACGATCGTCCCCTTACCGCCGTAGAAATCTATGGAAACTATCGACGTCCCTTCCTTAAGAAGATGCTGTACCGGTCAGGGATGGAACTCTTTGCCCGCGGCGGCAATTTCCTGTTGCCTCACGGTATGTGGTACGATCCGACGAAAGTGTGGATTCCGCCGTTGATCTCCCACTTTTCAGATGAGGTCGGGCCGGAGCTTGCAAAGTTCAACGATTGGGCGGCACGTGCGAGCCTGCTGCTGCAAGGGGGGCGGCATGTTGCCGATATTGGCGTGCTCTATCCGGTGGCAACCATGCAGGCGTATGCCCGGTTTGACAAGGTCGACGGGCCGCATCCGGGGCTCACGATGCCAAAGAACACTGATTTCAACGAGTTGAGCGATCTGCTCACGGGCGAGATTCGTCGTGACTTTACATTCCTTCATCCGGAAATCTTAGACGGAAAATGTTATATAGACGGCGATAAGCTTCACCTGAAAAATAAGGTTAATTATGAAGATTACAGCGTGATCATAATTCCAAGTGTATCAACGATACACTGGAGTAATTTGAAGAAAATCAAAGCATTTTATGACGCTGGCGGAAAGGTGATCGCTACGACTCGCTTACCTGGTTTATCAGCTGAGTTTGGCCATGACCGCGATGTGAAAAAAACTATCGGGGAAATGTTCGACCTCGCTTTGTACAATGACCAGGCCTATACCAAAAGAACCAATGCCGCCGGAGGGGTATCTTACTTCGTCGAGTCGCTCAACGATAATGGAGCTTCCCTGGCAGCGGTATTAAAGGATGCAATGCCCGTAGCTGACGTGCAGTTTGGCCCCGGAACTCCGAAATTCAAACATCTACCTCAAAGTGGAAGTGGTCCTCCTAAAAAAGGGAAACATTCCGGAATGCTCTCCTATATCCATAAGGTCAAGGACGGCCGCAATATCTATTTCTTTGCAAACTCGACGGACAAAGGTATGGAGATGGATGTTACGCTCCGGGGTAAACTAGCGTTGCAATCCTGGCGCCCGGAAAATGGAACCATTACTAATATTAAAAGCATTAATATTACTGACAATGCAAAGCCCTGTACTCAGGTGCGACTCAAGCTTGACCCGGTCCAATCGATATTCTTTGTTGAGACGACTAAATGAACTGCCCTTAGGAAAGAATTGACATTAAATTTCGTGTTTATTTCGGATTAAGCAACACGCCCGTAAGCGTCGGGCTAGAACCGCACACGAACTCAAGAACTTACTTTGCTTTCCCAAAAAAACCTGAAATAAAATAGTTGAGTGAAATTATTAGCATCGAAAAGGGTAGAATAATATTCAGTAAACAGTTAAATGCAAATGTCAGCTTAATCAGGATTGTTAAATCAACATGGGAGTTTTAGGACTTTTGGCATGACGCCAACAGCAACTTATTCATTTCCTGAAACATACAAGTAAGGAGTTAGATTGTGCTTATTACACCTAGATGTTTAGTATTGAGTTTTATGTCAGTTATCTTATGCGGGCAGTTTTTGTTTCCGTCAAGTTTATGTGCTGCAGATATTGAGCATGACTTTAAGGAGCCTCCGCTTAAGTATAAAACTATTCCGCTTTGGTCATTGAATGGCAAGCTTACGACAAAAGAAATCGTCTCTCAGATCAAGGCTTCGCGTGACAAAAGTGGTTTTTCTGGTGTCGCTGTCTTGCCGGTAAGCCACACAGAACCCAAATATTTAACCGAAGACTACTTTGCCAGGTACAATGATATTTTGAAAACCAGCAAAGAGCTTGGGATGAGCGTTATCTTTTACGATGATATTGATTTCCCCAGCGGCTCGGCTGGCGGGCAGATGAAAGAGCAATTTCCCAATGATGTTGCACACCGTCTTGACAAGAAAGAGGTAGATGTCGAGGGGCCAAAGGATTGGACCGAGACCATCCCTAAAGGCGTTTTCATGGGAGCTGTGGCGATGAATCTTCAGACCTTTCAGCGACGGGACATCAGCGATTTGGTCAAAGACGGAAGGATTGCCTGGCGCGTTCCGGCCGGGAAGTGGAAACTGATGCTCTTTAGCTGCGTCAATGCCGGTGACCGTGTCGATTACCTTAATCCCGTCTCGGTAGCCCGGTTCTGCACGCTGACCTATGACCAGTATTACAAGCGATTCTCGAAGTACTTTGGCTCGACTATAACTATGAATTTTTTCGATGATATCAATGTAAGAGAATTCGACGGGCGAGTTTGGACGCCAATATTCAACGAATATTTCCAGAAACAACATGGATATAATCCCGTAAGTCTTTATCCGGCGTTGTGGTATGACATTGGCCCTGATACAACCGCGGCACGAGTTGCCCTCCTTGATTTCCGTGCTGAACTCCTGGCCGAAGGCTATCCACGTAAGGTTAACGAATGGTGTTCCGCTCATGGCATAGGTAGTACTGGCCATGGAATGGGACAATATCACCCGCAGCCGACATTCCTGGCTGCCGATCACATCAAATTCTATCGCCACTGCGACATCCCGATGATCGATTCGATCCATTACTACGGGCATGGACGGCCGGGATTCAAGATGACCAGCTCGGCTTCTTACAGCTATGACCGTCCGATTACAGCTGTAGAAATTTATGGAAATTACCACCCATTTGATAAGACGATGCTGTATCGTTCGGGCATGGAACTTTTTGCACGTGGAGGAAATTTCTTTTTGCCGTGCAGTATGTGGTATGACCCCGAAAGGGTATGGTTTCGGCCGCTGATCTCACATTTTTCCGAAGAAATCGGCCCCGTCCTTGCTCACTACAATAATTGGGCGGCACGTTCAAGCCTGCTGTTGCAAGGGGGCCGTCATGTTGCAGATATTAGCGTCCTCTATCCGGTTGCGACTATGCAGGCGTATGCACAGTTTGATAAAGTTGGCGGACTACACCCCGGGCTCAGGATGCCTAAGGATACAGACCTCAATATGTTAAGTGATCTGCTTACGGGCGAGATTCGTCGTGACTTTACATTTCTTCATCCGGAAATCTTAGACGGAAAATGTTATATAGACGGCGATAAGCTTCACCTGGAAAACAAGACCAATTACGAAGATTACAGCGTAATCATCATTCCCAGCGTAGCCGCGATACATTGGAGCAATCTGCAGAAGATCAAAGCGTTCTATGACGCGGGGGGAAAGGTGATTGCCACGACGCAACTACCGACTTCATCGGCCGAGTTTGGTCACGACCGCGAAGTTCGCGAAGTGATTGCAGCGATGTTCCCCTCCACTACCGTGAATGATAAGGGTTATGCCAGGAAGGCCAATGAGGCGGGCGGCGCGTCTTACTTTGTCCCGTCGCTGATCGATAATGGATCGGCCTTGGCTGCCGCGTTACAGGATGCAATGCCGGTGCCCGACGTACGGTTTGGCCCAGGAACTCCTCTTTTCAAGCATCTGCCTCAAAGTGGGAGCGGCCCTCCAAAGAAGGGGAAACATGCCGGGATGCTCTCCTATATCCATAAGGTCAAGAGTGACCGAAATATCTTCTACTTCGCTAACTCTACTGATGAAGCTGTGGAGGTGGATGTTGTCCTCCGCGGCAGGCTAACGCTGCAATCCTGGAACCCGGGCGATGGGAGCATAACCGACGTGAAATGCAGCGACGTCAAGCAGAACGGAATGCACTGCACACTGGCGCGACTGAAACTTGGGCCGGTCCAGTCGGTGTTCTTTCTTGAAGTTCCCCAATAAGCCGGTCTAATAGCTGCCTACAGTGACATAGCGGTCCTCCCAGACGGTCGGATCGGCGTTTTGTTCGAGCGGGGCAACTACTCAAAGATCGACCTGGCTATCCTGCCAGCACCCAAAGCCATCGAACCTTAGTTTCAGTTTCGTCCTCAAGTTTGCCAACACGATTATTATCGGACAAATTTAGGGCCTTTGCTTGAGACAAATATTGACATACCACCTTGAATATGCTATAGTTCATCATAGGGATTTGTATTTGATCGAGTCGAAAATGGGCATTTTGACATTGAGTGCGTTGCTCAATACGCTCAAAATTCCCGTGAACGGTTACGAAAAATAGTATGGATAGCCTTATCATTTCGCCTCTGACATATGATGTCCAGCGAAAGCTGGTAATTTAGACCAAGGGAGTACTTATGAAGTTTGCTAAATTGTCTTTTATGCCTGAAAAGTTGTCTGGTTCCTTAAATATTTGCCTGGTATTGATTGTTCTTTCGGCGGCCTTTAACGCCTCCGCCCAGGTTAAAAAGGACTACTCGATATCGCCGGTTAAGTTTACAGAAGTTGATATAACAGACCAGTTCTGGCTGCCGCGTATGGAGACATCGCGCAAAGTTACTTTACCGTATGCATTTGGCCAATGCGAAGAAACGGGGCGTATAAGCAACTTCGCCAAAGCCGGCGGCCTGGTAGATGGGAAGTTTGAGGGTATATTCTTTAACGATTCGGATGTTTTCAAAGTTGTCGAAGGCGCAGCTTATACTTTGGCGCTTGCACCGGACCCTAAGCTTGAAAAGTATCTTGACGATTTGATCGTAAAGATCGCAGCTGCCCAGGAAGATGACGGCTATTTGTATACTGCAAGAACACTGCAAAGTGACAAGTACAGCCCGCCCGGCGGTAAGGAGCGATGGTCGGATATTGCTCACGGACATGAGCTTTATAATGTCGGGCATATGTACGAAGCGGCAGTTGCGCATTTCCAGGCGACCGGCAAACGCACCTTGCTGAATGTCGCGATAAAGAACGCTGACCTTGTTTGCAGTGTGTTCGGCCCGGATGGTCGGCATGACCCGCCCGGATGCCAGGTAATCGAGATCGGCCTTGGGCGTTTATACCGAGTTACAGGCGATCAGAAGTATCTTAAGATGGCAAAGTTTTTCCTGGACCAGAGAGGCAATGAAAACGGCAAACGCGGCCTGGACGGCAAAGGTGGTCTCTACGGCGAATATAGTCAGGACCACAAACCCGTTGTCGAGCAAGATGAAGCTGTCGGCCACGCCGTTCGCGCAGCTTACATGTACTGCGGCATGGCTGATATAGCAGCCCTTACCGGGGATTCAGGCTATGTGCAAGCCATTAAGAAGATTTGGAATAATATCGCTGAGAAGAAACTTTATATAACCGCAGGTATTGGGGCAACCAGACGTGGCGAAGCGTTCGCGAAAAATTACGAACTGCCGAATCTTACCGCCTATAATGAGACATGTGCAGCTATCTCCTATGCTATGTTCAATCACAGGATGTTCCTGATGACCGGCGAGGGCAAATATATGGACATAGTCGAAAGGATCCTCTACAACGGTTTTCTTTCTGGAATCAGTTTGGAAGGCAAAAGTTTCTTTTATCCTAATCCGCTGGCGTCACTGAACGGCCACAGCCGATCGCCGTGGTTCAGTTGTGCATGCTGTCCTTCTAATATTGTCAGGTTCGTTCCGAGTATTCCAGGGTATGCATATGCCACCAAAGACAATAAGATTTATGTGAATCTTTATATGGGCAGTACCGCGAGGATGGTAGTTGGCGGCAATAAGGTCGTTGTTAAGCAGGAGACGAATTTTCCATGGGACGGCAAGGTCAGGATCACAGTCGAACCCGAAGAGCCGACAACTTTTGAGATGCGTCTAAGGATACCGGGGTGGGCAAGAAATGAGGTGACGCCGGGTGGACTTTATTCTTATGCTGAAAAAAGTGACGCTAAGGTAAGGCTTAAAGTAAGAGGCAAAACCATGCCGATCAGACTGCATGACGGATATGTTGCTGTCACTAATAAGTGGAAACACGGCGACGTCATCGAGTTGGATATGCCTATGGAAGTTCGCAGAGTGCTTTGTGATAAGCGAGTCGAAGCGAATGTGGACAAGGTCGCAATCGAACGCGGCCCAATAGTTTACTGCCTGGAAGGCCATGACGTGGAAGGCGGTAGGGTGCTGAGCTTGATACTCGAAGATGATGTTGAATTAAAGACTGTAAAAAAAAGCAACCTGCTTGGCGGGGTGATTACGGTTAAGGGCACAGCCGCTTCGATGCAAAGGACACCTGAAGGCCAGATCATCAAATCCGGTCAACGTGAGTTTACGGCTATACCATACTACGCCTGGGCGCATCGCGGAAGATCGCCTATGACCGTATGGGTTGCACGAAATGTTAATGCGACTATTCCGGCACCTGCCAAGACCATTGCGGTACGGGCAAAAATATCGACATCAAAAGGGAGTAAGGGCAGACTTGATCTGCTTAGCGACCAGTACAACCCGAAGAAATCTAACGATCCTTCGGCGGGATTTTTGCACTGGTGGCCGCATAAAAATACTAAGGAATGGGTGCAGTATGATTTTGATAAGAAAGAGGCAGTATCGCAAGTAAGGGTGTACTGGTTCGAAGATGTCCCAAATGGCGAGGTAAAAGTGCCTCTATCGTGGAAAGTGCTGTACAAAGACGGAGATAAGTGGAAGCCTGTGCAGAAGCTTGACCCATATACTGTCGATAAGGATATGGAACACAGCGTGAAATTTATACCGATAACCACCGATGCTATGAGGCTCGAAATTCACTCGCATGAGAGATATTCTGTAGGATTGCATGAGTGGAGCGTTGAGTGATCGTGTTTCAAATGGCCAATAATACATACCAAAGTAGTAGAAAATATTGACGCCAGCGCGTGGGGTCCAAATATATATAGCTCCTTGAAATTATGCTTACACAATAACAGATAATCCTTGAGAAATCAAGCACTTAGATATGTGCAGAGAAGGTCCGTAGTGACCATGGGAAATCTGTATAAAGTTATAATTTAGAGATGTCTGGCTGTTGGAACTGTTTGGTTTTGTTCTTTTTCAGGCAGTTGGATGTCGGTATAATGGTCCAGATAGGTTTTGACACCTTACTAAAACAGGGATTTAGAGTGGTTGGATGGATAGTTTGTGTCGGAATAAAGAGAAGTGGTCTTAGAATGCAGATATTGCACCTGCAACAGAATGAGATGGAATATACGATGTTATATTGAAAATGTCAATTAAGCCCGGATTTCCCAGGTAAGCCGTGACAAATGAACTGAATTTTGATAGTATATGCCATATATTTGCCAAAATTGACTTTAATAGTGATTGTGTCGCAAAATGGTTTTGACTTTTTGAGATCAATCTGGTATTATATTGGAAAAGAGGCTTAGCGGCGTAGCTGAGCTAAGATATATAAGGTTATATGTGAAATTTCAGATTAAGGAGCAATAAAATGACGCCTCGAAAAGAAAAAGCGTTTACACTAATCGAACTACTTGTGGTTATTGCTATTATCGCATTGTTGTTGGCAATACTCATGCCGGCTTTTAATAAAGTGAAAGAGCAGGCAGCACAGATTCCCTGTTTGGCAAATTTGAAAACATTGTCTCTTGGGTTCTACATGTATCAATCAGAAAATAATGGAGCTCTTTTGTCCGCGTACACTTGGGCTCGTTCTTGGGCAAATGGAACTAGACCGAATACACTTCAAGCTGCTTTTGCTTATGATGCCTGGGTCTATGGCCCATTGAGTTATGGTTCTTCCGGTGCAATGAATGATCAGTTGGCTAATAATGCTTCGATTGAGTACGAACAAAATGGCATCAAAGAAGGGAAAATGTGGCCATATGTTAAAGATATAGATTCATATCATTGCCCAGCAGATAGACGTGCATCTAGAAATAAAGTAGGTTTTCGAAGCTATTCAATGATTGCAACTATTCGAAATGCACATGCCGGAACAAACCTTGATCACCAGGTACACAAAATGAATGAAATTAGATCGCCGAGTGACAAATTTGTCATTGTTGAGGCTCAGCGTAAAGCCGGTACGGCTTATACATGGAATAAGGGGGCTTGGGTGATCAACCTGATCGGTAACAATTGGGCTGAACCGCCGGCCAACTGGCATTCAAAAGGAGTTTCTCTGGCGTACGCAGATGGCCATGTCGATAAGTATAAATGGAGAAGTAAAGAAACACTTGATTGGCTTGGAAGTGAAGCTATCCCGGATGCACCGACGCCGGCGCATTCAGACACTGAGGACTTCCTATATTTCTCCAGGCATATTCCCAGGGCTGACAGGTAATCGCAAATAAAACTAAAACTTTTTAATATTTATGGGGTCAATTTAATAGTACTGTTTTGTATCGGATGTACAATAGAAGGCTACCCATGTGAAGATATTCAAGGTAGTACAAAAAAGAAGATAGCCTGACTTTTCATTGCTTAGGGTGAGCCCTGCCCACTATATCTTTTTGGTAGAATGGTATTTTATTTTCTGAATTGCGGTGTGTTTTGCTCTTACCAGACTCTAGCCTTGATTAAGCTTTTCTTTGTTTAATATTAATTATCCAACCCTATTATTTTGCAGAAAAGCGTTAAGAGATTTTTTTAGACATAAGGATTCAATAATGAAAATCAAGAGTTATGCTTTGGCAGTTATCAGTCTTTGTGTGTTTGGGGTTTTGGCTATCGCGGCAGAGCCTTATAAAATGGATGTCGATGCAGAGTTGAAATCGCAGTTTACTCGTCTTGAAAAGGATATGAAGAACAAGCAAATATTCAACCGGACGACGTCGACGGCTTTGCGTAAGGATTCTACTATCCTTGCGAGCGACCGGGATCCGGTTGATATTGTGGCCAGGCGTACCAGGGCTTTGCTCGATAATATTCTTACGATTAACGCCGTTGGTGACCTGTCCGGTTACGGCAAGAAACTTGACAGGCTTATTTCAAAGACGAAGTCTGTTCCTGTTGACGACAAGGAAAAGCGTTACAGTCTGTATGTTCGTCTCTGTTCGCTTCGCCGTAAGATCGCTTTTTCCAATCCGCTTATTGATTTTAAGAATATCATGTTTGCCAAACGCGAGATAAACCCCTGGCCCGAAATGAGGGGTAACCATATGTGTGACCAGTATTTCGGATTTCATGCCAAGTCGGGCGGCGGGATATTTGTGCTTAAAAACGCACTGAGCAAATCGCCTGTTCTTAAGGACCTTACGGGCAATACCAAGTGCGAAAACGGTCGATATGCCGGACAGGTCTTAAAAGGCGGTTTTCTTTCGCCTGATCTGAGTTTTGACGGCGAGGAAATTCTATTTTCTTTTACCGAGGCGAAAAAGGATCTTTATAAGTGGACCCAGCAGACGACATACCATATTTTCAAGATCAATGCTGACGGATCAAAGCTTGTTCAACTCACCGACGGCGATGAGAATGATCTTCATTCGTGTTTTCTGCCTAACGGTCGGATCGCATTTATGTCCGAGCGGCGTGGCGGATTCGGCAGGTGTCACGGTCGCCCGGTTCCGAGCTTTACTTTGCATACGATGCATGAAGACGGCAGCGATATTACGTTAATCAGCCCGCATGAGACTAATGAATGGCATCCAAGTGTTGATAACAATGGCTTGATCATTTATACGCGTTGGGATTATGTTGACCGCGGTTTTAATCAGGCTCATCATCCGTGGATTACCACTCCGGATGGTCGCGACCCTCGTGCTATCCAGGGCAACTATGCCAGTAATGCCGGCCAGAGGCCTCACATGGAGATGCAGATTCGTGCTATCCCTGGTAGCGGCAAGTATGTCTTTACCGCTTCGGGGCACCATACTCAGGCATATGGTCCGATTGTCCAGATGGATCCTTCCATACCGGATGACGATAAGATGGCGATGCTTAAGCGTGTTACGCCGGAGCAGCTTTTTCCGGAATCGGAGTATGGGGTTCACCGAGGCGAAGGCATGTTCGCTTCTCCGTGGCCGCTAAGCGAGGACTTTTATCTTTGTGTTTACAGTTCGACAGGAAATGACGGTGTTTCCGGCTCTAAGCACGAAGATCATAACTATGGTGTTTACCTGATCGACTCGTTCGGTAACCGTGAGCTTATTTATCGCGACAGTTCGTTTTCGGCTCTTGACCCTATACCTCTGCGAGCTCGCAAGAAGCCGCCGGTTATTCCGCATCAGACGCTTGTCGGTTTACCTCCGGTTGATGGTAAAAAATTACCCCAGACGCCAAAGGAAAAACTTCCAAAGACAGGGACTGTCGGTCTTATGAATGTTTATAACTCCAAGTTCCCCATGCCCGAAGGCACAAAGATCACATCACTGAGGATCATTCAGCTTTTACCGAAGACTACGCCACGTGCCGACAATCCGCGTATCGGGTTCGGCAGCCAGAAGGGTGCACGTGCGATTCTTGGTACGGTTCCGGTCGATGAAGACGGCAGTGCGTATTTCGAGATGCCGGTTGGCATACCGGTGTATTTCCAGGCCCTTAACGAAGAAGGCCTTGCGGTTCAGTCGATGCGTTCGGCGACATGGGTTGCTCCAGGTGAGAATCTTACTTGTAACGGTTGTCATGAGCCCAGAAATGCCGCTCCAAAACCAATGAAAGTCTTTCCTACCGCACTTCGAAGGAGCCCATCGAAGATCAAACCGGAAGTTGCCGGCACCAGGCCGTTCAGTTTTCCGATACTTGTTCAACCGATCCTTGATGAAAAATGTGCCGGATGCCATACAGCCAATATCAAAAAGGGTAATAAGAAATGCCCCGATCTTCGTATAGACGGTGATGCTCAGACGATTGTCCGAAAAGAAAGAGACGGTACTGAAAGGATAGTCAGCAAGTATCCTCATGACCGCAACTGGCCGAGTTCTTACAGGAATCTTCGTGAATATGCGTTCTTCTGGGATAATGCCGTTTTTACAACCCCCAGGACGACACCAGGTAAATTCGGTGCGATTCAGTCGAGGCTCTATAATATGCTTAAGAAGGGCCATCACGATGTGAAGCTCAGCAATGAGCAGATGCACCGCATTACGCTGTGGCTCGACAGCAATAGCGACTTCTACGGTTCGTATAATAATACAGAACAACAGGCGGCAGGCAAGGTTGTACCTCCAACGATGGAGTAAGGCAAAATGATTAGTAATGTTGATCCATATTCCAGAATATCATTAACAATACATACTGAGATAATAACATGAACATCCTAAAACGAAACGTAGCTGGTCTGAGTTTTCTCTTGCCCCTTCTGGCCTTGAGTAGTTGTTTGTCGTTGGGGCAGGGGGCCGGCGATATTACTGCCTTGGGGCTGACATGTGAGTATGCAGTCAATCCGCTGGGTGTCGACTCGGTCCAACCGAGATTCGGCTGGGTATTGAAGTCGGATGCCCGCGGGCAGGCGCAGTCGGCCTATCAGATTCTGGTCGCTGGCAGTGAGAAGAAGCTCAAAGACGATGTCGGCGACAAGTGGGACAGCGGCAAAGTGGCCTCCGACCAGTCGGTGAACGTCGACTATCGCGGCAAGGCGCTAGCCAGCGGCGAAAAGTGCTATTGGAAGGTCCGGGTCTGGGATAAAGAGGGCAAGGCATCGAAGTGGAGCCAGCCGGCCCGCTTTGAAATGGGGCTTCTGGATCAAAGCGACTGGAAGGGGCAATGGATCGGGGTGGCGCCACCACGACCTCCTGCTGAACTTCTCGATGCTGCAAAGCCCGGCAAGGTCAATGTCGCGTTGGCAGCAAAGCCATCAACATCCTTTGTCTCGGGGCATGAGACTCTTGAAGCAATCAATGACGGCTTCAAACCGGTCAATTCGCGTAACAAACGCTACGGCGCATACGGCAACTGGCCTCAGAAAGGGACCCAATGGGTTCAATACGAATGGAGCAAACCGATCCACACCGACAGTATCGATGTCTATTGGTTCAGCGACGGCGCGGGCATCCTGTTTCCTAAGGCCTCGCGACTTCTCTACTGGGACGGTAAGGCGTTCGTTCCGGTCAAAAACCCCGTCGGCCTCGGCGCCGAAGGCGATCGGTATAACACAACCACTTTCGACGAGATCATCACTTCAAAACTCAAACTGGAATTTGACTCCGCCGCAGCTTCGACCGGCATCGTCGAGTTCAGGGTTTACGATGCCGGGAAATCCCCGAAGTTCCCTGCCGTTGACAAAGTCAATCGACGCTTCGCGTCAAAGGCCATCGCCAACGCCCCCTCACCGCTTCTACGGAAAGAGTTCGCTCTGACCAGGAAGGTCCGGCAAGCGAGGGTCCACGTCTCGGGCCTCGGCTGGAGCGAACTGTATATCAACGGCAGGAAGGTTTCCGACGATGTGCTTTCACCCAATCTGACGGATTATTCCCAGGAGGTCTTATATCGCACCTACGACGTCACGAGTTTCGTCAAGTCGGGCGACAACGCGGTCGGCATGATGCTGGGTAACGGTTGGTATAGCGCTGCCCGCGTAATGCCGTGGGAAAAGGGTGGGCCCTGGGGATATGGGCCTCGAGCCCTCTTGCAGATGACGGTGACCTATAACGACGGTACGGAGAAGCAACTACTAACGGACGAAACCTGGAAGGCATCCACCGGAGCGATAGGATCAAACCAACTCGTCACCGGCGAAACGTATGACGCCCGGCTCGAAAAGCCGGATTGGAACACAGCCGCCTATGATGATCGTCAATGGGGCAATGCCGCGGTTCGTCCGGCACCCGAAGGCAAGTTGAGAAGTCAGCTTGTCCCGCCTATGAAGGTCCAGAACACTTTTCAGCCGATCAAAATCACCGAACACAAAGACGGCGGCTGGTTGTTTGAATTTGACCGTTTTTTTAGCGGCTGGGTGCTTCTGAAAACCAAGGGCAAAGCCGGCGCTAAGATCACGATCCACTATGAGTCGACACCCGCGGGCTGGAATACGGAGGGCGAGAAGGATACCTATATCCTCAAAGGCGATTCCGAAGGTGAAACGTATGAACCGCGTTTCACGTTTCACTCTGTCCGCTTCGTGCGTGTGGAGGGGCTCGAAGGAAAACCGACACTCGAAACTCTGCAGGGTCGGGAAGTCTACAGCGATGTCGATATGCACGGCAGCTTCAACTGTTCCAATGATCTTCTCAATCAGATTCACGGCAACATCCAGCAGACGCTCAAGGTGGCATTCAAGGGCTTCGTTCTCGACGGCCTGCACCGGGAGCCGATATTTTACAACGAGCCGGCAAGCTATTTCGGAACCCTGTCGGTTTGCAAGCACATGCCAAACATGTGGACCGAAAAAGCACGCGGCATTGCCCTGGCCGGGTCCGACGACGGCGACCTTTCGGATATCGTTCCCCGGCTACCCGGGATGACCCGGTCGAGTGACGTGTCCCAGAACGCCGCTTATCCGATGCTCGTATGGTATCTGTACCAATGCCACGGCGACAAACGTCTGGTCGAACATCATTGCGACAGGGTCAAGGCCTGGGTCGACTTCATCGGACGGAAGTTGGTCGAGGATAATCACATCGTCACTAAAGGTTGGCTCGGCGAACATATGCTGCCCAGTCGAGAAGTCGGGAAATTTGAATTCAGAAGCAAGGAAACTCCCAAGGATTTCATCTGGACCTGTTTCTACTACCACAACACGCGGACGCTGGCCAACATGTTCCAGGTTCTGGGAAATAACAAGCAAGAGAAACATTACCGGAAACTGGCCCAGGAGATACGGGCTGTGATTAACAAAAAGTGGTTAGATCCTAAGACGGGTCACTATGCAACCAAGTCGCAAACGTCGGAGATTATCGCGCTTGCTCTCGATATCGTGCCCCCCAAGCACAGAAAGCAGCTTATCGAGAACATCGCCCAAACAATCACCGAGGGCGATGACGGCAAGTTGCGAGTCGGACACGTTGGCCTGCCTGGCTTTATGGAGTCGCTGGTCGACAGCGGTCTTGGTGAGATTGTGTATGACGCGGTCAATAACAAGGAGTTTCCCGGCTGGGGATACATGATCGACCAGGGCGCGACCACGGTGTGGGAAGGCTGGAGTCGAGCCGCGACGGTGAAAGAATGGAATAATTTCATCTATAACACAGAAGAGAGCATGACTATGCTCGCTGGTGTCGGCAGGCTCTTCTACGAGAGTATCGCCGGGATTCAGGAACCGAATTATTATGGAACCCGGAAATTCGGGCTCGGATACCGCCATTTCCATATCAAGCCCCATCCGCTGGGAGACTTGAAGGACGCCGAGGCCTCGATCAAGACCGTCAGGGGTATTGTCTCGTCGAGCTGGAAGCGAACGAAGAATTCGTTCGTGCTGGAGATCGAGATTCCCGTCAACTCGACAGCCAAAGTGAGTCTGCCCACGCTCGGCCTTGATGAGTTTACAATTACCGAGGGCGGCAAGGGCATTTGGAAAAACGATTTCTATATCAATGGTGTCGAAGGAATCACCGACGCCCGCCGGGATACCAACTGGATCACCTTCGACGTCGGCTCCGGAAACTACCGCTTTAAACTAAAAGGAAAATAACCAGACACAAGAAGATAGCAGAGTGACCAGAAAAACAAACGTGCCGACCCTCATAACGATGACAATTTTCTTGCAATAAGGACCTGAAAATGAATTATTTGACACTAGCTTTGACATTCTTATCGGTAATTGTAATCAACTGTACAATTTGTGCGGGTGAAGAAGGCGACCAGATCCTCGATGGTATTGGGGAGACTGACCTCATCGCTCGCTATCTCTTCAGCGGTGATGCCAAAGACGCATCGCGACACAACCGCCATGCGACCTTGCATGGAACCAGGGGCACTTATGTCAGGGATGACAAGTTCGGTAAAGTCCTTTCCCTGCCCGGAAAGGATGGCGGATATGTTGTGATTCCTTCGCAGGCTCTCACCGGTGTGGAGGCGATAAGCGTGACCGCCTGGGTTAATCTAACAACGGCTACGCCCGGCCAGCGGCTCTTTGATTTTGGGCAGGATAAGACGACCAGTTTCTCTTGCGCTCCTACGGACCATAACACAGAGAAGAGCTATCGTGTTTGCATTACCTCCAAGGGTTCCTCGGAATTCGGTCCAAAATCACTGCGTGTCGAGACCGGTCGCTGGATACACCTGGCCGTCGTGTTGGACCCCGCCGCTCAAACCTTGAGCAGTTATGCCGACGGCGTTCGAGTCGGACATGCCACCAGCGTAAAGCTTGCCCTCGAACAGGTCCTAGATCAAGAAAATACCGACAAAAATCATCTTTACATCGGCAAATCACACTACAGCGCCGATCCGCACCTCACCGGAAAACTTCACGATTTCAGAATCTATTCGATTGCTCTTTCAAGTAAGCAGGTAGCCGGTATCTATCGCGGTGCACTTTCAGAGGCGGAAGTTGCCGCATTGGATGTAAAGTCATTGGCCGAAATCCAGACATCAGGCACCGATCCACATGCCGAGATCACGACACTTCCCGAAGCCCTGGGTCTCAAGGCAGTCCCCGACATCTCGGCCGGCACCGCCGTCGGGCATCTGCCGCGGTTACCGCACATGATCGAGGGTGTGTACCGCGATGGCGTGGCAGGTCCGAAAGTTCGCGTCATTTGGCCTTTCTCACAAAGCAATCAGCAAGTCCTTAAGCCGGGAACCTACACGGTGACCGGCATAGTGCCCGGTACCGACTTCAAACCGAAGGCGACCGTAACTGTTCGGAAGTTGGCGATCCCCGAATCGGCTCCCAAACGCATGTTAGAGCCATTTCCCCTGGGACAAGTCGTTTTGAATCTCGACAACCAACAACGCAAAACACCGCTAATAAAGAATCGTGACAAGTTTATTCAAACATTGGCAAAAACCGATCCCGACCGATTTCTCTATATGTTTCGCGATGCGTTCGGACAGCCGCAGCCCCAAGGCGCCAAGCCTTTGGGCGGTTGGGACAGCCAGACGACCAAGCTGCGTGGCCATGCCAGCGGGCATTATCTTACGGCGATTGCACAAGCCTATGCCAGTACGACGTACGATGCTAAGCTGCGAGCCACTTTCCTGGCAAAGATGGATTACCTGATCGAAACTTTGCATGGCCTGGCCCAGCGTTCGGGCAAGCCCGTAAAGGAAGGAAGCAAGTTCAACGCGAACCCAACGACCGTACCGCATGGGCCGGGCAAGACTGATTACAGCTCTGACCTAAGCGCAGATGGAATTCGTACCGACTACTGGAATTGGGGCGAAGGATTTATCAGTGCCTACCCGCCCGACCAATTCATCCTGCTCGAAAAGGGAGCCACGTACGGCGGCCGGGAAAACCAGATATGGGCTCCCTATTACACACTTCACAAAATCATCGCCGGTTTGCTCGATTGCTATGAAGTCGGCGGAAACAAGAAAGCACTTCAGGTCGCCAAGGGCATGGGCCTCTGGGTTCACGCACGACTTGAAAAGGTTCCGACGGCAACACGCATCAGCATGTGGAATCGATACATTGCCGGCGAGTACGGCGGCATGAATGAAGTAATGGCCCGGCTTCATCGAATTACCGGTAACAACCAATTTCTACAGTGCGCCCAACTGTTCGACAACATCGAGTTCTTTTTCGGCAATGCCGACCATGACCATGGCCTGGCGAAAAATGTAGACACCCTGCACGGCAAGCACGCCAACCAGCATATCCCGCAAATCACAGGTGCCCTGGAGACATATAAGGGAACTCGCAATTTAGAGTACTACCGCGTTGCTAAAAACTTCTGGAGCATTTGCACGAACAGCTATATGTACAGCATCGGAGGTGTCGCCGGGGCGAGTACTCCCAAAAATGCCGAGTGCTTCACAGCAAAACCGAACACGCTCTTTACCAACGGCTTTGCCAAAGGGGGACAGAACGAAACCTGTGCCACTTACAACCTACTAAAGCTCAGCCGCCAGCTGTTCATGTTCGAAACGGATGGCAAGTATATGGATTATTACGAGCAGGCGTTCTACAACCACATTCTCGCTTCCGTTGCCGAACATAGTCCCGCCAATACCTACCACGTCCCGCTCAGACCAGGCTCTCGAAAGCATTTTGGCAACCCGAATATGGATGGGTTCACCTGCTGCAACGGCACGGCATTGGAAAGCAGCACGAAGCTGCAAGATTCGATTTATTTCAGAGATATAGACAACCACGCTTTGTATGTCAACTTGTACGTGCCTTCGACGATAACTTGGACGGAGCGTAACGTGGTGGTCCGGCAACAAACCAGTTTCCCCTATGCCGATACAACCCGGCTTGTCATTTCGGATATCCAGAAGTCGGCTGGAGCGGGCAACTTTGATATCAAGGTCCGAGTTCCGCAATGGGCGAAAAGCGGATTCTTTGTCAAGATCAATGGCAAAGAGATGTCCTTTGATGATCCCCCTGCGCCCGGTACCTACTTAACCCTTAGTCGGATTTGGAAGAAGAACGACACGATCGAACTGCGTATGCCCTTCACCTTTCATCTCAGCCCGGTGATGGACCAACCGAACATCGCAAGCATTTTTTATGGTCCGGTTCTGCTGGCTGCCGAAGAACCAGCCCCGCGTACCGACTGGCGAAGCGTGAATCTGAATCCCCATAATCTCGAACAAACGATCACAGGAGACCCCGGTGCGCTCCGGTTCCAAATTGAAGATGTAAAACTACGTCCGTTTTTTGAAACCTATAGCAGACACTCCGTCTACCATGATGTGATTTTAGACTAATGACTCGCAGCAAAACTTGATAACCTGTAACGATAAAGGAAGATAATATGAAAACCACAGTTATTGAAGATAACATGAAAACCACAGTTATTGAAGCGGCCGTGTTGATGATTCTCGTGGCCGTGTTCGCGTATCCTACCGTCGCCAAATCGCAAGAGCCGAAAGACAAACTGGCTACCATCCAGCCGGTCCCTTTCACGGCGGTTCATCTAAACGATGCGTTCTGGGCACCTCGCATCGAAACCAATCGCACCGTGACAATCCCCTACGCATTCGGAAAATGCGAGGAGACCGGTCGAGTCGAGAACTTTGTACGCGCGGCCAAGAAACTTCGCGGCGAGACGCTCGAAGACGACAAGGTGCGCGGCTACAGCTTCGATGACACGGACATCTACAAGATTCTGGAGGGCGCTTCGTTTGGTCTGTCGGTCAAGGCGGATCCGAAGATGGAAGAGTATCTTGACGGGCTCATCGAGAAGGTCGCAGCGGCGCAAGAGCCCGACGGCTACCTCTACACCGCACGAACCATCAATCCCGAGAAGCCGCACGGCTGGGCTGGAAAAGAACGCTGGGAGAAAGTCAGATTCTTGAGCCATGAGCTTTACAATATGGGGCATTTCTACGAGGCGGCGGTTGCCCACTATTTGGCGACGGGCAAAAAATCGATGCTTAATATCGCCACCAAGAACGCCGACCTGCTTTGCAAGGAGTTCCGTCCCGGCAAGAACGAGAGTTGGCCCGGTCATCAGATCATCGAGATGGGACTCTGTAAACTCTATCGGGCAACCGGGGAGAAACGGTATCTCGATTTGGCAAAGTTTTTCCTCGATACCCGCGGTCCGGACGGCCGCACGTATGACCAGTCGCATAAACTCGTCATCGACCAGGAGAAGGGCGTCGGCCATGCCGTGCGCGCGACGTATATGTATTCGGGGATGGCCGATGTCGCCACGCTGACCGGTGACACAAGGTATGTCGCCGCCATCGACAAAATCTGGGAAAACATCGTCGGAACGAAGCTCTATATCACCGGCGGGCTCGGTCAGCCCGGCGGACCTGAAGGTTTTATGGAGGACTACGCACTCGGCAACAACTGTTATTGTGAGACGTGTGCGGGAATCGGAAACGTCTACTGGAATCACCGCCTGTTCATGCTTCATGGTGACGCGAAGTATATCGACGTGCTCGAGCGTGCGCTTTACAACAATGTCATTGACGGGGTCTCGCTCGACGGGAAGAGGTTTTTCTATCCCAACACCCTTTCGTCAAGCGGCACGGGTCGGCGTCCGGAACGGTCGGAATGGTTCGGCTGCGCCTGCTGCCCGGGAAATATCGCCCGCTTCATCGCATCGGTTCCCGGCTATCAATACGCCACCAAAGGCCGCGATCTCTATGTCAATCTCTACGCGGCAGGAAAGGGCGAATTGAAGGTTGCCGACAAGACGGTCGCGATTACCCAGGAGACCCGCTACCCTTGGGATGGCACGGTTACCATGGCCGTCGATCTGCAAGGCGAATGTTCCTTTGCAATGAAGGTTCGCATTCCGGGCTGGGCGCAGAATACGCCGGTCCCTTCGGACCTATATCGCTACAGGAGCCAAAACACTGAGACCGCGACGCTGGAACTCAATGGCAAGCCTGTGGCAATGACGGTGGACAAGGGTTACGTCACCTTGGACCGGACCTGGAAGAAGGGTGACACCGTGAAACTCAATCTGCCGATGCCGATCCGAAGAGTGATCGCCAACGAAAAGGTCGAGGCGGATCGAGGCCGGGTTGCCGTTGAGCGGGGGCCGATGGTCTTCTGCGCCGAGTGGCCCGACCATAACGGGAAAACGCATGGTCTGATCCTGCCGGATAACTCGAAACTGACCTGTGAGTTCCGGGAAAAGATGCTCGGCGGCATCGTCGTGATCCAAGGCAAAGCCCTGATGGCCTCGTGGAGTGATGAGAATCAGCTGCTTGGTAAAGCAGAGCACGACCTCTTCTTAATCCCATATTACGCTTGGGCGCATCGCGGCAAAGGCGAGATGGATGTCTGGCTCGCACGTGGCGAAGCGGCTATCAAGACGATGTTAGGTGGCCAACAGAAAAAGAAGTAGAGCAACAAGACAGTCACACACTTAAACCTGAAGGACGTGTACCTGCTGGCTGGCGAAGAACCAGCCCCGCGTACCGACTGGCGAAGCGTACATCTGAATCCACAGAATCTCGGACAATTGATCACGGGAGACTCCAATAAGCTACAGTTCCAAATCGAAGATGTAAAACTACGTCCGTTTTTTGAAACCTATAGCCGACACTCCGTCTACTATGATGTGATTTTAGAGTAAGTATTTCGCGCGTGCTAAGTTACTGGAATTGAATAACAAGAAATACGGAGTATGCTATTGTATTGCTTCAGTCGGACCTATTTTTGTATGGGACAAGCGAAATTGTGTTGGGCTTTGACCTGTAATATTTTTAAAATATCGAGAGAAATGTTCCATATCGGTAAATTCCAGATCGCGAGCTATGTGATTAAAGGGCTCATTGGAATTAAGTATCCTTTTTTTTATTAAATTGATTCTTAAACCCTCAATTTCACTTTTGATGGTTTTGTTAAGATATTTCTTGAATCGCCTTTCAAGCTCTCTTCTTGACAGGCATGTCGCTTTAACCACATCGGTAATTTGAATAGGCTTTTGGAAAGAATCTCTGATATAGATCAGAGCATCAACTACCTCTTCATCCTCAATTGCAAAGACATCTGTTGATTGGCGAGAAACAATTTCCAGAGGTGGAACGGCAATAATCCTGGTATCGACATCAACTTGAATTAAATCATTGAGATGCTGAGCAGCTTTGAATCCGGCATTCTCAAAATCAAGTTCAATGCTGGAGAGAGATGGCGGGGAAAGATTGCACATTAGTTCATCGTTATCTACTCCCAGAACCGCAATTTCTTCCGGGACATTTAATTTTGCGATTTTACAAGCTTCCAAAACTGTTACTGCCCGGTCATCATTGCAGGCAAATACACATAGTGGCCGGGGTATTTTCGCAAGCCACTGGGACATCTTCAATCTGTCGCTATCGGCATGGGCCTGGCTTGCGTTGTCGTTTACATAGTTATAACAATTATCAATTCCTTTACTTTTTAATGTTTGTGCAAAGCCTTCGTATCGTTTTTGAGACCAGGGCAAGCCAGTGAAACCGCAGTAAGCAAAGTTTTTATATCCTAAATCAAGAAAATAGTCGGCCGCAAGCCGGCCTATATCATGTGAATTCGTCACAATTGTCGAAGCGTCTGGCACGTACTCTATAAGAGTGTCATTAATTACTTTGGGCTTATTGATACCCAAAATAGGATCAATATTGATGGCATCTCTGACCAGCATGCCGTCAATATTATCCATATTAAACCAGGAATCGGTCTGAATATGTGATTTCATGAGATAGCCAGGTGGTTTAACAATAACTTCCCAACGGGCGAAAGCGGCAATAAATCTTTCTGCTCCTGTAAGAAACTTCCTACCGGATGCCCTTGAAGTATCAATAATTATCAATATTTTTTTCATACGTCAGCTCCTTGTCGCAAACTGGTTTTATTATAGCGCAAAATGTCATTTTTTGCAAATTTAATCCAAAGCATAATAAGGATAAAGAGAAAGATTGCTCAATCCAGATCACTTCAGAAATCCATAAACCCTTCCTTTATAAGTAGTTACATCCATAAAGAACATTATAACCTTCTATGATGGTTACAAAATCCCCTAAGACTTTTTCTTGTAGAGAGAAAGAAACACAACGTTCCATTTTGATATAAAACTACCTACAAAAAATTTTACAATACAATGTTATGCAAATGGTCAAGTTAGACGGTTTCACCACAAGTTCATTTTTATAAGCAATAATTTGAAGAAGCAGTCGCTTTCTTAACGCATGACGCAAATTGGTTTTATTATAACGCAAAATGGCTTTCATTGCAGGTGGGTTTTAAGCTAATATAATGAGTAATATAATTTAAGCTTTAATGATCAAATAATGCTTAAATCAACTAAATGATTATTAATAGTAAATATTATGCCAGCGTCGTATCCCGATGTATCGGGATTTGAAGCCTGTTTTCCGTATCGTAAAGACGGATTTCAAATAAAATAATCGATTACTGACGAAAAAATCAGAAAATTCGGAGTTTTACATGCAATATACAATTGGTTTAGATTTCGGTACCAATTCTGTGAGGTGTGTCATTGCTGATACAGCAACCGGCTGTGAACTGGCTTCAGCTGTTCACCAATATGAATCCGGCCAGGCCGGCATACTGCTGGATAAAACAGATCATAATGTAGCACGTCAGAATCCGGCTGATTATCTTAATGGGCTTGAACAAACAATAAAGCTGTCATTAATACAGGCAAAAACAGCCGATGTTTCATTTGACGCCTTAAAGATAATTGGCATTGGGGTGGATACCACCGGTTCTACTCCCATCCCGGTTGATACCGATGGCGAACCTTTGGCATTTAAAGATGAATTTAAGGATAACCTTAATGCGTATGTCTGGCTTTGGAAGGACCATACTGCCTATAAAGAGGCAGAGGAAATTACCGATCTGGCCGCCAGAAAGCATCCTGAATATCTTGCCAAGTGTGGCGGAACATATTCGTCAGAATGGTTTTTCAGCAAAATTCTTCATTGCCTTCGCGTGGACAGCCAGGTCTATGACGCCGCCTATACCTGGGTTGAACATGCCGACTGGATTACCGGTGTTTTAACCGGTTCAGAACATCCGGCCAAGATCAAACGCTGTCGCTGTGCCGCCGGTCACAAAGCAATGTATAATGAGCAGTGGGGAGGATATCCGGCTGAAGATTTCCTGGCAGAGCTTGACCCGAAATTAGGTCGGCTACGTCAGAATTTGCCAGATAAAACCTTCGCCATTGATGAAAAAGCAGGAAACCTCACAGATCACTGGGCAGCAAGACTTGGTTTAAAATCCGGCATTCCGGTTGCGATGGGCGCTTTTGATTGCCATCTTGGAGCCATAGGGGCAGGTGTTGCCCCCGGCAAAATGGTCAAGGTCATCGGAACAAGCACCTGTGACATCATGGTATCGGACACTTCGGCAGAACTGGAGGATATTCCTGGTGTCTGCGGTATTGTTGATGGTTCGGTTTTGCCCGGAGCCTTTGGCATAGAAGCAGGGCAATCGGCGGTCGGAGACATCTTCAACTGGTATGTCAATTACATTCAACCTGGCGGAGCTGAGGCGGGCTCGCATGAATCACTTACTCAAAAAGCCGCCAAACTCCAACCGGGGCAATCGGGTTTGCTCGCCCTGGACTGGAATAACGGCAACCGGACGATTCTGGTTGACCAGCGATTAACCGGGCTGCTGTTAGGGCAAACTTTACATACTCGAGCCGAAGAAATTTACAGGGCCCTGATCGAGGCAACCGCCTTTGGTGCCCTGACCATTATCAATCGTATTGAAGAATACGGCATCAAGGTCGATGAAGTGATAAATTGCGGCGGTATCGCTGAAAAGAATCCGACATTAATGCAGATATATGCTGATGTTTTAAACCGCGAGATGAAAGTTTCCCGGTCATCTCAGACTTGCGCCCTGGGCTCGGCTATCGCAGCAGCCGTCGTCGCCGGAAGCCAAAATGGAGGGTACGACGACTTTGCATCGGCCCAAACGGCAATGACGGGTATCAAAGAGATCGTATATAAGCCCATAGCAAGAAATCATGCCGTCTATGCAAAATTGTATAAACTTTACAAGCAACTGCATGATGGATTTGGTGTTAGCAACAACTCTATTTGCATGGCCAATATCATGAAAGAGTTGCTTGATATTAAAATTCACTCCCAAAATACGACATATGAGCAAGATGCACAGACCATTGTCGAAAAAATTAAGACACCTCCCAGAAAGCAGAAATCCTTGACAATAGCTGCTGATGGCAGTATGCCCAATCCACAGTAATCAACAATTGATACCCCCTACAGAAAGAGTCAACATGAAAGATCTTAAACAATATGAAGTTTGGTTTGTTACCGGCAGCCAGCATCTATACGGACCGGAAACACTTCGGCAGGTTAACGACAATTCAACAAAGATAGCAGATTATCTGGATAACGCCGGAGGCATTTCCTGCAAAGTTGTATTTAAACCGGTCGTAACAACACCTGATGAGATAACCAAACTTTGCAATGATGCCAACACGACACCTAACTGTATTGGATTGATAACCTGGATGCACACGTTTAGTCCTGCTAAAATGTGGATTGCGGGTTTGAATATCTTACAAAAGCCCTTTGTACACCTGCATACCCAGTTCAATCGTGACATTCCCTGGGATTCCATCGACATGGACTTTATGAATCTCAACCAGTCCGCTCACGGCGGCCGGGAGTTCGGTTTTATCTGCAGTCGCCTCAGAAAGAATCGTAAAGTTATTGTCGGGCACTGGCAAGATGACCAGGTGGTCTCGAAACTAGATGTATGGATGAGAGCCGCCTGTGGCCGGCATGAATGGCAAGGGCTGAAAGTCGCCCGCTTCGGGGACAATATGCGAGAAGTGGCTGTAACTGAAGGTGATAAAGTTCAGGCTCAAAAGCAGTTTGGTTTTTCAGTAAACGGTTTTGGTGTGGGTGATCTGGTCAAATATATAAAACAGGTATCTAACAAGCAAACTAAAGCTCTGGTTACCGAATTCCAGGATACTTATCATATTGCCCTTTCTGCCGAACAGATGAAAGCCGTTGAAGAATCAGCTCGCATAGAATCCGGCATGAAAGCATTTCTTGAAGAAGGTGGTTTTTCTGCTTTTACTACTACGTTTGAAGACCTCCATGGTCTGGAGCAATTACCAGGCTTACCGGTTCAGCGTTTAATGGCCGCCGGCTATGGTTTCGGTGCTGAAGGTGACTGGAAAACCGCCGCCCTGGTCAGGGCGATGAAAGTCATGGCCACTGGCTTGACGGGTGGAACATCGTTTATGGAAGACTATACTTACCATCTTGAGCCGGGCAATATGAAAGTTCTTGGTGCTCACATGCTTGAGGTTTGTCCATCCATTGCCGGCGATAAACCTGCCCTGGAAGTTCATCCGCTAGGAATCGGTGGTAAAGCGGACCCGCCCAGGCTGGTCTTTAACGTTCCACAGGGACAGGGAATCAACGTCTCATTAATGGACATGGGCAATCGGTTCCGAATGCTGGTGAATCCCTGTAACGTTCTTGCACCCGAAAATGATATGCCAAAACTTCCAGTGGCCAGGGTGCTCTGGGATCCGGCTCCTGATCTAAAAACAGCAGCAACAGCCTGGATTCTGGGCGGCGGGGCACATCATAGCGGCTTTAGCATGGCTATCACCAAAGAACATCTGGAAGATTTTGCCGAAATGGTCGGGATAGAATATCTCCTGATTGACGATAATACGGAGATATCTGAGTTTAAAAAAGATATCCGCATTAATGAAATATATTACATGTTAGCAAATGGTCTTGGATGACTATAGCTACCGGGGGAGATGTTTTCTGAAAGTATTGGCATAGGGTGCCAACATTAATTGAGTACACAGAAAGGTTGAATCAATGGGAATATTTCATACTATATTAGCCAACCAGACAGGTTTTGGCTGGCAGGACTGGAGTACGCTGGGATTATTTTTCCTGGGCATGATCGCAATTGTTGTTTATGTAGTCATGCAAAAATCAGAGACGTCCACCGACTATTTTCTGGCCGGTAGAGATGCTGGTTGGGTGGCAATTGGCGCCTCGATTTTCGCTTCCAACATCGGATCCGAACACTTGGTGGGGCTGGCCGGAGCCGGTGCTCAAAGCGGTATGGCAATGGCCCACTGGGAGATACAGGCCTGGATGATCCTGGTATTGGGCTGGGCATTTGTGCCGTTTTATTCCCGTAGTATGGTGTTTACCATGCCGGAATTTCTCGAACGCCGCTATTGTCCGGCCGCCCGGTCATTCCTATCGATCATTTCGCTTATCAGTTATGTCCTTACCAAAGTAGCAGTTACTGTCTGGGCAGGAGGAATGGTATTTAAAACAGTGCTTGGCATTGAGAATATAACGATTCTCGGCCAGCAGATCGATTTCTTCTGGGTCGGCGCCATAGGCCTGGTGGTTATAACCGGTCTTTACACGATTTTTGGCGGCATGAAAGCGGTTCTTTATACATCAGTCCTGCAGACACCGGTACTTTTGATCGGTTCAATAGTTATTGTGGTTGTCGGTTTATGCAAACTCAGCGGAGCTGGTGTCATTGAAGGCTGGACTACCCTGGAAGAAATTTGCCGAGACCAGACGACCAAACATGGCGATACCATGATGTCGCTGGTGCGTTCGGCAGACGATCCGAAATTCCCATGGACTGGTGTCCTGTTCGGCTCGGCTATCATCGGTTTTTGGTACTGGTGTACCGATCAATATATTGTCCAGCGTGTTCTTTCCGGTCGAGATCAGAAGCAGGCTCGCCGGGGTACCATATTTGGTGCTTACCTAAAACTTCTGCCAGTGTTTATCTTCCTGATCCCCGGGATGATCGCTTTTGCGCTACATCAGCAGGGCAAGCTTCCACTGGATGATCCTGACAAGGCTTTCCCGGTATTGGTTTCCGAACTATTGCCGGCAGGTGTCAAGGGTATCGTTGTAGGGGGGCTGGTTGCGGCACTTATGAGTTCGCTGGCCTCTTTGTTTAATTCTTCTGCGATGCTTTTTACTGTTGACTTCTATAAGAAATTCAAACCAGATACTCCTGAGAAAAAGCTGGTATTTGTCGGTCGTGTCGCTACGGCAGTGGTCGTTGTACTGGGAATCCTTTGGATTCCGATTATGAAAAGCTTGAGTGATGTCCTTTATGAATACCTGCAAGATGTCCAGTCATTACTTGCACCAGGGATTGCCGCAGTTTTTGTGATGGGAATCTTTTCTAAAAAGACTACCGCCGCCGGTGGGCTGTGGGGGCTGATTATTGGATTTGTCATAGGCATGTCGCGATTAACATTGAAAATATTCTCAAAATCTCTTGATCATGACGGAATTTTATACAATACCATGGTTGCACCGAACTGGCTGCACTTCTGTATCGTCCTGTTCGTGATTTGTATAGTGTCGATCATAATCATCAGTTTGTTTACAAAAAAACCGTCACAGGAAATGCTTACGGGTCTTGCCTATGGTTCTGGTACCGCTGAACAGATTGCCGAAACTCGCAGTAGCTGGAATAACTGGGATTTATTCCATTCGGGAGTAATCATCACTTTTACAATAGCCTTTTATGCATATTTCTGGTAATTAACTTTCGCATGATTTGTAGTTGCCTAAGACAGTTTCGCTAAGATTTCAACTAAGAACTAAACTTTTGCAAAATTCCAATTTGGAATTCGAAATTCTAATCATGAACGCAAAATTTTTGATTTATACTCATTGAGTTTGAGTTTGAGAGGATATTAAAATGTCTGCATTGAGTAAAATCGATATGACACGTAGAGAGATATTGAAGGCAGCGGGGACGGCCGGCTTGGTTGTCGGTGGGGGCAATGTTTTTGGGCAGGCGACCGACACAAAACAAGTTGCACGTAAGATCAAACTTGGCGTGATCGGCTGCGGGGGACGCGGTCGGTGGATCGCCAAGTTATTTAAGGAACATGGCGGATATGAGATGCATGCTGTGGCGGATTACTTTGGGCATGTGGTCGATCAATGCGGTGATGCGCTTGGTGTCAGCAGTAGGAGGCGTTTTTCGGGATTGTCGGGATATAAAAAGCTAATCGATAGCGGTGTAGAGGCCGTTGCGTTGGAGACGCCACCCTATTTCCTTCCGGAACATGCCGAAAGAGCGGTCCAGGCGGGTTTGCATGTGTATATGGCCAAACCGGTCGCGGTGGATGTGCCCGGCTGTATGGCGATTTTGGAGGCGGGCAAGAAGTCAACAAACAATAAAAGAGTATTTCTGGTCGATTATCAAATGCCAACCGACCCGGTCAATATAAAAGTTGCCAAAGCGATCCATGCCGGGCAGATCGGCCCAATTTCCCAGGTAGCGACTTATGGGATATGCAATGGCTGGCCGGACCCTCCCAAGGCTGACACTATCGAAAACCTATTGCAACGGCTTATCTGGGTAAATACGATAGCCCTTGGCTGCGACCTTATCGGCAACTACGATATTCATGCTATCGACGCGGCACTCTGGGCAATTGGCCAGAAACCTGTGGCGGCATCGGGTTTTTCGAGAATCTGCCGGGCGAATCCTCACGGTGACAGCCGGGATGTATGCTCTATCGTCTTTAAGTATGCAAACGGGGTTGTGCACAATCATTTCGGGCAGGCTCTAAAGAACAATACCGACGGCAGGCTTAGCTGTCATGTTTACGGCCAGACGGCCAATGCCCTGATCGAGTACTGGGGCAAGTCCTATGTGCGCGGAGGCAAGGGGCATTATTCAGGAGATGTTAAGAGCCTCTATTCCGCCGGAGCCAAACGGAATATTGCCACATTCTATCGCAATATTGGTGAAGGAATTTATACAAACGACACACTTCAACGTTCTGTCGATGGCGTGCTTACAACTATCCTCGGCCGTGAAGCTGCCGCCAGGGGCGCTCTTTTGACCATGGATAAACTTATTAAAGAGAATAAACGGCTGGAAGTGAACTTGAGTGGTTTGAAAACGTAAGGATGTCAACCGTTTTGAAAGCATTTTCGGGAGAGTTCATTCAACATTGCTTTCTTGCTTTTTTATTTCATTAGAATGATTGTTCATATTGGCACCTGAACCACATAAATATAGTTCAGGTGCTGTTAAGGTATCAGAAACGAACTTTACAGACTCGTTACTATTGATACTGACGAAATCGTCCTTTTCACTAATGTAAACAATCCGATCAACTGAGCCATTAAAACATTACGACCATTTAGGTCACTTCAAGGTTTAGTTTGAAGTGAGTAACCAGTGGTAGGCTAATACTGCAAAGTCGCCGATGTTTACTTCGCCGTTCATGTCAAGGTCTGTTCCTTCACAGCATTCGCCGGTGGTGCAGCCGCCTTCGAAGTCATCGTATATCGTATGCTAATATATCCCAGCCAGCCCCTAATCTACTACGCCCGGCGTCGGGCTTTAATTTCCCTTTAATTTCTATTGTTAATAACGGTTGGAGTTCATGGAGTGGAAATCCAGCCATAAAATTGAACTTCCGAAAGCCCGTAGAATAAGTTGACGTCGCCGTGATTGCTGTTAATATCGAACTTGATGTATCGCGCACTGAACGGTGTGAACGTATCGAATTTTTCGCCAGTATATCCATCGGCTCCTGTTGCCTGGGCAAAGTTGGTAATCCCAGCGACTGTTGAACCTAGCGCCGCCGTGGTCCCGTACTCAACCGAAACGTTATTGATGCCGCGTCTAGGGAGACCAGCCTGGTTGTAGTTCCAAACGTGGAAGCTACTGATGGTATACACCGCCCCCAGATCGAAGGTCACGGAAGGATCTGTATCTTCCCCTCCGTATCCGATGCCGCTAGACAACCACATATTTTTATAATCAGAGTCATGCATCCCCCCAGACAACCCACTGTCGTCGACGATGTGGGCACCCGGAGTATCTTCTCCGGAATACTCACTCGAGACAGTGACGCCGGTTTCCGGGTCGATCAAGATCATCGAGGGATCGGTGGTAACATTCACTAACCATTGCTCAGCAAGCACGATCAAGTCGCTTAAACCAACCTGACCGCTCATATCAAGGTCCGTCCCATCGCACCAGTCATTGTTGGCACAATCACTCTGACCCCATTGCATAGCCATCTTCGAAAGGTCAAGCAGATTGATCTCGCCGTCACCGGTAATATCCGGTACAGGATCGGTTGTAGCACTTGCACCACTGGAAGCAGTACCTGTATTGCCTAAAGCGTCACGCATTGTAACCGTGTAGGTATACTGTGTGCTTGCAGTCAGACCGCTGTCGGTGTACGAAGCGCTTGTCTGCCATGAACTGCTGTTACCACCGCCTGCTGTACATGTAAAGAGATACTTTACAGGACCGGAAGCATCAGTGCCTGTTGTCGCCGTCATGCTGATAGCAGTATCGCTGTCAGCAGCCGGAGCACTTGCAAATGTTGCAGGGTCAGGTGTTGGAGCATCTGTGTCAGCTGGCCTACCGATGCCCATGGCCGCACGAACAGCATCTTGCACCCTCAAAAGGGCCGCTGCTGATAGCTGCTCGTCGAATACATACGTATCACCGATCAGCCCGTTGTAGGTCGACCAATTATCAGCCCTCCAGCCGCGGCCGATGCTGATAGCACTGCCGTGGGCCCTGTTATTAGCTTGTGCGTACAACGCGGTGTAAGTCTCGCCGCCTGTATTGCCGTTTCCTGTTCCAATCAATATCGGCTCCGGATCATCTGCGCCCTGCCAGAAGACCTCGAATGCTGGGTTGGCTCCGCTTCCGACGCTAAGGGTCAGCACGCCTGGTTCTTCGGGTATGAGGGCCGTACTGGTCCAAGTGTGGTTGCTTCCGCTGGCTCCGGATATCTTGACTTTGACCTCTCCGGTCTGGTTCTTGATACCCATGCACAACTGATCGTAGAAAATATCCACAATCGAGCACCAGCCCCCGTCGCCGACATCCTCCCGTTCGGGCTTGACCGCAGTCACAATGGTTGCACCATTGATCGGGATGCTGGTACCAGCAGCATGGTCGCCGCTGTTGTGCACCATCCCGTCGAAGGTGGTGGCTTTAAGATTCGAATACCATTTTTCTCCGCCCAACTCGACGACCGTCGGAGCTCCATGGGACTTTGTGAAGCCGTCCCATGTTTCCACGGAAGCCCCAACGGCAGGCAGGTTATCGTGGTCCACAGAGAATAACGCTTGTTTGTCCGAGCTGGTCGTGCCGGATACCGGCGGCGTCGAGGCCGTGCCGACGTTGCCCAGGCCGTCGCGCATCATTACCGTGTAGGTGTATTGCGTGCTTCTCGACAGGTCGGAATCGACATAGGTCGGGCTGGACTGCCAATCGCTGTTGCTGCCGCCCAGGCCGCCGCTCGTCTCGGTGAAGTAGTATTCGACCGACCCGTACGTATCCGTTCCCACAACCGCCGTCATCGTCAAGGTCTGAGCGATGCCGGGCGTGGGCGGCACGGCAAACTGCGCCGGATTCGGCGTCGGCGCCTGTTTATCCACTTCATTGGTAGTACTGGCGATTTCGGGTTCTGACCAGGCGGTTTTGTTGCCATAGATGTCGCGCATCCGCACCCGGTAGGAATAACTCGTGTCGGGCGTCAACTCAAAGTCCGAGTAGGTCGCGCTGCTTTGCCAGCCGCTGTCTGTGCCGCCGGGAGTGCCGCTCGTCTCCTCGAAGTAATACTCGACGCCGCCGCTGGCGTCCGTGCCGGTCGTGGCCGTCATCGAGATCGTGTAGCCGCTTACCCCCGCAGGGAGTGTCTGAAACGTCGCCGAGTCAGGCGTAGGCGCCGTGTTGTCGGTGATGGCGGCCTTAAAGAGCATGGTCCTGGTAACGGACGCGCTCTCCGCTGGACCGTCGCCGATCACGTTGCCCTGGCCGTCGGTCTGCGCGGTCGGGACGTAGCCGTTGTCGCTGGTAACCAGCAGGCGGTCGATCCTGGTGCCGTCTTCGCGCATCCAGAGATTGATCGTGTGTACGCCGGTCGAATCAACGCTGAAGGGGCCTTTCTTCATCCAATGATAGATGTTCCAGGTGCCCCAGGCCTGGTAATAGCCCCAGCCGGAGGCATGCATGTCATCGCCCAGGTGGTAAGAGTCGGCGTTGGGATTGGCGCCGTGAGCCCGGACCCAGACCCAGTGGTTGCCGGTCTTGGCGAAATCGATGAAGTAATCCATCCGAGGCGACTTAACATCATAGTCGACGCCATTGTTTGCTCCGCCGGCGGAAACCATCATCGCGCCCGAGCCGAGGTAGCCTGCCGCGCCCGTGTTGATCTCCCATTCGTAGCCATTGATGCCGGCCGCTTTGCGGCCATAGTTCTCGGCCTCGATCACGGCCAGGCCGGTGGCGTCGTCGGCCTGGGAATAGACCTTGTTCGTGGTCTGCCAGGTCAGCCGCGTGGCGGCCGACGAGTCGGTCATGTTGCCTGATCCGTCTCGCATCGTGACCCGGTAAACGTATTCGGTGACGCCCTGATCGAGATCTTCATCCCAGTATCTCCTGCTCCCCTGCCAGCCGCTGTCGTCGGCGCCGGTTCCGCCCAGAGCCTCTTCAAAATTATACTCGACGTTGCCGCCAGCATCGGCGCCTTGCTTAGAGAACATGGCGACTTCCGTCTCGGTTACCGAAACGGGCTCGACGAAGAACTCCGCTGGATCGGGAGTCGGAGGAATGACGTCGATCAGCGACTTGGACCAGATGGTAAAGTTGTCCATCCGGCCGTCAAAGTAGCCGCCCGAAGCCCCACGGCCCAGGTAGCAGACGGAGGCGCTCACGTCTTTGACGTCGTGGGTGAAGGCGTCGTTGCTGCCCCAATCGAAACCGTCGATTTGAACAACGGCCTTGTCGTCGAACATCATGACCGAGACAGTCTTCCAGACGCCGGTCGGCAGCGGATTGGCCGCCCGCACCACCTGCTCGTCGCCGTCGACGTTGATCCCGAAAGAGAGCTTGCCCTGACTGTCGCTCGGCGAAAGCCAGCACACGTCGCCGTTGGGGTTCGAGAACTCGAAAATGCGCTGACCGTTGGCCCCGCCGTCCCATTTGACGTCGACGACGAACGAAACGTCGTTCGATGTGGCCACGCTCGAGTGCAGATCGACAAACTGATCCACCCCGTCGAGGTCCAACACGGTCCCGCCGTGGTCGGATGCATACGAGGCCCCGTTGATCAACCGAGCCCAGGTCGCGCCGTAGGTATCCCACACGCGATAAGCGTTTTGCTGTTCGAACTTGTACTCCAGGAACAGCCCGCCGAAATCCTGGTACGTCTCGCCATCCTGGATGTAGTCGCCCCAAGCCCACAGGAACTGGTAGCCTGTGGAGTGGTCGCCGTTCTTGATGTAGTTGCCGTCAATCATGGCGTTGCCGTGAATAGGACCGCTAACTTCTGAGTTACCCTTACAAACAGCATAGTCATAAATCGGCACGCCATGAATATCGGCATGCTCCAGAACACGGGCATTACCATAAATACTACTGCCCCCGCGAATAATAGCGTGGTCACTAACTAAAGCATTATCAGTAACTATTGCACCACTGTTGATATAAGCATAGCCCGATACAACAGCATTGCCGCTGACAGTACCATAAACTTGTGCATAATCTTCAACGCGTGCATTGTCAAGAACCTGAGCACCTGAAGCGATATAAGCAGTAGGTGCAACATATGCACTCGCTGCGATAAAACCATTTTTAGCCGTAGAAGGTATCCACAAAGAAGCCTTAGGCGTAGTACCAGTTAATTTAACCTGATAAGGGAACCTGTCCTTCGAAGCACCCCGATAGTCCGTATTGGCCTCCCCCTGGTTACTGAAAATGCCGATCTCCATAATGATCTGAGGTGTCGCAGCAACAACAAGATAAAGCTCATCATCACCAGCAAGAACTTCAAAACTGCCCGGAGACTGAGTATTGAAAATCTCACCATAACGAGGTGTACCATTATCAACTGCAACAAACATCGCCGTCCACTCAGAATCATGAGAGGCATCATAAAAACCATTCAGGTCAGCCGTAACAGGACCGGCATTAGCCTCGAGCGCACAGATATTATAACCGTGCTGCTGAGGTGTACGCCACTTCGGAGGCTCATACCAGCCAGTAGCAAGATAAGGAACCTCATTAAGCAATGTATAATGCTTGCGATGATTGTATTTCTTCTCGCCCCAGTTGTTCCATGTACTGGCGTATTCGGGGTGACTCGGGTAGTCCCAGGTAATGTTGCGCGCGGCCATCTTGACCCATTCATGATCAAACGGTGTCGCAGGACTAGGCTCCAATGCCGTCATAGCCCTTGGCGGGAAAACTGAACCATTGCCATTGGCACCGGAAGATGGACCCATGTTCCACATACGCGTAACATACAAACCGCCATACTCAGGGCTCTCAACAAGGTGATCCCAGATCAGATAAGAATGGTAGTAGTTACCACCAGTCGTAGGATAAACATGTGCGTGCTTCGGGCAATTCGTCACAGGGTTAACCTGCGGATTACCCAACCACGAAACCTGGAAGTTAGCATGTGTTTCCCACCACTGCCCCGTAATACTATTCATCTGATGGCCGTCGGTGCCGTGCGTATACTCGTGAGGATTATCATAACCGGCGTAGAAAATACCATAACCAAGACCAAAAGGACTGCTCCCGCTCCACGCACCGCCCCAGCCGTTACCAACGATCCACTTATACTTGCGACCGTCACCACGTTTGTTCTCATCATTAGAGACCAAAGGCAGGTGCTTGCCGGACTTCTCGTTCATATAGGTGTAAACCGTCTCGAGTTTGTCCAACTGGGTAGCCAGGATTCGTGCCCCAATGTCATCGCCGGGATTAGGATTCTCCGCCTCGTCCCACATCGAGCGAAAGTGCGCCGATTCGTGCCAACGCAGATCGGTTCCCGGATCGACCGAGCGGTCGGGATCGCCCCACCATGCGTGTTCGATGTCGGTTGCGTGGATGGGGTAGAAGAGATAAGTCCCAAGACCGACGCCGCCGGTGTAGTTGTGGCTGATATCGGTCGCGTTCATCTGCTTGGTGTGAATGCGGATCGCGGCGATGGAGCCGGTAAAGGACTCCGCGCCGAGGTTGATGACCGCATTGCCGTCGAAGTCAATTGCGCCGGCCTGAGTCGTCTTATACGAACCATTAAGATAATACTCCACCTGGGTGCCAGTGGAGATTGCCACCAAGTGTTGCCAGGATGTGCTTCCGCTCATGCTGAAGTTGTCGACCGTCAGGTCGAATCCCGGCGAATCCTCGAAGCTGATCAGGACTTCACCCGCCTGCACCGAGGGATTCTGAATCCACATTTCCACGGTCACAACGCCATCGGTGATTTCGCTGGGAAGGGTATACCCAAAGCCCGGTTCGAGAATCATCCGGAGTTTGTCCCCTCCATCGAACGTCACCGCTGTGGAGCCGTTGAGGTTCGAGTTAAACGAGGGATATTCGCTTGATGGACCATCGAAACTGAAGAATCCGAAGCTCCATTTAAACGTTCCGGCGTTGCACCAGTTCTGCACGACATTGCTATCGTCCCTGGCGACCATGAAATCCGCATGGCAATCGACTGCGAGTTTTCCACCCGAGCCGCTGCCACCGACGTAAATCATTCGCGCGTCGGTCTGTTCTGCGCCTGCATAAAACGGACTGGCAACAGGAACGACCCCGCCAAGCGATATCGCCGACAAACAGGCGACCAACGAAACAATAATAAAACTTTTCATTACATCCAATGACTTCATTACAAATCCTCATTAAAAAATAATATTTACATGAATCACTAGTATCGACTTAAAAACAACGCTACTTTACCTTCTATATACGCAAACAACGCTCCATAATTAAAGAGAAAATCAGACCTGCTATCACCCATTGCGTGTCCTGTATTGATAAACATATTATGTAACCGTTCACGGGAATTTTAAGCGTATTGAACAACGCACTCAATGTCAAAATGCCCATTTTCGACTCGATCAAATACAAACCCCATGCTTTTGATGAATTATAGCATATTCAAGGTGGTATGTCAATATTTATCTCAAGCAAAGCCTTAAATTTGTCCGATAATAATCGTGTTGGCAAACTTGAGGACGAAACTTGACTTGAAAAACAGAACAATTCTATATTCGCCGCATCGCGAAACTTGAAAAACAGGTTGCTGAACTTGTTGAAATCAATGAAACGTTTGCCAAGAAGAATGCGGAACTGGCCGAACAGGTCGCCAAGCTCACTGACAAGGTGGCTAAACTGTCGAAGAATTCGTCCACCTCTTCCAAACCGCCATCGTCGGATATTGTCAAGCCGCCGCGAAAGAAAAAGAACAACGGTTCTCGCAACATTGGCGGTCAACCCGGACATCCAAAGCATGAAAGAGACCCTTTTACCACAGAAGAAATCGACACATTTCAAACCCATACACTTGATGTTTGCCCTGATGGTGGCGGTAAACTCGAAGAGGTTCAAGGGGCCGAAAAAATCGTTCAACAGGTTGAAATTGTTCAAAAACCGACTCATATTGAACAACATACAGGTCTTCGCTACTGGTGCGAACATTGTCAAAAGTTTCACGATGCGCCCATGCCGGCTCACATTGACAAAGGCCAGTTGGTTGGGCCGCGTCTTATGGCAACCATTGCTTATATGGTAACCGTTCACAGGCCATAATCCACATTTATGCCCTGTGAACGGTTACCAAATTATTTTGCAACGGTTAAGCTGCTTGTTTGGCGTTTTTTATCCCTGCGCTTGCGCTTCGGGTTTCAGTTTATTCGGCTAGTTTTATGTGCCGGAATTGATCTTTTTTATTATTTCTGGTAATTCTGCGATTTTCTCGATCTCTATCGTTCCTTCGGGCCTTTGTTTTCCGGCGTTTGTGTAGGTTTTTATCAGGGCCGCTCTCATGCCGGCCTTTAGGGCTCCGTTAACGTCTTTGTTTACGCGATCGCCGACGAACAGGATATTAGCGGCGGGGGTATCTATCTTCTCGGCGGCGGTTTGGAATATCTTTATGTTGGGTTTTCTGAACTCGTACTGATAGGAATATATTCTCATCGGGAAAAAATCCAGAATGCCAAGCTCCTGAAGGTGGGTGTCGAGCGAGCAGGCGTTTACGAATGTGTTTGAGAGGATTCCGAGTTTTAGGCCGGCGTCTTTTAGTGCCGTAAGTGTTTCGATCAGATCGCTCTCGACTTTTGTCAACTCTTTTAGCGGCTGATACCAGCAGCGGTTTACATCTTCCCACTGCTCGTCGGTCAGGGTGTATTTCTTTCTGTGTCCGTAAGTTTTCAGAATTTCCAGCGAGTCGAAATCGTTTCCGAAAAGGCCGGAGAAAAACGACTGCGCGCGAATACCGAGAAGGTTGCCCCAGAGGTACCGCTGGAAACCGCCGACCGGCTGATCTGCATTTTTGAGATATTCGTATGACAGGCGACCTGCCTTTAGAAAAAGGGAACCGGTATCGACCTTGCCGAAATTGAGCAAGGTGTCTCCAAGGTCAAAAATTACCGCTTTGATTTGCTTATCTGCCAAACTCAATTACCTCGTCGCCGGAAGCTGATCTCCGAAAACCTCTTCAATCCACTCGATCATCTCAGTGTCTGAAATCGCCGAAACTCTTTCTGCTTCGTACTCGGTGTCGATCCTGTCCTTGATCCCGATGACACGGGGGTCATGCTTGGCGATCTCTATCTCGTATCGATCTTCGATAAAGTGCTTGATGCCGGCGGCACCGGTTTTGTCGGTGATGGCGATGCCTACAGGGCGTTTAAGCAGTTTTTGCGTATCGAAGCAGTTGTAAATCTCTTCGTTTTTCATGAGTCCGTCGGCGTGAATGCCCGCGCGGGTTACGTTGAAATCCTTGCCTACCAGCGGGTAGTTTGTAGGAAGGTCGAAACCGAGTTCCTTGTTAGCATAATTTGTCAGTTCGGTGATCGCTTCGTAATTTATTTTGCTGTCGGTTCCGACTAGTTGAGCGTGTTCGATAACCATAGCTTCGAGAGGGGGGTTACCGGTTCTTTCGCCGACGCCGAACATCGAGCAGTTGGCAGCGGCCGAGCCGTACAGCCATGCGGTAGCGGCGTTTACCTGCACCTTGTGGAAATCGTTATGGCCATGCCATTCGAGCCACTCCGCAGGGACGCCGATCTGTCTTAGGCCGTGGATTAATTTCGGTACCGATCTTGGCAAGGTTGCCTGGGGATACGAAACACCAAAACCGAGAGTGTCGCACAGGCGAATCTTCACTGTAGATTTGTATTCTTCGGCGAGCTTCATCAACTCGGCTGCGAAGGGGAGTACGAAACCGTTGAAGTCGGCTCGCGTGACATCCTCGAAATGGCAGCGGGGGATTACGTTATTGTCCAGTGCGCTTTTGACGACGTCGAGATAAGCGGCCAAAGCCTGGCTGCGGGTTTTGCGAAGCTTGAGGAAGATATGGTAATCGCTAGCCGATGTGAGGATTCCGGTTTCTTTCAGGCCCATCTGGGTGACGTACTTGAAGTCTGCTTTGACGGCGCGAATCCAGCCTGTGATCTCGGGGAATTCGTAGTTCCTGGCTTTGCAGAGTTCTACGGCTTTTCTGTCCTTCTTCGAGTAGAGGAAGAATTCGCACTGCTTAATTAGGTCGGTTCCGCCGTTGATCTCGTGGAAAAAGTCAAAAATACGGAGTATCTGGTCGGGTGTGTACGGAGGCCTGGCCTGCTGGCCGTCACGGAATGTTGTGTCGGTGATCCAGATTTTTTCAGGAATTTCCAGTGGGATTCTGACATCGTCAAAATCGACTTTCGGAAATTCCGTGTAAGGGAATATGTCCCTGTATAATTCGGGCCTGTCAATATCTGCTAATTTAATATCGTCGTAGTTCATGTCTCTAAGTTCTTTCCTATAAGGTAATTACGATTAAAAGGATTATATACGGTAAATGCTGGAGCTGAATGAAACAGCCGACTGAAACCGCAGGTTTCGTGAAATATTCGGAGTAAAGGCTCCCATATAACACCGGGATTATATACTATAGCATTACGGTTGTAAAGAAAGAATTATGGGCAATCGGCAAACGCTTTGGTTTGCTGTTTTGGGGTGCAATATGGGAGTTTGAATGTTTCGCAGGTCGATAAAGTGTAAATAATGTGCAGTGACGACAGTGTATGTATAGCTGGAATATCCCCTATGGGGGTTTCACTGCCATAACCCTGTGTTTTCTCGCAATCAGACAATAACCATTGACATATAATGATATTTGAATTACAATATTATAGATTTGCCGGCTTCGGATGAGGTTGGCTTTGTGAAAATTTCTTAATTTTTTTGGAGAGGGTCATGCTGAAAAGATATTTTACCGCAATTATCATATCAATCCTTCTGTCACAGACTGCTTTTTCGGGAACAATTTCAGGGACAGTTACAGATAATTCCGATGGTTCACCGATCCCATCGGTTTGGGTACGTGCGTATGATTTGGTATCGGGTACGTACGTGGGTGGGGTGAGTACCGACCTTAACGGCGTATATACTATAACCGGCCTGACGACGAGCAGTTATCGTGTGTATGTATCTTTGCAGCAAGGTTTTGTAAAGCAGTATTATAATAACAAATACAATTCTAACGATGCCGATGCGGTTAGCGTTACCCTGGGAGCGACAACTAGCGGTATTGATTTTGCGCTTGCCGAAGGCGGCACGATAACGGGTACGGTTACCGACCAATCAGATGGAACACCGCTATCGGGTATGTGGGTTTATGCTTATGATTTTGACACAGGGGATGGTGTCTCCAGCGTTAATACCGATTCAAACGGTGATTATACCTTGTCTGGTTTACCTTCCGGCAATTACATGGTTGCAGTCTTCTCGCAGCAAGGTTTTGTAAAGCAGTATTATAATAACAAATACAATTATAACGATGCCGATGCAGTTAGCGTTACCCAGGGAGCGACAACTGGCGGAATTAATTTTGCACTTGTCGAAGGCGGCACGATAACGGGAAGAGTCACTGACGCAACGACTGGACTTGGTGTTGGCGATTGTTATCTCTATGTACATGATTACTCTACGGGTGAGTATTTCGGGCATGGTTATACCGATCCGAACGGTAATTATTCTGTCGCTGGTCTTCCGACCTCATCATACAGAGTAAGTTTTTACTCCGATGAAAATTATGTTTTTCAGTATTATGACCATGTCAGGCACTGGAATGACGCTGATTCGGTCGATGTCGTCGATGGTGTTACAACTGATGATATTGATTTTTCTATTTTAGAAGGCGGCAGCATTAGCGGTACTGTCCTTGACCCTAATGGATTACCGGTTGAAAGTGTTTATGTTGCTGTTCATGTCGATAGCACTGGCGAGCATATACACAGCGATCATACCGATGCCAATGGTGTATACACGGTCGATCATATCCCGCCGGGGAGTTTTGAAGTCAGAGTCGAGCCATCGCAGAATGATTTCATGAAGCAATATTATGATCATTCTCATCAATGGCAGGGTAGAACAGCAGTCGATGTTTCCCTTGGTGAGGATGTTGTTGGGATCGACTTTGATCTTGAAGTTGGAGCTTCGGTCAGCGGTATTTTGACTGATTCTGACGGGCTGGCGGTTGATAATGCCAGAATCGTTGCATACGTCGGATATGAGTGGGTCACAGATGCCTATACTGAACCTAACGGTTTTTATAAGATGACCGGTTTAATCCCTGACCGGGATTATCGGATCGCAGCTTATCCGCCGGCAGATTCGAACGATATGATCACTGCAGTCGACAGGTTTGTCGGCGTTGGTGAAACTTTTGGAGTTGATATCCAGCTTGACAGCGGCGGATTAACTATATCCGGTTTTGTGACCGACAAGGCGACGGGTTTGCCGCTTGAGGGTGTTAATGTCAGTTGCCATATTGAAGACTCCGCATACGATTTCTGGGGGCGTGATTGCAACACAGATCCTAATGGTTATTATGAGCTATCAGGCCTTCCACCTTCAGAGATTAATATGTGGCTTGGTTTCTGGAATTTTGCAGGTGATGAAGATATGTACGGCAGGCTTGGCGCTGAGGTTGAACTTACCGGCGATCTTACTGTAGATTTTGCGCTTCCGCCGGCAGCGAGTTATTCCGGGGTTGTTATTGATATGGCGACAGGTGAGCCGGTTCCAAACGTTGAGATCGAATTTGATAGCGAAAAGTATAACGCCTGGGTTGGGGGCAGTTCAGATGCAGAAGGGCGTTTTGATATTGGTCAGCTTGCAGGCGGGGTATTTGAAGTTTTGGCGATGCCTGAAGTTTCTTCGGGGTATACATTTTCAATGGCTTGTCCGTATAACTATGTTAATGTTCCGGAAGGGGCTGATATAGAAGGTCGTTATATCGCTGTGCAAAAGGGAGCGCTGGTTACCGGACGATTTGTCCGGGGTGACGGTGTAACTCCGATTAGTTTTGCAGAGTTTGATTTTTCGGCTGACTGGCTTGAAGGCTGGGGCGATGTTAATGGCAATGGTGAATTTGAGATGCGTTTGCCGCCAGGCAATTACGATATCGCGTTAGAGATTGACGATGACGATTACTCAATGCATTTTCAGACGGTTAATATACCTGATCTTACTACGCCAGTATCGCTTGGCGATATTGTGATGTACTCGGTAAGTGACGGCGGTCAGATCAGCGGTAATGTTTCAAATCCGACCTCTGTTGTTATTGCCGGTGAGCTTGAGTTGCTGGCACTTGTTGCAGGGACTACAATTACGCCTGACAACTGGGGGCATTACTGGGATACCAGGTGGGCGGAAGTGTCCGATACTGGCGATTATACTATGACTTCTCTGCCCCCGGGCACTTATGACCTTTACCTTATGAATTTTTACGAAACGCCTGAAGGTCCGGAAACCGGAGTGATCAGAGATATTGTCACTAACGTTAATGTGCCGAATACTTCGACGTCAGTGCCGGGGATCGATCTTGTTTATGATTCCGAGGGCGGAACGGTTACCGGTTCTGTTGGAAATGTATACGCTGAAGCGATCGTTGGTTTTGATGTAGTTATGAACGATACGAGTACGGGTAAGTTTGCCGCTTTTGCAGACGGTCAGGCTGACGGTACGTTTACAATTAATAATGTTGAGCCGGGGAACTATACATTGACGGCCTCGCACAGGATGTATTTGCCTGTGGCAGCGTCTGTCACTGTCAGCGAAGGCGTGGTAAGTGTGGTTTCGCATATCACGCTTGATTTTGCGGGAATTCGGCAGGGGGCAGATGTTAACGGCGACGGCAAGGTAGACGTAGTTGACGCTGCTTCAATTGCCGCGCAATGGCTTAGCGCAGGCCCCGATAGCGATTTTGACGACGACGGGATCGTTGGCCTGGCTGACTTTAATGTTTTGAGTCAGATGTGGATGTTGCAGGCGGTCTGGCGGGATTGATTATTGTCCCGTAACCGGTAATTCCGGTCTATTATAAGAGCCGGTGCGGCCTGCTGTTCTATTGAAACAGCGGGGCCAGTTGCTTTTTCTTTTCGGGGTCTATGGATTTTGGTTTTGTCCATACTGCCAGTTTGAGGCTTTTTCTGCATTGGCATTGTTCTGAGCATAGCGTGCCGTCGGTATTGAGCACTGCTTCGATCAGTTCTATCGCGTTAGCTGTGGCGGCGGTTAGATTGCCGATTATTTCGGCTAGCAGTGCCCGTTTGCCGATGGATGGGTCGTGCCCCTTCCAGCAGTCGTAGTCGCTTGCCAGTGCGATTAGCGAATAACACATCTGGGCTTCGCGGGCAAGTTTTGCCTCCGGCATTGCGGTCATTCCGATCAGGTCGGCTTCCCAACTTTTGTGCATGAGCGATTCGGCTCGGGTTGAGAACTGCGGGCCCTCCATGCATACGTATGTTCCGAATTCATGAGTTTTGGTGTGGATGTTTTCTGACGCCGACAGAATGAGATTGCGAAGTCTGTCACAGCATGGATGAGAAAAATCGCAGTGGACAGCGCCGAAATCGGTGAAGAACGAATTTTTTCGCTGGGTGGTTTTGTCTATGAATTGATCGACGACTATCAAATCCTTGGGGGCGATCTTCTGGCGAAGCGATCCGACCGCTCCGCTTGCGATAAGGGTAGTGACGCCTAGCTTTTTCAGGGCGAAAATGTTTGCGGCGTATGGAACAGTCGTCGGGCAGAAGGTGTGTCCTTCGCCGTGGCGGTTTAGGAATGCAATCTCTTTGCCGCCCATTTGTCCGACGATTATCGGTGCGCTTGGTTTGCCGAACGGGGTGTCTATGTCTTCGTGTTTAACATTTGTTATGTGACGAACGAGGCTGTCGCCAAGTCCTGAGCCGCCGATTATTCCGATCATTGCTTTTGACATTATATAAATCCTTTGTTGGTTGTTTTGGGCACCCACAAGGGATGCCCCTACGGTTATATTGTTATTATTTTAAGTTCAGGTGATTTTTTTGTTCTTGTCAGTATTTTATGGCCGGCTGGTGTTACCAGTATATCGTCTTCTATTCTTATTCCGAATTTGCCGGGTATGTATATTCCGGGCTCGACGGTGATGGCTTGGCCGGCTTTTAGTTTTCCTTTTGCGATAGGTGACATAAAGGGTTGTTCGTGGATGTCAAGGCCCAGTCCGTGGCCGGTTCCGTGTCCGTAGACGGGGAATAGTGTTTCTTTGATAACGTCTCTTGCGGCGTTGTCTATGTCTTTCAGGGTGACGCCTTCTGCGATAAGATCGATGGCCGCGGCCTGGGCGGCTGCGACGGTTTCGTAGGCCTTTGCGAAGGTTTTGTTTACCTTGCCGACTGCGAAGGTGCGGGTTTTGTCGCTGCGGTATCCTTTGTAGACGGCTCCGAAGTCTACAAGGACGGTGTCATTTTTTTTGAGCTTTCGCGGGCCGGGGAAATGATGATTTCGTGAGCCGTTGGAGCCGAAGCATACGATCGCGTCGAAAGCGGCGATGGAATTTCGTTTTCGCATTTCGTAGTCGAGCATGCCGGCAAAATCGCTTTCGGTCATGCCTACACGCATTTGCGCGATGACCTGATCGAGTGAGGCATCGGCGATTTTGGAAGCTTTTACGATGTTGACGATCTCATCGTCGGATTTGATCGTGCGGAGGGTTTCGATAAGGCCGGAGGTCTTTTTGAATTTCAGCTTGATGTGTTTTTTTATAATAGCAAATACGGCGAGGGTTGCGGTATCTTCGACAGCGAGTTTATTAACGGATTTGTTTCGCTTGAGGATTTTGGCTGCCTCTTCGGCGAGAGTTTTTTTGCGCTGAATGATCTTGCAGGCGGGGCATTCGGTTTTTGCCTGTTCGGTATAGCGGCTGTCGGTGAGCAGCCAGATGCGCCTGCCTAAAACAAGAGCCCATGAGTCGTGCCCCATGAATCCGGTCAAATAGCTCACGTTTGACGTTGAGGTTACAATAATACCGTCAACCTGATTTTCTTTGAATTTCGCTGCAAGCGATGCAAGTCGTTGTTTGATCAATTGTTCTGTCAATTTCGATTCCTTTCAGATTTCCGGTTTATACCGCAGTCGACCTGTAGAGGGTAATAAATTCCCCTCATTAATCAAGAAATTTCCATGACAAATTCTATTTCTGCGACAGGTTATTTGCTGCTCTGCGATTCCCCTACATTTGCGTTTTTGGCTTGGTTGATCCTTTTGGCCAGGCTTGCTTTCATGTTCGTAACAATTTTTGCGTACTCGGGATTGTCGGCTATGTTGCGGTTTTCTTTCGGATCCTTCATCAGGTCGTACAACATGTGTGTCTTTCCTCCGTTGTAGCTGGTGTAGCTGTAACGGGGGGTTACTACTGCGTCTCCTTGTTTGAAGCGGGTGTATACGACGTCCCTGAACGATTGGGCGGGTTGATCCAGTATGTCCTTAAAGCTGCGGCCCTGGACTGTGGCGGGAACGGTGATGCCTGCGAGATCGCATAGGGTTGGGAAGATGTCGCTGGTTTCCACTAACGCGCCAGTCGTCGCCGGGGTCTTTTGCGGGACCTTTACGATCAGCGGTACTCGCGTGGCAAGGTGCATTGTGTTGTGCTTGCCCCAGAAGTTGTGTTCGCCGAGATGCCAGCCGTGGTCGCCCCAGACGACAACGATCGTATTACCGGCAAGGCCGAGGCGTTTTAGTTCGGCCAGCACATCGCCGACGAGTTTGTCGACATAACTTACGCTGGCGTAGTAGCCATGCCGCATCATGCGGTGCCATTTGTCAGAGCCGACTTTGAAATCCCCAAGGTGGTAACTGCGAAACTCTCCGGAGCCTCGCAATTCTTTGGGTGCGTTTTCCGGGCGAAACTGGTTGTCTGCGACCTCGATTTTTTGGCGGTCGTACATATCCCAATATTTTTTTGGTGCATAGAAGGGCATGTGCGGCCGGATAAATCCGCAGGCGAGGAAGAAGGGTTTGCCGTCTTTCTTTAGTCGCCGCAAATCGCTAATGGTTTTGGCGGCAATCTTGCCATCGGCATAGGCGCCGTCCTCTACATCGGGATGCTCATAGATCAAACCCCGTTTCCTTTTGGAGAGTTTCCGGGTGGTCGCAGGGTCCAACGCGGCCAGCGATTTAACTTTCGGTCGCCATGCCGGTTCGGTCCAGCTTTTGGCTTCGGAGTCGCCGCGGTGGTGAAAGATCTTGCCGTTGGACAGTGTGGTGTATCCGGCTTCCTTAAACGTTTGCGGCAGCGTTTTGGCTTTGGGTGCATCCTCGTCTGCCCGGGCCAGATAGTTGACAAATCTTTTGGATGTGGGGAGAACCGAGGTCATCAGGCTTGCGCGGGAAGCACCGCAGACGGCAATCTGGCAGTAGGCACGGTTGAAAACCATGCCCTCAGAGGCGAGTGTGTCCAGGTTGGGCGACTTAACTTGAGCCCCGCCATAGCAGCCAAGCTCCGGACGCAAGTCGTCAATGGCTATGAAGAGGACGTTGGGTTTTGGCGAAGCAGCCTGAACAGCGAGATGCCAGGTGCAAAACAGCAATGCTAGAAACAGAATGGCGTATCGTGTTTTGTATTGCATTTGAATTTCCTTCTTGTGCTGTATTCTTTGCGTTATATCCATGCGCTGGAGCTTCGGGTTTTTGTTTGTTTTATATTACACTTTCCATGGGGCCCGCAGTTTTCTGTTAAGTGATTTTGCCAGTTCGCTATCGCCGATTACCTGCTCGGTTTTCGGATCCCATTTGACCGGGCGATTCAGACGGATAGCCGCGTTGGATAGATGCGATATAAGATCGGACTGGACGGCAGTCTCTATCGGCGAGACCGGTTTTTTGCGGGTTTTTATGCAGTCGATGAAGTTGCCCAGGTGACTCTTGCTTTCATAGAGATGGGTGTCTGTACTTTTGAGTTTCAGCCTTCTCAGTTTTTCGTCACTGAAATTGATAGTCCCGCGTCTAACGCTGACCCAGCCTTCTGTTCCGTGGAATGTTGTTCCGTGATCGCGAGCCTTCGGGTTATATTTTTTCACGACCGGCATTGCCGTAAGATCATCCATAAAACGCATCTTAACCCCATTGGCATATTTACAGCGGATGTCCCACTTGGCGACCGTATCGTAAAGAATACCTTTCGGAATCGTCCCGGTTCCCTCATAATGCACCGGTGCCGTTTCGTCTGTATCATTACCCCACTGAGCGATATCAAGCGGATGGGCGCCCCACCCTGCGATAAATCCCAAAGCATAATCATAGATATGCCATGCACCCCAATTTGTAACACGAATATCGGTATAAGGTTTCATTGGAGCAGGACCGATCCAGCGATCATAGTTAATATCCTTCGGCGGCTGAGTGGCCGGTTTAATCTTCTCGTTACCATCGGCGAAAGCGCCTGCATAAAACCCGGACGACATCAAACCCGGACACCATGCATCAATGCTTTCAAGTTCGCCGATATAACCGTTCCTGGCAAGCTCGCAGGCAAATCTGAAATAATAACTGCTTCGCTGCTGGGTTCCGTACTGCAGGACCGCTTTTTTGTCCTGAACGAGTTTACGAAGCTTGAAACCGTAATCGACCGATACGCCCAGAGGCTTTTCGACATAGACATCTTTGCCGGCCTGAATTGCGTAATAAGAGATCGGTACGTGCCAGTGGTCGGGTGTGGCTACGACGACACCATCGATATCTTCGCGTGCGAGCATTTCACGGAAATCCGCATATGCCCTGGCGTCTGAGGCTCTACCTTTTTTAGTGTAAATTTCCTTGATCTTGTCGAGTGCTTTTTTGCGTTTTGACTCAAAGCAATCGCTTACAGCGACGACCTGGGCTTCATTATGGCCATTTAGAGTTCCGCGCATTAAGCCTCCGCCTCGTCCACCAACTCCTATATAGCCAAGATTGACTCTTTCGCTTGGCGGAGGAGTGTCGCCTTTGCCCAAAGCCGTCGATGAGATTATAGTCGGAATGGCAGCGGCGAATGCGGTTTGCTTTAAGAACTGACGTCGTCCTATTTTGCTCTTTTTCATATTGTACCCTTTACTTATTTTGGCTGCTTCGATGCGGCCTTGTATTTTTTGATTTGTGATTTTAGATTTTCCGGGTTCCATTTTTTCGGGTGTATTATCACGCGGTATTTTAGTTCCAGGGTTTTTCCTGATGGGATCGTGTGAGGTTTGTAGCATATCACAGCCGGGCTGAAATACTTCATTGGCTTGCCGGCTATTGCGTACCATGGCGTGGGTGCGTTGAGGTTTTTCGGGTGGTCGAGTATCGCGATACCGGCGGGCTTTCCGCTGAAAACGCCCGAGAATTCCATAGAGTTTGCTTTGCCTCGAAATGTTCCGCTGTCAAATTTGATCGGCTCTTTTTCTGTGGTAACTTCCCACTTTTCGCCCTTACCGTTTAGCCGCACAGAAAGCCCTGCGTATCCGCCCCATCCTTTTCCGCCGGGGTCGCCTGGTATTGGAGTTCTGTCGAGCTTAACGTCCGTCTCCGAGCAAGCGGTGAATTTCGATGTCCAGTCAATGTAATACACGCCGTTTTCGTCAGCGGGCGATACTACCATGGTTCTTTTTTCTGAGAGGATGGGTTTTTGGTCTTTATGGCTGTATGTCAGGTTCATCGTGATCTTAGCGGAATTATCGCTTTGGGTGGTAACCTTGACATTTGACCAGTCCGTTTTGCCGTTACTTTCACCTGTCTTGCGGTTTTCTTCCCAGAAGTTTACACCGTTGATATACTTCCATGTAAACCATAACGCGTGGTGCCATGGGTGGTCGGCGGGTCTGTCCTCTGTAAGTACGGTTCCATCGAGCAATGCTACCGGGTGGAAAAACGGTTTGGAGGTTTCCTTGCCGTAGTTAAACTGCCAGACGGTTTTGCCGTTATTTTTCAGGGCGATACTTTTGTCTGTTTTTTTCCACTGAAGATTGTCGCTTTGTTTTTTGTCCGCTGCCCATAGGACACTGCGAACAAGAACTGTCTTAAAGCCAGGGTTTGTCATGGTGGCGGCGTCATGGCCGAGCATGAAGTTGACGCATCTGCCGCTGTCGTAGTTCGAGACGGTGAGGATGGGTTCTTTGTTATCTTTGCCGCCGGATTTCTTTGACGAAAAACCTGTCATTAATATTTTGCCGGACGCAGGGAATTTTGTATTTCGCCAAAGCTCATCTTTTGTCTTAAAAGGTTTCAGCCCGCGGCAGATCGGATGATCCGGTATTTCAATAGTAACCGGGAATTCGTGTTTGCGGCTGTGGTTGGTTCCTTTGCCCCAGGAGGCGACTATTTTGTGATACTCGGGCCAGTCATAAAAACTCGATCCGCCGGCATGGACCATGACATGACCGCCGCCTTTGCTTATAAAGTTCAGGTATGCCTTCCTGGTTTCATCGGACCAGACGAGGCTCTTGTCCCTGAAATTATTCCAGTTGCTGACGATCACATCGTATTTTGAGAGCAGTTTGGCGGTAACGTCGGCGGGCTTGTCAATTACGTCGACGCTTATTGCCGCATCTGTGAGTATTTTCTTAATAGCCGGGGTTGTTTCTGACCACTTGTGGTTGTTGGCGCCGCTGTAGATCAAAACACGGGTCGGCTGTTGCGCGGCAGAAACGATTCCGCAAAAAAACAACAAAACAGCACTAAATACAACCAGACTTTTGCTTTTGATATTCATAATTTAGCACCATTCATTTAAGCGTTCAACAGACCTTAGGGTTGCCGAGTTATGAGGCCGCAAGTATCGCATATCTCGCAAGGCAGACCATTCCCGGGTAATAATCCTGTATTATATCAATAAACGCCGGGAGTGCATGTTTTATTTCATGCAATATCTTCAAAAGTTTCGTAATATTGAAGAAAATGGCGAGATGTGCTGGATTCTGACCTTGAGTACTGGTTTGAGGGCCAGGGCGGCAATCACTAATGACATATACATTATGTAGAAATGACACTAAAAGCTTTTCAAATGAGATCAGTGCGATTGACAATATTGCGGTAGCCAATTTACTTTTGCCTTTTAAAGACTGGCAGTGGTTCTTACTGTAAACTCTCGATTTGCACCAGGAAATCCAATTTTGTTTTAAAGCAAGTTAAAGAACGGAGAAGGCGGGATTCGAACCCGCGGTACGGAAGAACCGTACACAGCCTTTCCAAGGCTGCACCTTAAGCCACTCGGACACCTCTCCATGTTTAATTGTCTGTCATTTTCAAAGAGCATTGCAGGGTACAGGATATTGGGATTCTTGTACCAAACTGCTGGAAGTTATAACATGTCCAAATAGACAAGGCAAGTATAATTCCCCCTGACCATGCCGTAAATTGTCTTTTGTGGGATATTATAATCAAAAAAAACAGCAAAAAAAGCATTTTCGCAGGTTTTAATTAGCGTTTTAATACTGAATTATATATTATGTAGCTTATCTGACGAATGTTTTATCATAAAATAGCCTCGGCCCTCAGGCCGAATCCAAAAATAATCAATAATAAATCTCAATCTGGCCAACGGTCAGTTTGAGCAAAGCAGAGGATACAATGATAGTAGTAATGGACTATGGCGTAGGCAACGTAAAAAGTGTCACCAACGCCGTCAAATATATAGGCTGTGACGTAAAGGTCAGCTGTGAGCCCGAAGACATCGCCGCTGCCGACGGGATCATTCTCCCCGGCGTCGGCGCATGCGGATACGCCATGGAAGCGATCGGCGACCTGGCAGATACCATCCGCCAAATAGCCGCCTCCGGCAAACCCCTTCTGGGGATATGTCTCGGATATCAGCTGCTCTTTGACGAAAATCACGAGCACGGAATCCACAAGTGCCTCGGCCTGATCTCCGGCAAAGTCATACCGATCCCGCCGGGCCTGACGATCCCCCACATGGGATGGAACCTCGTCGAATTTGAAGATGATATGCGTTTGTTTGAAGGCCTCGGCAAAGCAAGATACTTCCCGTTCGCACACTCTTACTACGCAGAAATTTCGGACCCGCTTGCGAAAGTAGCATACACCGAATACGGAGTGAAAATCTCTGCATCAGTGCAGAAGGGCAACATCTACGGATGCCAGTTCCACCCGGAAAAAAGCGGAAACGACGGCCTGCAAATACTAAAGAACTTCGAAAATATCTGCAAATCAAAACCGTAACGCCGGCATCTTGCCGGCTTTATTTTGAACATTTATTTTTGAGATTTTGAATTTGTTTCGGATTTCGATATTAGAATTTCGGATTTAACAAAATAGAGAGCTATAGAAATGCTGACAAAAAGAATTATACCGTGTTTGGACGTAAAAGATAACCGTGTGGTAAAGGGCGTAAACTTCCTGAACCTCCGCGATGCAGGCGACCCTGTAGAACTCGGCGCAAGATACAGTGCAGAAGGTGCCGACGAACTGGTCTTTCTCGACATCACCGCGACCCTCCGCTCGAACAAGACGATCGTAGACCTGGTCGAAAAAGTCGCGGCCAACGTATTCATACCGTTTACCGTAGGCGGCGGGATAACCAACGCCGACGAAATCGGCCTGCTCCTGAGGAGCGGTGCCGACAAATGTTCCATCAACACCGCAGCTGTCATGAACCCGCAGATACTCGCAGAATCCGCGAAGCGGTTCGGAAATCAGTGTGTCGTTCTTGCGATAGACGCAAAGAGAACGCCCGGCAAAGTCGGCAAGTGGCACGTCACCGTCAAGGCAGGCTCTCAGCCGACCGACATCGACGCCGTCGAGTGGGCGATAAAGGCCCAGGACCTCGGAGCCGGCGAAATACTGCTCACCAGCATGGACGCAGACGGAACAAAGGAAGGCTACGACATAGAGCTGACCGCCGCCATCGCAGACGCCGTCGAGATACCGGTGATCGCCTCCGGCGGGGCCGGTACACTCCACAGCATGGTAGACGTACTCGAGCAGGGCAAGGCAAGCGCAGTCCTCGCCGCCTCGATATTCCACTTCAACGAATACAGCATAAAAGACGTAAAGGACTACCTCGCCAAGCACAACATACCAGTAAGACCGGTTGAATAATTCGAATAACCAATATCCAACAAGGAATATCCAACAAGGAAGTAAAAAGCGAATAGCTCAGTGTGTTTTTTAATTGGATATTGGTTGTTCCTTGTTCGTTATTGGATATTCAATTTGGACTCGTGAGTGGACATTGCTCATAACGTTGATAAAAAAAATGAACTCCAAAGCGTTTCACATAATAATCTTATCTCTATGCGTTGCCGCAATCGCCGCATCCTATGCCTTTACCCTTAACGATATTGGCGCGTATTTCTTCGGTTTCAAGTGGTCCATCCACTGTTTCTTCAATCATACATTCGGCACCAAATGTGAATATTGCAGGATGATATGCTCGGTTACCTCCATGGCTCACGGACAATTTGCCAGGGCCTTCAACTTCCACCCGCTCGGGCCGATCCTATTTGCGCTCATAGCCTTCCAGATCCCATACCGAATATGGGCACTAATAAAAATCCCCAAAAAAATCCACCCAACACTCCGCAAGCTAAACAAATACGCAATAGCCCTGACAATAATAGCAATAATAATAAACTGGCTGTACCACCTGACCGCAGACTTGATGAAATGATATGCAGGCTTGGTTTATTACCACTCAAATCCGTGTATCAAAGGATTAAGTACGTCCGCATCTTTATATTTAGTTTGCCTTTGGCCATTGTGCCAGACCATCCCGTTTACTGATATATCGGATTTGCAGGCATTTTTAAAGTGCTCAATCCCCGAAATAAACTCAGGCTGAAAAGTCTGCCCGGATTTTATCTCAACCGCAGCAAACTGCCTTGCTTTTGGAATCAACAGATCAACTTCATTGCCCTCAGAATCACGATAAAAATGAAGATTTGTTCTTTCACCATGATTCAGTATCCGTTTAACAACTTCCATGATCAGCAGATTTTCATACAGCGCTCCACGAAGCGGATCCCGCTGAACCTGGCTTGCGGTTTTCAATTCCAGGAGCCACGCAGCCAGTCCAACATCGATAAAATACAGCTTGGAAGATTTCGTTACACGCTTGCGAATGTTTGTAAAGTAGGGCGGAAGTTCAAAAAGAATAAAAGAAGCCTTTAGCACCGAAACCCAGTTTTTAATTGTTGTTGAAGACACCCCAACATCGTTGGCAATCGAACTGTAATTTACCAACTGACCTATTCGGCCGGCAACTAATCGCAAAAATTCCTCAAAATGCCTAAGATCTTTCAAGTTTATTAAAGCACGGACATCTCGTTCAATGTAGGTCGAAAGATAAGAACCATAAAAACGACCCGGACGCAACTCATTATCATGAAGCCGCGGATAAAATCCCTTTATTATCATCTCATAAGGCGTATCTGCTTCTCTTTTGTATTGCAGAATCTCATCGATCGAAAATGGAAGAAGTTCAAGCATCGCAGTTCGGCCTGCAAGTGACTGGCTTACCGCATGATGGACCATGGGCTGATGGCTACCGGTGAGTATAAATCTGCCCGGTTCAGGATTGGCATCAATGATACCCTGCAAGTAGCTTAGCAATTCAGGTACCCTTTGAATTTCATCTAAGATCACACCGCCGGAAAAATTGGCAAGCAAGCCCTTCGGATCGTTTTCGGCTTGCCGCCGCGCATCCGGTTCTTCCAGTGAGCAGTATTCATGACCAGGAAACGCCATCCTCGATAGGGTAGTCTTACCCGACTGCCTGGGTCCAAGTATGGTTACTGCCGGGTACTCTTTAGCACAAATAATTAGCTCTTTTTGAATGTTTCTGGTAATCATATTAGATAATATAACATATTTCCTGTAAATTTCAAGTACAACTTTAAATTTACAGGAAATATGTTGCGAATTACATCATTATAGATGCAGCAGGTCTAGTTTTACGCGAACATGTGATGTAATAAATGGTATATAGTCAGTTAGGAAGAATTTTTATATTTCTAAATTCGATGGCGGTACCTTCGGATGTAATGCAGATTTTTCCGCCGGATGTATTCGTTCGTGTCCCTTTGTTTACAACTTTGTCGTTGATCATCAGAGTCACGCTTGTCCCCTCTGCGACGATCTTATACGAGTTCCATTGTCCGGCAGCATTTTCGGAAGCTTGCATTTTGCGTATATTGATCAATTCACCGTATTTCTCGTGGCTAAGTGATTTTGTTCGCTCAGGTGTCCCTGTCAGTTCATACCCGTCCAATGCCCAGAAATCTCCCGCGTCATTTGCGTTTATCTGAGCCTCAAGGCTCCTGGGCCAGATTTTATGTTCGCCGGTCGTATCGATCAGCACACCGCCTTTGCCTGCCGACTTCTCATCCGGCCACCTCCACTGAAGCATCAGGGTGAAATCGCTGTAGGAATCGTTTGAATACATGTAGCCCAGTTCAGTGCCGCTGCATATTAGCACGCCGTCTTCAATTGTCCAGGTATCCTGCTGTTTAGCATCAGGGTTTTCGAGATAACAGGACCATCCCGAAAGATTATCCTTGATAGGAAACCGGCCGGGGTTTGCACATCCGCTAATAACCAGGCACAGTACAATTGCCGAAATCAGTTTGATCGTAATTTTCATAAATTATCCTTATGCTTTTTCCTTCGTTATTCGATATTCCTTGTTGGATATTGGCTATTCGCCTTTTGCCCCGAGTTTTATCATCCTCCCAACTTCTCTGAGCGTCTTAACATCGATATCTCTTAGTTTACCTTCGTAGTTTGGCCCGACATCCAGTGAAAATAAATTGCCGTGTTTAACAGCACCAACGTAGTCCTTATAAAGACTGTCAGCAGATTTGCAAAGGTTATCGTGTTTCGGAAGTGAATAGAACCACATAGCCCCGCCTTTATGCTTTGGCAGGATCGGGTAGGTAAATTCGGCTAGCAGGAAGTTATGTCCCGTTTCGCCGCCTTTATTGTGCGGCGATGCAGCTTTTGGATCTCCCAGCGGACCGGGCTTTCCAACTTCGCGCAAAGCAATTCGTCCTGCCTTTTGCCCGTGGTTAAAACCAACGAATGTATTGGGCTGAAACTTATGCATCCAATCGACGGTCTCTTTGTGCGATAGCCCGCCGGTGCCAGCAGCATGGTCCATCCACCAGAATTCGATCGGCCCGTAGTTGGTAAGCAGCTCTTTAAGCTGAGCCTTTTTCATCTCCGGATCTTTACCCGAGGCAACCCAGTGTCCCTTACCGTCAGCCGCACCCGGCCAGTTCCAGTCACCCTCGGAAAAGTAAAGTGCCAGCTTGATCCCGTACTTGTCGCATGATTTCCTTAGCTTCGCAAGTACATCGATCCCAAGCGGACTGTTAGTGACCTTCTTATCCGTAGTCGCCGTATCCCAAAGGCAGAACCCGTCATGGTGCTTACTCAGAAACAGAATATAGTTCATCCCCGCCTCTTTCGCCGTCTTGCACCACTGGTCAGTATCGCACCCGGTAGCCGTGAAATAAGAAGAGTCCTTATCAAGCGTAGGCGTCCATTCCTGCCCATAGAAGGTGCTAAACGACCAGCAAATAAACATCCCGAACCTCATCTCCTTGACCTGCTCAGCACGAACATCATCAGCAATTTTAGTAATATTGATCTTAGGCGTAGAAGTACAAGCACAACAAACTAACCCCAGAACCAAACATACCGCAACTATACGAATTTTCATAACAGAACTTCTGTAATCATAAATTATAAATTATAAATCTGAAGGTGTGGATCAAAGATCTACACCTTCAAAAAGTATTCCATCATTTCATGGCCGCATTCTATCCTGAAACCCGATTCATGACCATTTTCTTCGCTGAACGGCTTTTCAAGGATACCTTTGATTCCATCGCCTGCCATGGCGAACGGCACCGGCTCATCCGAATGCGCCTGCGTCTCTACCGGAGTAGGATGGTCCGGCAAAACCAGTATCCGGTAGCTGTCATATTCCTTGAGCGCCTCATGCACCGGGCCGACGATATGCTTATCGATCTGTTCCATAGCCTTTTTCTTCGCCTCGGCATCGCCGCTGTGACCAGCCTCGTCCGGTGCTTCGATATGCACAAACACAAAGTCATATTTCTTGATCGCCTCGATAGCCGCTTCGCCTTTGCCCTTATAGTTAGTGTCCAGATACCCCGTCGCCCCTTCGACCTCGATCAGGTCGAAATGCACAAGTTTCGCAAGCCCGCGAACAAGGTCAACAGCCGTGATCGCCGCCCCTCGCACACCGAACCTCGCGGAGAATCGCTCCATCATAGCCTTTTTTCCCTGCCCCCACAACCAGATCGAGCTTACCGGATTTTCGCCAAGATCTCTGCGAACCCGGTTGATGTCATGGTTGGCAAAAAACCGCTGCGACTGCGACATCATATCATTCAGAAAATCTGAGTTCTTACCCTTAGGCAGATTCTTTGAGATCTTACCACCGATAATATCATGCGGCGGAACAGTCGTAACCTTAAAATTAATATCCGAAATAACGCACAAATGCCGATAGCTAACACCGGGATAAAACTTGATCCGAGGGTCATCGGCCATGGTCGCTGCTAATTCCTCGATAAGCTTTCTCGCCTCATCGGTCGAGATATGCCCGGCACTGTGGTCGGCCATAACCTTATCCGAAAACGTCACCAGGTTGCACCTGAATATCCAGTCATCCGGCGTTACCTCGATCCCCATAGCCGCCGCCTCGATAGGCGCACGCCCCGAATAAAACTTTTTCGGATCATACCCCAGCAATGACATCTGAGCAACATCGCTGCCCGCCGCCATGCCCTTAGGTATCGTCTTGACGATACCTTGCCGCCCTTCGATGCATATCGAGTCGATATTCGGAATATCCGCCGCTTCCAGAACGGTCTGTCCGTCAAAAACATCCAGCGGGAAATCCGCCGCTCCGTCAGGTACGATTATCACGTATTTAGTCATCAAGGTCGTCCTCCGGGATATCTACAATGCGAATACACACAGGCTCGCCGTCAATTACGTTAAGCTCTTTAATCGTTTTTAATGCAGCGTTGATCTTACTTTCTTCGGCAGGGTGTGTCGTGACAATTACACCGACCGACGTGCCTACGTTATGCTCTTCGTGCTGGAGAACGCCCGAGATACTGATCCCGTTATCTCCCAGTATCTGTGCATACCTGGCAACAGTGCCCGGAACATCCTTAGCCAGAAGGCGAATGTAATACCTGCTCACAACGTTATCCATGCTTTCAAGCGACGCCACTGTTTCCGCGCGCGATTCGACAGTCTGTGCATTGAACAGGTTCGACGAGTTGCCCATCGCAACTTCGATAATATCGGCAACAACCGCACTTGCCGTCGGCATCATCCCGGCACCGCGACCGTAATACATTGTATTGCCGACGGCGTCTCCGAAAATGCTGACCGCGTTAAACGAGCCGTCAACACGCGAAAGCGGATTGTCTTTTGACAAAAATGCCGGGTGCACTCTCAGCGAGAGCTTGCCGTTTTTGCCCTTTTCCCCGATAGCCAGCAGCTTAAGCACATACCCCATCTCATTGCCGTACTTAATATCGTCAAGTTCGATTTTCTCAATTCCCTCGATGTATATATCATCCATCTCGATCTGCCTGCCGAACGCAAGCGAACCAAGTATCACCAGCTTATGTGCAGTGTCTCCGCCGTTAATATCCAGCGTAGGATCGGCTTCGGCGTACCCTTTATCCTGGGCGTCTTTAAGAACATCGGAAAAATCAACCCCGTCGCTCGTCATGCTTGTGAGGATATAATTGCACGTCCCGTTAAGTATCCCGTAGATCGCACGGATATTATTCGCCGCAAGCCCCGTCCGGATAGCCGATACGATCGGAATCCCGCCGGCGCAACTCGCTTCAAACGCGATGCACTTATTATTTTTGTGAGCAGCCGCATAAAGTTCGCCGCCATGTTTTGCCAGCAATGCTTTATTGGCCGTAACAACATGCTTACCCTTGCCGAGCATCTTAAGCTGAAGCTCACGCGCAAAATCCGTCCCGCCGATAAGCTCAACACCAATATCGATACTGTCGTCGTCAAGCATCGCGTTCATGTCGTCAGTCAGCATACCATCCGGCAGGTCAACTGCCCGCTTAGTCGTCGTATCAAGATCGACAACCCTGGCAAGCTCCACCCGAACCCCGCTGCGAGCCTCGATAGCATCGGCATTTTCAAGAATAATCTTAGCAACACCGGTTCCAACGGTCCCGAATCCGGCAATCCCAACACGAATTTTATCAGCCATTATATCACCTTAAACCAAAAAAAATATTTCCAACCAAGAATAGTAACGTAAAAAACCCCAACCAGTCAAGAAAAAACAATAAATAAGAAAAATCATCAGAATAAACTGTACCTGGTACCGTTTACGGGGGAATAGGTAAGATAGCTGACGTATAATTAAAAGCATTACAGATACACAAACTACCGCAAAACGGGGAAAACAAAGGGGTAAGGTACCTTTTTCATTTCGTATTACCTTAATCTATTCAAAATCACCAAAGAATCGCCAAGGATGGATTCCCGCCTTCGCGTCAATGACAGTTCGGAGCAGGTTTTCTACAGAGCAGGACAGTCACCTGTTATTCCTATTATTCTGCCGATTTTAATCGGCGCTTTCTGACTGTCCCCTATTATTGGCCAAGTTGTCTTTTTATTTTGCGCGGCGTTTGATCGCTGGTGCCAGCCACAGGTACGACCCCGTTATCGTCAGGATGACCGTTATGATAGCGACAACAGGCATGATGTATTGATGGACGAATTCGCCGAAAATTGAGCCATCGTGCCAGGCTTCAATCTTATCACTATTGCGTTTTGCGATGCTTAAGATTTTTCCGTTTACCGCGTCGACTTGAATTTCACTGTAATTATTTTCCGAGCGAACTTTGAAGATTCGTTTGCCAGGGCGAAAATCAACCCGGTCAATATCTTCCATGTTTTTAAAGTCCGGATGTTTTTCGTCAAAAACAATTTTAAAGAGCTGCTGGTTCGTTATAAATTGATCGACGGTGCCCTCGCTGCCGGTTTGAGTTGGTGGTTGCAACCAGTCAAATTTTTTCTTTTCGAGCAGTAATAAACCGGTAATGGAAAAGTTTAATAGTGCGATTGCGAAAATGATGCCGAACCATTTATGAACCGTCCTGTTGATCCTGTAATGTTTCATCGAGTTATGCCTCTTGGGTTGATTTTATAATAATATTGGCTTTAGAGTGGATATTATACCTGTGCTGTAGGAAAGTACAAGAAGCAGAAAAAATAATGATGGAAATTTCCAGGTAAATGTGGTATTATAGCATTTAAAGCAAAAAGAGACAGATGTAGCTCCAAAGTATAAATCCATAATTTCAGTTCGATAACTTTCGCAAATTTTAATGTCCTAATTCTTTGTACAGCAGGCCCCTTGGAGATGGGACAGTCCAACTGAACTCTAAACTCGTTGGCGAACTTCGACTGAGGTCTTTGGGACCCGCTTTCAAACCCGGGCGTGTTGCTGACATCGTCGTCGATCCGCGAAATCGCAGCACCAGTAATAAGTAGCGAATGTTTCTTAAAGTCATGCGATCGTTTCCTTTGCTTGAGTACTTGAGTCTGGGACTTCCCATATACAATTATATATCTTAGCTCGCTTGCGACGCTGAGCCTCTTTATTTAATAGTATATCAAATTGATCTTGAAAACTCAAGCACTTATACCAATCCCGATTAATTAATGCGCTCGGTGCACGGAGCACGGGAGATGTCAAGCGCATTAATTATTTGTACTTCGTATTAAACCCCAAAAACAAAGATCTATAAAAAAAGGTCGGCAGGTATAAAACCCACCGGCCTAAAGTTTCACAACTCACGGACTTTATCGCCTGCGAGATTAGAATTTGAACTCGATTTGTGTGTAGATCAAATCTGCATCTTTGCTCGTACCAGTGGTCTCAATGAAACCGCCCGGCCACATATGCGCCCAACCGGCGAGTATTGTGGTATGCTTATCAAAAACATACTTCATCGTCATATCAAGTTCATGACCAAACAAGCTCGAACTGCCGCTGGGCGGCCTTGAAGCAGCGCCGTTGGCTCCATACATTGAATCCGTATCCTGATCGGCAATGAGCGTATGGAAATCGGCCCATGCGGTAAGCTTTTTGGTTGGCTTAACCTTAAGCTGAGTCTTTATCGCATGAACATTCTGACGTCCAATACGGTCGAGATAGCCGAAATATGCGTGACCCAGCGGGAATTGCTGATTGAAAGTCTCATGTGTTCCATCGGTCGGATCGCTGTCGCCGCTTGCATAGTCATAATAAAGTCCGATTCTCGGCTTCCACATAGCATCTGCAAAAGTATACCCGCCGCCTACAGTCGCCATCCATGCGCGAACGCGATCACCGGCGTACGTACCGAACTGTGCTGCTGCTTCGGTTTCATAATCCCATCTGCCCTGTTTACCGTAAAGCCGGTTTCCAATAGTATATATCGTTCGCCTGCCTGCGGTACCGTTGACATTCGTGGTGAGATTATTGTCTTTAAGAAGCAGGGCGTATGCATCGATTGACAATGCATCACTGCATTTCCTTGTCGCGTAAACACCATAGAAATCCTTCTGCTCGTCTGTACGATCCAGATTCCTTCTGCCGTTGAGTACCGGCCGAACCGCAAACGCGTCAACGCTCCACCCGCCGAGTTCGGTCATAACTTTGACACCCTCGAAGGTGCGGCGAACATTACCCCAGTCCAGCGGAGATATCAATCGCTGTTTGCCGTACTGTAATTCCTGCCGGCCTATTCTCCACGTTGCAGACCCCAGCGGAATATCCGCAAAAAGCTGATGTATGTCGGCATGATCCTCAAGGCCGCCAAAGCCGCTGTTTATGTCCCGATCGTTAACATGTGCAAATTTACCCTGCATGAATATACGAAGACCACTGCTATGGATCAAGTCAGTGTGCAGGAAGTATCTCTGCAATAGAAAGCTGTCATGCGAAGGTTTAACCCCGCCAAAGCTCTTATTCGTCTCGGATTCAAAACGCAGCCGCGCCTGACCTCCAAGCGTCAAATGCAGGTTATCGTTCAGGGTTATCCACTTGACACGGTCCCATCGGTCCTTGATATATGACCCTTCCGCACCGCCAAGGTAGCTGAAATCCTCGTCATACCGAAGATTCTTAAAGCTCGGCCCGGGTTTCGGCGGGTCAGCCGATAAAGCGATTCCGCTAAAACAAACCAAAATCAAAACACACAGTAACACAGTTTCCATTTTCTTCATTTCTAGTTCCTTTCTTTTAACGACGATTACTTGCAAATTTCCTTATTGAGTCTGCCGCACTTGAAAAAAACGTTATCGAGTGGGCAGAAATTGTGCCGTATATCTGTTTGTCGGCGATTTCACGCTGTAAGACTAGAAAAGTCCAATAAAATTTAAAAAAAAAGCACAATAAAGTGCTAACACACATTTCCGCCAAGTCTCTATTTTTAAACAAAGATCAAGGGTCTGCCCCATTTTTGAACCGAATAGCAGATAAACCAGATCGTTTAGGGGGAGGGGCGGAATGAAAAAAGGGCTGCAAGCATTACCTCACAGCCCTTTGGCTTTATCCTGAATGATTTATGCTGTACGTTTACTTTGGTACGCATGCTGGGTCTGATGGGTCTGCATTGCAGTCGGTCAACCAGTTATTCAGCAGTACTGCAAGGTCAAGAGTGTCAATAAAACCATCAGAAGGAGATGATATATCGCAATCGGGATTCCAGTTAGCCGTTGGAGTATCGTCACTGAGCCAGGCGGCAGCGATTATTGCAAAATCTGCAAGGTCTGCCTTACAGTTATCGTCAATATCACCGGCCAATATATAGTCGCAGGGAATAAAGACAGAGGCGACACGAAAACCTTGATCGAAGCTTTCGGCGTCAGGGGGGCGGGTAGAGCGGTAGCTCGAGGGGAGGGTGTTGAAACTGGCACCCATTGAGCCACCGCGGAGAATGCGATAGGCAGGAAACTTAGTATTAACCGTTTCGAGCCACTCCAAAACGTTACCGCCCTGATCAAATGTGTGGTAGGGACTGTCGGAAAGCTCGAACTCACCGACCTCGGTGCGGAAGTAAGGACTTCCTATCAGATAATTGCCGCTGTAGTAGTTCGCATTGTTACCTGTATTTGTAGCCTCTGTCATGTCACGGCCGGGAGCGCTGTCGCTGCTTGTCGGATAGTCGAAGTAGTTACTCGTAACCCCATCGTTTTTGTGATAAGCAGCCTTGTACCACTCATTCTCACTGAGCATCCAAACCAGTGCACCAGCGTTACGGTTGCTTACCGTTGCATTAGTTCCATCCCAGTTTGTAATTGTATAAGCACCAGTTTCAGTATCGCTGGTGCCTTGGCCGTTGCCCAGCCAATTGATAAAACGAAATGTATCATACCAACTGACATAATTAACCGGCCGGTTAGACCAGTCGGACTCATCTCCGCTGGGGCGGCCGCTGAAATCGTATGTGTAGCTCCCACTGGTGCCATTTCGCGTGATTTGGCAACCACGAACGTCACTGTCCATATTCGTGTTGTACAATCCGTAGGGGTCCGTGGCAGCGACGGCATTGAGGAACTCGATATATTGTCCTGCAGTAACCTCGTACTTGCTAATTTGATACTCATAGCCAACACTACCATACCCGGTAGCATCATTTGCATTGCCCGCATTGCCTACGGTTACCCAGTCGATGCTAATCGCCTGGACGCCGGTGTTACAAACCAATAGTGTCATTACCAACGCAAGAATTGTTCTTTTCATCTTACCATCTCCATAAAAAATATTACCATTAGAATAGAACCTGTCCGTGGCTCCGACATCCCGGCCATAACAGCTTTGGTTTTTATACACCGCTATACCAAGTCCTATACTATGAAATAAAACTTCAATGTCAAGATAAAACAAACAAAATCATCAAATCTTTATCCCCTAATTTCTACTTTTTCCCCTTACTTTTTACCTTCCCACCTTCGCACTTGTAATCTGTCACTAATGTCCGAAAAGTTGATTTTCCCCCTTTGTTGAATTTAGTTATCCTCTGAATTAAAGGTGAAAAAACGTTCAAAAGCGCGCCATTTATCTTCAAAAATTGCAAAATATCTGTTTATTTCGCGTTTTCGGTCAATTAATTTCAATTAATTTCAAAAAATAACGCCCAAAACCACAGGTGGGAAATGTCGAGAATGTCCAGTATTGTCGTTTGTTTCTTACTGATGCATTGCCTTGGACAGTTCTACCTTTGCGTCGATTACTGCCTGTTCGATGCATTTTTCCCAGTTTTCTGCGCCAAACTGCACTTTATATTTATCTAATTCGTAAGCGTATATGATCGACCTGGAAGCGTTGACTATCGCACCTGCCCCGTCGGAGTTGCAAAAGCGTACGCAGTCTTCGGCTGTTGCGCCCTGCGAACCGTACCCGGGTATAAGCAGCCACGCCTTGGGATATTTGGTGCGAAGTGCCGAAGTCTCCTCCGGCGAAGTTGCGCCGACTACCATGCCGACATTGCTGTAACCTCTTTTGCCGATACGCTTGTCTTCGTTAGCGACAGAAGCGACGACCTCGGCCAGCTTCTCGTACATCTTAACACCGTCGGCATCGGCAAAGTCCTGAAGCTCGCCCGCCGAGGGATTACTCGCCCGAACCCAGACGAAGATTCCCTTGCCCTGTTCGTTAGCCACATCGGCAAACGGCACGATCCCGTCCAGACCGGCAAATCCGTTAACTGTAATGGCATCAGGAGCCAAAAAGTCTTCCAGCCCGACTAGTTCCGGATTCTTAACGTGCCCCTCGGCGTATGCCTCTGCGGTATGTCCGATATCTCCGCGTTTAACATCGCCGATAGTCTCGATATCCAAAGCGTCGGCTTCGGAGATAAGGTTATAGTACGTCTCAACCCCGTCCCAGAGGTATCTCTCGAAATACGCGCTGTTGATCTTGACAGCCGGAACCATCGGAGCGACTATCTTAAGCACGCGCGTCGTAAATTCGAAGATCGCGTCAAGAGCAGCCGCCACGTCGTATTCATCGTTCATTCTCGGATGGTTGCGGATCGCTTCCGGAAGGCGGCCGTAAACAGGGTCAAGCCCCACAACCAGTGGGGTCTTCTTGTTTTTTACCGCATCGAATAGTCTGTCGCCAAAATGGTTTGACATTAAAAATTTCCTTAATCTAATTGTAATCTTAATAAATTATTAATTTAGTCCGTGAAAATCCATGTCATACATGGTTAAATATTTCCAGCAAACAACAAAAATATAACACTTTTTTAACGAATCGCAAGGCACTATATCATATTTGGTTAAGTGAGCAAGCGACAAATACGATAAAAGGAATGTTTTGGAAACAAAAGATAAAAAAAACAGGGGGAAAAAACTTCGGTTTCTATGGCGGGGAGTATTATTGGTCATAGTTTTAGTCTTTCTGGCTCTTGCAGGTATGCTTGCAATGACGCAGAAGGTGCCCGCCGGCTTTAGTTCGTATGTGCCGCCTGTGGAAACCGATCAGGTCAGTCCTTACCTTACCCATTACCTGGGACCCAATATCCACAACAATATCCAGCTAGATGAACCATTCGAGATAGTTGTCCCCCAGGAGGGGATAAATGAGATCATCGCCGAAGAGGATCTGCTGGGTTGGAAATGGCCCGTCCAGTTTGGCAAGGTCATCATTTCAAGGCCGCATGCTGTTTTTGCACCAAATGCCATCAGACTAATGGGGAAAGTCGACATCCTCGGTTTTGATACAGTAATAACGCTTTGTGCAAATCCAACATTAGATAAAGACGGAAAGCTTCTTTTGAATCTTCAGTATGTTCGCGCCGGCAGCCTTGATATATCCTTTTTGGTGAAAAAAACTATTAAAAAGATAATAGAAGGCAAATTGGATGATGTCGACGAGCCGTATTGGCTTAGAGACATACTTGCCGCCTGCCAGGATAATAAGCCGTTTGACCCGATATTCCCGACAGTTTACGACAAATATATTAAGCTCATAAAGTCTGAGATCGGGAAAAATAAGCTTATTCTTATTTTTGAACCAAGCAGCAGGCAACAAATTGCCGATACTTCAGCAAGCGTTAAGGGCCTTAGCAATGCAGAATAAAGGCTTCTTTGATGGTTTGATATATCGTTTTATTAAAAAACAGGCACCACGCAAGCTCTTTAATTGCAGTGGTTTACGGTGTTTTTCGGGCCGTTATCGGTCAGTTTGAATTATTAATAATTTATTGTTGACAGGCATTATATCATCAGTATAATTGCCCGCTTAAGTTAATTTTTAACTCGTTAGAGGTATAGTGAAATGAATTTTGTCGGACTTATCAGTCGTGCATAGTTGCTTATTTTATGTGGCGGCTGCTGAATTGCGCCGGGAAGACCTTTTCGTCGCAGATAGTGAACTTCAGGTTCCTTGCACCGGGATATATCGCTGGAGGGCATTGTATATGTCCTGATTAGCGATAAATTTTGGCAGGTCTTGGGAGCATTTGCGTATGCTCTTTTGACTTTGACAGCCTTATGGCGGTGTGTTTAAAAAGTGGAAACCTGAAAGTTTTCGCTTTTTTTTATGGTTGAATAAAGAAAGATATAATATGAATCAGGAATTAGTCAGAATAGTTGATAACATCGCAAGAGACAAGAACATCGACCGTGAGTCGATTTTTTGTGATCTTGAGGACGCAATGGTCTCTGCTGCCAGAAAGTATTTCGGCACAACGGACGAAAGCGATATTGAAGTCACCATAGATCGCGCAACGGGCGAGATAACCGCTTACAAGGACGATGTTCAGATCGATATCCGCAAACTTGGCCGGATTCCGGCACAGACTGCAAAGCAGGTTATGATCCAGAAGATCAAAGCCGACGAGCGGGACAGCGTGTATTCGGAGTTCGTAAAGCGTAAAGGCGAAAACATCAACGGTGTCGCCGGGCGTTACGAGGGCGGTTCGCTGGTGGTCAACATCAGCAATCGTGTCGAAGGAATTATGCCAAAGTCCGAGCAGATATCCGGTGAGACTCACCATCCCGGCGAGCGTATTCGCTGTATGATCCTCGACGTTCGCGAGCAGTCCAACCAGATCAAGATCATTCTTTCCCGTACTCACCCCGATTTTATCCGCAGGCTATTCGAGATTGAGGTTCCGGAAGTTTCCGAAGGTATTATTGAAATTAAATCGCTTGCCCGTGAAGCGGGTTACCGAACAAAAATCGCGGTCCACTCGTACGATGACAAGGTTGACGCTGTCGGAGCGTGTGTTGGTGTTCGCGGCAGCAGAATTCGCAACATCGTCGACGAACTCAGCGGCGAAAAGATCGATATTGTCAGATGGAGCGATTCTTCCCAGACTCTTATCGCAAACGCTTTAAAGCCGGCAGATGTCAGCGAGATTGCTATCTGTTTTGAGCTTGGACGGGCGACGGTAGTTGTCGGCGAGGATCAGCTTTCACTGGCCATCGGAAAGCACGGTCAGAATGTTCGCCTGGCGGCAAGGTTAACCGGCTGGGACATCGATATCCTCACTCCAAAGGAATACAACAGCGGCGTAGAACTTCTTGCAGGCTGTATTTCGGAGATTGAAGAAGTCAACGATACTTTCGTAGACAATCTGCTAGCGCTGGGTATCATTTCCGTTCTTGACCTCGAAGAGGTCGGAACCGGACCGCTTGTCGAAGAACTCGCTATCGAAGAGGTTCTTGCCATAAAGGTCGTTCTAGCAGCGGCAGAGAAAGCCAAACTCCTCGCTGCCGAAAAGAAAAGGAAACAGGCTGAAAGCATATTAGATGAGGGTAAGGGCGAGTCTATTGATTAGGACTCAAACTGGCCGATCGGTCAGTTTGAAATGAATAATGAATAATGATTATTGTATAATGAAGGATTCGCCCTTATGGGCGAGGCTATTTTGTTTTTTGAATAATATTGAGTAATTAGAAGATCGGAGAATCTGGTTGGCAAAAAGTACTACTACAAGAGTACATCTACTCGCCAAGGAATTAGGCGTAAACAGCAAGGCCATAGTTGCCAAGTGCCAGGCTGAAGGTCTGGACATCAAGAATCATATGTCGACGATTTCTCTCGGTCTTGCCGCGACGATCCGTGAATGGTTTAGCGAGGGTGAGCATACCACTACAGTTGAAACTACCAAACGTGTCGACCTTGACAAGGTAAGGATCAAGGCTGAAAAAGCCAAGAAAGCCAAAAAGAAGGCTGTCAAGTCCGAGGAAAAGCCGGCTAAGAAAGCTGCAAAGCCGAAAAGAACAAAGAAAATGGCTGCGGTAGTTATAGAGGGCTCAGCGCGTAAACCAAGAAAACGAGTCACCGTAAAGGATGAAGAAGCGGCGGCCGAAGCTGGTGCAGCAGTCGAGGAAGCAGTTGAAGAAGGCGTCGAAGAAGGCGTTAAGAAACCAGTTAAAGCCAAGAAGGCAAAAGCAAAAGCAAAAACTAAAAAGGTCAGCAAAAAGACCAAAAAAGGAGCAAAGTCCGCAGAACCTAAGGTGGCTGTTGTTTTTGAGCCTCCCGAGCCTGAGGTTGTTGTTCCCGCCGGTCCGATGCTTACCAAGCCTAAGCCGGCCAAACTATCCGGTCCCCGCGTAATTCGCGTTGAAGAAGTTGAGCCGGAAGAGACAGTTCGTCCAAGAAGGCCTCGCCCGCACGGCAAGCCCCGTTACGATAGTCCTGTTACACAACCGCTTATGCCGGGCGGCCCATCAGGCGGCGATACCGGTGGCGGCGGCAGAGGTAAGGGACGCGGCAGAGGCAGGAAAAAGCAAGAGTACGGCGCTGTCGCTGCTGATGGAGTCAAAAAGCCAAAGGGCGCCAGCAGGATGCGTGCACGGGATATGGAAGACAGGCGTGCTCGCCTTGCCGCTGCTCGCGGTGAAACCGGAAGGGCACGACCGTCACGCAGGATCGAAGGGAGAAGGGCTCATGCTGCAGCCGTCGCCGCCTCTCGCCCGGAAAAAGCGACGATTTCAGAGCCGATCACCGTTAAGGATCTGTCGGCTGCGATCGCTGCAAAGACAGGCGAGATCATCGGCAAACTCCTCGGTATGGGTGTGATGGCAACGGTCAATCAGACCATCGATACGGAAGTGGCCGAAATGGTTGCTCTTGAACTTGGAACCGAACTTACCGTTGAATTGAAACAGACTTTACTACAGGAAATAATAGAAGAATTTGACAGCAGGGAAAAGGCAAAGCTCGAAAGGCGTCCGCCTGTTATTACCATGCTCGGCCACGTTGACCATGGTAAAACCAGTCTGCTTGACAGAATACGTTCGACCAGTGTCGCCGAAGGCGAAGCCGGTGGAATTACCCAGCACATCGGCGCTCACCAGGTTGAGTGGAAAGGTCACAAGATCACTTTCCTGGATACTCCGGGTCACGAAGCGTTTACCGCGATGCGTGCAAGGGGTGCCAATATGACCGACGTTGTCGTTCTGGTCGTTGCTGCTGACGATGGACTTATGCCGCAGACTATCGAGGCGATCCATCATGCAAAGGCAGCGGGCGTAGAGATAATCGTCGCTCTTAACAAGATCGACCTTCCGGGCGTTGACATCAACAGGATATACGGTCAGCTCGCCGAGCACGAACTTACTCCTGCCGAGTGGAGCGGAAATACAGAGATCGTAAAGACAAGCGCGACTACGGGTGAAGGTATCGAAGAGCTTATCGAGCATCTTGACTACATCGCTGAGCTTAAGGACTTCAAGGCGGATTCGACGATACCGGCTACGGGTTGGGTGGTAGAGTCCGAGATGAGTCCTACACAGGGGCCGGTAGCTACGCTGCTCTTGAAAGAGGGCCAGTTGAACAAGGGCGATGTCATTCTTGCCGGTAGCGGTTACGGTCGTGTACGTTCGATGAAAGACCCGCACGGCCGGTCGATCAAAAATGCTTCCAGTTCCATGGCCGTCGAGATTTCCGGTCTTAGCGACGTTCCCCATGCAGGCGACAGGTTCTTCCGTCTTGAGGATATCAACCGTGCCAAGAACATCGCCGAACAGAACAAGATGCTCATGAGAGAAAAATCTCTTGCCCGTAAATCGAAGGTTACCCTTGAAAACCTCTTCAGCCAGATCGAGGCAGGCAACGTCAAGGAACTTAACCTTATCGTTAAGGCCGACGTGCAGGGTTCTGTCGACGTTCTTATTAAATATCTTACGGATCTTAGCACTGAAGAAGTTAAGGTTAAAATTCTTCACGCAGCTGTCGGCGGAGTTAACGAAGGCGATGTTGTTCTCGCTGAGGCTTCCGGCGCCATTATCATCGGATTTAATGTTGTCTACGATGACAGGGTTAAGGAAATTGCCGATACCCATGGTGTCGCTATCAGGCTCTATAACATTATTTATCGTATTACAGAAGATGTTAAAGACGCGATGCTCGGTTTGCTCGAAGCGAAGTTCGAGGAAAAACAGGTTGGCCGTCTTACCGTTCGCGATACGTTCAAACATTCGCGTATCGGTACTATCGCAGGCTGCTTCGTCAATAACGGCGTTATAATGAGAGACGCCAAACTCCGGCTTATCCGTGACAATATCATCATCAGGGAAAAATGCTCTATCGACTCGCTCAAGCATTTCAAGGAAGATGTTCGTGAAGTCAAAGCGGGCCTGGAATGCGGTATCAAGATCGCCGGCTTCGATGATATTAAGATCGGAGATGTCTTCGAGGCGTTTGAGGTCATTGAACTGGAAAGAAAGCTTTAAATAGTTATTAAAAATTCTTAAACTTCTCTGACAGGACAGTTTTAAGTAAGGGATTTTGAAACATTATGCCATCTAAACCGCCGACAAGAAGACAGCAAAAGATAATGAGCTTAATCAAAGAAGCTGTGAGCGATATTATCCAGAACCGACTCAACGATCCTCGGATCGAGGGTTTTGTGACGGTTACTCAAGTCGATGTCTCGCCGGATGTCAGAAACGCTGATATCTATTTAAGCGTAATGGCGAAAACCGAAACTATTGAAAAACGGACTCATATAGCGATTCAGCATGCGACGAAACATATTCAGTCACTGCTTGCCGAAAGAATGACTACGCGGTTTGTTCCGATCCTTCGTTTGCTGAAGGACGAAAAGATCAAGAAGACGCTGGATACTTTGCGAGTGATAGAAGAGGCGGCCCGCGAGTACAGAGAAAAAGATGCGGCCCGGCAAGACTCAGAAGAAAACCAGGAAGAAACGGAATAACTATTCGGGATCAAAAGTTATGAAAGACAGTAAAGTATATGCCAAAAAGATCGCCAAACTTTATCGTGCCATGAAGAAAGAGCACGGAAAGGTTAAGGTGGTAGAATATGAAGATCCTGTTGAAGCTGTTGTTTTCGGTATTTTGTGCGAACACCTGGCTTTGCCGGCTGCAAGGACTTCACTGCGTAAGATAAAAAAGCATTTTGTCGACCTGAACGATCTGAGGGTTTCACGCGCCGAAGAGGTTGTTGAGGTGCTCGGCAACGATAGCGAGGACATCAAAACCGTCGCAAACGAGTTGTCGGAATCTTTGAATGCGATATATTACAAATTTGATACGATAAGCCTGATGTTGCTTAAGGATGAAGGCAAACGCCAGGCGAGAAAAAAACTCGTGGACCTGAAAAAGATCAGTCCGTTTGTCGTCAACTATTGTTTTCTGACCGCTCTTTCCGGACATGCCATCCCGGTTTCTCAGTCGATCGCCGATTACCTCAGAGTCGAAGAACTTGTTCACCCCAAGGCTAAAACAGGTGATATCGAGGGCTTTTTGGAAAGGCAGAATAAGTCCGATGACGGGTATGAATTTTTTATGCTGCTGAAAATTCACACTGACGCCGCTGCGAAAAAGACTGCCAAAAAGCTGGCGAAGATCGCTGCGGTGCAAGAGAAAAAAACGGCTAAAAAAACGGCTAAAAAAACCGCCGCCAGGAGCAAGGCAAAAGAAGAAAAAGCCGTTGAAAAGGCAGGCAAGAAGGATGTGGAAAAGAAGGTAAAGAAAACAAAAAAGGCTGTAGAGAAAACCGTAAAGCAGACGGTTAAGAAAAACTCAAAGAAGGCTGCAAAGAAGACAGTGAAAAAGGCAGCTAAGAAAACTGTAAAGAAAGCGGCGAAAAAGGCAGTTAAGAAGACTGCGAAAAAGGCTTCGAAAAAAGCTGCAAAGTCAAAAAAATGATAGGAAAGGAATTGGTTTGTCAGATAAAGTATTAAAATTAGGCGTACCCAAAGGAAGTCTTCAAAAGGCAACTTTTGATCTGTTTGAGAGAGCCGGATTCAATATCTCCGGCTATGAAAGAAGCTATTTTCCGCGTATCGACGACGATGAGATCGAATTGATCCTTCTGCGTGCACAGGAGATGGCCCGTTATGTCGAAGATGGTGTTCTCGACGCGGGTTTTACCGGGCATGACTGGGTGATAGAGAACGATTCGGATGTTCATGAGGTTTGTGAGCTTCTTTACAGCAAGGCGACGAGCCGGCCTACCAAGTGGGTTCTGGCTGTTCCGGCTGAATCCGACATCAACAAGCCCGAGGATCTTGAAGGCGGTATTATCGCTACCGAACTGGTCGGAGCTACGAAGAAGTATTTCGCCGAAAAAGGCATCAATGTCAAGGTTGAGTTCAGCTGGGGCGCTACGGAAGTTAAGGCTCGGCTGGTCAGCGGAATCGTTGAGCTTACCGAGACAGGTTCTTCGCTGAGAGCGAACAATCTTAAGGTGCTCGATACGCTTCTTACTTCGACGACTCGTTTCATCGCGAACAGGGACGCGTGGAAAGATGACTTTAAACGCAAGAAAATCGAAAATATTTCGATCCTGCTTAATGCGGCTATCGACGCAAAGACTTTGGTCGGCATGAAGATGAACGTCAACAAGGCTGACCTGGACGCTGTACTTAAGGTTCTTCCTTCAGAGAAAAGCCCGACGATCTCGAATCTTGTTGACAGCGATTATGTCGCCATCGAGATCATCGTTACCGATAAGGTTGACAGGCAGCTTATGCCGGAACTTAAACGAGCAGGCGCTTCGGGTATAATAACTTACCCGTTAAATAAAGTGATTCACTAATAGGATAGTTTTTTCTCATTTGTGAGGGTTTTAAATATGTCTGGACATTCTCATTGGGCAGGTATAAAGCATAAGAAGGCGGCTAACGACGCTAAGCGCGGTAAGATATGGAGTAAGGTTGCCAGGATGATCATTGTCGCGGCCAAAGCCGGCGGCGGTGACCCCGCGCAGAACCTTACGCTTCGATACGCTATCGATAAGGCCAAAGGGGCGAATATGCCCAAGGATACTATCGAGAAGGCGATCAAAAAGGGAACCGGCGACCTTGGCGGCGTTGAGTATGTCGATGTGCTGTACGAAGGTTATGCACCCGGCGGAATCGCTATCATGATCGACGGGCTTACGGACAATCGCAACCGCACGGCACCTGAGATCAAGAAGATATTCGAAAAACGCGGCGGCTCGCTCGGGGCAAGCGGGTGTGTGAACTGGATGTTCGATAAGAAGGGCGTCTTTATTGTCAATGCTGAGGTGATTGGCGAAGATGAATTGATGGATATAATCCTCGAAGCCGGTGCCGACGACATGGAAAACCATGGCGAAGTGTATGAGATTACATGCCAGTCAGCGGCGTTTGATGCTATTAAAGGCGCTCTCCAGGAAAAAGAGATTCCCACGGAATCGGCTGAAGTATCGATGGTGCCCCAAAACTCCATCGAAGTCAACGACCCGGAAACGGCAAGAAAGATCCTGAACCTGATAGAAGAATTCGAAGATCACGACGACGTGCAAAACGTATACGCAAACTTCAACATCCCCGACGAAATCGCAAAACAGATGGATTAGTGTCCGTAGAAAATATCGATAAACAAAAAGGGATGAACGAAACTTCGTCTCTTTTTTTATGGTATAACCAGAAGAACAAGCTTAAATTGGCGGGGTTTATTCGACTCCGAACCATTCTCTTACTACCGCGTAGACCTGGTCTCGGTTTCTTACTGAGATTATTGCCATTTGTGCTTTTTTTCTTTCGGGGTGTCTTTTGCAGTAGCCTACCGCGAATTTTCTGAAGTAGCGTATTCCCTTTATTCCGTAGAGGCGCTCGGCTATCATTTCGTAATGGCGAAGGATCACTTTTCCCTGTTCGGCTAAAGTCGGCGGCTGGTAATCGTCTTTTCCTTCGAAGATCGCTCTTAGCTCGGTGAACAGCCATGGGTTTCCGATGGCTCCTCTTGCGATGAGGACTCCGTCGATGCCGCTTTCGTTTAATCTTTTGACAATTGTCGCCGCCTCAAACATATCGCCGCTGCCGACAATGGTCATCTGCGGGAACTTGCGTTTAACTTCTGCAAGAATTTGCCAGTTAGATTCTCCGCGGTATCTTTCCAGGACGGTTCTTCCGTGTATTACAAGCCCGTCGCAGCCGTCCTCTACGGCGTTTTCGCATATCTGCCAGAATTTTTCACGGTTTTCACTGCCGTTGCCGTGACCGATGCGAAGTTTCATTGTTACCGGATATTTGACGCAGTCGCGCACCCTGCGGAATATTTCTCTTATAGTATCGGGGTCGTTTAGCATTGCTCCGCCGCGTCCGCGTCTGAGTACCTTCGGGGCAGGGCAGGCGAAATTCAGGTCGATCATGTCAAATCCGATTTTCTCGAAATGCGCGGCGGCTGACGTCATTTTGATCGGGTCGGCTCCGAGGATCTGCGCACCAACGGGGTGTTCGTCATCCAGCGGGGCAAGGCCCAGCTTTCTGACCGCTCCGGCGTGCAGGGCGATCTTGTCGAGAAGGACGCCCGTAAACGAAAGAGGCGAACCGAATTCCTTTGCAAGGACGCGCATCGCCCGGTCAGTATATCCGCTTAGCGGAGCCTGAAAAAAAGGAACGTCAAGTTCAAGGTTTCCAAATTTCAACAATTTTGTCATCTCCAATAATATTGGCAGGTTTTCTGGTTGATAGATCAAAAAATAAAATGTAAAAATCAAAATGACAAATTAAAAATCAAAAATATTTATCTGGCTCAATCCGATTATTGGCAGCTTATGCATTTATTTTACGGTTTTTTAGCCACAGAGGAAAAAGAGAAAACAAGAGAGATAAGAGAAACACTATTTTTATCTCTGTGGCCTTCCTATTATATAATATTTTGAAGCAATTAGCAATTAGGTGAGCTAGATTATTTTGGGGCAACGTACTGTCGGCATCCTGCCGACAGTTTCTGCGGGCAGGATGCCAGCAGTACGATTAAGGGCAATCTTTCTCACGAAATGAGTAGATCAGAGTGTTTTTTGTTGGTTATTGGTTGTTCCTTGTTCGCTATTGGATATTCAAATCGAAAACTGCGGGTGGAAGCGGCCGCCACTCTTTACGCTTTTGGAAGGGTTATGTAGAATTTGCTTCCTTTGCCTACTTTGGATTCGAGGCTGATGCTTCCGTTTAGGCGGTCTAGTATTCTTGTCACTATTGTCAGGCCGAGGCCTTCTCCGCCTTTGGTGTCCGATGGATTGAGGCGGTGGAATATCTCAAAGACCTTTTCGACGCTTTGCTCGGGTATGCCTAATCCGTTATCTTCGACGCAGTAAACGCAGTTATTGCCCTTTATGATTCCTGTGACATTTATTTGTCCTTTTCGTTCAGGGTCGAGGTATTTAAGTGCGTTTCCGATGAGATTGCTGAATACCTGGTTAGCCATGGATCCGTCGGCCTGGCACGGAGGCAGGTCGCCGATGGTAATGGATGCTCCCAGTTCCCTGACGCGGAATATTACGTTTTCGACGACATTGCTGACGAGGCTGTTCATGTCAATGGTTTCGATTGCGATACTGACACTTCCGGCCCGTGAGACCTGCAGCAACCCGTTGATTAGCATGTTTATCTGGTTTGTACCCGAATTAATGAAGCCAAGCGATTGGGGTATGGAATCTTCAAGCAGTTTTTTAATCTCCTTTTTGTCATCGCCGGTCAGGATGTCGCTGCTTAGCAGATCTTTCAATTCTTCGCAGCATATCTTCAGTTCATCGCTGAATCCCATGATATTTACCAGCGGCGATCTGAGGTCGTGCGAGGCGACATAGACAATGCTCTGGAGTTCCTTGTTTTTTGTTTCGATGGCTCTAAGGAGGCGTTCGCGTTCTTCTTCGTTTTTTCTGCGGTCGGTAATGTCAACGATTACCCCGTCGAGATAAAGCGGCTGACCGTTTGTGTCGTAAATTGCAACTCCGCGTTCATAGACATATTTGATCGATCCGTCTGCGTGATATATCCCATATTCAATTTCATGAGGTGTTTTGTTTTTTATGCTTTCGGTTATCTCCTGTTCGACCATCTTGTAATCGGAAGGGATTGTAATGTCGCCGAAATTTATTTTCCCTTCGAGAAAATCGTCTGCAGGGTAACCGGTTATGTCCAGGGCGGCATTGCTGATATGGGCCATTTTCCATGGCGCATGTATCTCGCATCTGAAGACGGCACCGGGTATATTTTCTACGAGGGTCCGAAACTGCAGCTCACTGGTTCTGAGAGCTTCTTCAGTTAACTTGTGTTCGTTAAGTTCTGTGTTTAGCTCGCTGGTCCGTAATTTGACAAGCCCTTCTATCGCGGCGGTTCGTTTAGCCGTGATGATAATATAACCGGCACCGATTACCGCTAGAATATGACCGCCAATTAAAAACCCCCATGGCTGAGCTGTTGTGAACAAAGATATCAATGCCGGTGTCGGGCTGCTTTTAATCAACCATTTGCGGTCAGCGACAGAAAACGTTTCTTCACGCTGAAATTTATTATTCTGAAGGTCAGCCGATGCTTTTGGAGAAGTATCTGTCTGGGCAGACTGGCCTGGAACATAGCCATAGATAAATGTTTTTTTGCTGTCGGCATGTAAATCAAACAGCCGGATTTCGACTCCCCTGGTGCTGATGAGCGCGAGCGACTCTTCGATAAGCTCTTTGATCCTGATCAAACCAACAACAAAACCTTCAAGGTTTTGCCTTCGCTCTTCAATGGTGCCGGTTGGTGCGGCGGTTTTGTAAACAGGAAGTAAAACAAGGAATCCGAATTTCTCATTGTTTGTAGGGAGCGGTATTTTTTTACTAATTGACGGTTTTCCGGTGTCTCTTGAATAATTCAGCGAATCTACCCTGTTGTCAATTGCCATTAAGTCATAGCCTAATAATGTACCGTATTCCTGAGTGATTTCTTTTTCAGGCTGCAGGTAATAAATCGGGAAATATTCCTTTCGCTGAGCGGATGGGACAGGTTTGCCTTCTTCATTGAGCTCGAAGATCATAAAGTCTTCAAGTCCTTCTTCATAAGCTTTTTTCTGGAAACTTTCTCGTTGGGAATCGATTACTCGCGGCGCCCATCCCAAAGCGCTTATTGCCTCGGATGCGAGAAATGCTTCGACAAAATCTGAAAACTCATCACGCTCCACAGAAACCGAACTTTTGTAAAAGTGGACTATCGAATCTAATTTCTGGAGTTTGTCGTCAATGGATTTTTTCAGTGCCGCCGTATGATTTTCAGACTCCTTCTGAAATTCGGCACGGATGTTCGATTGCTCACGGTTGGCGATTATGAAGAAACCGGTAAATGAAAGGATGGAACCGACTATTACGACCAATACAGGCAGAGATTTCACCATGCCGGTTCTGCCGGTGTGATCAACTTCTGATATATTATCAGTCTTCATTTTGCCCCCGAATGAAGATACATTGCTTTTGTCTTTTAAACAGCAGCAATTATTTTACACATCTTATTGTTATTATCAACTATTACATGAAAAGTTCATCAATTTTTTCAGGATATTTCTTGCAAAATCCCTCATATGCTATTAGATTATTGTAATTCGATGATTTTTCTGTATTAATCTTATATTTGCGATAGTTATTGGGGTATAGTGTAATGGCAGCACGACAGACTCTGAATCTGTTTGTCTAGGTTCGAATCCTAGTACCCCAGTTTTTGCGCCCGTTATCGGTCATTTTCCTGTTTTTTGGTCACGCCAAACGCCAGGTCCGAGCAGATATTCCTCGCGGATCGATGTAGTTCTGGATATTTTCGATATTTCCCACCTATGGTTTTGGGCGTTTTTTTTTGAAATTAATTGAAATTAATTGAACGAAAACGCGAAAAAAACAGATATTTTGACTTTTTTTGGGTAAAAGTGCGCGCTTTTGAACGTTTTTTGACACCTAATTCAGAGGTAAACTAAATTCTTGATACCCGTAGTGTCGCTAAGTAGGGGTTTACCATGAAGTGCGTGAAGGAATAAGAAGAACATGAAGGAAAGAGAATTATTTAGCAATTGGCAAGTAGCAATTAGCGATCAGCTAAAAAGAGAATTATTTAGCAATTAGCAAACAGCGGGCAGCAAAAAAACGAAAAGATTGAACCACTAATTTACACTAATTTACACTAATTTTTTTGGGGTTTTTTTCTTTACTTTTTGTTGGTTTTGTGGTAAGTAGTAAGTGGAGTTTTTTTTTGACAGGATTAACAGGATAAACAAGATAAAAACAAAAGATGGTTAAAAGCGAAAAGTGTAAGGCGAAAAGCAATAAGCCCCGACGTGAAGTCGGGATTTCGCTTCGCTCAAATTTGGGAGTTTGTCAATTGGGTTGGAAAATAGGGCAGTTAATTAAACGGACGGGATTGCGGGATGCTATTTTACCTAAACCCCCGGAAAAGGCTCCCGGAGCCTTTAGTTAACATGAACGGTTACTAATTTACGAATATATGATAACTATTGCATTTTTGAAAGGGGTATAGAATGAATCCAAAACAGAAATCTCACTCAAAAGGGTTTACGCTCATTGAATTGCTGGTTGTTATTGCGATAATCGCGTTGCTATTGGCCATTCTCATACCGGCACTTGGAAAAGCCAAAGAAATTGCTCGAACTCTCATTTGCAAGAACAATCTCAAGCAACAGGCTCTGGGAGTTCGCCTGTATGCAAGTGATAATGACGACAGGGTTCCAGAGCATAAATCGAGTTGGCTCTGGGCACTGACTTTTGACCAAACAAATCAGATTTCAGAAGCGGCCGGTTTTGATGGCAGCAAAATGTTTTATTGTCCTTCAAATAAGTATAAGAAAGCCACAGATGCTCGATTCTGGCAATTTGGCATCTTCTACTTTGATGGTACGCCTGGTAACAGTCCGCTTCCTATCGTAGATGAAGGCTATCTTTCACAAAGCCAACTAAATAGCCATGAACGATCGCTTGGCTATATATATTTATTTGACAGATTTGACAGTAGCGGGAATTCGATAAGGCCCCCTTTATTGGCTAGCGGCAAACCGTCAAATTGGGTCAGCAAACTGAGTAAGATCAAAAACTCCGGGGATTCTGAACTGGTAATGGATGCAATGATCACCGATGGAAACAATACTAATTTTTATGACGTACGAAGCGGCGGAATCTGGAACTGGTCTTTAAACACCCTTCCAGATACATCAAGTCATGCTTCAAGGCAAAGGTTCGCTGGCAGTGATCACATGAAACCTAGAGGAATGAATATTGGTTTTGTAGATGGCCATGTCGATTGGAGACATTTTGACAGGATGCAACACCAAGATAGCACTGGTCGCTGGTGGTGGTGGTAATCTCAAAACGCCTGAATTTACAGCAATAACTCAAACTGATATCAGGAATCATAAAAAACACGATTCTTAGTCCCTGTTCTGCTGGCTGCCGACGAACCAGCCCCGCGTACCGACTGGCGAAGCGTGCATCTGAATCCCCAGAATCTCGAACAATCGATCACGGGAGACCCGAGTACGCTCCGGTTCCAAATTGGAGATGTGAAACCGGGACGCAAGCGAAGAGGAAAAAGTTGGCGGGGGATTTTTTTGGCGGGTTGTGTGGTTTTGTTCTTTACTTTTCTTTGTATTCTGTTATTGTGGACATGCCGGAGTGAGTATTAGTTCGGACAACGTGCGGCGGGCAGCGGACAGCGATAAAAATTATCCGCGGATTACGCAGATTACACGGATTTAAAAACTAAAAGCTTTGCCACAGAGGGCACGGAGGGCCACAGAGGAAAAAAGAGAAAAGATTTAAAAAAAGCAATAGTATGTCTAACGATATCTTGGCGGATTTTATGAATTTGAATCCCGACCCCGATGTGAAACCGGGATAAACTCCAGCCGGGACAGGTCTATGATCGAGGGATTTTGGAGTTTGTCAAATGAGTTGGGAAATAGGGAAGTTAATGAAAAGGACAGGATTGCAGGATGTTATTTTACCTATTCTGCCAAAATTGGACCAGGTCCCATTTGTTTTCTGTTTGACTTTTTCACATATTCCCCGTATCATCCCTCCAAATGGAAGCTTAGAGTGGAAATTCCGTTAGGCCGTAAGAGGAAAAGCCCGTGGCGATATTCACCAAAAAGGAAACTTTATTCAGCACATACCGACATCTGCCCGAAAATACCCCGCTCAACAATTAAGAAACCCGCCCCACAGACGCCTTATATATAGGGGGGGGTGCTTTTGAATTTATTATTTATGAAAGATTTTGATTATGGATAAGAAAAACGATGACATGAAAAAAGGTAAAGTAAAATGGTTTGACCCAAAAAAGGGATTTGGATTTATAGTCAACGATGAGGGGAAAGATGTCTTTGTGCATTATAGCTGCATCGACGGCGAAGGATTTAGATGCCTTAGAAATGGTGTAACCGTTAAGTACGACCAGTTCGATTCAGGAAATGGCCTGAAGGCAACAAGGGTAACTATCTGCGACGTTACATCAAATGATCCTAATAGCAGCACCGGCCCGAGGATGAAAATTTTAATTTGAATATTTCACAGATGAAGCCCGCATAGAAAATCAGCCTCCGCCGAAAGGCGGTTTCTAAACCACTTAACCCCCTACCCCTGCGGTAGGGGGTAAGGGCCAAAGGCCCGCATAAAACCCAACCAAAAACCTTTCTAAAATTTTTCTCTTGACAACTTTCCAAATAATCGCTATTATGAATTCAGACAATTAAATATTACGAATCCGTTTTACGGATGTTCCCACCAAAACCGACAAATTTTGAGCACAGGAACGTCGTGAGAAAACGGCACCCCGTTTGTATCGTAGGATACAAGGGGTGCTGTCCTCATGTTCTGTGCAGGTCTTGTCGGGCCTTGGTGGAGCATGTTTGGCAGTGCCCTTTGTATCTTTTTTCTTTGCGCACTTCCAGATCAATATTCGCTTAAACAAGAGCTAAAACTATCACGGAGAATGTACGCGCAAAAGCAATAATAAATAATCAATCATAAATAATAAATCGAAAAATGCTGCCGTCTCCGACGGTTCCGGCATGCCAATTTGTATGAACTGGTAGCAAAATGCACTAGGGGGGCGGCAGCCACGTATATAACTGTGAAGGGGATTATGTAGTACGTACAGGGCGCCGTCTCGGCTTTGTGGCGTTAGAGGTTTAACGTCGCCGGGGCGGCAGCTGCGTAGACAACTATGAAAGGGATTACTTATGATACGCAGATCGCCGTCTCGGCTTTGTAGCGTTAAAAGCCTTAACGTTGCCGGGGCGGTGATCCCTTTCCCCTTTTTTACGTGACACAACAGGTCGCCGTCTCGGCTTTGTGGCGTTAGAGGTTTAACGTTGCCGGGGCGGTGTTTTTTTTCTTTTCAATAGCTCGGTAGGATGGGCTGTGCCCATGCTGTGACTGACCGAAATTAGCTCGAAAAGCAACGTAAGCCTGTTAAATTAAAGAAGTTATACAGCTTCTGTTTTTTAATAAAATTGCCTCGGCCGTCAGGCCGAATCATTCATTATACATTATACAATAATCATTATTCATTTCAAACTGACCAATAGGTCAGTTTGAGTTAGTAATTCGTAATTGTTTTCCCCTCGCCCAGGAATCTGTTTGACTTTTTCACATATTCCCCGTATCATTCCCCCAAATGGAAGCTTAGAGTGTGAATCCCGTTAGGCCGTAAGAGGAAATCATGACGAAATATGAAAGAGCAAGTCAGTGACAATCAGGGCGATACTGAGTAAGTACAGAATATAAACATTGTTATTAATCAGAAAAGGATACCAACATGGGCGACGGCGGCAAAAAGAGTAAAGGTAAAAAAGAAAGCCAGAAAAAAGCAAATCTTAATCCAAAGGAAAAACGAAAGTTGAAGAAGGAAAAGAAGAATAAATAATTGACCGGCAAGAAATGCAATTATCCATTAAGGCTTCAAACCCGCCGATCCGTTGGCATGTTATGTAAACACAATGCATAACCTGCACCCGTTAGCCGAATAAACTCTTGTAAGCCTCTTCGTTCCGGGTATAATGATGCCTGTAAAAGGAATATAGGATATGAACTCGAAAAAAAAAATGGGAGTATTTTAGTAAGAGACTTGAAACCATTCGGAATGTATACCTCGAATGCATGGAAAGTCTTGATGCGACATTTTCAGAAGAGTGGAAAGGATTTTGCGAAAGTGGAGATGAGCAACAATACAAAGAATATCTGCGTGAGATTGAATTTCCGTACAGAAATGTTCTGAATAGCTCATTTCTAATTGCATTTTGTTCGCTAACAGAGCATGTGATAGCTGCCATTACAAAAGAAAATGTGCCGGATTCTAAAAATAAGGAAAAAGGAGAAAAGGGGAAAGGAAATTGGCTTGATAAAAACATTGACCTCCTAAAAACTAACTTTGATATAGAACTAAATGACACTGATGTCAAACTTTTCTCTCATTATATACGGATAAGAAACTGTGTGGCCCACAATGGAGGAAGGATTTCTGGTTCAAAATTTCTGAATCAACTGAAAGACGCAATTGAGGCTGTCGAAAAATATGCTAAAAACGGTAATTTTAATATGATAACAACTAAAGATGATTATTTGATGATAGGAGAGGATTTGATTTCAAATGTTGTTATAAAAAGCGAAGAGATAGTAGAGAGAATTCTTGAAAAAATATAGGGCAAAAACAAAGGTACCGTACCCCTTTATTTTCCCCAGAGAAAAGTAAAAGGATATAATGAAAGAAAATAAAAAAGATAAGGCAGGCATTATAACTAAAGCTTCGGCTAGCTATTCTGACATGTCTTTGCTTAGGACAGCGATTCAGCTTTCAAATCCACTTGGTGGCGCATTAGATAAACTATTATCACTTCTAGGAGAACCATATCAGCAAAAAAGATTTCAACACTTCATTATAGAATTGGATGCACGTTTAAAACGAATAGAAGAATCAATTAATATTGAACCATCTGAACCTTTGCATGACCTAATGATGCAGGTATTTAATGATGTTATTAAGACTCGCTCAGAAGAAAAAAGAAAGTACTTTGCTAATCTTATAACCAATCAAGTTGTAAACGATCACGTGTGGGATGATGCAGAAACCGCTTGCCGTTTACTAGCCGATTTGACAGACATGCACATAAAAATATTACAAGAAGCATTAAAGGCACCTAAATGCGAAGCTTATAATAATCAACGCATTATATTGCTTACAAATTACTATGAAGGAATAAGTAATGGCCCGACAGACATCAGTCCCTATTTCCCTGAACTTCATATTGCAGTTCTTAAGATGGCCTGTTCTGAACTTATCGCCAAAGGATTGTTACATGACGCGGGTATAGGGGGATACGCTGACAGTGGCGGTGCCATGGAATTGTTTAGAGCTACTGAAATGGCTCAATGGCTGATGGATTGGATCGCCGAACCGAAAGAATCGGCTTGATATCCCACGGATGGTGCGTGAAATGGCATGTTAGGCTTTAAATGGTGTAAACGAAGCCCCGAATGTGGCATTCGAAACGGCAAAAAAGACAAAAAATTGGCCACATGAGGATAACAAGTTTTTGGTAAGGAGCAGAACATGGGCGAAAATATGAAGGAATGTCGATACTGTTGTGAAAAAATTAATGACAAGGCAACTATTTGCAATAAATGTGGTCGATTTCAGAACTGCTTTCGACAGTACACACAAACTTCACATGGCGCACTCGCGCTTAGTGTTATTATGGTAATTATAGCCATATTAGCATACGTGGCGGCAAAACAAGATCATATTGCTGCCAAGGAGGCATTGGATAAGGCAAACCTCGTAGAACAAGCTACTCAAGAGGTCGCCAAAAGTCTCATAGAAATTAATTACTTGAAAGCCAAAACAAGAAATCAAATCGGCGGTAAACAACAGGAAAGAGTTCACAAGATCATTCAATCTGACTTAAATAGAACCTTGAAGTTAGTATTCCCTGATGATGAGGAACGGAACGAATTTGTTCAAGGGATCGAAAAAAAGTACCAACAAACTATGAGTTCGGATAAATAATCGCTGGTTCGATAAGAAGAAGAATTAAATGTACCAGGTACCTTTAATTAAGCCTGCCGGGGATATTATTAAGTTTTATAAAAATGAGGTATAATATGAACAGACGTGAATTTCTAAAAACTTCCCTGGCATTGATCTCTCTTACGCTAACAGGTTCATGCAGCCTGGATGTTGCTGAAACAAATATTCAGCGAAAGCCTAATATTGTATTTTTTCTTGTCGATGATCTGAGCTGGTCCGACGTTGGCTGCTTTGGAAGTTCGTTTTACGACACGCCGAACATTGATAAACTAGCGGATGAGGGAGTACGATTTACCGACGCCTATGCCGCCTGCCACGTCTGCTCGCCGACAAGAGCGAGCATCCTTACGGGCAAGTATCCGGCAACATTAAATCTTACAGATTGGCTCGACGGCAGAGGAAATAGGCCTTATCAGGTATTGCAGAATCCTGATAAAGCCATGAGTTTAGACAGTAAAGAGACAACAATAGCTGAAGTGTTGAAAGGGATGGGTTATGAAACTGCGTTGTTTGGAAAATGGCACCTTGGAACAAATACCAATCCAACGGAACACGGATTTGATATCCATGTCCCGCATTCTGTTAATTCAAATCTTGGGAGAAGAGGTTTTCGCAGCCCTAAAAAAATTCCGGGACTCGATGGAGGCGAGTATGTAACGGATCGTTTGGCTGAATTGGCGGCAGAATATATTGAAGAAAAGAAAGATAAGCCGTTTCTTGTGTATATGTCGCACTTTTCTGTGCACGATCCGATCCAGGGCAGACCTGATCTGGTTGAAAAATATAAAAAGAAACTGGCGTCTATGCCGCCGCAAACCGGGCCGGACTATATCCTTGAAGGCAATCCTGACAGCCCGACTTGTCCTTCCAGGGCTGAACTGGATGAATTGATCAAGCTGCCGGAGTATGCCGATACGCACACAACTTATCATAACGACCTGGTTAAAGTTAAACAAAAACAGGACAATGTAGAATTCGCCGGGATGGTTGAAAGTGTTGACCAGAGTCTTGGAACGCTTGTTGCAAAGTTGAAAGAACTTGGCCTTGAAGATGATACCATTATTTTCTTTATGTCCGACAACGGGGGCATGGCTGTGATGAACGGTACTCCGGAGTGGAAAGCGCCGAAAAATAAATTGGATACTCGTACTTCCTCTTCGAATCTGCCGCTGCGCGGTGCCAAGGGCTGGCTCTATGAAGGCGGAATTAGAGTTCCGATGATCGTGAAATGGCCGAAGGAAGGCAAAAAGGGAGCAGTTTGCGATGAGCCTCTGATCAGTGTTGATTTTTATCCTACTATTCTGGAAATGGTCGGCGCCGAAGATAAAATCAAAGGCATTGACGGGAAAAGCTTCACCCGTTTAGTGCGGGGTAAAAAAATGGACAGAGGTCCGATCTATTGGCATTTCCCGCATTACAGTAATCATGGGATGCAGAGTCCGGGTGGCGCTATTCGTGACGGCGATTACAAACTGCTGGAATATTTTGAAAACGGAACCGTTCAGCTTTTCAATTTAAGAGATGACATTGGTGAGCAAAACGATTTATCGAAAATTGAAGTTAAGAAGGTAAAAGAGCTCAAAGCAAAGCTTCATCAATGGCGCAAAGATGTCGATGCACAAATGATGAAACCCAATCCTAATTATGACCCTGCCGCCGATCTATGGTCAGGAGAAACTAAAAAATGAAAAAACTTACTTTCACAATTTCAGTTATAATTTTAGCACTCGCCACTGTTGCTGCGACCGTGGCGCCAGTTAACCGAAAACCCTGATGACCTACATATTATCTAATTCTCCTGGCCAGAAGGTCGTTACCACTCCAAATATAGACCGACTCGCCGCTGAGGGCATGCGGTTTACTAATCACTACGGCGGTACCTTTTGTGCCCCGTCAAGGTATTCGCTGGCTACAGGGGTTAAATAATATGGGAGCGCTGGGGCTCGAACCCAGGACCTACGCCTTAAAAGGGCGTTGCTCTACCAGCTGAGCTACACTCCCATTGTATTTATGCTCTCAAGAGCCGCTAAACGGTGTGAAAAAGCATATAAGAAGAAGAATTTACAAATACCTGGGTGATATTGCAAGTAAATAAACGGTATTTTTTGCGTTTTTTTTTATATTTGGCTGGATTTTCATCTGCAAAGCAGTCTAATAAGGTCTCTTTATTTTGCTTATCTGTCCAAAGTTTCAGGATATTTGTTGAAAAGCCAGCGGTTTCGGCTATTATCTGTCTTGTCCAAGATACAGCTTTGGACGTGAAGCAGGAAGCGAGAAGCAGGAAGCGAGAAGCAAGAAGCAGGAAGCGAGAAGCATGAAGCTAACAGCAATGATCTGTTATCTATTTAGAATGAGGGAATAATCGGAGTCGTTATTTGATAACTGCCGTTAAGAAAATTTATATTTTGTTTTTGTTTGCAGTCTCTGCGCTGTTTTTTTTTGCAGGGGGCGTTTATGCAGACGTTCCGGTGAAAACTGCAGGCGGAGAAAAAGGCGCTGCGGCAAAGAATGAGTTCTTATCTGCCGACGTATTTGTCAGCGGTGAGGGGGGGTATAACACATACAGAATCCCCTCTATTGTCGTTACAAAAATCGGGACTGTCCTGGCATTTTGCGAAGGCAGAAAAAGCGGCAGGGGCGATTCGGGAGATATTGACACAGTCTTGAAACGCTCTGTCGACGGCGGCGGGACATGGTCGGATCTTCAGGTTGTTTTTGATGACGCCGGCAATACCTGCGGCAATCCATGCACGGTTATCGATCAGTACACCGGTACTGTCTGGCTGCTTAGTACATGGAACAGCGGCCTGGATACCGAAACTGCAATAACAAAATCAACCGGTAAAGATACTCGCAGAGTATATGCCTGCTTTTCTAAAGACGACGGTGTTACCTGGAGCAATCCGAAAGAAATTACCGCCGATGTGAAACCGGACAAATGGACGTGGTACGCTACCGGACCGGGCAGCGGGATACAACTTCGCATCGGTGAGAAGAAAGGACGTCTTATAGTTCCCTGTGACCACAAGGCGGGCAATGACAAGCTTGAATATCATTCCCATGTCATATATTCAGACGATCACGGTCAAAGCTGGCATATTGGCGGTTCGGTTGCCGACGGTACAAACGAATGCCATGTGATAGAAAGGACCGACGGGACGCTGCTGCTTAATATGCGGCGTTCGAGGGGGGTTAGCGAGATGTACAAGCTGATATCGACAAGCAGCGACGCGGGCGCGACCTGGTCGAAGTATTCTCCGGATAAAACGCTGGTCGCCCCGAGGTGCCAGTCAAGCATGATTCGCTATACGCTTTCAAACTCCGGCAAAAAACCGATCGTTCTGCATTGTAACCCTGCCAGCAAAAATATTCGCAAGATGATGACGCTCAGGGTGAGCTGCGACGATGCGAAAAGCTGGATGTATTCGAAGGTGCTTCATAAAGGCCCTTCGGCGTATTCATCGATGGCGGTAATGCCGGACGGCCGGATTGTTTCGCTTTTAGAGACCGGTAAAAACCATCCATACGAGAAGATTACATTTATGCGGTTTTCGATCGAGTGGCTCACAGACGGCAAGGAAAAGACCATCGTCCCCAAGCCCCCCATCACCAAGTATTCGCTTTTGACACAGGATCTTGTCGACAAGACAGTTGACGCGGTGTCGTTTGACGCTGCTGCGGAGTCCGAGAAAACCGCAGGCCATCCGGCCGGTTACGAGCCCAACTCCATTGACAATACCGCCGTTATCACGACAAATGCGTTTTCAGTTGACGGCGATTCGCTTTGCGTCAGCGCAGAGATCAAAAAGGGCGGTTCGCTCCGCATCGTTATCGCCGATGAAAAGGGAAACACCCTGGCAAGCAGCAGACCGGTTAACGAGACGGCAAAAGAAGTAATGGTGACCTGGCAGGAAGGCTGGAACTTCGCCTCGACCAAGGGCCAGAAAATACGCCTCAAATTCGTGTTCGAAAAAGCAAAACTATACGAGTTCCAGATTAAATGATCGAAAAGAAATAACCCATTTTTTTAGTAAAGGGCATTCAAATGTGCAGCAAGTTCCTGGTTTCAGTTACAATTCTTATATCTTTATCTCGGCGCAAATCTCGGCGATATCCTCATGCCGCTTCAACTCAAAGCCGTCTTTGGCAAAAGTCTTACCCGCCTGCGAAATAGCTTTTGGTTTTTACAGCTTTTCGTTTAGTACCGCCAGCCATTTTGCGTAGGCTTGTTTTGTTTGTTCGACTTCGTCTGCTTTTGGTTCTATTGTTTTTGTTTTTTTGAATCCGACGAATGCGTCTTTGAAGCTGCTATAAGTGCCGGCACCTACGCCTGCTCCGCGGGCTGCTCCCTGTGAGCCGTCTGTGTTGTAGAGTTCTACCGTCGCGCCGGTGACGTTTGCGAAGGTGGACGCGAAGATATCGCTGAGGAACATGTTCGCGTCGCCTGCCCGGACTGTGTTTACTTCCACTGACATGCCTTCAAGTATCTCGAATCCGTAGTTAAGTGCGAATACGATGCCTTCCTGTGCCGCTCGCAGGACGTGGCTGATGTCGTGCGTGTTGAAATTTATCCCGTTTAGCGATGCTCCGATGTCTTTGTTTTCCAGCGTCCGTTCAGCGCCGTTTCCGTATGGCAGTATCGAAAGACCATCCGCACCGATCGGTGCTTTGCCTGCAAGTGCGTTCATCTCCGGGTAGTCCATCCCGCCGGTCGTATTGTGTTTGAGCCAGCTGTTGAGTATGCCGGTTCCGTTAACGCACAGCAAGGCTCCATTGCGCGGGGCCTCATCCGTATTGTTTACATGTACGAATGTGTTTACGCGTGATCTGGGGTCGTACGTCGGTTTGTCGCCGATTCCGTAGACTACTCCGCTGGTGCCGGCGGTCGCTGCAACTTCGCCTGGTTCCAGTACATTAAGCGAGAACGCATTGTTTGGCTGGTCACCTGCGCGGTATGCGATCTTTGTTCCGGCTTTTAGTCCAAGCTCGGCGGCGGCTTCTTTGCTTAGGGCGCCCTGATCACCGAATGTAGGGACGATGTTCGGGAGGATGTCTTTAGAGAAACCCAGGTGGTCCATTACGAAGTTGGCGACCTGTTTGCATTTGAAGTCCCAGAGTATACCCTCGGAAAGTCCTGACTGCGTGGTGCAGATATCGCCGGTCATCTTCATCGCCAGGTAATCGCCCGGAAGCATGATCTTGTGGATCTTATCGAAAATGTGCGGCTCGTTTTCCTTGACCCATGCAAGCTTTGTCGCGGTGAAATTGCCCGGATAGTTGAGCAGGTGCTCAAGGCAATGGTCGCCGCCAAGTGCCGCCGTTGCCTTGTCGCCGTATGGAACCGCCCGGCTGTCGCACCAGATAATAGAAGGCCGCAAAACCTCTTTGTTCTTATCGACGCAAACAAGGCCGTGCATCTGGTAGGTAATGCCGATAGCTTTGATGTCGCCGGTGTCGATGTTTGCGGCGGCGAGCATCTCGGCAGTGGCAAGTTTAACATTGTCCCACCACCACTGCGGTTTCTGCTCTGCCCAGCCGGCCTCTTTTGCGATTATCTCCATTTCTTTCTTAGGAGAGGTCGCAGAAGCAACAACACTGCCGGTCTCGGCATCCATGAGAGTAGCTTTAATAGACGAAGTCCCGGAATCGTAACCAATAAGATACATAGTGAAATCCTTTTTTAGCAATTAGCGATTAGCAATAAGCAATTAGCCTTCAATGATTGGCTAGCACACCTTTTTTAGCATCTTATATTGCTTTAGACAAGCTTTTTTTCAGGAAATGCGGAGAGAGTTGAGGCATGATGCCCTATATGGAGGAACGATTCCTTTAATAAGGTTCAACTCCAATAAAGTTGGTAGAAATCTTATATTGATAGGCACAAAGAAAGGCATAAAGGCACATTTTGTTTAC
>VRUI01000049.1 GCA_019456225.1 Planctomycetota bacterium | reverse complement strand
GAGCGATTGCCAAATAAACGGCAATTCAAAATATTATTCAAAAGAGCTGCGGACAAATGCTATTGAGCAACACGCCCGCAAGCTCCCCGATAGCAATCAAGTAAGACATAACATCTTAGTAAGGTGCATGAAGCCAGGAGTAAAACAATGAAAACATCGGTTATAGCTCTTATCCTTGTTGCAGGTTTGGTATCTGCTGCGGTCATTGATACAGACGCTGTTATTGATGACGATCTCGAGATAATCGAACTGCCCGGGCCAAAGGTTCTTCCCGTCACTCCTGGCAAAAAAGATAAGCCTGATAAGCCGGCAATCGCCGTCTTGCCCTTTAAGGTACTGGGCGAAAGTTTCAACATGGGCACCGATACCGGTGCAATTATCTGCGATGCTTTCGTCACCGAGATCGATTCTCGGGAGTATGAAGTTTTTGAGAGGCAGCATTTAAAGGAACTGCTCGAAGAGAAGGGTTTCCAGGAGTCGCTGCTTGTCAATAGCCCGCAAGGTTCGGCCAGGTTCGGTAAGCTGTCGAGAGTAGACTATGTGGTCATCGGTACGATCTCAAAACTCGGCGGCAGTTATGCGTTAAGTGCAAGGCTCGTCGATTGCGTCAATGGAAACGTCCAGAGACGAAAGCGAGTCGAATTTACTTCGATAAAACAATGGCCGGACAAGGTCGCTGAGCTCGTCGTTTTGCTTTCGCTTGGCAAGGGCAGCGAATCCGAGGGAGAAAACGGCGCACCTGGCACACAGTTCACCGGCAACGACCTTCTGGATGCGGTAAACCCAACTCCGGATTTTGCAGTCAGCATAAAAACCGCCTCCAGCCGACAGGTCTATTTTCAGGGGGAGTACATAAAGTTCACCGTCTCCGCCGAGAGAGATTGTTACGTCACGCTGATCACAGTCGACAGTGCCGGGCAGATGTCTTTGCTGCTTCCGAACAAATGGCAAAAGAGTGCTTTCGTCCGCGCCGAAAAAGCCCTTACGATTCCTTCAATAGAGATGGGCTTCCGTTTTCCGATCGAACCGCCATACGGCGAGACCATCGTAAAAGCGATAGCAACATTCAGCCCGTTAAGGCTTAGCGGAGTCACCTCGAAATCCATCGACAATGCCGGTTTCCTAAAACTAACCGCCGGAGTCAAGGCAATAGGAGTCGAAGCGGCCCCGCCCGAAGAGTACGCAAATATTACCGGCCTTGCCAAGCTGCTGAAACCCGGTCAGTGGACTACAGATGAGCTGATAGTAATGACGGCGAGCCGGCGGTACAATGCAACCGCTGCAGATAATAATACGCCGGTACCATGGCAAAAATTGCAAGGCACTGAGTTCGATTATGATCATATCGGCGTCAACGTAAGCGATCGAATAGTCCACAGATACAAGCAGCTTACCCGCAATACGCTTTCCCCTTCGCAGTTGTCGCTGCATCGCGCAAATGAACGCGGCGGCAATTCGGCTGTCGACGGATACCTGGTTTTCCCAAAGGGCAGTGACAATTACATCAAGATCGCCGCCGGCCGTCTCGCCGAGTTTCAGGACCAAAGAAAATACATCGTCGCTCCAAACATCAAAATGTATTCCATGTCCCTGCCCCCAACACGGCTTTCAGAGGTGCAATGGGCGTTGCGTAACCGTTTCGCCGCTGGTAACGATCTCGGCATTGCGCCCGGGTACCTGAAGAGAATTCATAAGCCAGCCGTCCTGATAGGCCTTGTCGACGGTCCGGTAGATTGGAAGGACAGGCGAATATCCAAAGCCGCCTGGATAAACCCGCGTGAAATCCCAGGTAACGGTATCGACGACGACGGCAATGGATTTGCAGACGACGTAAGAGGCTGGAATTTCTCCGACGCAAGCAACCGGCTTTGCCGCAACCCGTATCAGTTCAACCATGGCACGGCGCTGGCTTCTGTGATGGCGGCAAGGGTCTCCGGCGCCGACCACGATGTCATAGGGATCGCGCCGCAGATTAAGATCGTCACCGCAGTAGTTTTGTCGGCCGGCGATTCTTCTAGCAGATATCAGCAGCCTTTAGAGGGTGACCTGTCCAAGGTGATAGACGCGATCAAGTATGTCGCCGACTGCGGCGCGAAGGTTATCAATTGCAGTTTTGGAACGTATGTAACCGCTGCTCAACTTGCCGAGCTTAGCCGGATACCTCTCTGGAAAGAACTTGAAAAAAAGGGCGTGATTATTGTGTGTGCCGCCGGTAACGACAATGTCGACATTGACCGCAGCCCGGTCTTTCCGGCATCACTTCCGGGCAAAAACATAATCGCCGTTGCCGCATCCGATGCCGCCGGCAAACCGGGGACGTATTATGACAAAGCAAAAAAGCAATGGCTTCCCTTTACAAACTATGGCAAAAAGACGGTCGATACGACTGCACCGGGAACCTTGATCCTGGCAGGTGGTGAAAGAGGCAAAACCCAACTCTACAACGGAACAAGTTACTCGGCAGCAATGGTAACAGCCCTTCAAGCAGTTAAGTGATTTACGCTTTACCCTTCATTATTCGATGTTCCTTGTTGGATATTGGTTATTCGTTTTTGCGGCTTGAATATTCAATAACGAACAAGGAATAACCAATAACCAATTTAAGGATACTGCTTCCGTATCGAGTTATGAATTACACTCCGGGCACAGGCCTTCCAACTCGACCTTTTGGTGCTTGATCGCAAATCCTTGTTCGTTTATTTCGGCTAGCGGCATTTTTGCATTTTTTATGCAGACAGTTTTCCGGCAGCTTGTACAGGTGAAATGCGGGTGGCACTGTGTTTTCGAGCAGTTGTGTGCCATCTCGAAAAAGGCCGTTCGCTCTTTCATAAACGCCTTATGCACGATCCCTTTTTTTATCAAACATTCCAGAACGCGATAGATCGTAACCTTGTCGGGCGCAGAATCCGAAAGATGTTCGGCGATCTGCTGTCGTGTTATCGGGATATCAGCCTCCATCAGCGCGTCCAGTACAGCGAGCCTGGGATGCGTCTGTCGGAGGTTTGCATTCTTTAGTATTTCCGAGTTTCTTTTCTTACCTGGCGATGTCATTTAGATTCGTCCTCGCTGTCGCATTTGTCGGTATGCTGGTGCGTATGTTTGTGGCTGTGGTGCTCATGGTCCGTACAAACGCACGAGCTTGTCAGTTCCAGATCGCTTTTTACGAACAGCAGCGGGAAGATTATATCGCTGATACAGCACGGCAGCCAGACGGCGATAAAGAGCACAACGAATGCGCCCATGATTTCAAATCCGGTAAATGCATCGGCAGACTCCATCATCATATGCGCCGAAGTTGCCCACGTGCTTACCAGAACATGCAGTGCATGCGGTGATTTTGTTCTTGGCAATAGAAAAGCGATCAGGATCCCCAATGCCGCAGCCGGATTTACTATATACCAGTGTTCGATAAACCCAAGGTGAAGGCCGTGCCCGGCGTGTTCATCATGGTTGGCGTGTTCTTCATGACCGTGGCCTGCATGCTCATCATGTTCATCCGATTCGGGTTCTGCATGAAGAGCCGCATGCGCTGGTATGTCCAGCCCAAACAGTCTTTCGCCGATATACGGAAGGACGCAGTCGCTGAGAGTCGCAACGCCGATCGAACCGAAGTAACCTATGGCAATTATAAGCAGAATGTTCTTTTTATTCTCATGGATGCGAAAAAGCGAGGCTGTTACCATTGCGCTGAGGAGCACATGAGTCGGGTGGAAAATCATAAACAAGGTCTTCGGTTCCGGGCTGCCGATCTTATGAAAGATGAGCATAAAAGCGATGCCGAGCAGGGCACCGACGGTTGTAAAAGGAGCATGCCCCTTGAGTTCTGCCCCGATATGACGAATTTTCTCTACTGTTGACATCAAATACCTCATAAAAGTCGGTAGGATGGGCTGTGCCCATGCTGTTCATTTAAGCAGAATTATACGCTTTTTGCAACTGAGTTGCAAGTGAAAAGTTAAATTTTGCTAATTTCGGCTTTTTTCCTTGACAAAATGGGTTTAATGTGCTTTAATGCAGTTCTATGTTAAAGAATAACCGCAAAAATACCAATTGGTGGGGTTGGCCGGTCGAGGCAAACGACGGGTAAGCGGAATTCTTGCATACATATTTAATTTAAGATTCTAAAAACGCGTCCTGTTACAAATAGGTCGCGTTTTTTTTTGCATTTTTCGCGAATAGGAATTATGATTACGGTTTAACAATTTAGAGGAAAAAAATATGAGTGATTATCGTGAGCAGATACTTGAGGCCAACGCGGGAGATATCATCCCGATCGTTCGGGATATCGATATCGATTGTCCCGTCGAGTTCTTCGCGAAACTGTCGGATTATGGGCGTGCGGAAAATTCCTGCCTGTTTGAGTCGAAGGACCATCTCGACCAGGAGGGCCAGGGTCAGGGCGAGCTTACCTTTGGTACCGCCAATCCTGCTCTGTATCTTACCGGCACCGGAACTGATTTTACTATCAAGGCACTCAGCGAGACGGGCCGCCGGATGATCGGTTTTCTGTCGGCTGATAAGTCGCGGTTTGATTTTTGCAGTTCGGTTGAATTTGCCGACGAGAGTATATCGGGAACTATTAAGGAAAGCCAGGCCAGGCTCGATGAAGAGGCCCGTCTGAAAAGCACCAACCAGATGGACGTTATTCGTGCCGTCGCGTTTGCATTTAAGCTTGCCAGCAAGCCCTTCCGCGTTACATGCGGTTTGCTTGGTGCGCTTAGTTATGATTTTATCGACCAGTTCGAAAAGCTTCCGGCTAACGAAAGCGATGTCCTGAAGAATCCCGATTACGAATTATATTTCGCCGACAATATTTTCATTATGGACCACAGCACCGGGAGCGGGCATATCGTTGTAAACGTACTAATTACAGACGGCGACCGTCAGGAGATTATCGCAGATGCCGAGAAGGCACTTGAGCGGTATTTCCAGGCATTGGCGCTCGATGCTCCTGAAGCCAGAAAATTTGAGGGTGCATTGCCCGCAGCTTCTACCGATACCCAGCAAGCCGCTTACGAACAGATGGTGGCGGTGGCTAAGGAGCATATAATAGAGGGTGATATTTTCCAGGGCGTTCTAAGCAGGACGATCACCGAACCTTGCCCCGACGAGCCGCTCGATGTTTACAGGCGTTTGCGGGCGCTCAACCCGTCGCCGTATATGTTCTATCTGAATACGCAGAATACGGTTTTGCTTGGAGCCAGTCCCGAGCTTAATCTTCGTGTCAGCGGTACCGGCCGGCAGGAAGTAGAGATACGGCCTATCGCCGGTACAAAACCGCGAGGCAGGATAAACGGTAAGATCGACCCGGATACCGATGTTCGCTACGAAGCAGAACTAAAGCTTGACCGTAAAGAGCTCGCCGAGCACATGATGCTTGTCGACCTGGCCCGCAATGATATTGCCCGTGTTGCCAGGCCCGGATCGCGAGTTGTCAGCGAGATGCTTATCACCGAAAAGTACGAATCCGTTATGCATCTTGTCAGTAATGTAAAAGGCCGGCTTAGAGGCGACCTTGACGCGCTGAGTGCTTATCTTGCTACGATGAATATGGGCACGCTTACCGGTGCTCCCAAGATCGAGGCGATGAAGATACTGCGGCGGCTGGAAAAAAATAAGAGGGGATACTACGGCGGAGCGGTCATGTACCTGACAGTCGACGGGCAGTTTGACAGCTGCATAACCATCAGAAGCCTGCAGATCAAGGACAATACCGCGTATATCCGTGCAGGCGCCGGCATTGTCCACGACAGCATCCCGAAAAGCGAATTCGACGAAACCCAGCACAAAGCAGGTTCATGCCTCAAAGCGATAAGAGGCCAATAAAATAAAAACCCGAATGTAGGGGCACCCCTTGTGGGTGCCCAAAATCTAAAAACCACGATGCTCGAAAGAAGAGTGAAATAAAATGGAAAAAATAAAAGTATTGTTCATAGATAATTTTGATTCGTTTACTTATAATCTCGTTGACGAGTTCGGCAAACGCGATTGTCCTACAAAGGTCTATCGGGCAGATACACCTCTGGAAGACATCATAAGAGTCGCCGCCGAGTTTGCCCCCGATCTGCTGCTGCTGTCTCCAGGTCCCGGCACTCCCGACAAAGCCGGTGTCACCCTTGCCGCTTTGGATCACTTCAGGGACAAGCTGCCGATCTTCGGCGTCTGCCTCGGGCACCAGTCGATTGTTCAGTATTTCGGCGGTAAGATCGGGCATGCTCCGGATGTGATGCATGGCAAAAGCTCCAAGATTACCCACACGTCAAAGGGAGTTTTTGAGGGGCTGGAAAATCCCCTCCATGCAGGCAGGTATCATAGCCTCTGTGCGATGACTCTGCCGGAATGCCTGGAAGAGACCGCTAACTATGAAGGCGTTGTAATGGGAATTCAGCACAAAAACCTGCCGATCTACGGAGTACAGTTCCACCCGGAAAGCATTCTAACCCCGACCGGCGGAAAAATAATGGAAAACATAATAAAAATAGCAGCAAAAAAATAAAAGCGCGGGAGCGCGAGCTCCCCGATAAGACGCAATAACAAAGGACAACACAATGGCAATAAAACAATACATTGAAAAACTATTGGCACAGAACGATCTCACATTCGAAGAGGCTGGCGAATTACTGGATACTGTTTTCGCCGGCGATGTACCCCCGGCCCAGGTAGCAGCTTTCCTTACCGCCTTGCGAATTAAGGGTGAAACCATCGAAGAACTCGCAGGTCTTGCCGGATCGCTTAGAAACCATGCCGTTAAGGTCGAAACCGGGATTGACAATCTCGTAGACACCTGCGGAACGGGCGGTGCAAAGTTTAAGACTTTCAATATTTCCACCGCTGCCGCTTTTGTCGCTGCTGGCGCCGGTGTTTTTGTCGCCAAGCACGGAAATCGCGGGATAACCAGTAATTGCGGTTCGGCAGACGTTTTAGAGGCTCTCGGAGTTAACATCGCCCCCGGCCCGGAGGTAGTTGCCCGCTGCATCAAAGAAGCCAATATCGGTTTTATGTTCGCCCCGATGTACCACCCGGCGATGAAGTATGTTCAGCCCGTCCGTAAGGAGCTCGGGTTCAGGACGGCGTTTAATATTCTGGGGCCGCTGGCAAACCCGGCAAGAGCGACCGCACAGGTCATGGGTGTCGCAGACGTCACGCTAATGGACAAGATCGCCGAGATACTAAAACGCCTTGGCATAAAGCATGCTATGGTCGTCCACAGTGACGGACTTGACGAGATCAGCACGATCTCGCCGACGAAGATTCTGCACTTAAAGGGCGGCGAAATTACTCCGATGGAAATTAAACCGCAAGATTTTTCGATGAAGCCTGCAAGTTTTGACGATTTGAAAGGAGCGGACGCCCAGACAAATGCCCAAATCGTCCGGGATATACTAGAAGGGAAAGAGACCGGTCCGAAAAAAGATATTGTGGTATTAAACGCCGCCGCAGCTATAATAGCAGCAGGTATTGCCGATAACTTCGAAACAGCAATAAAAAAATCAGAAGAATCGATTACCTGCGGAAAAGCCAATAAAGCATTACAAATGTTAATAAAAATAACAAATGAATAATCCGATTTACGACTTACGACTTACGAGGTAAAAATTGATTGCAGTAAAAGTTAAAATTTGCGGAATTACCAATGTTGAAGACGCTTTGGCGGCTATTGAGATGGGTGCCGATCTGCTCGGGTTTAATTTCTATCCCCAGAGCAAGAGGTATGTTACCGGCGAACAGGCCCGTCAGATCATCAATAAGCTGCCGACTTTTGTCGACACTGCCGGGATATTTGTAAACGCCGCCGGCGAGCATGTCAGGGAAGTCGCGAAACTGTGCTTCCTTAACTGGGTACAGATCCACGGTGACGAAACACCGGAGTATTGTGACGCACTTCGATGGATAAGTTCGAAGGTTATGAAGGCTATTCGTATCAAAGACGCCGCCGACATCGAAAAGGCAAATACTTTTTATACAGATGCGGTACTTCTCGACGCCTTCCATCCCGAGGAGTATGGCGGAACGGGACAAAAATTCGACTGGAACCTGATCAGAAGGCTTCAGACACGAGTTTTCCTGGCAGGGGGCATCACCCCGGAAAACGCCGTAGAAGCCGTCGAAGTAGGCGCTTACGGAATAGATATTTGCAGCGGAATCGAGTCGAGTCCCGGCAAGAAAGATCACGAAAAAATGCAAAAACTTTTCGACAACATAAAACACGTAAGAGGCTAGGGTATTGACAATGCCAAATTACGAATTACGAATTAAGAATTGAGGAATCGGCCTTAAGGCCGAGGCTACTTTATTTTTGGAGTTTGATTAGAATGATAGAAAAAGGAAGATTCGGGCAGTTCGGCGGTTTCTATGTGCCGGAGGTGCTTATACCGGCCTTGGAAGACATCGAAGCGGCATTTTTGCATTACAAAGACGATCCAAAATTCGTCGCCGACCTCGACAATCTATACAAAAACTACGCCGGCCGCCCAACCCCGTTGTACTATGCGTCAAGGTTCAGCGAGTACGTTGGTTTTCGCGTCTACATAAAACGCGAGGACCTCCTCCACGGCGGAGCACACAAGACAAACAACACACTCGGCCAGGGTTTGCTCGCTAAATACATGGGCAAAAAGAAGATCATCGCAGAGACCGGCGCAGGTCAGCACGGTCTGGCGACGGCTATGGCCGGTGCTTTGTTCGGGCTTGAAACAAAGATATTCATGGGTGCCGTCGACGTCGAAAGGCAAAGCGTAAACGTCCACAAGATGAAGCTTTGCGGCGCCGAGGTCGTGCCGATCACAGCCGGTTCAGGCACGCTAAAAGACGCCATCAACGACGCTCTGCGGTACTGGACCAGCCACGTGGAAGACACATTCTACATATTCGGAACAGTCTGCGGACCGCACCCGTTCCCGACGATCGTAAAGCACTTCCAGTCGCCGATAGGAAAGGAAGCACACGAGCAGGTACTAAAGGAAACCGGCTCGCTGCCGGACATGGTAGTTGCCTGCGTCGGCGGCGGCAGTAACGCGATGGGAATATTCTCCGGGTTCATCGATGACAAAGACGTAAAGCTGATCGGCGTAGAACCAGCCGGCCACGGCCTGGACACAGGCGAACACGCTGCGACACTCGTTGCCGGTACTATCGGAATTTTCCACGGAGCAAAGAGCTACCTCCTGCAGGACAAAGAGGGGCAGGTCCACGAGACCGAATCTATCTCGGCAGGCCTCGACTATCCCGCCGTCGGCCCGGAGCATTGCATGCTAAAAGACGCCGGTCGCGCCGAGTACGTTTCCGTAGAAGACAAAGACGTCCTCGACACATTCCACCTCTTTACAAAACTAGAGGGCATAATCCCGGCACTGGAAAGTACCCACGCTTTGACATGGCTGGTGCAGCAGAAGGGCAAATTCTCCGCCGATACCACCATCATCGCCAACCTGTCCGGCAGAGGCGACAAAGACGTAGGAATAGTAGAAGAGCATTCACCGGTTTGACATTTATGATTGATAATTTATGATTTAAGGATTCGAATGGCTACATATAAAGAAACTTTTGCAAGTCTGGACAGAGCAGTTCTGATCCCGTTTTTCGTAATAGGCGACCCTGATTTTGACACGAGCCTGGGCTTAGTGAAATCGGCTATCGACGCGGGCGCAGACGTACTGGAACTGGGCATAGCATTTTCCGACCCCATCGCAGACGGTCCAACCATCCAGGCCGCCGACATCCGCGCGATAAAGTCCGGCATGACAGTAGACCGCGGACTCGAATTCATCAAACTGGTGACCGACTACAAACCGGTCCCCGTCGGGCTGCTCATTTATTACAACCTCGTATTCCAGTATGGTACCGAAAAATTCTTCGCGGACTTCAAAGCCGCCGGCGGATCGAGCATTCTAATCGCCGACCTCAGCATAGACGACGCCGACGAAGTGATCCCAGCCGCCGAAAAAGCCGAACTGGAAACAGTGTTCATGGTAACCCCCAACACACGAGACGACCGTGCAAAGATCATCGCCGAAAAATCCACCGGTTTCATCTACACAGTCTCGACGCTGGGAGTTACCGGAGCGAGAAGCGCATTGTCAGACATGGTAAAACCGCTTATCGCAAGGCTAAAGGCTATCACGGATACGCCGGTGTGTGTAGGTTTCGGAATCTCCTCGGCCGACCAGGCCAAACAAGTCGCCGACGCCGGCGCCGACGGAGTGATCATAGGCAGCAAAATTGTAAAGATGATCGAAAACAACCTCGGTGACATAGCAGCGATGACAAAGGAGATCTCAGACTTTATAAAAGAAGTGAAATCCGCCCTGTAATTGATCGCCGCTCGCTGTCCGTTGCCCGCCGAATGCAACTACGACTTTAAATTGATCATCTTGTAGCTTCTAAGCACTTCTGCAACTGCCCAGGCCTGCGCGAAACATCCTCTTGGCTGTTGCGGCGAATCACCGTCAAATATTTCCGCTATACTGCCCAGGCATCCGTCTTCGTTAATATGTTTGATAAGCGGTGCAAGAAATTCGCCGGCTTTTTGCAGGGTCTTTTTTTCCAGTCCATTGACCCACAGATAAGCCTCGATAAAAGGTCCGATCAGATGCGGCCAGACGGTTCCCTGGTGATAGGCGCTGTCACGTAGTCCCTGATGGCCCACATACCTGCCGCGATAACGAGTATCTATCGGGCTTAGCGTCCGCAAACCGTAATCGGTCAGCAGGTGGTCCTGAACAACCTCGACAACCATCTCCTGCTGCTTCCTGGACAAAGGCGAAAACGGAAGGGCGACCGCATATATCTGGTTTGGCCGCAAACTGCAATCGGCTGTGCCGTCCGGCAAAACACAATCGTTCAGATAACCCTTTTCCTCGTTCCAGAACACCTTGCAAAAAGAATCGGCGACGATCTGCGCACGGTTGCCGTAATGTTCGGCATCCATCCAGGTCGCGGCTGCTTTGTCGTCGTTTTCGCGGTAATACTCGGCGAGGCTGCAAAGGGCGCTGTACCACAGAGCGTTGATCTCAACAGCTTTACCGTATCTTGGTGTAAAGGAAATGCCATCGAATTTCGCATCCATCCACGTAAGCTGCGTATCTTCATCACCGCCGGAAATAAGCCCGTCTTCATCGGCATGAATACCGAAACGAGTCATCTTCTGATAACTCTCGACGATATATCGAATCGCCGGGATCAGTTTTCTGTCAAAGAGTTCCTTATCTCCGGTTTCCTGGAAATACTCAAACGCGGCGTTAATAAACCACAGAGAAGCGTCAATGCTGTTGTAGTGAGCACTGCCGTTATAATCGTCGAAACGGTTAGGGATCATCCCTTCGCTTACTGCCTCGGCAAAAGCGGTCAGCACGCTAGCGGCCTGGTCGTGCTTTCCGGTACTCAGCAGCAGACCCGGCAGGGCGATAAAGACGTCACGCCCCCAATCCATAAACCACGGGTATCCGGCAAGTATCGTAGAAAACTTTTTGCCGTCGACATTTCTTTGGATAACGAACTGCTCGGCCGCATCAGTCAGGGATTGTAATACCTGGTCATGTTTGGCTTCGGGGTTCTTATGTTTTTTTGCCCGGCGAAGTTTATGAACGGTGACCCGCGGATCAAAGTCAAGAATATCATGTGATTTTTCATACTCGCCAAGGCTTGCGCAAAGGTAGATTTTGCAGTCATTATCAATATGAGTCTTGAAAATACCCGGCGACCACAAGTCTTCGACAAAATCCTGACCGCGGCGTTTATCAATACGATATGCGAAATTGTACCACCATTGGGCGTCTTTCTCGAACCACATCTGAGAGCTTCGCAGAAAAAGCTCGCCATGTCGAAGGTCTTCGGCGATAACGGCGAGTCCGTCGGTTCTCCACTCCGACGAAAGAAGGGCGTTTGATTTTTGCAAACCGTGAAAGCTTCTCATTGCCGTAAAGGGCCGGATCGCGAAATCGAATTTGTCGTAAACATTCGAGAATTTATATTCCAGTATTACCGCATCGCGGTCGGCAAGGAGATAAACTGATTTTGTGATATCGATCCAACTCAGATCGTAGTTGTAATGAATTCCGCTGTCTTTGGAAAAACCTGTAAGGTGCTCGTGGCCTCTGCATCCGAATCCGCCTTCAAATTCAAAGCTCGAAAGCTCAAATTCACTGCCGCTGCAAGTGATCGTCTCGTGGCAGCAGGAAAGCGATGCGATGCGATTTTCCGGAGGATTCAAAGATCCCGTCAAAAGACCATGGTATCTGCGAGTATTGACACCGGCTGCAGTAGAACTGGAAAATCCGCCCCTTTTGTTGGTCAGCAGCCATTCTTTAGTGAGTAAACTTTCAACTTCGACTCCCTTAAGGGAGATCGCACTTTTATGATTTCCTGTGATAGGTCCCGTTTTCAGCAAAGTAACACCTGGATTGAAATTCCTTTTTCTTGTATCGCCAGCATCCTGCCGGCTTTTCTTTGCCTTAAGCTTTACGCTTAAACAGCAACTGCTGTATCGGCAACCTCTAGCTCATCGTCCGATTCCAATGCGGAACACCGTTTTTCAAGACTGCTAAGAACATTCATGTAATTGATGTATGAATCATACGGTGAGTCATAGGGACTGAAATACTTATGCACGTCACCGTCAGTAAAGTACTTGGTGCACATGTAGTAGAAGTGGTCGGATGTCTGTAGTTTTCGCCAGTCCTTTATCAGGCGTTCGTCGCGAGCTTCCTTGATCATCCCTTCGATCCTGTAAACGGCATGGAGCGCGTTGGACTGCATTGCGTTTCCAAGCCATGCGGTAAGGTCTCTTTCCGCATCGGCCCAGCTGATCGTATGCGGCACGTCAACGGTATCTACCGCGTCATATCTGTCAATAACCTCACTCGGTGTCAGGAAGTTATTGTCCGGGTTTTGCAAGATCTGCCCAGGCAGTTCTCTTATAAAATCAAATATCCCCGTATCTTCCCACTGGTGCTCGCCGAACGTCTCATAGTCCATAAACAGGTTGACAACATTACCATTACCGTTGATCCTGTTGATCCAGCGGGCAAACTTGTCGGCAAAGAGGGGGTATTCCTTCCAGCTCCTGTTTGAAAAACGGAACGCGATATCGTCGCTAAGCAGGTAGTTCTTGAGCAGGAGTTTTACGTGTTTGGAATTGGGAGGCTGATAAAGGAAGTTGGGACTGCGGCCCCACAGGATCTTGTCTGCACCTTCGATAATTATCGCGTCAAACTGCCCCATCGCTTCGATGGTATTGGCAAGGTCGTTATTATAGATAAGCTCGGTATTGCGGAAGACTCTGGGTTTCTGACCGAAAAGCTTTTGCGTCATATCGACGTGCTTAAACACCTGGTCAACAAACTCGCTGCGGGAATACAAAAAGCTCAGGCTGTGATAATATGTTTCGGCAAGGAATTCGACGCATCCCGTTTCGGCGAGTGCGTCGAAAGTGCTCATGACCTCAGGGCAGTATTTATGGAACTGCTCCATCAGGGTACCTGTTATGCTGTAAGATACCTTAAATTCGCCGCCAAATCGTTTAATTGTATCGAGCAGCAGACGGTTGGCAGGAAGATAGCACTTGTCGGCTACTTTTCTGCATATCTGATGGTTCTTGATCTTGTCAAAGTAAGAATCCGACTTATCAAATACCGTGTAGTGCCTGAGACGAAAGGGCTGATGAACCTGGAAGTAAAAACAAACTGACGGCATATTATTAAATCCTTACAAATCTGAAAAAATTAAAAAGCCTCGACCTTTAGGCCGAATCCACCCCTAAAGACTAAAGACTAAAGACTAAAGACTAAAAACCAAATCAAGCCGACCTATTTGTCAGTATGATTTAATATGCGGGAATTGTCCGCATCATCACATCGCCATAAATTTTCGCACAATTTTCGGCGGCATCTTCCCATCGGAGTTTTCTGACCTCGAAGTTGCCGTGTTCACGTAGTGTCATCTGAAGCGGCGGGTACTTCAAAACCGCAAGAATCTTGTTTGCCATCTCATCAACGTCCCAGAAGTCAACCTTAAGAGCATGGGTCAGAACTTCGGCGACACCGCTCTGGTTGCTTATTAGGACCGGTACATCATGGTTTAATGCTTCCAGCGGTGCGATACCGAAAGGCTCAGACACTGAGGGCATCACATAAAGATCAGCCATTTCATAGACACGCTGAACATCCTTGCCGCGAAGAAAACCGGTAAACAGAACTTTGTCGCCGATGCCCATGCCAGCAGCCATCTCGATGATACTATTCATCATGTCACCGGAACCGGCCATGACGAATTTGACGTTATCCATCTCGCCAAGGACCCGTTTGGCAGCCTGAAGGAAATATTCCGGTCCCTTCTGCATTGTTATTCTGCCAAGGAACAGGACTATCTTTTCATTACTGCGTATGCCGGTTCGGTTGATCGACTGAGGACCATTGCTGTTAAGCTCAACTCCATTATATACTACTTCGCACTTCTCACCGATCACGCCGTAACGTGAGATAACAATATTCCGCGTAAGGTGGCTGACAGTTATAACCTTGTCGGCTGAGTGCATACCTTTTCGTTCAATGTCATAGATCACCTGGTTGACATGTTCGCCGCTGCGATCGAATTCTGTTGAATGAACATGAACAACAAGCGGTTTTCCAGTAACGGCGGCAATGGCAATACCGGCCGGATAAGTCATCCAGTCATGAGCATGGATGACGTCGAAATCTTCATGGACGGCAAGACGTACCGCCGAACCTGCATAGCGGTGGATCTCCTGGAACATGTTTCCGCAATAGTCTCCGCTATCTGAATCATTGGAATAATCACCGAAATCATCAAAATCTGAAAGGATATCGCCGTCTTTGGAGCGTGACAGGCGTTTTTGTCGAATGTAATCTTCAAATCGTTCTATATAATGCTCAGGCCTGTTATAGGGCTCAAGCATGGATTCTATCTCATGGAACTGAACATTTCTCAGGCGGTCATAAACCACATCCGTTCTTTCCTGCCCTTCAATGATTTCTACACCGAGGTTCATTCTTGGTCGCCAGGCAAGTGAATTTGGCGACAGTAACTTTACATGCGTAGAATACGCCTCGTCAATAGATTTCGGTAATGCAAAAATCACCTCCACACCCAACTTGCTCATTGCTTTTGTAAGCCCATAGCAAGCTGTGCCTAAGCCTCCGCTTATAAACGGCGGAAATTCCCAACCAAGCATAAATACCTTCATGTTGAGCCCCCAAAGAGGAACGGATACACAACCGACGTCCGATCCAGCTGTATCATACATTTAGTTACTAGCACAGGCGTCCCTACCTTCTTTTTCATTGTGGCGAGGTATATTACACAATACGTTTCGCCTATATTTTAAATTTCGGCATTACCAGGCCCAAACCTTAATAAAAACTTCTCATTTATGCTGATAATGACGATTTTTCGTCCTATATTTGAGATTTTTTTAAAAAGAAACATTACTGCTGTCTCTTTGAGTAAACTTTTATAAGACTGGATTTGTCTGATAGAAAGATGTGTATTAAGCAGATTTGAAATAGCTGCTTTCTTGTGAATAAGCAAACGAGCCGTCCCGGTTATACGAAACGGCTCGTTCAATGCTTATTTGTTAAACCTAAGCGTATCGCTTGTCTCTAAAGGTCTTGAGGCTTGAGAGTGCTGCGACGGTTGGCTTTGGTCCTTTTGATACCGGCATCAAGAGTTGCGTAAACAACATCGCTCAGAGCGCCGATTGCGTCAGACGAAGTCATCATTTTTTTGCTCTTGACATAGGCTTTCACCTTGCTGGCTACTACGAGTACTTCTTTACCTTTTGCTGCTTTCTTCTTTGCTTTTTTCTTGGCCATTTTTGGCACCTCCGTGTAAAAAGGCTATTAAAAATTTAGGTGAAAATCCGTTAAATTCACCTTTCGAGCATTATTCTGCACTCTATAGCCCAATTTGCAATAAAAAAATTGAAAAAATTGCAAAATTTTACACTCTAGGGCCCTATAACCGCAAAATTCTTAAAAAATACCCCTATAATTCATCGTATTTCAATCAAAATCAGCTTTTTTAATCTTTTAAATTAATGCTGCCTCTGCATTTGACGATGAGTGTTTTTAGTGGATTCTGTGTGGAATTTGCTTATTGAGTTAATAACCTGAAAATCTTAAACCATGATTTTGGAGAAGTCATCATGGCAAATCGAAAAAAGAAAACAAATAACTCCGGTACTGCTTTAAAGGGTTTTGTTACAGTTGCCTTTGCTGAGGACATTGACCTTGCCAACCAGTACAAAGAGCTATTGAACGACAGCGAGATTCCAGCGGCGGTTAAAACACGTCCCGATGCAGAGGTCTCATTTCAGGGAATAGCTGTGATGGTTCCTGAAGATTACCTTGACGAAGCGCATGTGATAATTGCGAATCAGAGTTCCATGGGTGATTTTTACGATTTAGCTTTTAGTGATGACGATTATGATGGCACCGACAATTTCTATGACGGTGACGACGACAAGTTCTAAGCAATTTTTGTTATCGATGTTAGTTTTCAAATATAATAATTATTGAGGTTTTTTTCTTATGAGTAAAGATGATACTGAAACGGAGAAAGGTTTTGTAGAGCGCAGGAAGAGTGTGGTTGAAAGGCGTGTCGGCATGGATCGCCACAGAGGGCCCGGGGTTCGACGTTCACCGGAAAGAAAAGCTGCCGAAGAAGGGGAGATGACCGATGAGCAATTCGATTTTCTTTTGACAATAGACCGTTACAAAAAGGAAAACAGAAAACCGTTCCCCACCTGGACAGAGGTACTTGATGTTATAAAGGCTATGGGCTACAGGAAGGTCGCAGAACCGCAGTCAATAGACTCATTCAAGGAAGAAACCCAGTTGCAGCCAACCGGTTAGGGGCTGCAAACTGCAATAAAATATTTGATTACAAAAACCACTTTCTGTCCATTAAGAGGGTGGTTTTTTTATAGGCTTTTGCGCTAAGAGATTTTCTGAGAATTGTTTTTGCCTGTCCGATACCGATCCTTTGTGACAGATGTGTGACGATGACATGTTCGTTTTGCATTCTCTCGATCAGTCCTGCGAGTTCGTCGATATGCATATGTTTTCCCGCATCTGCCCTGTCCCTGTGCTCGTCAAGAAAGAACGTGCATTCGATGATCAGTATCTTGCTTTTGGCGATGTAATCGATCTTCGAGAAGTCCATATAGCTGGTGTCACCCATATAGCTGACGATCGGAAATTCCAGGGTGTAATCGATTTTGATGCCTTGCTTTTTCAGTTCAACGATCTGGGGGCCCTTTAGTTTTGTGTATTCGGGCTTTAGCTTCTTGCGTTTTTCGATGATCGAATATCCCACCGCTCCATAATTGTGATTGACGGGAAATGCCCTTGCATAGAGATTGCCTTTGATGCGGTGTTCGTCTCCGGGTTTTATCCCGACAAGCGTTACCGGAACGCTGCTTCCGTCGAGTTTACCCCATGCGTCGAGTATCTGGCGAATCGGTTCGAGGAGGTTGGCCGGGGCGAAGACTCTTGCGGGGGGCATACCGCAGAAATTGCGATGTGACAGATAGTAGCCGATGCCGGCGGCGTGGTCCATATGGCCATGAGTAAGCAGGAGATTATTGACCGGGATGACCTGGTCGGGGGCTTTTCCGATATCAAAACAGACGTCAAGCTGCGGCATGGCGACAACGGTTTCCTCACCGGCAACGGAATAGCCGATGATGTCCATATCATCAATAATAATCTTAGCAAGTCTGTGGCTTGGCATAAAACCTTTCTGGAGAGTTTAAAATTGCAAAAATATTATAGTAGCTTCAAGGGGGGCTACAGTCAACATATTTCCGCATTCGTGTGTGAGCGAGTTTATTTTGGTGTGATGTACTCTGTTTTGAGTCTTTTAGGATGGTTTTTTGTCTTACTTCACGTAATTGATATAGTGGACCTATTTCACTGTAATCTTGAAATTTCGTAAGGAAAAGCCTTGCCTGCGTGTGTTGGGATGAGAGTTTTTAAAGTTGTGTTAAATGCGTCTAAATTGCCTATCTTGCCAGAAATACCCGAAGGGTCGTATCGTTTCCCGAAGGGTCGTATCGTTTCCCCTGATGTTCCGGCGCAATACCTATGCCAACCCATAACTCATCTTCCGGGTTGACGGACTTGTCCATAGTTGTCTGGTAGTACAAAGCAGGGGTTAAACTGCCCCCTCCTGCTTCAAGGCTTGTTGACAGGCCCCATGTTATATGTGACCAGTCATGATCAAAAGACGAGCCCCCTTGTCCATCGTTATAGGTTCCTTAATGACCTCACTGCCGGCAGTTGCTACGCTCCATGGCTCGCTGTGCCGTTAGCGTGCGGCATCACGATATTGTCTATACGTATCATCAGCGTTAGAACGGCGTCATGTCAGAGCCCTGGGCGGCCTTAAAGGTGCAGGCGTATCAGCTGGTGGATAAACCTAATGTCGACTCTAGCTATCAGAACTTCGTCAGGATTTTATTAAAGGATCGGTTTTCTTTTTCTGTAAAGCAGTGTATGTGGGCTCAGAAAGTGTTGTAAGCAGGTCGATTGTTGCGTAGAAGGCATTTATAAGGGTTTACTGACAGGTTGGAGGTAAGTTTTTTTTTAAAAAATCGAATAAGCCGGGAGTTAGTTATTTTTTTTTAATATTTCAATATCTTTCTTTCGTTCGGCATGATATAAATAAGGACTTTCCGCTAAAAAGTGGTTCCAATAATGACCATTTTGCTTTATAATGCGGGTTGATTCAGGGCTTTTGTTTTGTCTGGGAACTCTGAGAAACAGTGGATTCGTTGCTTTGGTTGTTGTTTTTTTTGAACTAAAACAATTCGGCAATGAATATGCAGGTTTATCCAGAGTACCGATTAAAGGGCTTTGGGTTATTATAAAATATGACTGAAAGGAAGCTTTAAAATATGAGTTCAGGAACGATTCCGGTATTACAAATAGGTAATTATACGGCTGAAGTGCCGATTGTCCAGGGGGGCATGGGAGTCGGCATATCGCTTTCCGGATTAGCGTCCGCCGTTGCAAATGCCGGTGGAATAGGCGTTCTCGCCACCGCAGGGATCGGCCAGTTCGAGCCGGATCTGAAAACAAATTTCAAAGAAGCAAACAAGAGAGCTTTACGCAAAGAGATCCGGAAAGCCAAGTCTAAAACCGACGGTCTTATCGGGGTTAACATAATGGTTGCCCTTTCGGATTTCGACGAGTTGGTGCAGTGTGCAGTCGAAGAAGAGGCCCATATACTCTTTCTTGGTGCCGGGCTTCCGATAAGGCTTCCTGATACATTGCCGCTGGACAAATTGGGTGAGCTTAAAACAAAATTTGTCCCGATCGTCTCTTCCGGTAAAGCGGCAAAGCTGATCTTCAGGGCCTGGGCAAAGCAGTTCAATCACATTCCTGACGCTGTAGTAGTAGAAGGCCCTCTTGCCGGCGGACACCTCGGTTTCCGTAAAGAGGACATCACGAACCCTGACTTTACGATCGAAAATTTAGTGCCCGATGTAGTCGCTGCCGTAAAACCTTTCGAGAAAAAGTTTGATAAGAAAGTTCCAGTGATCGCAGCCGGAGGCATATACACCGGCGAAGATATTTACAAGATTTTCCAACTTGGGGCCCTGGGGGTTCAGATGGGGACCAGGTTTGTCGCGACGGAAGAATGTGACGCCTCTGACGTGTTCAAGAATATGTATATAAGCTGCAAGAAAGAAGATGTCATTCTAATTGACAGTCCAGTAGGGCTGCCTGGAAGGGCGATACGCTGCGATCTTTTCGACCGCATAGCAAAGGGCGAAAAGGAAAAGTTCAAATGTCCGTGGAAGTGTCTTAGGACCTGCGATTTCAAACATGTACCATATTGCATTGCCCATGCACTTAGCCAGGCGAAACTGGGTAACATGGACGAAGGTTTCGCATTCGCCGGTGCGAACGTCTACAGGGTCGACAAGATCGTCAGCGTAAAAGAACTGGTCGAGACTCTCAAAGAAGAGTACGAATCGGTCAACGCAACAGCAGGGACTTTAAAATAGCTCAAACTGACCGGTTGGCCAGTTTGAAATGAATAATGTCTATTGTATAATGTATAATGATGGATTCGGCCTTGCGGCCGAGACATTTTCATTTAAAAACAGATGAAATGCAAATTCTTTAAGTGTAAGGGTTTATGTCGTTTTCCGGGCCGTTTTTGATTAGTTTGAGTTAACTGACTTTTTTTGGATGAGAACCATTTTTTAGGGTGATGCGATTGGGGCACATGAAAAGGGGAAGATAATCGTGAACGAGAATACACAATCTCGAAGACATTTTCTCAAGGCGCTACATCTGCGGGTCGCATGGTTATGCTTCCAAGGTCCTTGCCATGGAGGAGTCATCGCGTGTGCCTTTGATGATCTATGACCCGCGCAGTAAGACTTCCGGAAAGAAGCTTTGCTGTGAGGCGTTGACCGGCAATATTGATTTTGCACCTACGATACTTGAGTTGGCCGGCGTGGAAGTTCCGTCCAACATGGACGGCAAGAGCCTGCTGCGGCTTGTTGAGACCCCATCGGCAGATATTCGTAAGAGTATGGCATTTATGAATGTATGGGGCAATATACCTACCCACAGCCTGACCGCCCTGGAGAAAAATTGGAAATACACATACTGGTGGTACGTTGGGGAGTCGATGACGCCGACGGAGGAACTCTTCGATACGGCTAATGATCCGCTGGAACTGAAAAACCTGGCAAAAGATCTGGCATATAAATCAGACCTTGAAAGAATGCGAAGAAATTACGATAAAGAGTTAGCCGCATGGAAAAAGCAGGCTGTACCTTACAACAATTACCAGAAATACGGTACGCTCTTTGACCGCAATATCCCGTGGTCAGCAAAGGAAAAGATCGCAGGAAAGCCAAAGAAAGAAACTTCCAAAGGTGGAAAGTCAAGGAGAAATAATAGAAAGAAAAAATGAAAGGATTGATTATTATGTTTATGAAAAGATTTTACATCGCCCTGGGTCTCTGTTTGGTTTTGCTGGCAGGATGCCTTGCCGAGCCGATTGAGTTTCACGATTTAACTGAGCTTCAGGAGCCAATTGACTATCAAGAGCCGCACCCGTTTGGTCAGGATACCAGGTGGGCCAAAAATTCCGACAACGTTGCTACCGGCAAGTGGTGGCAGCCGAATCCGAAGGAGAGAAAAAGGGAATCAGAAATGCGTCAATGGTTTATTTCGCGGCCTCGTAACAAAGCACTTGCATTTGCCCTGTATACCCACGACCACGGGGTGCTGAAACTGACTGGACAGTGTTTTCCGTTGATGCCGGACGAGCCGAAAACCGCCGTGCTTGAATTTAAGAAAAACGGTAAATGGCAGATCGCTCAGAAACAGGCCGTGCAATACCCCGGCTGGTCGCTGCATTTTAGAATTGAAAACTGGGACAACACAAAAAACGTTCCGTACCGCGTCCGTCTTGGCGATCTTTCAACGTTTGAAGGACTCATCCGCCGCGATCCTGTCGACAAGGATACTGTTGTCGTCGCCGCAATGACGGGCAACTCACCGAAAGACAAGGTCCGTTATGCTCGCAGGGAACTTGTCGAAAACCTTCGCAGGCATGATCCCGATCTTCTGTTTTTCTCCGGAGACCAGTCCTACCTGCATGATGAGCACACGTACGGCTGGCTTCAGTTCGGTGTGATGTATGCCGATGTTATGAAGGATCGCCCGACGATCTGCATTCCGGATGACCATGACGTAGGCCATCCGAACATATGGGGCGCAGGCGGAATTGTCTCACAAGGCAAAGGCGGTGCAGCCGACGGTGGATACATGTACCCGGCTTCTTTTGTCAATATGGTTCAGAGGTGCCAGAGCTGGAACCTGCCGGATCCGTTCGATCCAAAGCCCGTCAAGCAGGGTATAACTGTTTACTATACGGATTTAAATCTTGGCGGTATTAGTTTCGCGATTCTCGAGGACCGCAAATTCAAAAGCCAGCCGATCGGTAACATTCCGAAAATGGGCCCGCGTCCGGACCACATAAACGATCCTTCGTATGATCGTAAATCAGTAGATAAGCCCGGTTTAAAACTTCTCGGTGACAGGCAGCTTGCATTCCTTGATCACTGGGTGCGCAACTGGGACGGTGCCGTCATGAAGGTCGCGCTTTCTCAGGGACCGTTTTGCGGGGCGGTTCATTTACATGGAAGTTGCAGCAACCGACTGCTTGCCGATCTTGACTGTAACGGCTGGCCGCAGACCGGACGTAATAATGCACTGCGTGCGTTCCGTCGCGCTCGTGCAACGCATCTTGCCGGTGACCAGCACCTGGCATTTGTAGTAAAGCATGGAATCGAAAGCCACCGTGACGGACCTTTTGTTTTTTCCTGCCCTGCACTGGTAAACACTATCTACGGCCGCTGGTGGTGGCCTCTTGACGAAAAGCCCGGCGGCGGAATACCGATCAGATCCGAACTTCCATGGGTTGGCGATTACGAAGACGGGCTTGGCAATAAGATAACAATGCACGCTTATGCAAACCCCGAACCGAAAAGCAACAGCGAACTTAAATCCGATATCACAAGAGAAAACCGCGGAGACGGTTACGCATTGATCCGCTTTAATAAATCCACAGGTGATATGACATTCGAATGCTGGCCGCGATTTGCCGATCTGAGCAAAGGCGATGCGGCCCAGTTTACCGGCTGGCCGATCACCGTTAACGTCAAGGATAACGACGGACGCAAACCGGTGGGGTATTTAAAAGAGGTCAAACTTCCGGTCAAAAACGCGGTTGTCGAACTGACTAATGACAAAACCGGCGAACTAGTCTATTGTTACCGCGCAAAAGGCAAAACCTTCAAAGCACCTGTTTATTCAAAAGACAAGCATACGCTAAAAGCCGGCAAAAACAAAGCCGAGCTGGTTATCCTGAAAGGCTCAATGCCGAAGTGAATAGGAGAATACTATGAAATCTAATTTTTTTGTACTGATCGGTTTTATTATTTTTGCCGGTGGTTGTGCGACATCGCCGGAGAGCGGTTCGGTTGAAGCTGTGTACGGGACAACGAATCCTACGGTTCAGCAGAAGGCCGGCGCTACGGTTAAGAGGTTCGGGTCCGTTATCGAACTGGTTCCGGAAAAAGAGGAGTTGTACCGTCAGCTGCATGCAGATGTATGGCCGGAAGTTTTAGTCGCGATCAAGAAGGCGAACATTTAGAACTACAACATTTTCATGGTGGAACTGTCAGGTAAGAAGTACCTGTTTTCGTACCTGGAGTATGCCGGCGACGACCTCGAAAAGGATTTCGCCGGGATTGGAGACGATGCTACGACACGCGATAAGTGGTGGCCGATAACCGATTCCTGCCAGAAACGGCTGGACGGGGCACCAAAGGGCGAGCAATGGAAACCGATTGAAATGCTGATGAGTATTCCATAGTGAAAAATAAGGTTTAGGCACTTTAATTTTGACGGCGACGGGCAAAAATGAAACAGTGAATATTATGCAGGGTTCTATTCGAGGATGAAATTATGTTAGAAAAGAAAAGGTCAAACAACCTTACTCGCCGCTCGTTTGTTGCTGCAACCTCCGCGGCGGCGGCATTTACTATTGTCCCAAGACACGTTCTTGGCGGGGCGGGATATATTTCGCCCAGTGAAAAGCTTAATATTGCAGGTGTCGGTGTTGGAGGCAAGGGCGGAGTTGATATTAAAAATGTGTCCAGCGAGAATATCGTGGCACTTTGCGATGTGGATTTCCGCAAAGCCGGGCGAACCTTTAAGGCTTATCCCCGGGCGAAACGATACAAAGACTTCCGCGTAATGCTGGATAAGCAAAAGGACATCGATGCGGTTATGGTAGCTACACCGGATCATACCCATGCGGTGATCTCTATGGAAGCGATTCGCCGGGGCAAGCATGTGTATACGCAAAAGCCCTTAACGCATACGATCCATGAGGCCCAGGTCCTCGCTGAGGCTGCACGAAAACACAAGGTTGCAACTCAGATGGGCAATCAAGGGCAGGCCGATGACGGCCCGCGACGTTTGCGGGAGATGATATGGGATGGAGCGATTGGCCCGGTGCGGCATGTACATACGTGGACCGATCGTCCGAACAGGGGGTTGCTCGGTGTGTATTGGCCTCAGGGTGTGGGTCGGCCCAAAGACACTTCGCCAGTGCCGGACACTCTGGACTGGGATCTTTGGTTGGGACCGGCGCCTGCGCGGCCTTATAACCGGGCATATCATCCATTTTCCTGGCGGGGCTGGTGGGACTTTGGAACCGGAGCATTAGGCGACATTGGATGTCATCGACTGGATCCGATCTTTCGTGCTCTTAAGCTGGGTTATCCCACCAGTGTGCAGGCCGAGTCGACACTGGTCAATAGAGAGACCTATCCCTCTGGATCAATTGTTACCTACGAATTTCCTGCTCGTGGTGATATGCCGCCTGTAAAGGTTACATGGTATGACGGCGGATTGAGACCCGAGCGTCCGGCAGAATTGCCGGATGGTGCACAGCTGGGAGCCAATGGCGTTATATATGTCGGGGATAAGGGAAAGATTTTTAACAACATGATCTTTCCGGATTCGTTGCGGCAGCAATATAAAACGCCGCCGGCTTCGATCGTCTCATCTCCCGGTCACTATAAAGAATGGCTCAATGCCTGTAAGGGCGGGAAACCGGCAGGCTCAAATTTTGACTGGGCCGGGCCTTTGACTGAGACGGTGCTTATGGGCAATGTGGCATTGCGTATGGAATTACGAAGTAAGCTCGATCGCCAAAAACTGCTTTGGGATGCCAAGGCAAAGCGGTTTAGTAATTTACAAGGGGCCAACGAATTCTTACATAAAACCTATCGCAAAGGATGGACGCTTTGAAAATGTCTAATGTCTATTGTCTAATGTATAATGAAGGAAACCGCCTTCGGCGGATACTATTTTATTCTGGGTCCCGGGTCAAGCCCGGGATGACAGGCCTTTCCGTCTTCGCTTCGCTACGACGCGACACGGCGGCCGCGGAATATTGATGAAAGGAAATGACTTATGAATAGAAATACCGGACTTATTGGAATTATTGCAATCGTACTTGTCTCTGCGGCATCGGTTGCCGTCGCACAAACTCCTGATCGCTTCATTGGCCGATGGGCACTGACCATTCCCGGCGGCGGAGCAGGCTGGCTCAGCATCGAGGATAAGGGCAGGTACTTTGACGGTGCGGTCTTGTGGGGCGGCGGTAGTGTTGTTCCGCTTGACAGTGTGTACTTTGACGGCGAAACCTTAAACGTAACCCGAGTTCGGAAGGTTGAACGCAAAAACAAAGCGGGTAAAGTAGTTCGCACACAAAACTTTACAGAAACAATCACTGCTACAGTTTCCGGCGATACGATGAAACTAACGCGAATCGCTCCCAAACGCAATGGTAAAGGCGCCAGCCGAGAGACCTTTACAGGCAAGCGAATCAAACCTCTTGGCGCAAAGCCCGATCTTTCAAAAGCCAAACGAGGCAAAGCTGTTAAGCTCTTCAATGGCAAAGACCTCAAAGGCTGGAAGCTGATCGACTGGTCGAAGAACCGCAAGAACGGATGGTCGGTTAAAAATGGCGTCCTTACAAACAATCCCGTCCAGCCGGAGGGTCGGCATATTCGCTATGGCAACCTCAGAACCGTCGCCGAGTTTGAGGATTTTAACATCAAACTGGAAGTTAAAGTCGGCAAGGGCAATAACAGCGGCGTATACCTTCGCGGTATCTATGAAGTTCAGGTGACCGACTCTTTCGGCAAAGGCCTCGACTCGCACAACATGGCAGCGGTATACAGCAGAATCGCACCCGTCATAAGCGCCGAAAAACCCGCAGGCAAGTGGCAAACACTCGATATCACGCTGCTGGAGAGGCACATAACCGTGATACTCAACGGCAAAACAGTCATCGATAACCAGCCTTTGCCGGGATGCACCGGTGGTGCGCTCTGGTCAGACGAATCGCGCCCAGGTCCAATCTACCTGCAGGGAGATCACACCGGGATAAACTACCGAAATATAGTACTAACACCTTTGATGAAATAGTCTTTGTGGGATATTTACAAACGCAATAATTTGGGGGGATTGGCCGAAAACCACCTAAGTCTTTGACGTTACAAGTCTTATGGTTTTGCAATCAGTATAATTTTACGCGATATTTGACCTTTTGGTTTTGCTGAAGCAAATGGGAAATGTGGTACAGCTTTATTCATTTTTCAAAGAATATCTACTTTTCACTCCCTTTTTGCACTTTCTGTTTCCCCGTTTCGTATAAGATTTTGTGACAATGGTAACTTTTTTATAGGGGATTTTGAAATGAAGTCTAAATTATTAAAATCAATAGACGTTCTTGTGTGGTCGCTGCTGACAATCGGTGCTTTTAACTGGGGTTTGGTCGGGTTCTTCAACTTTAACCTGGTCGGTTTTATCCTGGGGCCTATGACACTCTACAGCAGGATTGTATATTCGCTTGTTGGGCTTGCTGCTCTGTATGAGATATTCGGGGTCAGGTCGATAGCTCACAGGTGGGATCTGCGTTTCCGCTCGGCACATCCGGCATAATATGCAAACGGTTTGCAGTTCGGATGAGGTTTTTGACAAAATCGTTGAGTTTTTGCGCCGAGTTGTTATAATCATTTACGGCGTAACTTTGGCGGGGCTTTTTTTCACGTTTAGGTGGTTTGTAAATGATCAAACGGTTTATACAATATTATTGGCCGCACAGCCGGCTTTTGGGGCTGGACATGTCGATGTCTGTGTTGGGTGCTTTGCTGGTTATACTTTTGCCGTGGCTGACGAGTCTGCTGCTTAAGGAGTATATTCCCGCCGATGATCTGCGGATGATCTATATTACTATCGGCGTGATGATTTTGATTGCATGTGTTCACTGTGTCGTTGAGTTTGTCAGGATAAAGTGGGGTCATATTCTGGGTGTTCGTGTCGAGACTGATATGAGGTCGGACTTTTTCTCTCATATTCAAAAGCTGAGTTTTAATTACTTCGACACGGTTAAGACGGGGCATTTAATGTCTCGTATTTCCAACGACCTGAACCTTATCGCCGAGGTTGCTCATCACGCTCCTGAGGATCTTCTGATATCGACTTCGATGATCGTCGGTTCGTTTGTGATGATGTTTCATATCAGCCCGCCGCTGGCGTTTATCGCGCTTATCCCGGTTCCTCTTATGATCGCCTGGGGGATACTCTATGGCGGTAAGATGAGGAAGGGGTTTAGAGCGGTAAGGCGAAAAATCGCTGACCTTAACAGTTCTGTAGAAAATTCCGTTCAGGGTATTCGTGAGGTTAAGTCGTATACAAACGAAGAGGCCGAGCTTGATAAATTCGAGGAGGTGAACTGCTCGTTCAGGATGGCGAAGGAGAATATGTACGGGGTTATGGCGCTGTTTTTTTCCGGTATGCATTTTCTTGTGCAGTCTTATTTTCTGATCGTTATCGCCGGCGGTGTTCTTCTGATCCATTTTGGGCATAATATTGAAGTTGCCGATCTGCTTGCGTTTACCCTGTATATTCATTTTATCCTGAAGCCTATTAACCGTCTTGTCAGTTTTGCCGAGCAGTTTCAGCAGGGGGCGGCTTCGTTTGAGCGTTTTGTCGAGGTTATGGATATTGAGCCTGATATCGTTGACCGTAAAGGCGCTGTTACCTTCGATCCGGTTAAGGGGGCGATTTCCATATCGAATGTTTCATTTAAATACGCCTCCTCTACGGAGTTTGTGCTTGAGGATGTCTGCATTGATATCCCGGCGAGCAAAACGGTTGCGATCGTCGGCGAATCGGGTGCGGGTAAGTCTACTATCGCCTCGCTTATACCGAGATTCTATGAGCCGAACAATGGCGTGATAACTGTTGATGGTCATGACATAATGGATATCAGGAAACGGTTTCTTCGCAGGAATATCGGGCTTGTTCAGCAAAATGTTTTTCTCTTCGATTCGACGATTCGCGATAATATTATGTACGGCAGGGTTACCGCTAGCGAAGAAGAGCTTCATGAGGCTGCCAGGAAAGCCAATATCTACGACTTTATTATGTCGCTGCCTGACGGTTTTGACAGTGTTGTCGGGGAAAGGGGGGTTCTGCTTAGCGGGGGGCAAAAGCAGCGTATCTCTATTGCCAGGGTATTCCTTAAGGACCCGCCGATCTTTATTTTTGACGAGGCGACGAGCTCACTCGATACGGAATCTGAGGCTCTTATACAGGATTCGCTGGAGCTGCTTAGCCGAAACCGGACGACTATTGTTATCGCGCACAGGCTTTCTACGGTGCGGCGGTCGGACTTTATTTATGTTCTAAAGCAGGGTAGAGTCGTCGAGAAGGGAACGCATGATGAACTGCTTGAAAACAAGGACTATTATCACAAGCTTTACTCTATGAATAGATTTTAGAATAGCAATTAGCGATTAGCGATTTGCTTTTACATTGTAAAGTCAGGCATTGGGATTTCTGTATTGTTTGGGTCTTGTCCCGGTGCTTTCCCTTCAGGAACCTCAGGTTTTTCCGGTTCCTCGAATAGGTCGTCCAGGGGCATTGTGAGATTCTTTGCTGAATTTGAGGAAACCTCGTAGACCCATCCGCTGTGTTTGTTAAAGAAATTAACCGCGTTTTCTCTGGCGAGGTATTTGGCTTCCTTTTCCTTTAATTCTTCCTGGGTTGAAAACTCTCCTGATTTTTTGGGTACTTGTCCCTTGTAGAGAGCGTTGCATGTTAGATATGTCTTGTCGTCCTTTTCGACCAGAAACACGTTGTAGACGGTTTGGTCGGTTAACCGGCATACGTAGCTTTTGTTGAAGTCCAGGGATGTGGTGTATTTCTTAACGTCTGTGAATCTTAAGCTTGAAAGGGCGGCGAATACTTTGTTTACTTCGTCGACTTTGAGTATCTTGCCTTCCTGCATCCGGTCGGGCAGCACTGTGCCCTGGTCGTTGAGGGTCAGGGTGTATATCTCGCCTGACTGGGTGACCTTGACCGATTCGATGCTCTCTCTGGTGATGGCCGAGGTTATCTCCTGATCTATGTATTCCAATGCTTCGCTGCTGATCGTCGGGCTGTCCAGCGTTACGAAGACTTCGTCTTTACCGGCTTGTCTTATGTAAGTTCCCTGGCCGCCTTTTTTTTCGGATCCGACGATGACACCTGTTAGCAGTGTGCCGTCGGTTTTGAGGAATTTGGCCTGGGAGGATGCGTTTTCCGGAAGTACTGAAAGTGCCTTGTGATTGTCGGGGTTATCGGTGTAAAGCTCTGTTATTTTTATATCTGTACATTTATTGATGAGGTCGTTTATTTCTGAGACCTTTGCGGGGTAATTGTCTTTGTTCTTTACGAGGAATCTATTGGCGACGCGTTTGATTGTGAGCGGCTCATCGCCGGTTCCGATGACGATAGTGTCTATAAGAGACGGATTGATATTTCCCAGCAGGTACTTTGGTTTAGTTGGGTCGGCGGTTGGTGATTGCCCGGCTGTGGAAAGCCAGATTGCCAGGGCTGTGGTGACAAGGGCGGTTATTGCTAATACGATTAGTTTTTTATTATTCATTTTGTACTCCAATTTTATTCAATAGTGCCAAAAGCTTAAGGTCTTGTTTTTTCCGGCAATGTATCGACAATTGTAATGTCGGATCGGAGAGCCCGCCTTTGGCGGATTTCGCTCCGCTCAACTTGCGGCGCTCTCGCGCTTTTAAGGTTAAGAATCGCTTGCGTGGCTTATGTAGTGCCTTTTTCTGACGGTTCTGGAAATTCCTATGATTATTGCTATGAGCAGGATTATCGCCGGTGTCAGGAGCATACAGAAGCTTTTTAGTATGCTTCCGAGCTTTTCTATTTCCTGGCGTCTTGATTTCTGAATGTCGTTACGTTCTTTTTCGCTTAAACGGATTTTTGCCTCAACTTCTCTTTTCTTTTTCAGGATCGCACTGCCCATTACTTCCTGGCGGTTTTGCTGGGCCTGTTGTAAAATATTTTCAAGCTCATTCTGGAAGTTTGCGATTTCGGTATTAATTGCAGCGATTTTCTCTTTAGTGGCCTCTTTAGCGACTGCTTCGATTTCATCAACCCGGGTAAACGGTCTGGTGAAATTGCCGCGCGATCGAATAGAGATAAGGTCTGTTGATCCGGCAAGTTCTCCTATTGAGTTTAGCAGTAGTGCCGAGTTGTCTCCGGTGGGTGCCATTCCTCCGAAGAAGGATGGCTGATAAGCAAGCATGTCGGCGATGAAGTCGACGTCTGAAAATACCATCACGATGCATTCCTTGTCGGCTTTTGTAAGACCGGCGACATGTTTGGTTTTCTCTTCATATATTTCATTCGGATCGGCGTTTTCTTTGATTGGATCGGGAACATCTACTCCATCTGGAAAAGCACTCTGGAATTTTCCGGTTACCTGGTAGCCGACAGCGACCGGTTTAGTGCCATCGACCAGCTTGCTCATGATGGCGGTAGTGTCCGGATTCATGAGTTCATACGGGTGGCTTATCGTCCATGAGTTGCCGGTTTTTGTTGTCATGACTATCGGCCTTCGGGTTAATCCTGCAGAGGATGCGGCAGGTTCGATCTCTTTGATTACACCCGGGTAGAGCATTCTTACACTGTTAAGTTCAGAAGCTGCAACCGATTCATTAGAAAAGCTATCATTGTTTTTCGACAGACGCAGGATGATGATTTCAGTGGCCCTTCCGCCGCTGGTGAATCTTGCTATCTGGGTAATTTTCTTGTCGCCGGCAAAGGTGTTTTCAGGTACGTCAAGCCCCCAGCTGTTTAGCAGGATATCCAGGTCGGAGGACTGCATTGGGGGTACTCTCATTTGCAACTGCTGGCGGCTGGGGATGTCCGAGAGGCAGTATGGGTCGACACAAACGATCGCCGGGCCGCCCTTTAGTACGAACTGGTCGATTGCGAAGAGTGTTTTATCGGAAAGATTCTTGGGGTGAATTACGAGCAGGATGTCAATGTCTTTGATCTCGTCGAGGTCCGGTTCTACTTTTGTGACTTGGTACTCTTGTTTTATTTGAGTGACGATTCCCCATGCAGGCCTTGGCTGCTGGCCTTGCTGACGCATCATCATTGCCATATACCCTGAAACGTCATCGCCCATGACCGGCAGTGAGCTTAATATTCCGACTTTTCGTTTCTGGCGTGTAACCGCGGTGTCTATCAGGTAGCTGATGTCGTACTCTATGAAATTTTGTCTGTCCGGAGTAAAGAATGGTATTGTTTTTTCGATGCCGAAGGGAGTCTGTATGGCAAGTCCGAAATAGAAATTATCTTCCTCGGTGATGGGAATTCGCCTAAGTCCGTAGCGAAGTGCCTGTGCCTCTTCTTCTGTAAACGCTTTCGGGTCGATGACTTCAAGGTCAATCATGCCGTTTGCCGCTGCTTCGTATTCTTCGAGCAGTTCGCGTACGAAGGTGAAATAGTTATTGAAGAATCGAATCTGGTCGGGACCTTTTCTTGCGGCGGTTTCGGCATAGTAAAGGCGTACCTTTATCGGCTGGTTAAGTTTGCCAAGTATGTTCTTTGTACCTTCTGAAAGTGTGTAGATATTCTGGTCGGTTATGTCTGCCTTGATTCCTCTGCCGAAGTTCTGGGTGATCGTTATCGCACTGAATGTAATAAGCAGGATCAGCATAACTGCGAGAATTGTTTGCAGCGAAGAGTTCGTCGCTGCAATACGAATAATTTTTTGTTTTATATAGCTCATTAGCTTGCTTTCCTTTCGTCAAGGATGATAATGTTGGCCCATACCCAACCGGCTATAAAAAGAACGAAATATGCCAGGTCCTTAAATGATATTACGCCTCTCTGTATCGAATCGAAGTGGCCCTGGAAACTTAACTGGCTGATGGCTTTGACCAGTCCTGCCGGGAGGAATGCCGAAAGGTATGCCTGTGTTGTGGGCATGTCGGCTATAATAAACATTCCGCAAACGACAGCGGAAAGTACCAGGGAGATGACCTGGTTTTTGGTGACGGCCGAAAAGAAACTTCCGATAGCAAGAAATCCGCCGGCCATAAACAAACTTCCAATATACCCGGTGATTATCAGGCCGATGTCCGGGTCGCCGAGATAGCATACCGTTATTGGTACGGGGATTGTCAGCAGCAGGGCTACGGCAAGAAAAAGCCATGCGGCGAAAAACTTGCCCAAAACCGCCTGGGTAACAGTTATCGGTAAAGTCAGCAGAAGCTCGATGGATCCGCTTCTTCTCTCTTCGGCCCATAAACGCATTGCTGTCGCCGGTACCATGATCGCAAACAAAAGCGGAAGATTGGAAAAGAAAGTCCTCATGTCCGCTTGCCGCATCAGATAGAAACCCCTACTGAACATCATATACCCTGCTGCAAAGAGGAAGATGACAAGAAATACGTATGCAAGGGGGGTAGAGAAGTATGCCTTAAACTCTCTCTTAAAGACTGCCATAAAACCATTCATTTGTGTAAACTCCTTATCAGACCTGGCCTGAACCAAACAGGCGAGTATTGAGCTAAACTCAGGCGTTAATATTTAGTGACTATTTTGCGTTTAATTTCATTTGTAATAGACAAAGATTCCAGGTTTGCATATCGCAAACTACAATTTTTTAGTGGTGGTTATTTTTCTGAAAACTTCGTTTAGGCCGGCGTTGTACTTTTGTTTTAGCTTTTCCGGTGTCGAATCGACAAGTATTTTTCCGCGTGCGATTATGATCGTTCTTGAGCAGATCGCTTCGACCTCTTCGAGTATATGGGTTGATATGATGATGCACTTTTCGGCGGCCATCTTGTTGATGAGCTTGCGAACTTCGTGCTTCTGGTTTGGGTCGAGTCCGTCTGTCGGTTCGTCAAGTATCAGAACATCGGGATCGTGTATCAGGGCTCCTGCCAGGCCTACGCGTCTTCGATACCCCTTCGAGAGTGTTTCTACCGTCTGGTGATATACCGATTCGATAGAGCACATCGGTACGACTCTGTCGAGGGCGGCTTTTCTTTTTGCCCCGCGGATCTGTCTTGCGTCACAGATGAAATTCAAAAGCCCGCCGACAGTCATCTCATTGTAGCAGGGGGCGTTCTCGGCGAGGTAGCCGAGCGATTTTTTTACGGAAACGGGGTCTTTGGCGATGTCGTAACCGCAAACAGAGGCGGTGCCGCTGTCGGGCTTTAGAAAGCAGGCGATCATTTTCATCGCGGTGCTCTTGCCTGCGCCGTTGGGGCCGAGAAGTCCAAGCACCTCGCCCTTGGCGACATCAAAAGATATGCCGTCAACAGCGACGATTCGGCCGAAAGTTCGTCTAAGCTCTTTAACACTAATCATACAGGTCTCCTATGTAAAGCCATTAGCAACCGGCTATCGGCTATCATTTATCTAAGTTTAGTCAGGAAATTATATAGTTTTTTGAAGATGCGTCAAGGTTTATTGATGAAAAAACTTAAGCAAATTGCTTATAAGATGCAACAAGAGTTTTGCTTGCCGTCATGGTCACCAAATCCCGATCACCTGGGAATTAACCGAATGAAGCATGTTTTTTTTACTCTTGACAGCAGAATTCAAGCACAAAAGCCTGCAAAACAGCATCAATAGGCCCTTAAACTCTACAATAACAAGAAAACCACGATATCAGGCGATAAACCCAAGACTCAAAGGACATTCCGGACATTTAAAAAAACGCAACCAGAAAATCGGTCGGAAATGGACAACCTATGGTCAACCTTTTCGAGTGGATAACTGTACGTGCCACCGGAAATGCTCATTGTTATTTTCTCACCAGGACGAGCAATACCTCAACCAGCGAATCTAAAATACCCACACCAGTACCTATACATTAACCGGATGAACTCAAATATTTTGGAATTTGAACCATAAATATGCTTTATCGAAAGTCCGGAGATCGGCGTCTTGAGTTTTTTACTGTTTTAGTTAGCTGGTTAATTCCATAGAAATTTAAGGAATTTCACTTGTTTGCTTTATTGCTATTTGATGTTTTTTTTGCCCGATAATCTATGCCATGTCGAAATATTCTGTTTTTGATCATATTTTTTTCCCTGGAATGTTTAATGTGAAAAGTTGTGAAAAGTTCGTTATTTGTATGCAGGCAAGGGTAATATCGGCTGTTTATTTATCAGTGGTAAACAGAGTATTATTTTTTTCAGAATTATCTGATATTGTTAAGTTTAATTTACGAAATCTGATTGTAAGGGATAGCTTTAGTTTTTGCTGCAGCTATTACCTTGTTTACCCACAAGGATTGGTGGGGGGAAAGCGTACATGGAAAAATGTAATTGAAATTGATTTATTTAGGAGACAGTAGTATGGAAGAAACAGCAAGCCATACGGAAGAAGTTAATCAGGCAATCGCTAACAAGGAGGGTAAGTACCTTACCTTCGCTTTGGCCCATGAGGAGTATGGGTTGGAGATTCTGAAGGTTCGCGAGATCATCGGCTATATGGATATTACAGCCGTTCCGCAGACGCCGGACCATGTGAAAGGAGTGATCAATCTGCGGGGTCAGGTTATTCCTGTTGTCGATCTTCGGTCTAAATTTGGTATGGATACCATAGATGTAACAGAGGAAACTTGTATCATCGTTGTTGAGATATGTCAGGGCGACCGCAATTTCCAGACCGGAATTGTTGTTGACCATGTGCAGGAAGTTCTTGATATCGCAGGCGGGGACATCGAAGCTGCTCCGCAGTTTGGTTCGAATGTCGATACCGATTTCATTCTTGGTATGGGTAAGATCGGTGATACGGTTAAGATCCTGCTCGATATCGATAAGGTGCTTGGCGGTGAGGATCTTGATGGCTTTGCAATGAATTAATTAGTTAGTTGAAAAAGAAACTATAATTGAAGTTAAATTAAAGGAAGAAAAAATGAAAAAAATGAAACTATCAGCAAAATTACTTTTAGCATTTCTGGCTGTCGGAGTTATTCCGGCTTGTATAATTGGTTTCCTTGCTCTTAGCAAATCAAGCAGTGCGCTTGAAGAGCAGAGCTATAACACTCTTGTTGGTATGAGAGATGTTAAGAAGGCTCAAATCGAAGGTTTCTTCGCAGAGCGTAAGGGTGACATGGGTGTACTGATGGAAACAGTAAATACTTTACGCGGCGAAGCATTTTCAAAGCTTACTGCTGTTGGGGCCATTAAGAAGAACCAGGTCGAAGGTTATTTCGGTGAGCGACTCGAACTAATGAAGGATGTTCAGAAGAATCTACGTTTTACGGGTGGGGTGACTGATTTTTCTGATGCGTTTGCATTGGGTTCCAACAGCGAAGAATACAAGAAAGTTTATGAGAAACGAAATGACGGACTCAAAACTTTCATGGACATCTTCGGGTTTTATGATGTTTTTCTTATCGATAGCAAAGGCGACGTGGTGTACACCGCTTGCTTAGAGTCTGACTTTGGTCAGAACCTGGTCACAGGAAGTTTGAGCGATAGTGGATTGGCCAGAGTTTTTAAGGAGTCTCAGTCAGATACTGCCCTGGTAGATTTTGCATGGTATGACCCGTCCAATGAGCCGGCATCATTCATTGGAACACCTTTGCGTGATAGTAACGGCAAGTTTGCCGGAGTAGCTGCATTTCAGGTTTCACTTAAGCAAATAAATGCGATCATGCAGGAAAGAACCGGCATGGGTAAGACAGGTGAATGTTATCTTGTCGGTTCTGACAAGCTTATGCGTTCGGATTCATTTCTTGACCCGAAGGGGCATTCGGTCAAGGCATCGTTTGCCGGTACTGTTGCAACTAACGGCTGTGATACGGAAGCATCCAGATTGGCGCTTTCCGGCAAAAGCGGCGCTGATGTGATCTTAGACTATAACGGCAATCCCGTATTAAGTGCTTATGCTCCGCTTGAGATTGCAGGGCTTAAGTGGGCTATCTTAGCTGAGATCGATGTTGCTGAGGCGTTTAGTCCTGTTGATGAACAGGGCAATGAGTATTACAGCAAGTATATCGAGCAGTACGGTTACTATGACCTGTTCCTTATAAACCCTGACGGGTATTGCTTCTATACGTCTTGCCGCGAAGCAGATTATCAGACAAATCTCGTTAACGGCAAATATGCCAGCAGCGGATTGGGAGTTTTGACCAGAGAAGTGTTAAGCAGCCGGCGATTTGGCCTTGCGGACTTTGCACCTTATGCTCCAAGTAACGATGAGCCTGCTGCGTTTATAGCACAGCCTGTAATTCATGGCGGAGAAGTTGAGCTTGTAGTTGCTTTGCAGCTTTCGCTCGATTCAATAAATGGTATTATGCAGCAGCGTGCAGGTATGGGTGAAACTGGTGAGACGTATCTTGTCGGTCAGGATAAGCTGATGAGAAGCGATTCGTTCCTGGATCCTACCGGCCATTCGGTAAAAGCATCTTTCGCAGGAACAGTTGCTAAAAATGGAGTTGACACGGAAGCGGCAAAAGAAGCTCTAAGCGGAAAAACTGACTCGAAGATCATCATCGATTATAACGGCAACCCTGTTTTAAGTGCTTTTACACCGGTGGATGTTGGCGATACTACATGGGCACTTATTGCTGAGATCGATAAATCTGAGGCGTTTGCCGCTAAAAATGCAATTACCTGGATTATCACTGTAGTCCTTATAGTTGCTGTACTTGCAACTTTAACCATCGCGATTTTGATCACACGTTCGATCACATTGCCAATCAACAAGATCATTGCCGGTCTGACCGAAGGTTCAGAGCAGGTCTCTTCTGCTGCCGGTCAGGTTTCCAGTGCTTCACAGTCTCTTGCTGAAGGTGCTACCGAGCAGGCAGCAGGTCTTGAAGAGACTTCAAGTTCGCTTGAAGAGATGGCTTCTATGACCAAGCAGAATGCCGACAATGCTCAGCAGGCTAATACACTTGCATCTGACGCTCGTAAAGCCGCAGATACCGGTAATGAGTCTATGGGTCGCATGAACACCGCTATTCAGGATATTCAGAAGAGTTCTGATGAAACTGCTAAGATCATCAAGGTTATCGATGAGATCGCTTTCCAGACTAATCTGCTTGCTCTTAATGCAGCAGTCGAAGCTGCTCGTGCAGGCGAAGCTGGTAAAGGTTTTGCTGTCGTTGCTGAAGAAGTTCGTAACCTCGCAATGAGATCAGCAGAAGCTGCTAAGGATACATCCGGCATGATCGAAGAATCTGTCAAGAATGCAAACAACGGTGTTGAGATCGCAACAGAAGTCAGCAAGGTTCTTGAAGATATCGTTGAAGGCATCGGCAAGACTACCGATCTCGTAGGCGAAATCGCGGCGGCTAGCCAGGAACAGTCACAGGGTATAGACCAGGTTAACACGGCGGTTAATCAGATGGATAAGGTTACCCAGGCTAATGCGGCTAATGCAGAAGAGTCTGCAAGTGCCTCAGAAGAGCTAAGTGCTCAGGCAGAGCAGATGAATAGTATTGTTTCCGAGCTGTCGGCTTTGGTAGGCGGAGATTCAAACACTGTCAATACAACCTCAACAGGAAAAACGCTTAAGACTTCTGACCATGCATTCCATCAGATAGCCGGTGGACCTGCAAAGACTCAGACAAGTCAAGACACTGCTGAAAAGTCAATTCCTCTTGGCAATGCGGGAGATTTTGAGGGCTTTAACAGCTAAGTAGAATCAGCGTGGGCATGGCCCACCTTACATAAAGAATGAAACGGCAGGCGGCTTTCGGGTTGCCTGTCGTTTTTTTGTTAAAGTTTTACCGTTGAGTGATTTTCCGTATTTACTTGTGGTATTGTGTTGAATAATTGATGTTAATTTGTATATTGATGTTTCTCGTCAATAATTCCGGTGATTTTCAGGTTTATACAGGTATTGTCTCTTTTTAAAAAGAAGTTGACATGGTGACGCAGGTCGTTATAATCTCCAAACTCTTAAGCGCCCGTAGCTCAGCTGGATAGAGCAACGGATTTCTAATCCGTAGGTCCCGTGTTCGAATCGCGGCGGGCGTGATACATAAGTCTTTAGCTGGCAGTCATTTATGGTTGTCAGCTTTTTTTATTGTGTGCCCGGCAGGGCACACTTACTTGGAGGTGAAAGTCCTCTATGGGCCCGGCAGCGGGAACCAT
>VRUI01000048.1 GCA_019456225.1 Planctomycetota bacterium | reverse complement strand
AAAGCTCCCTACCCGCCAGAAAAGCCCTCTACCCGCCAGAAAAGCCCCCAGCCCACCAGAATATATGCAGCAGTACCGCGCGCTATGTCCCAGAGTGACATTCTGGGTAAACATATACTATAGCCACTCTGTGTTGCCTGTATGGATCCCGAATCCATCAAAATCAAGTGCAAATTCGCAATCCTCACTATTCTCAGACCAATATTCCTAACCGACAAGGCCCACCGAACCGCCCGCCATTTTCGGCGTATAAACTCAAAGTAGTATTTTTGGAAACTTCTGGAGGAGTAGACAATATCGTGTATTCCAGGTTTCATAATCTTGTTGTGTTCTTTGCGGTGAAGACAGCGGTGGTGCTGGTCATATTATTTACCGCCATCGCCGTCGAATACCGTCCTGCAGTAATCCCCGCCCGCTCAACCGATCTTACCGGTTGGCAGACGAACACATCAAAAACGCTCATCTTCATCGACGAACTTACAGACGCCGGCCCCGGCAAAGACGACATACCCGCGATAACCGCACCGGAATTTGAATTGCCCTTCGACGTTCTCCGCTGGCTGCCGGACCGCGAACCGGTTATCTCCGTGCGTCTCGGCAAAACCACCAAAGCCTACCCCCTCCAGATACTGATCTGGCACGAGATAATAAACGACCGCATCGAAGGCGTGCCCATCGCCGTAACATTTTGTCCGCTCAGTTATTCGGTATCGGTATTCAAGAGAACCGTCAAAGGACGCCGCCTGACTTTCGGTGTTTCGGGGATGCTCAGAAATTCCGGAATGATAATGTACGACAAGCAAACCGAAACTCTATGGCAGCAGTTCACCGGCCGCGCCCTCGTCGGCGACATGGCAGGCCATAAGCTCGAGCAAATACCCGCCCAGCTGATCTCGTTCGGTCAGTTCACACAGTCCTGCAAAAAGTCAAAAGTTCTTTCGCGGAAAACAGGTTACCATCGTCCCTACGGCGAAAACCCATATATCGGATACGACGACGCTTCGTCTCTGCCGGTCATGTTCAAAGGCGATGTCATCGCATTACTGCCGCCGATGGAAAAGGTAATCGCCGTAGCCGTTGGCGGCCGTGCCGTAGCGTACCCGAGCTTTTTAACAAGTTCAAGAGGAGTCATCAACGACGAGATAAGCGGTGTGTCCGTCGCCGTCTTCCACAACGACGGAGCGGTCTCGGCACTGGACAGACAATGGATACGAAATTCGCGCCCCACAGGCTCGACAGCCGTCTTTTTACGCACACTCGGCAGCCACCGCTTGACATTCGCCTACGACGGAAAATACTTCATAGACATGCAGACCCGGTCCGTCTGGACAATAACAGGAAAAGCAATCCAGGGCCCCTTGACCGGAAAGCAGCTAACCCCAATAAACCACAAAAACTGCTTCGCCTTCGCATGGTTAGTATTCAACCCAAAAACCAAAATCTACAAATAGAAAATAAAAGCCCGAAGCGCAAGCGCAGGGATAAAACCCCAACAAAACAAAAGGGAATTTACAGTAAAGAACGAATCAGTAATTTGCTTTTTACTCAAAAAATAATCCGTGTAATCCGCGTAATCCGCGGATAAAAAAAGCTACTCCAAATCAAACTCATCCATCCACGCATCCGTCTCGCTTTCGGTAATTCCCTGCCGTTTTTCCTTCGGCATTGGCGTTGGTTTTTTCTTGTCGAGTTGTTCTATCATCGAAAGCCAGAAGATATCGCTGGTCACCGATATTGATTTTCTTTTGTTCGCCGCCGCCCGAATCCTCCTGTCGGTGCTTACCACGACCATATTCTTCGGCGCGCTGTATTCTTCGATTTTCTCTTCGATAATGTCGTCGGCTTCCAGGTTTTCACCCGAGAAAAAGACCTCCAGGTTATCGATCCCGCCAAGCTCAGACTTATCCGGCGGGCCGATCCCGTCAAAGATAACCTGCGCAAAAGTCCGCACGCGAACAAGATACTCCGAGACGATCCTGCAAAGCGAAGCCTCGTCAAGCGACTGATACTCCTCGATGCCCTGAACCCAACGAAGCAAATTGTATCCATCAATAATTATAGGCATAAAATAGCTTCCGCCGAAGGCGGTTTCCTTTTAATAATCAATTATAAATAATCAATAATCAATCTCAAACTGACCGCAGGTCAGTTTGAGTACCGTATTTCGCCGGCGACTATGGTCGTCTTTATCTTCGCACTCACCTTCCATCCGTCATACGGACAGTTCCTGCTTTTGGAGTAGAATTTTTCCGTATCGATAACATACTCAGCATCGGGATCGAAGATCGTAACATCGGCCCGCGACCCAACCGTAAGCGTCCCCTTATCAACGCCGATAACCCCCGCCGGCTTATAAGTCATAAGAGCGATAAGCTCCGACCACCCGATTACCCCCGGCTCGACCAAAGCCCTGACATAAAGCGCCAGCGCACACTCAAGACTGGCGATCCCGCAAGGTGCCGTAAGAAACTCCAGTTCCTTTTCACTCTGCAGATGCGGAGCATGATCCGTCGCCAGGCAGTCAACCACCCCATCCTTGATCGCCGATTTAAGCGCCTCAATATCCGCAGCCGTCCGAAGAGGGGGGTTAACCTTAAAATTCGTATCATAGTCCATAACCGCGTCATCGGTAAACAAAAGGTGATGCGGAGTAACCTCGCACGAAACCGGCAGCCCGTCCGCCTTGGCTTCTCTGATGATCTTCACCGAACCAGCCGTCGAAAGATGCTGAGCATGGTAGCGAACGTTCGTCTTTTTAACAAGCTGCACATCTCGCCAAAGCATCATCTCTTCGGCAAGCGGATCCATCCCCGGCAATCCGAGTATCGTCGAGTTATACCCCGAGTTCATCACGCCGTTGGAACCAAGCGAAGAATCATGGCAGTGCTGCGAGATCACGATATCGAACATCTGTGCATACTTCAAAGCCCGAAGCATCACCGCCGCGTTCTGCACCCCGGCCCCGTCATCGGTAAACCCGATCGCGCCAGCCTTTACCATAAGCCCCATCTCGGCAAGCTCTTCGCCTTTGCGGTCCTTTGTGATCGCACCCATGCAATATATAAACGTCTTTCTCGCCTGCCGCCCCATCCGGTGGATATACTCGACACTCGTCTCATCGTCGATAGCCGGTTTAGTATTCGGCATACACACAACAGACGTAAACCCGCCCGCCACCGCCGCCGCCGAACCGCTAAAGATAGTCTCTTCTTCCTCATCGCCGGGCTCTCGAAAATGCACATGCAGGTCGATCAGCCCCGGGCAGACAATACACCCGTTAGCGTCAATGACTTCAGCACCGGCATCTTTAACAGAACCGACAGCCTCGATCTTATGATCGACAATAAGCACATCGGCAACTTCGTCAAAACCGTTAGCCGGGTCAACAACCCTGCCGCCCTTAATAAGTATCTTCTTAGTATCGCTCATAAGCCATAACTGCCCAATAAAGTTTCGTAGCGTCGGCATCTTGCCGACATAGCTGTTAATTTGAATATCCAATAACGAACAAGGAATAACCAATAACCAACAAAAAACAATTCGGCCTGTTCGCTTTTAACTCTTTTCTCTTTTTTCCTCTGTGGTCCTCTGTGCCCTCTGTGGCAAAAAGGAAAACAGAGTTGACTAACAAAAGTCGCAAGCAAAACCCAACAAAACACCAATCGCTGTTTTTAATTTAAAATAATCCGTGTAATCCGCGTAATCCGCGGATAAATAGTTTTTATTTTTTCCCTTCTTGCATCGCCGCCTGGTTTACCAAAAACAGCACCGCCATCCGTATCGCCAGTCCGTTAGCAACCTGTTTCAGAATAACCGATTTTTCCCCGTCGGCCACTTCCGACTCCATTTCCAGCCCGCGGTTGATCGGCCCCGGATGCATAACCAGCATCCCCGGTTTCGCCCGCTGCGCTCGTTCGACGGTAAGCCCGAAGAAGTGCGAATACTCACGAACCGACGGGAATGGGTTGCCGCCCATCCTTTCAAACTGGATCCTGAGCATATTGATCACGTCGAGATTTTCGATAACATCATCGAGGTTGTATGAAACATTAACCGGAAGCTGATCGACCTTGGCAGGCATCAGCGTCGGCGGGCCCACCAGGGTGACCTCTGCCCCGAGTTTCGTCATCGCCCAGATATTACTTCGTGCAACCCGCGAGTGAGCGATATCGCCGACGATACCGATCTTCAGCCCTTCCAGCGAGCCCTTTTCTTTTACGATAGTGTAAACGTCAAGCAGTCCCTGTGTCGGGTGTTCGTTGAACCCGTCGCCTGCATTGACGACGCATGCGTTTATGCTCCGGCTAAGCAGTTTCGCCGCACCGCCGGCGTTATGCCGGATAACCACGATATCGATCCCCATCGCTTCCAGGTTCCTCGCCGTATCGATAAGCGTTTCCCCTTTGCTCACAGAGCTTGACTTTTTCGTAAAGTCGACAATGTCAGCGCTAAGCCGACTCGCCGCCAGCGAAAAGCTGATCCGTGTCCGCGTGCTGTCCTCGAAAAACATATTGACCATCACCTTACCGCGAAGGGTAGGAGCTTTTTTGATCGAACGCGTGCTGAACTGCTCGAAACCTTTCGCCGTCTCGAAAATATGCTCCAGCTCCTGCCTCGAAAGATCACGAAGCGAAAGCAGGTGTTTGCGTTTCCAGTTAAATTTAGTATTTCGTCTAATCACGTCCCAAAGCCTTTCGCCTTTTACTTCCCTGTTCGCCTTTTACTTCATAATTCGATATTCCTTGTTGGATATTGGATATTCGCCTTTTACTTCATAATTCGATATTCCTTGTTGGCTATTCGCCTTTCGCTGCCCGCTGCCCGCTTCACCCTTTACTAACAGCAACCTGATCAACATCATCAGTCTCAACCAGGCTAACTTCGACAGACTCATCCTGCGGCACATCAACTTTGCACGAGTAGAAATCCGCTTGGATCGGCAGTTCTCTGTGTCCCCGGTCGATGAGCACCGCAAGCCGTATTGCCCTGGGTCTGCCAAGATCGATCAGCGCATCCATCGCCGCCCGGATCGACCTGCCCGTTTCCAGCACATCGTCGACGAGTATGATTATCAGCCCGTCGATATTGAAATCGATCTCGGTACTCCGCACGGTCGGCTGAGCCTTGCCGTGCGGGTCGTTAATATCGTCGCGATAGAGGGTAATATCCAGAGCCCCGCACGGGATATCCCTGCCGAGTTTATCCGTAAGTTTCTGCGAAAACCGCTGAGCAAGTATCTCCCCCCGGCTCTTAATGCCGATAACGGCAATATCCGTCCCAGCCGGCGTAGCCGCGGCCATCTGCCCAACAAGCTCATCAACAGCCGCCCGAACCTGGCCTGCATTTAAGAGTATTTTCATGTTAGTATGTCCACAAAAGTATAGAATCCCCAAGAGTATACCACCCAAACCAACCCAATGCAACGCCAAAAAAAACAAAAACCCCCATTAACCCCGCATTCACCAATGCGGGGTAAAGCCTGACGCCAAAGGCGGCAGGCGCCGAACCGAAAAAAAAACAAAACCCGTAGAAAATATGGAACGACCGGCCCTGCGATTGCTACCTGCCGTTGGATGATAATATCGATGTGGATGATCTTGCACAGATGGCTCAAAACTGGTTATTGATGGAATAACGGTAAAAAACATTAAAGGGAAAAATGGGACCAGGGCCAGGTTATTTTCCACGGATAAATTTCTCGTAACATCACCGGCTCTTTCAAATAGTTAGTTATTTTCAACGGGGAATAATCGCAGTTTATGCCATCAAAAAGAGTGATTCACCCGAAAAAAGTGTCTGAACCTTTATTTCCCGGACCCTTTATTTCCCCACAAACAGATCAGGAGCCATAGCAATTACTTTGGCTCTTGCCTGATCCTGACTGTCTCCCATTTTAACCAATAATTTGGAATAATTATCAAATACCGTCATCAAATGCGGATGCCGATGTCCTGTTTGCCGGGTAAAATCAATGACTATCTCAAGCGTCCGTTTCATCAGCGGCTCGGCATCCTTTAGGCGATTGGTCGCATGATACAACTGCGCCAGGTTGTTTAAATCTCTGGCCACGTCCGGATGGTCCCTGCCTAGACTGGATTCATCGATAGTCAGCGCCCGTTTCATCAGCAGCTCGGCCTCTTTCAGACGATTGGTATCCTGATACAACTGCGCGAGGTTATTTAATCTGATGGCCACTTTCGGATGGTTCCTGCCCAGACTGGATTCATCGATAGCCAGCGCACGTTTCATCAGCGGCTCGGCATCCTTTAGACGATTGGTCGTCTGATAAAGCACCGCCAGGTTGCTTAATGCAGTGGCCACTTTCGGATGGTCTTTGCCCAAACTGGATTCAGCGATAGTCAACACCCGTTTCATCAGCGGCTCGGCCTCCTTTAGACGATTGGTCGACTTATACAACGTCGCCAAGTTGTTTAAATTTATGGCCACGGCTGGATGGTCTTTGCCTAGACTAGATTCATCGATAGTCAGCGCCCGTTTCATCAGCGGCTCGGCCTCGGTTAGACGATTGGTCGCCTGATACAAATGCGCCAGGTTGTTTAATGCTCCGGCCACGTTCGGATGGTCCTTGCCCAAACTGGTTTCATTAATCGCCAGCGCCCGTTTCATCAACTGCTCGGCATCCTTTAGACGATTGGTCGCCTGATACAACTGCGCCAGGTTGTTTAATGCTCCGGCCACGTTCGGATGGTCCTTGCCCAAACTAGCTTCATTGATAGTCAGCGCCCGCTTATACAGCGGTTCAGCCTTTTCGTATTGGGCGGTATGAGAGTATATCTGACTTAGCTCATCGTTTCTACGAGCTACAATGTCTTGCATCTTTTCATCCTGGGGCGGATCGGCCAGCCATTGTTCCAGTTCGGCTTGTCGTTTTGCTATATCGTCATAGCTCATAGAGCTTATCAGGTCAGCGTAATCGCCTGTTGAGGTGGTTTTCATGTCATCTATGATATGTGTGTTTGATTCCTGACCGGCAAATTCCAGACGATGGCTCACCCATGACCAGAAGTCCCGGGCCATTCTGGATACAATGGTGGTAAGATATTCCGGCATCCAGAAAATCACCGGACATTGAAAGTGATGCTTCCATGCTTCACGCGAAACATTCAGGCCGCCAATCATATTGATATTAGTTTCTTCATTGACAACTAAAGTTTCAATATCAATGACAAATATCGCCGAGGGTTTTTTATTATCGAGGCGATCTGCGACCTGATTCAAAATGGAATTATCAATACCGTCGACACTGACGACAACAATACCCCCGCAGCGTCCCTTAATGGCCTCTATGATTATATCGCGAACCGACAGCGTGTGATACGTCGCTACCGTAAAAGAAAATGTACCTTCACTTATTTCCAGCAACTGGGCAAGCCGGTCAAAACTTTGGCTATTTTCTGAAGAAACTGCCAGCGAAAAGTCTTTCATTATTTACCTTCGTTTTTGATATTTGGATTTTCCGGCAGTAGCGGGTTTAATCCATACCATTCTTCACCGTTTCTGTATTGCAAAACCGCTCTCATGCCCAAAAGGTCCATGCAAATCCGATCATTTTCCATTGTAAGATTAAAACGTCGGTTTTTCCGAACAAATTTTATCTCGTGCCAATGCTCTTTATAGAGCTGACGTCTATATGGATTAGTGATGTCTTCAGCGGCAATATTTATATCGTCACTGCTAATAGGCAAATCGCCATTTACCAACGCTGCACGGATTAAAACCATCAATTCCCTTGGCTGACCGCCGGATATTTTTATCAGTTCATTCAGCGTTTCCTGCCCATCGGCAAATACGGCATCAATAGCAGTGCCGGCAGTTTCGACCCTCTTTTGTACAATTTCTATAAAGAGGTTAAAACCAATAGTTTCATTACCTTTATCATCAAACAATTTAGTCATTGGAACAACCGGCGGTGATGTTATTCCGAAACTGGAAGCTATATTTCTTTCAGATACCGAATAAGCCAAATCGATGGGGATGGTATAAAGCATATGGCAGTTCAATGACCTTAGCTGATTACCCCAATCATCAAAGAGTTTCTCAGCACAAGATTTCTGCTTAGGGTCCAAACTGGTTATCAGTTTATCTAAGCCATCGACGATAATAACTAAACCTGCATATTTGTTTTTGATAACGGTTTCAATAGCTGCATCAATATAAGAATTGGCGGCATCAATCCATTGATCGGCAATAGGAGCCATCTTACCACGCAATTTTCCCCTTAAGTCCGGATTCTTAGACAAAGCCCCGGATAGTTTTATGAATCCTGCACTTATGTCAACCTTGGAAAAATCAACTTCACTGCTAAGTATGGCTCCTAAATCTTTAAATAAACGCTTAAAATAAGTATCAGCTAGTTCTTTACCGAATGCCCCCTTTATATCATTGGCCAGATGTGAGATTATTGCGATTAGCACCTCGGAAAATTCAACATCTTGAGGGTCAATATCTCTTTCCCCAACAATATCAAATGAAACTACAAAGTATTTATCGGTGCCTGATTTGAGCTTATTTTTCAGGAGGCTCAGTTCGGTACTTTTGCCGCTGCCACGATGTCCTGCCAGAAGCTGATAGACTGGTTTGTCAGATAAATAAATAGTATTCGCCAGTTCATTAATAACGCTCTGGTTTCCTCTTGCCTCGTCCAGAGAGACGTATAAATCGTTTCGACAGATGTCAGGATCAAATATATTATATAGTTTCTTGCGTAATTCTCTATCATTGCTCATATATCATACTCCTAATATTATTAAATGCCAAAAGGGCGATTATACCATTAATATGGCAAATGTCAAAATACAGGTTTCAATCCCGATACATATCGGAATATTGTGTTGGCATCAAAACTATTTTTTTATCCTAGGGGCGAATTACAAGGGAAAGGGTCAGACACTTTTGGCAAAATAGGCAAAATAGCATCCTGCAATCCCGTCCATTTAATTAACTGCTCTATTTTCCAACCCAATTGACAAACTCCCAAATCCCTAAATCTGTAACATCCCGGCTTCGCTTGCGTCCCGATTTCACATCGGGGTACATCGGGGTTCGCACCTGTAACAAATACCCGACCTATCCACAATAACCAGATACGATAAAAAGTAAAGAAAAAACCCCAAAAAAAAATTACTGCAAATTAGTGGTTCAAAAAATCCGCATAATATTGTCATCCCTGCGAAGCTGAGCCAAGCGAAGTCCCGAAGGGAGTTTACCCGGCAGAAGTGACGGGGCAGAGCAGCAATGACGGATAGCTAAATTATATCTTTTTCTCAGCAACAAATCTCTAAAAAAATCCGCGAAATCCGCGAAATCCCGAAGGGAGTCTACCCGGCAGAAGTGACGGGGCAGAGCAGTAATGACGGATAGCAAATCTTCAAAAAAATCCGCGTAATCCGTGAAGCTGAGCCAAGTGAAGTCCCGAAGGGAGTTTACCCGGCAGAAGTGACGGGGCAGAGCAGCAATGACGGATAGCTAAATTTCCCCACTTGCCACCTTCCAACTTTTAACCTTCCCACTTGTCACCAGAACCGCGCGCTATGTCGACGAGCGACATTTTGGGTATACATATACTATAGTCCCTGTAACACCACCACACTCCTCACTACTTTCTTTTCCGCTGCCCGCTGCCAGCCGAACGCTGCGCGAGAATACCCCTGTAAAGGGGTATTCTACCTTTGTTGAATTTAGTTTACCTCTGAATTAGGTGTCAAAAAACGTTCAAAAACGCGCCATTTTAGTCAAAATAATTCAAAAAAAGTCAAAATATCGCAATTAATTTCAATTAATTTCAAAAAAACACCAAAAAAAACGCCCAAAACCACAGGTGGGAAATATCTACAATGTCCACAAAGCCCCCCAAAAAAAGCAAATCAGCCTCGGCCCAAAGGCTGATTCCTTCAATCATCAATTATAAATAATAAATCTCAATAGTCTCCTTCTGCCGGAACACCGTCCAGGACTGCTTCGGTTGAGCCTACGCCAAGCCTTTTGCAGCCCTGTTTTAGGTACCCTACAGCTGTTTCGTATGATCGAACTCCACCGGACGCCTTAACGCCCATTTTGTCGCCGACGGTTTTCATCATAATATCTATAACTTCAGGAGTCGCGGGCCCATCGCCAAAACCGGTGGAGGTCTTAACAAAGTCAGCACCGGCTTCAAAGCAAATCTCGCATGCCTTTGCAACCTGCTCATTTGATAAGAAGCAAGTTTCCTGGATAACCTTTACGAGAGCTCCGGTTTTCTTAGCTTCGGTGACAACGGCTGCGATTTCGTTCTTGACATAATCAAGATCGCCAGACAAAAATTTGCCGATATTCATAACCATATCGAACTCAACGGCACCGTCGGCTGCACCGAGCTTTGTTTCGAGAACCTTTGTTTCGGTTTTGTTGCTGCCATGCGGGAAACCGACCACCATCGAAACAACGGTTTCGCTGCCTGCCAGCTTTTCGGCTGCAAGTTTAACATCCGTCGGTCTAACACAAAGACTCATCACGCCGCGCTGATCACACATCTTTGCATTCGTAACAATATCCTCATCGGTAGCAAAAGGTTTAAGCACAGCATGGTCAATAGTTTTAGCAATTTCTTCTTTAGTATACATTTCAAAATTCCTTATAAAAAAGTTTCGGCCGAAAGGCCGTTTCCATCATTATACATTAGACAATAGACATTATACATTTGTTAATGCATTTCTCTTCCGCCGGTGATGTTAATCGCCTGGCCGGTCATATAGTCTGCGCCTTTGGAGCACAGGAAGGTTGTTACTGCTGTTACATCTTCTATTTTTGCAAGCCGTCCCAGCGGAACCTTTGATGTAAACTTCTTTACAACTTCATCGATAGACATGTTCAGGTTCTCGATGTATCCCGATGAAGCACTTTGCCATACTCCGGTATTTTCTGTGATACCAGGGCAGACACAGTTTACGTTGATGTTCGGAGCAAGCTCAAAAGCGAGTGCCTGTGTAAATCCGATGATTGCAGCTTTTGCAGCACAATAGTGGCTCATAATCGCAGAGCCCGTCTTGCCCGACTTGGACGAGAAGTTTACGATCTTTCCGTAATTGTTGGCTTTCATCATCGGCACGACATACTTTGTAAAGAGAAATGTTCCCTTGCAGTTAACCGCCATCATTTTGTCCCAGTCCTCTTCGGTGATGTCTTCGACATTACCCTGCCCGATGATGCCCGCGACGTTTACAAGAATGTCGATCTTACCATCGAAAGCATCAGCAGCGGCTGCTACGACTTTCTGAACCTGGTCGGCTTTTGTGACATCGGCAGCAAGAGCAAGGCACCCTTCGCCAATCTCTTTGGCGGCCGCGTCAACAGCGTCCTGGTTAATGTCCGAAATTAAAACCTTTGCCCCGTTTTTGTAAAGTTCAAGTGCGATATCTTTGCCGATCGCCCCTGCAGCGCCTGTAATCAGTGCTGTTTTTCCAGTAAAGTCCATTAAAAATCCTTATATTAAGTTCAATAACTTTTTGGCCGGTAATAACCGGACAGTCTTTAATAAAATTGTTATAACTTGAGAGCAAATAGTCAGGACAGTTTTCGCCGATCAAAACCAAATCATGAGCCTGAAACGATTTGATGCGGATCCTTTGCCAAAACAAAGTTCAACCTGCCTGACGTTGTCATTCCATTTTTTCAAAAAAACACTCATACAACGTAATGTTGTGCCAGTGGCAAGTATTTTACTCCGATTCCGCATGGCGAGCAAGGAGCCAATCCCATTGTTCATCAACCCGCGCCTGGAAATCCACGAGAATCTGACTCCATTTGTCGTCCTTGAGGTGTCTGAATCGCCCTTGAGTGAAGAGCCAGTCTTTTACCGGCAGTTTTTCCTTCGGCATGTAATTGATCTTAAACTTTTGCTGCTCAACTTCGTAGAGCGGCCAGTAACATGTATCAACACCCTGCCTGGCCGACTCAACCGCCATGTCCGGGGCAATACGCCAGCCGGGAATACAGGGACAAAGAATATTGATAAATGCAGGGCCGTCAACCTCTAAACCCTTTTTGATCTTGTCGGACAGATCGACGGGGTTGTGTATGCTTGCCTGGGCGACATAAGGGATGTGGTGGGCGATCATGATGCGTGTCAGGTCTTTTCTCTGCTGCTGTTTGCCGCCTATGACCGACCCGGCGGGCGTGGTAGTGGTAGCCGCTCCAAGTGGAGTTGCTCCGCTCCGCTGGATGCCGGTGTTCATATACGCCCCATTGTCGTAGCATATATACAGAAGGTCGTGGCCCCTTTCCATTGCGGCGCTTAGAGACTGAATGCCGATGTCGTATGTTCCGCCGTCACCGCCGGTCGCAACGCATTTGATCTTTTTTTCGGTGTTATTTTTTTTTCGCCTGACCTTATCGAAAGCCTCGACTCCGCTCATCATAGCCGAACAATTCTCAAAAGCGGTATGTATCCACGGCACTTTCCATGCAGAATAAGGGAAGATCGAAGATGCCACTTCCAGGCATCCCGTTGCCGATCCGACAACGATGTCATAGTCGGTAACTCGTGTGAGCATTTTAGTAAAGATCGGGACCGGACAGCCTGCACACATTCTGTGGCCGCTTGAAAAGGCCGAATCTTTTTTTGCCAAATCTTGTAACTTAGGCACCGTTAGGCTCCTCTTACATTTAGAATATCAAATATTTTTTCAACCTTACCATTGTCGAGGTATTCTTTGCTCTCGGCGAAGACGTCTTTTATGTCGTCGAGAAGCATCTCTCTTCCGCCAAGGCCGTAGGTTCTGTTATAGATAAGCGGTCTGTTATCGGCGGCATAGAGAGCGTTGGATATCTCGCCAAACAGCGGACCAAAAGCTCCCATGCTTGTGGATCTGTCCATGACCGTGACGATCTTACAGCCGCTAAGTGCCTTTGCGATCCCGGTATACGGGAAAGGTCTGAACATGCGGATCTTAAGCAGGCCCACTTTTTCGCCCTGCTCTCTTAGCTCGTCAATAACTTCTTTGATCTCGCCGGCGACGGAGTTTATAGCAACGACAACTCTGTCGGCATCGTCAAGACGGTAGGACTCGAAGAGTTCGTACTTTCTGCCGAACTGGTCGCCGAATCTTTTCGATACATCGGCAACGACCGCCGCGGCATTGTTCATAGCTTCCTGCTGGCCCCTTCTGTGTTCGATATAGTAATCCTGCAAGTCGAGAGCACCCCAGCTTACGGGGTTATCAAAATCCAGGATCGAATTTAAGGCCGTATGTTCACCGATGAAATCGCGAACCTTGCCGTCTTCTTCGATCTGCATCGTCTCTACCGAATGCGAGATGAGAAAACCGTCCATACATACCATCACGGGCAAACGGACATCCATGTTCTCTGCGATCACCGGGGCCATGATCATGTTGTCATAAGCTTCCTGGTGGTTTTCGGCATACAGTTGTATCCATCCGGCATCACGGGCACCCATGGAGTCGCCGTGATCGCAATGGATATTGATCGGCGCCGACATCGCACGGTTGACAAGCGTCATCAGGACGGGCTGTCTCATGCTGGCTGCGATATACAGCATTTCCCACATCAAAGCCATTCCGTTGGACGACGTTGCCGTCATCACCCTGCCGCCTGCGACCGATGCACCTATACACGCAGACATCGCGCTGTGCTCGCTTTCGACGGTGATAAGTTCGGTGTCGACTTTGCCGTCACTTACGAATTTGGCAAAGTCCTCGATGACCTGTGTCGATGGTGTGATCGGAAAGGCCGCTACGACGTCAGGATTTATTTGACGCATAGCCTCGGCCATAGCTCCGTTTCCAGTAATTGCAATAGTTTTTGGCATTTTATAATTCCACTTATGTTTCTTCGCGGATAAATTCAACCGCTACTTTTTTACCTTTTTTGTTTACAGGACATTCTTTAACGCAGAGGCCGCAGCCCTTGCAGTAAAAGTAGTCAATTTCCTTGATCTCTTTCCTGTCCTTGCCGCTTGCCGTTTTGCCGTCTTTCAGGAGGAACGCTTCTTCCGGGCAGAACACCCAACACGTCAGACAGTGAATGCAATTTTCTTCTTTCCAAACCGGTCTCCATGTTCGCCATGTGCCGGTTTCGTAGTCAGCTGCATTGCCGCCTTCTGTAATAACGCCGCCCGGGGGCAGTTCCTGCCAGTTTTTCAGTCTATACTTGTCGCTCTTGTCGCTCATACTGTCTGAACCTCATCATAACCACATTTTATCGCCTCAATATTTTTTTCAACGAGATGCTCGGCCAACAAGTGAGAGAAGATATGCCGTGCCTCTTTGGTCAGCATTTCCAGCGAAATGATCTCCGGGCATGCCTTGGCAAAGGCGCCCATCATGGCCGAATTTGGAATCTCTCTCTTAAATAACCTGTACGAAATACTGTTTGCCGGCACTGTATACAAAGTCTGGCCGTCAAGCCCTAACGCTTTTTTTATCTCTGCGGGTTTTTTTTCGGTATTGACGACAAAGATTGTATTGTCATTTACGCCGCTAAGAAGAGGCTTGGTGCCTATAAGCGTCGGATCGACTATCATTATAACGTTTGGCTCAAGGACGGGAGTATGGATCCTGATATTTCCATCCGAGAACCTGTTAAAAGCTCTCAGCGGAGCTCCGCGTCTTTCCGGACCGTAGTCAGGGAAGGCGGAAACATGCTTTCCCGTCCCCTGAACCGCTTCTGCGAGCGATTTGGCGCCCGTAACGGTTCCCTGGCCGCCGCGTCCATGCCATCTGATTTCAAAGTACTTCGACACTCGAATCTCCTGGATTACGTATAATCAAGCAATTATTATATATCAATTTATCGGTTGGGGATCATTATGCCCGCAGCTACAAAACAGGCTCAAATATCACCCTAACACAACCTAAGACCGACCATTCTATCATCTCAAAGCTAACAATGCCATAACAAAAACTCCATATTCTTCAAAAAAACGGAAGGCGGATTCAACTCTCAAGCGTGACATAAGAGTGGAAAAATAGTGGTGAGCGGGTATAATGCCCGTAGGGTACAAATATTCATATCTCCGGCCATATTTACTTTTCAAGGCTGCAAAAAATTAAGCAGTTCTCCTATAGCTCTTTAATAAACCGCCAAGAAAATCTTTTCTTATAACATTCCCGTCTTTCAAATTCACTCGCACCCTACCGCCCTGCCGTTTAGAAGGAAAATTATATTCACCTGGAATCACATTACCAATTCCCTGATGCGGCCTGTGCTCATTAAAATATGAAACGTAGCAATCAAGAACATATTGCAATCGATTCAAACCAAAGATCAGAAGATGATTTAAGCAGTCTCTTCTGCAATTTAAAACATATCTTTCAGCATGAGCATTTGCGTTAGGTGCCTGGAAAGGTGTTTTAACTATATCTACACCGGAAGATTTCAATATTGCGTCCATATCTTCAGGGTGGCTATATATATTTGTACCCCACGGTGTCAAGGTCGACTCGCATCGGTTATTTCTTTTTCGCCGTTTTCGCTTGGTGGTCTTCGGGCATGGGCACGGCGATCTTCGGGGCAAGCACAATTCGCATACCCGTAATCGTGTTAAAATCAAAGTTGAACGGAGTGCTGCTTCTTGCGGCGCTTCGCAAATTCATGTAATGCTCATGTTCGTCGGCCCTGTCTTCCGCCTTTTCGCCCTTTTTCAGCCGGGGCAGCCTGAGCAGATGGCACCCGCCGCGAATGACTTTTTCGTTCACAAAGACTTCCTGGTTTGCCTCATTTTCAAAGTTCACAGGATCCACCTGCACCTTCTTGTCCGTCTTGTACGGCGCGTAGGTGTCCAACGTGTATTCATACACGTTGCCGTGCATGTCGTGTAAGCCAAACGCATTGGGCGTTCGTTCCTTACCGATCGGACCGACCCGATGACCATTGAATGCGAACGTTCCAAGGTCTGCCAAAGCCGGCGTAGATATTGTGTTGGCTCGTTGGGTCTTAGAATTGTTCTTGATCACCGTAGCCAAATCCACGTCGGTATTGAAATAGCTTTGGGTTCCAGCGCGGCAGGCATATTCCCATTCCGCTTCGGTCGGGAGGCGATATTCATACCCTTCGGGCAGTCGCCCGGCCTTGCGTTCAAACTCGGTCAGCCGCTTGCAATACTTCATCGCCGTTACCCAAGAGAACGTCTCCATGGGGTGATCCAGCAGAAACCCCAGATGTTCAGCAGCGCCCCACTTATGGCAATATGCCCCACCCACATGAAGTGGGCCATCCGCCCGTTTCCAAGCGAAAAAATCATAATCGGGGATCGTCAAATAGTAGAACTGGCGCTGCGTGACTTCAAAGGCGCCCATATAAAAGGGCTTGGAGATTTTCACCTTGTGTTGCACTTCATTCTTGCGGCGGTACCGTTCATTTTCCGGTGAGCCCATGACAAACTCACCGGGGGGGATCAGTTTCATCTCCATCGCGATAATAGGAAGCGTCCAACTCTTTGCCTTGAGCGTTTTCATCTCCGCCACTTCCTTGGCCGACGGTTCGGGCTGCTCGAAATGGAGATAATGATCCTTGTCCAGTCTTCGCAGTTTGAAGTTGGGGTCGTCCAGCGATTGTTTGACGGTGGTTTCCTCGCCGAGTTTCTGGTTGCCATACCTGGCGGTGGTCATCTCCTGGGCCATCAGCGTATTGACTGCGGCGATCAGCATCACCAGCAGCGAAATCACCTGGATGCAACGAACATTGTGTTGTCTTGTATTTATGAATGAGTACATAGTGTCACCTTTGTGCTTAGTTTTTGATCGGTCCATGCGTATGCAGATACCATTGCTTGAGTTCGGGCGTCAACTTGTCGTATTCGCCGGACAATATCCCTTCGGCGCTCCAGGGGCCAATGTATTTTGGCTCGGGTTTCGCATTATCTTTCGTGCGTTTGGCGATATTCTTTACAGGTGTGGATACGGTCACGTCAGAACTTTTGACCCACGAATCCGGATCGTTGGTGAGTGCGTTATTCTGCCTGAGGCCCTGCATGTTTTCCCCGCCAATTCCAAGTTCGAACCGCATGTAGGCCGGCACATATTTTCTGGCCAGATACCTAGAATAATCTTCGGCCCAATGGGTTTTCCACAGGGAGACTGCAAGCCTTTGGATCGAGGCAGCTTCATCGCTGCTCACGGCGGCCTTCTGATAAATCTCTTTGAACTCACGTTCCATGACCTTGCGTCGCTCCTTGGTTTCTTTTCCCAGTGTGGGCAGAATCTCATCGACCCATTTGACGTAATCGGGATCCCGACGGAGCAGTTGATGCAGTCGCTTGCCTATCTTGTTATCGCGGAAGAATCCGCCTTTACACATATTATAATCCCACGTGTATTTCGCCGGAGACCCACCTAACTTATAGAAGTCGTAGATCTTCTTCGCCGACTCGCGGATGGCGTCGCCTTGCTTGGGATCCGCTCGTGTTTCCAGAAGCGCCAGAATATTGTCACCCACCAGGGGCGGCGCCTCCAGGGCAGGTTTGGGCAATGCATCGAACGCAACCACCCCGTCGGCATCGATACTGTTGTGCACCTTCGCGTAGATCAACACGGAATCGAACAAGGCTTTGAGTTTGTTGTTCCCGTTCCGGTCGGCAGCGATGGTATTGTTGCGGATCACGTCCGGACCAAAGAGGTCGCTGCAGCGGAAGGGGGATTGTCGCTCGGCGATCTTGTCCTTGTCCATCCAGACCGCGACGGTCTTTCCATCCGCTTCCACACGCAACCGAACCGGCTTGGAGCGAACCAACGTCTTGCTTCCCGTCAGCTTGACCACGTCTTTCCCATCGACCACTGCCCTGAGTGTCAGCGTTCCCTTTTTGTCCACGCTAAAGGTCATGCAGTTGTCTTTATCCGTGCCGAGGTCAAAAATCATCCCGGCTACTCCCGGCTCGACGATCAGCTTGGTCACGATGGTCGCCTCTGGCAAATCGACGGCAGCATCGTGAAGTTGCGCATAGTGCTTGACGCCGTCAAACTGCAACCCCGCCGCCCGTTCGTCGGTTCCATCGTCATACACAACCGCCTGCGGTTCTCCGAAAACAAATCCATTCATATTCGGGTAGGTGGGATGATTGTATTTTACAGAGAACTCATGGTATCGGTAGTAATCATCCAAATACACATTGTTAGTCTGCATCATGGCGTAGGCCGCCCAGATGCCGTCCTTGTTGAATAGTACTCGCCCGTAGCGGGGAGGCAGCGAGTTGTTGCTCATGATATCAAAATCGGGCGTCGTGTTAATTACGGGCAGGGAGTATCGGCTGAAACCACCGACCACCGTGTCTCCGGCCGCAACGGCGGTTCCGTAGAGTTTGGCGTTCTCTTTGACGACCGCGTTATCTCGGACAACGGCAAACCCTTCGATGGAAGCATTGTCCAGCACCTTGGCTTTACCCAGCACCATCGCGTTGGGGCCTACGTAGGCGGTCTCGGCCACCGTCGCCGTTTTGGCCACCCGTCCACCCCCGTTCTTGTGCCGAACCAGTTCGGACGGATCGATGGAGCGCAGGATCATGCCTGGCCCAAACTCTTCAGGCAATATCGCGGGGGTGCCCGCCGTTGCATGGGCCAGCTTGACCGTCCACGGATAGGTCGGCATGCGCTTGGCGCCCTGATTGTCGCCCTGAACCGGCTGCGACGTAAATGCCGTCGGAGTCGCCGCGACCACCAGCCACAGAGATTTGTCATCGGGTTTGACATCAAACTTCTTGGAACCCTTGTTCCACAAATCGGAATATCGGCGAACCGCATCTGCCCCGACAGCCACGATGCAGACCCGCCAGTCGCTATAAACGGTTGGGTCGTGCATTCCGGAAAAATCCACCTCGACCGTCTTGGCGCCTTTTTCGGCAACCAAGCGGATGACGTTGAATCCGTACGGGTGCGGGGCAAAGTCAGCAGGAATTCGCCAGACATTCTTCTTTGGGTCAATCTGCTCCAGAACTTGTCGATTCGGTGCGGAATACCTGTTATACAGATCCCGCTCCCGCTGGAAATCAAAGGTCGCGGTTCGAGCGGCATATTCACCGAACAGATCGCCAAACTCTTCCACCGGTTTGTTGACCATCTTCGCATCGGCATAATCGGTCAGTTTCAGCCGTTTGAACATTTCAAAGGCAAGAAGAATTGCAGATTGCCCGGAATGAATGTTCTGGTTGCCGCCGTAAATTGGCAACCGTGCGTACCAGAGGTATCCCAGGGCGGGGTCTTCGCCCACGGCCGTGTAGAAGTGTGTGTATCCATAGCGATTCATACCCGCGAAGACATTATTGAAGGGCGTTGTAATTTGAGGCCCTCCCCCGCCGCCAAACGCGGTACTGGCGAGTGTGTCGGCCCAGGTTTCGCCACCCCCGTGAACCACCCCATTCAGAAACTTCGTCATGTGTCCCCATTCATGCGCACCGATCCCTGGGGCGCCATTACCGATATGCCAGCCGCCTCCGCCGCCTTTGGTGCCCTTGCCATCAATCGTCGGTCCGCCCACGAACCAGCCAAACTTCTCGCGAGGCTGAGCCTTGCCAATTTGCGGCATGTGGAATCCGCCATAATCATACACCCGCCACATCGAATCGAACCAAGTGGCTTTTTTGAGGCGGTCCAAACGTCCCGCTTTCCGGTCGCCCATGGAATTGATCCAGGTGGTCCAGTGGTTGGCATTTCCGGGATCGGGATGCTCCGTACCCGAAACAAAATAGAAGAACTCCGATTCGGTAATCATGTGGCCGTTCTTCTCGCCGGGCTGCTTCGGTTTGGGGTACTGTTTTTTGATCCGCTCCGGAACCACACGCGCCTGTTCCTTGAGGCGGTTGGCTTTGAGCTCGTCCATCGCAAGCCTGTGATGTTTGGCGACGAAGTCCTGATCGTCCTTGCAGACGTGCTTGGGATCGATCGCCCGGAATCGCCCGTCCGAAAATCGCAGAAGCAGTTTCCCCAGGTCGTATTCGCCCTTGAACTCACCTTCGTCAATCGTGTACCCAATACCCCGGAACCCCGCCAGATGGGCCTTGATCTTGGGGTTGTCGGTCCGATACTTCGCCGGAACGCCGTTTTCCTTGTAGGCGTTTTCCGAGAAGGTCCATTCCCGAAGCGGCATACGCGGATCGACGTCCATGTAGTCTACGCCCTTTCGGTTGGCGAATTGCACCACGCGCAGATTGTATTCGCCCGGTTTTTCGTCCGGCTGCGAGCCAACGAGCACTTTACGCAACTCGGTACCCTTCCGCGGCCCGCGTGCAGCGGGAACTTGATACCGGGAGTAATACGGATAGGTTTTCGCTTTTTCGAAGGCTTGGTTGTCTTCCGCCAACTGTTCCTTCTGCTCGGCGATGATCGTTTTCACATCCGCCTGCGTACGTTTGGGAGAAGTGTTCGATTGCGCGGCAGCCGTCTCTGCGGCATGTAACGCACCACAAAGCGTTCCGATAATCGAAAACGCGATAGCCGCCTGGAATACGGCTTTGACATTTCTCTTTTCAGTTAAGTCTCTCATGCGATATTCCCTTTTCTGTAACAGTTTACGTGACTCAGATGTCTTTACTCTTACATTTCCATTTGTAGTTTGCATGCTCGTTCCTCACACTTAATCTCACGCCCCGCTCCTATTTCTTAATCTCTTTCGCCCTGACGGTCTGGCCTTCATACGCCGACTTCATCCGCCATGCGGTGATCTTGTCCATGACCATGTCTCTAGTGGCGGAGAACAGGACGACTCGGTCGTTGATCCTGGCACCGGCGGCTCGTTTCTTGTCAGTGATTACGGCCTGGATGTCGTTGGCGAACACTTCGACTATCGTGCTGTCGATGAATACCCGCAAGGTAAGCGGCTTGCCTTTCTCGAGTTTGAACGGAGCCTTTTCGTTTCCGACTTCCAGCAGACCCTTCGTGCGATTGACGGTGATCCTGACACCGCCTTTGCCCTGGTCGTCGCACAGGACCGCCACGCCGAAATTCTTCTCGCCTGTGTCTTTGACAACCAACTTCAGCTCCAGATGATCGCCCTTGATCTTCTTGAGCACAAGGTCGGTATCTGTCTTGACTGCGATCTTTTCCTGACTCTGCTCGTCGCAGCGAAGGGATTCCAATTCACGCAGCGGTTTGATTCGCAGTATCCCGTCATCGGGCAGTTCCAACTCTCTGGGCAGCGACTGAACGCCCTTAATCTCCCCACCGAAGAACCATGCCCACATCACCCGCCGTCCATCTTTGGTCAGCAGCGATTCAGGTGCAAAGAACCGATTCGACAGCCCGCCCATCAGCGCGTGCGATTCGGGCAGGTACTGTCCGTTTTTGAACTCGCCGATGAAGTAGCGGCAACCCAAACGGTGGCTGATGCAGACCAGCACCCACTTCTTGCCGAGTTTGAACATGTTCGGGCAAGAGATATCTTCGCCCTTCGAAACGCCGAGTTTCTTCTCGTCGAAATCGGGGTGCAGCAGCGGGCCGGTTTGCGTCCAGTTCTTCAGATCCTTCGAGTGCATAATAAACGGCGGTGTGCTGCTACTGTGCCCGTTCAAACCGTAATACGTATCACCGTCTAGCCAGATGTCCGGATCGAAGTACTTCGCCTTGTCCAGCACTTTCCCGTCTTTATCCTTCGGCAGCATAGTGTGGGCATTGCCCCACTTATCCAGATTGTCGTCCAAGCCGTAGGATATCCAGTTGCGGTTCGAGCCCCACCCGCAATAGACCATCGCGGGCTTGCCTTCCTTGGTGAAGAACCCGGTCCCGCTGAACATACCATGCCCGGTGGTGGGCGGAGCCAGTACCGTCGGATGCCATTTCCAATGAACCATATCGGTGCTGGAAACATGGGCGAACGCAAAGCCCCCAGGCAGGTGGTAGATGTAATGCAGATGGTATCGCCCTTTGTAATAGAATGCGGGGTTCGGGTCGTACGGTGACCAGTGCCCATGGGGCAACGGGTTGGCCAGATGATAGATCGGCCAGTTGTCCGGCGGATTTTTCGGCCAGACGGGAGTTTCAGGCACATACGGGCCGACAGACACCGATGCAGCGTCTTTCTCTGTCGCGTGTAACGCACCACAGAGTGTTACGAGAATCGAAAAAGCGACCGCCGCGTGAATGGCGACTTTGATATTCATCTGTTTAGTTGAGCTTCTCATGTGATTTTCCCTTTTTCCTTATGTCCTATGTTACGTCTTCGCTTCGACGCCTTTCTTCGCTTCGACGATGCCTTTGACTGTGTCCTGCACCTTCTTGGTCGCCGGTTGCATCTTCTTATGAAGCTCACTGCTTTTCTTCCGGATGGCGTCGATGTCGATGTCCGGCGAGGGGGCTTTGTCCTTCTCTTTCATGCCGCCGGTGATGACGAGCATCTGCTCGTATACGGCGAAGCGAGCCGGAGAAAGCTTGCGAAGATGGTTCATGTAACCGGTCTTGCTGATTTCAGGGCAGTCGAGCTTGGCCTTGGTGGTGACCCGGTCTTTTTCAGCTGTGTTGTCATAGGCGTAGGCGACTCCGTAGATACGCGCGAAACACGCCTGGTCTTCGTGAATCGGGCCATCGCCATAGCCTGTCACGCGAACGTCGTCGATCAGGCGAGCGGTTCCCCAGCGATTTCGGATATTCTTGTCCCGCTGATTCGTAAGCTGGTCAACCGAATGGCCGCCGCACTCGTGGGCGAATGTCAGGGTACTGAGGTTGTGCCCTCCCATCCCGATGCGGTCTGGCACGCCGTAGGCAACGCCGCCTTTATAAAGCGTCAAGCCGAACTCGCCCTCCTCGGAAATCGCCGTCAGGCCGCCTCGCATGGGCGGCGGTAGAGACTCGATTAGACGTTTCGCATCGTCGAGGCCAAGGTCCATCTCGACATCTTCGAGTGAGACTTTGAATTTCGTATTGCCGATGATGCCCTCCCATCGCTTGACCGGGATATGAACGACCTTCTTCTTGACGTAGTCGAACTGGCGAATCGAGACCGACTCGGGCTTCTTCGACGTGATCTTGGCCTTGGCGCCATCGGAGTTGCCCAAGCCGTCGCGAAGTTCGCCGCCGAGGGGGTTATATTCGGCGCTGAGGTACAGGCGTTTGGTCCCGGTTTTCTCAAGCACATGGCGCCAGAGCTTGCAGCGCTCGGGCGAGACCTTCTGAATCTGCCCATGCTGGCCGCGACCCATGATGTGATCGATGGCGTGAGCGTAAAGGCCGGCGAAGTCCACGATGTCAGCCTTTGGATTCTTGGCTGGGCCGACTTTTTTCGAAACGCGAATGCCGTCCGCCTTGGCCGCTTTGGCCCAGCGGTCGAACAGATCAGCCTCGGTCTCCTGCAGACGACTGGCCAACAGCAGCCCCGCCGCGCGAGCGAGCAACTCGGGCGTCGTGCCATCGGGCAGGGTCATCGAGTCGCCGGTACACGTTGGCGATTTGATCGAAGCATAGAACGCCAGGCCTTCCCTGTCAGCCTTCGCGGCGTTGGCCTTCTCAATGGCCTCCTTTTTCACGCGGCGACGATCCTTCATCGCGTCGTCGTCAACCTCATTACCCGAAGCGATAATCAGCGCGCGTCGATAACGCACCGGCATCTTCTCAGCCAGCGCGATCGCATCCTTGATAGTAGTCTTCGCGCCGTCTTCGAGAGTCACACGGAATTTCGAAATGCCGAGTGAGACATTCCACTGCTTGCCAGGCTTGCCGCCCTGCTTCATTTCGACGACCTTGGGCCCGTGGGTAATCGTGGCCCGCTGCAGGTTCAGCTGGCCAAAGTCCACAATGATAGGCGCGAAGAGGTCGGTGAGCGTCCAGTTGCGTTTGATCATCCCGTCGACCACCGGGATACTGTCCACGCCCTTGCGCGGAAAGAACTTCACCTCGCGCCGCTTGTATTCGGTCGGCTTACCGCCTTCGGTAACCACCGTGCGAATCTCGACATCTTTCCGGAGTCCCTTCCCAGGGAACTGCGAGCCCTTATAGTATTCATATTCGCCATTCGCGGCGGTGCTCACCATAAGCAGAAGCAAAGTAGACAAAACAACTGTGCATTTTAGCATGCGTATCTCCATGAAAGAAAGAACCAAATACTAACCCTCCCATAGTACCAGCTCCATCGCCTTGTGTCAAGGGCTAGTAGGGCAGAAAATCTATTTTCTAATTATTATTGTTTTGCTAAAATGCATCTATACGGGCTATGAGTGCGTTGTATTGATGCCGGAAAAGATACCTGACCCTTTTAATTTACCTTGTGGAGCTAGATTTGTGATTACAGAAAAAACCAGCAACAAACCCTTAATAGCACATTGCATGGAATCAATCCATCCAGAACGAAGAATAAATTACTGGGGCGATTTTATCTCCATTGATGTACATCTTATCTACACAAACACACCTTGAACTTGTATTACCACCTGACAATTCTTCAGTATGATAAGTGTACCACCACTGACCCTTAAAATAAGCTGCTCCTGGATGATTGGTCCCGTTACCAGTTGCTGCCCCGATTCTAGCCTGATATGCCCAGGGGCCGTTAATAGTAGATGCTGTTGCATAATGGATTTCTGAAGCCCAGGGTTGAGTGGCAAACATAATAAAGTAAGTACCGTTTTCTTTAATCACAAAAGGTGCTTCCAGGAAGCTATAGCCAGCTCCAGAAACACCAGGTACTTCCATAACATCAGAAGCAAAAGAAATCATATCATCATTCAATTTTACATAACGACAGGTGCCATCGCCTCCCCAGAACAAATAGGCCTGGCCATCGTCATCAACAAAACAATGCGGGTCAATGTCACGATTTGAATGATTAGGAGTCTTTGAATCGATCAAAGGCTTGCCGAGCACATCTTCATAAGGGCCTTCAACATTTTTAGATCGCAATACACATACCACGTGACAATAATGCGAGGCATCGCCAAGAGGATACTCGAAAACAAAAGCTTGAAGCTTTTTATAAAGCCCTCTATATCGAAATTGATACTATTTGGAAAAAGTTTATGGAAAAAGGCTCAGGAAAGACGATTAGAGTATATCCAGCTCTGTTTTGTCAAAAGCAAAGTGCCCCGCAATTTTTTTGGGATGTAATACCCCCCTCTTGGTTTGTTGTTTAGTCGAGCGTTACATCGAAGTATACTGAGTAACGGTCGTATGTTTCGTAGAACGGTTTGAAGTTGAGGTCGTTGCTTTTAAACCTTAGTTCTTCTGGGTTTCCGGTGAAGGATTTCCCTATGTCGCTGCCGTCCAGTGTTATTGGTCGCCAATCGGGCAATGAGACTGTCTCTTCCGCTGCCAGCAGTACCGGCCCATAGAAGATGCCTGCGATGTTTGGCTGGTCCATTACCTCTCTCAAGTAGAAGTTGAACGGCATTTGCAGTTCAATAGCATCGCCGTCTTTCCAGCTGTTTTTGAGGCTCAGATATGTCCCTGGGACAGCCTTTACGTTTTTCTTTCTGCCGTTGATCTTGACAAAGAAGCCGTTGGTTGCCCATTGCGGAACTCGAACCTTGATCTCAAAATTGCCTTTGCCTTCGATAGTGATCGTTGTGATGTCGGCATACGGATAGGAAGTTCTCTGCTTGATGACAACGTCACTCTCTGCCCATGTCAAAGTCGACGGAACATACAGGTTGACATAGAGCGCCTTGTTGTCTTTGCTCTTGAAGTAGATCGAGTCCTGCAGTTTCGTGCTGCTTTCTATCGCGGTACCGTTACAACAGGTAAAGCCTTCCATTCTTGGATTGCTGTAACCCTTCTTCGCACCAGGGTTGAGCGGAATATGATAAGTATTGCCCGGATGGTTCTCAGCAACCGATGCCAGTATCTGGTTGTATAGTCCCTGCTCATAATAATCCATGAACTTGCCATCCTGGTCGAACATGAACATCTGCCTGCTAAGCTTTAGCAGGTTGTAAGTTGCGCAGGTTTCATTCTGTCCGCCCTTTGACAGGCCGTTTTCAAATATAGTGTCGGGCTCTGCGGTAAAGCATTCGGCGTTGTTGGGATTTTTGGCACCAGCGACGCCGCCGATATTGTACATATAGCTGTTTCGGAAGAAGTCCCAGAAGTTGTCGGACACGAGATAGTACTCGTCATCCTTGGAAGCCTTATAAGTTTCGAGGGCACCGATGATCTGCGGGATGTGCTGGTTAGCGTGTTTGCCGCGGATAGTGTCAACGTTCTTTGCAAGGCCATGCGAGTGTTTTGCATCGCCAAAGAAGAAGCTGATATTGTCAAACAGCTTTGCGCCTTCGAGGAATCTTTCATCGCCCGTGATCGTGTGCAGCCTTGCCATTGTTTCGCTCATGCCGGAGGCGTCGCCAGCGATATAGGTGTTCCACATCTTGATAAGTGTAGCTTCAGGCAGTACTTTCAAACGCTTATATACCCAGATGCTCATGTCCGCTGCGATAGCAAGAGCCTTTTCATTGCCGCCCACTTCATAGCAGTCCAGCAGCCCTGCGATGATCTTGTGCAGCGTGTAGTATGGCCCCCAGACCTGGCTGTTCCTGCTGCCGTAGGTTGCGCCCTTTTCGAGCATGATAAACTGATCTGGCGGGTAACCGCTAATAAACCCTTTGCCCCAGTTCCAGTAGTCCGTCCTGATCCCTTCTTTGGTCAGGTCCGAATCATAGTTTTCTTTGCCCGGGCCAACCGGCACCTTTGTCGGATCTGCTACAAATTCGCCGCCTTCTTTTGCAGGGTTACCAGCTTTCTGAGACAGATCATACAGCGTGTCGATCAGGTAATTCATCTTCTGTTCAAAGTTTGCATGCAACTCTTTGTCATAAGTTGTACTCGCATATGCCTGTGCGATCGCTGTCAGATAGTGACCGCTCGCATGGCCGCGAAGACGAGTTGTCTGGCTGTCCCAAACGCCAAGAGGCTTAACGCCTTCTGGTTGTTTCTGGCCGAAAGCATCACGGAAATTATACAGAAAACTATCCGGATCGGTCTTTGCCAGCGTCAAAATAAACTTGTCGCGATTCTTAATAAATTGTGTGTCGCGACCCTTGTCATCCTTTTCAAGAATAACATCTCCAAGTGCGAACGATTTCAGGCTGGCCTCGTCAAGGTCGCTGTCCAGTTCCATTTTTGCTGATTTAATTGTAACTATTGCTTTAACTTCAAGGTCAGTTCCAGAAACTTTGCCAGTCACCACATATCGACCTGCTTTGGCTACTCTGCTATTATCTCTCGGAGCCGGCCAGATAACCCGAACCAATGGCCCTTTCGCATTATCACGGAATACGCCTTCGACATAGTAAGGCAGTTGCGGCAGGTGGCCAATGACCGTCTCAACCGCTACATCTGGAACTTCGATCAGTATCGGCGTATCAGCAAGCCGTCTCACCGTTGCATTAAATTCTTTCCTTGTCGAAGTTTCGCCTTTAGATGCTGTCACTGTAAGCACAATATCTTTTGAACCGTCATTGAACATCGGGCGAGTCACTTTACCCTTATTAGATATCACCGTCTGATCACTTGAGACCCACGAGATAGTACTCGAACCGGATTTGCTCTCAGTTGGAAGAGTCATGTCCTCTGTTACCTTTGCAAGGTCGCCCAGATCAATAGAAGCCAGGTCCGCATCGACAATTTGCTGATCCGTCTGCATCGCGATGACAGTTGCGTTGAATCTTTTTGTCTCAGTGATATTGCCGTATTTAACCGTTGCTGTCAGTGTCACCTTAGCGTCGCCGCTGCCAGGAGCAGGGCGGCTAACTTTACCAGAAGTTGAGATGGCTTTTTTATTATTTGACTTCCAGGTTATTGATGCGCCGATACTGCCTTTGGTGTCCAGTTTGATATCTTCGATAATCGCCGAAAGGTCGCCAAGGTCCAGCGTTTTTTTGTCGTTAGCAACTACTTTTGCATCTGATGGCATCCGCGGGACAGTTACTGCAAAGGTTTTGCTTTTTGTTATGTCTTTAAGCGAGGCAGTCGCTGAGAGAGTAACTTTCACCTCTTGCTGGCCGTGATCCTTTGCTGGACGTCTTAGTTTCCCGGTGCATGTGACAAAATTTTCATTATCGGATTGCCATTTGATCGTCGAGCCCATCTGGCCCTTTGTATTAAGTTCGACATCAGTTGTTCTGTCAGTAAGCTGGCCAAGGTCCAGCGATGCCAGATCTCCGTCAACTCTGTACTGGTCCGACAGCGAGTTGTTCCGAATGGTTTGTACCTGCTCATCGGTAAGGGCGATGTTGTAAAGTCTGAAATCATGCAGCTTGGCATTAAGTTCTGTGCCGCCAACCTGGCCTCTGCCGATGTAGAGCAGATTGACTTTCTCATCGTCATCATCCAGTATCTGTTCCATATTCAAAGTTACGTCTGTTGCCTGAGCGACGAGGACGCCATTTGCATAGCTGCTAATGGTTTTCTTTGTGGTGTCCAGAACCGCTGCCAGATGTATCCACTGGCCCTTTTTCAGGCTTTTAGAAGCGGTTCCTTGTTCTGCGCCTTTGCCTTTTTCGGTTATGCGGACGCGGTGGCCGACATCTTCGTATCTGTCCTTTGCGGTGCAGTAAAAATGTTCATTTTTGTGCTGGCCGAAACTAAATATCTTCTGACGCTGTGAATCAGAACTAAGATTAACCCAGCCGGCAACGCTTATCGTGTCAATGCCAATAAGAGCTTGCCCCGGTATCTGAATATAACTGCCGCCTCTGCCGCCTGGAAGTGACAGGACGCTGCCGAAAAGTTCGTCCTCAACATAAGCCCCTTCTTCGCCCAGCAGTTTCCCGTGAAGATCGTTTCTAGACCAGTCATTTTCATTGCCGTCAAAAACATAGCGGGCGATCATCGCCGTTTCGCCGATGCCGTCAAGAAACTGATCGCCGCTTTCGCCAAAGGCAGGAGCCGCACAGGCCAGTAAGCCCGCAAGTGCCAGTTGTGGAGTTGCAGGCGTTATCAAATTGCCTATCATCTTCAAACCTTTCATAATTCTTTCAAACATTTTTTTATCCTATATAAACTGGGATTTCCCATATAAAATTATATACCTCAACTCAGCTACGCCGCTGAGCATCTTTTCCAATAGAATATCGTAACCGTTCACGGGAATTTTGAGCGTATTGAGCAACGCACTCAATGTCAAAATACCCATTTTCGACTTGATCAAATACAAACCCCTATGCTTTTGATGAATTATAGCATATTCAAGGTGGTATATCAATATTTGTCTCAAGAAAAGCCCTAAATTGGTCCGATAATAATCGTGTTGGCAAACTTGAGGACGAAACTTGACTTGAAAAACAGAACAATTCTATATTCGCCGCATCGCGAAACTTGAAAAACAGGTTGCTGAACTTGTTGAAATCAATGAAACGTTTGTCAAGAAGAATACAGATTGGCTGCATAAGAATAGCAGAGGGACTTCAACTTTGGAATAAGAAATGTGACTGTCTGCGCATCAAACGATTTTGTACATCCGAATGAACGATTCATGTCAAGTTTGGCAAAAGAGTCGCCTTGTTTCGGCTCAATTTCTGAATATTAACTTGTTGATGAGCAAGGATTTAAGTGTGAATGAGTTTTTGCACTGTACGAGCAACGGATTCTGAAAAACAGAGAAATCCCCCTGCTGGTGTTCGGCTCTTTTCAGTTGTAGCGGCGCGACCAAAATGGACTTTTGCAATAGCAAAGTGAACCCAACCCAATGCGCGTAAAAAATCCGCAAAAAATCGCCAGATTTTTTGGAAAATCGACGATTTTCACGGCTTTTCAACTCATATAAAGACAGCTTTCATACCGAACTATTGCAGTATGTCGTGTCTTATTTGTCTATCAATTCATATAATGCCTTGCATTAAAACTGTTTTTCGCACTGATTTTATTATTAATCTGTAACAGCCTTATAATAAAAATATATACGCTTTTTAATCAGCGTTTTCATGGCATTTAAACCATGTTTAAATCTGCTTATCTGCCTGGGCTAATACCCAGCTTGTCATCAATGATCCCGTAAACCTGCTCTTTGATCGCCTTGAGGGTTTCAGGGTCAATGCGTTTCTTCTTGCCTATCAGACTGATATTCTTATCAGCCTTTTCTACTCGCTCAGCGATACGCTGCCGAATGTACTCATCTGCTTTCATTGACACCCAGGCGCAATCCTTGACCGCTTTTGCCAAGTTTTTCAAGTCTTCTATTGTTGGCTCATCACCATTTGCAAGAGAGTCAATGATTACCGCCGTTATCAATTCAGCGGTTGCCTTTTGTGTTGCCGAAGCTTTCTCATTGTTCAAATTGCTCATAACGTCTCTGACTGTTTGACCTGCGTCTTTCATGCGGGCGAAGTGCCGCAAACGCCTTGCGTACCTGCCTACGGCGTAGACGCTGACATTGTGCCCCTTTTGGGCTATGTAACTTGCAGCGTCTTTATACCGTGGCTTACCGCTCCTGGCTCCCTTGTGATCGTCCGGCCAAACGCTATCGACCACCATTAACATAATCGCCTCTTGAAGCTGCTTTGGCAATAGGTCTATTGTGCTGTGTGTGCGTCTCTTGTACTCTTTGGCCTCACTCATTGCTTACCTCGCTAGCTGCTTTCCTGATCGGACGAACGCCATACCCCCACAAGAGCCTTGTGTAACGACCAACCGTAGAACTATTAGTATCGAAACTTCTATTGTTCTTTAACCATTCAATAATTTGCTTCGCAGTCATATCCTGCAAATAGCACTTAATTAAATCTAGTTCTACACCAGCCCCGTAAATAGTTGAGCCGTGGGAATGCCTGGCAGGCTTACCCTTGTTTTTGTAATAAATCGCCAACGCTTCCTTTGCAGCAATATCTAAATTATAATCTTCTTCCTCACTCCCATCACAGGGCCGTAATACTTCCCGAATCGCCAGGCCGAGGGCAAATTCTGATTCTGAACCGATTAGAGTTTCAACCATCATCGTTGTTTTTGGTGAGCTTAGCAAAATCAACCTGGCAGCACTATCCGCTTCTATCTGGTAACAACCGTATGGAGTCTTAAATGTCAATCGATATTTATTGTTTGCGAACGTTTCGGAATCGTACTTAGGTTTGGACTTGATGAGTCCCCGGATTATGTCAGTTGTTTGGGTCGAATTCCAGGACTGCAATTCCTGCTCGGTTTCGGCTTTAAGTTCGTAGTTGCCGAGTGGAGTTTCAATTAAAAAACTATAACTTTCGCTCATAATATAATCCTTAAATTGTCGTCTGCTATAAAACACCTCAGATTAGCGACTAAGCCAACAGGCTGCGATTGCGAGCTTTGGTACTCAAGCAGTGCCGTTTCGCCGCTCACGGGCAGTCTGTGGCGTCCATTTTACGCCGTGACCAAAGTAGCTTCATGCCCAGCTTTCGCCAAATGATCGATAACGTCACCGGGTGAAACCTCAATTTCAGCAAGCTTGCTGATAAGTTCATCATAAGCATTACTTGCACCTTGCCCCAAAGCACCTTTATTGACGGCATCCATAAACAAAACATACACCTGGCGTGTGCTTTCGGTAGCCTGTATCGTCTGGAGTATACCCGGATCGGCTGCTCTTTCGGCTTGCTTTGCTCGCTGCTCAATCTGCTCATTTTCCGCCTGGAGGCTTTCTACTTCACGCCGTAATGCTCCATTACGACCTCTTTCGCTTTGATGATCTTCATACAAAAAGTTTATAGCCTTACTGGCTGCCTGTGTAATCATTTGCGTGATCATACATAACCCATTCTGTTCCCTCTTGCTCAAACAGCTATCCATGAACAGTTCCGGGATTACACTGATCCCCTCCAGACACATCGTGATTTGGTCGGCAACGTCTATTGTGCTTTCGTCGAAACATATTTCTCTGGTTCCATTCTGCCGGTCATCGCTTGTCCCGAAGTGTCCGGCCCATTCTTCAATTAAAGTTGTAACTTCCTTTTTATCGTTTGCTCTAATCATTTTAAAACCCCTTGAATAAATTCATAATTACGCCAACATCGATATAGAATCAACACCCTCAACCTCACCCGCTTCTATTGTGGTTATTGGCAGCCACACATTTACAGGCAATTGCAATTGTTCAATTGCTGCAATAATATCAGCGGTATCGATAATACCTTTTTCGTCTACGACTTTCGCTGTGTGCAGTGCTGCTATGACATGATTGCAAGTCCGCAAACGTCCCGATTTCGGAGTTTTGCATATTCGCTTAAGTGTATTTACCGCCCCAACTGAAAGCCTTATCCCACCATATTCGTAAAGATTTCGGACGTCCTCAGAGGTGTACAAACCGCCGTCATTATCGCAAGCTAACTCGTCCAGGTTAAGAACGCCCATCAGACGGCTTGTAAACTGGTCGAGCGATTCATAACCCCGTTTGGTTGAGGACTGATTAACCGTCTTTAATAGATCGCAATTGCCCGCCAGGATAAGCGGACACCGAGCCTTGACGACAATGATCTGCCGAAGTTGATTCAGCTTCTTAACATTAAGCCCTGACGCTTCATCGAGAATTATAATTACCTGGCGTTCCCGAAGCGTCTCGGTAAGTCGCTTTGCAATTGCCGACAGTGCCCCGGACGAATCGATTTTGAGATTGTCAGCTATTTCAGAAAATAAATTCGTGGAGTTCATTGTTTCGTCAAGTTCTATATATACGGAATTACGGTTCGCCCTGGCATACTCTCTAAGACAGTGAGACTTACCGTGTCCGCCGTCACCGATAACCAGGGCTATCTTTCCCTCATCACCAGAAAAGGCCTCTGTTTGCGTTACAAGCGTTCCTATGCGTTTGGCAACCGTAGTTGATATAAAATGTTCATTCTTCGGTTGTCTATGCTTTCGGGCAACCGAATTCATAAGGTTGATAACCTTATTTCCAACGGCATCAATATCGCCCAGGTATTTACCCCGCAAGAATTCCGAAACAACAGATTTCGAGCAACCGATATATCGTGCAATTCTCGCTTGCGAATAATCGTTTAGAGTCATAAACTGCTTTAATGATTCAGCGGTTTTCTCAATTTCCGGTATCGTTAGTTTCTTTGGAATATGTTCGTCGACTAGCCTGGCATCCCGTTCAAGCCCTTCTTGTAAATTACTCATAGTTTCCCCTTAAAAAAATCAAACCCCAAATCATTAACACGTTTCGGCTTGCTGTTCCTGGTTGAAAGTCTGTTAACGTCTATATCTAAAACAGGTACATTGTGCATCGACTCCGCACCCGCCGCGATTTTCACCTTGCGAATATTTACACGCCTCTCATGTGCATATACCTGGTTATCAATTGGCGTTGCAACGGGTTTAATTGTTTGCCGTGGTGTTTCAGGTGGATCCTCACGCGCGTCCTGCATGGCCTTGGCCGTCAAGTCGGCAAGGGTCATATTTCCAATTCGCTGCGAATCGACAAAATTCCTATTTTGCCTGGCTGCGGTTGCTTTCTGTTTCATTGCTTTCCGCAGGGCCTCCTCGCTGACTGCGTAGCCGTACCGGATAAGTTCGTTCTGCTCTGCTATCGTAATCAACTTAAATGTTGTAGCGTCATATACGCTAATCCGGCGAATATCGTCAGGGTCATAACTAACCCGGACTTTTTTGCCGAAGCGAGCGAGCAACGGAGCGTCAAATTGCCCGAAAAGCAGTCTCATAAACCGGACACCGTTTTTACCGACTTTGCGTTCTCCACTCCATACCCGCAGCAATAAATCCAAAGTGCCGTCAAGCAGCACACGCCGTGACGATCTTGACGCTAAGACCTGGGCCGGTGTTCTCCCATCCATTCCACGGCCCGAATGTTTTCTATTGTTATAGCTTTCCAAATACCCGCCTACCTTTTGCGTAAAGCTTTCAAGGCTTTCCGCTTCGGCTATGGCTTTCGACGATTTCAATAAATCATTCAGGGAATCCGGCTTTCGCCCTGAATCTTTACCGCAATAAGTCGGCAGCGTTTTAGTAAAATGACAATCCAAAGTGTCAAAGAAACGTTCAACTAGCTTTGACTGTGGATGATAAGGAATCGAAAAAGATACGCCGATATTCATCATTGCGTAAATCCCTCTTACCGTACCCTCATCGATGTAACCGGCTTTCAGGGCCTTGCGACTCTTGCGAGCTGCTTTAGTTTCACCTGTCCACATCTGCGAATCGTAATCTCTACCGTTATCGATCTTGACGGAATCGGGCGGGCCGTACTTTTCAATGCCTCCCCTCATGGCCTGCATGATCGTTGTTTGATTAGGCGATACTGAAACATGCCAACCGATAATAGTACGGCTTCGCATATCTTCCCAGGCAGTTAGCCAGGGACGAACCCAATTACCTCTGTGATAGATCATACAATTGAACTGGTGGTGATCGCCAACCCATATCGCACCAGGCTCGATACTGTCCGGGTCGCTTTGAATATACGGAGCGCATTTAGCTTCATACGCTGCTATGCCCTCTCGATGGTAAATCAAAGCCGGAATCGGTACATTGCGTTCGACATACTTGCACATGCCGTTGTAATTTGGAATCACCCAGTCTAATTGCTCGCTTTTGTTTTTATATATGAGATTTTGCCAGCAAACCTTAACGCTTAATTGCTGCTCTGTCAGATACATTGCCTTGAAAAACTCAAACGCATCATCATTGATTTTCTCACAATCAAACCTGTCCCCGCCTCTTTTATCAATAAGACCAAGCAAGCCTTGTCTGCGATATTCTCTAATCCAGCGTCTTAAGGTGCTTTTCGATAATCCATTTTTGGCTGCAAACATTTCAATCGCTTCGGTTCTCAATCCGCCGTTGTGAACGTGAATACCTGAAAACCCCTCAAAGCCCTTTATCATGCCAAGCTTTTGATAACCCTCTTTTACCTTATCAGGATCGTAACCGTCAAAGTCTAATTCTTTTGTAAGCTGCTCTGGGAACTTCACACGCCCCAACCGTAAATCAGCGGTAACGGGTATTTTCCATTCAATCCCAACTTTTTTGGAAGCTGGCAGCTTACCGGCGATACATTGTTTTCTAACCGCACGCTCGGATATATTGAGTCGGCTTGCTGCTTCTTTTATATCAATGTAATTTGCCACTGTTAAAGCCTTTTATTATTCCCATGACTGAATTAAATCTTGAGCATTGACGCCTATAGTTGCGGCAACTTTTTTTGCAACAACCAGGCTAACATATTTGCCCTCTAAGATTCTCATACCAGTCAAAGTGCTAACTTTGATCTTTTTATAAAATTCGATCTTCCCGAAAGCATTCTTTCTGCGATATGCTTGCACTCTCTCGGCATCCAAAACAACTCTATCAAATTTCATCGATTTAGCCTTTCGTATTGACTTTTGATTAATTGCCGTTATATTATAATTACTAGAACAATTAGTCCTACTAAAACAGAGTTTACCCTATTATGAATAGAAGTCAAAGCAAAAATCCGAATTCGATAGGCCGGATTGGGGCAAGAATCGGCAAAGCGATACGTAAACTCCGTCTAGAACAGGGTTTAACGCAAGACGAATTTTGCAAAAAAAATTCCCTCAAAACGCCTACAACCCTATCTGCCATTGAAAAAGGCAGGGTAATTCCTACGACTAACACAATTATCAATATATGCAAAAACAGCAATATATCCTCAGATGCATTGCTGTTTGGGTCTGCAATTAAAGCTCTGGGGGATGATGTCGAGAAGCTCAATAAAATCAAACGAGCCTTAAAAAACGTCCTGTTTAGTCATGGAAGTTTGCTGATGCAAGAAGAAATGAAACAGCAAACAGAAATCACTAAGGTCATGGAAAAAAGAGATAAATTGCTGGAATCATTAGAGGCTCATAAGTCAGGCCGTCTAAAACTTAAGCCAGATCAACTGGAAATCATCGAGCATGATCTCAAGTTTGAAAGAGACCGTCTTGAGTTTCTACAAAGGCTCCTGGATACGGCAAAAAATGACGCCATGAAGTACAAGGAAACGGAAAAAGTCCTTCGAGAATTGCTATCGGATTTAGGTTAAGAAACCGGATGTTGATTATTGAACAGATAAATAAGGAATGCCCTATGAAAAAGAAAATGGAAGAATTGGAAGTTTACGTGTCTGAAGAAAACAATGTTTGCATAAAAGGCTCCTATGACATACATGCAGAAGTCGATAGCATCGTCATTATGAATCCAGAACAGGTTGACGTAGTAATTCAGTGGCTCCAGGAAGCAAAATCCGAGGCCATGCAAAACATAGATTCACCAACAGAAGAATAGATATTGAACAGAAAGGAAGCTGCATGAAAACTATATTGCAATTTGCCATCACCAAGCCAGGAGGCGGAATCTCTATGGTTAGAAAAACGATAGATTTGCCATTCGCTTTGCACGAGGGCATGACCGTCTGTGATTACGGGCAGGAATATGGAAAAAAGGTTACGAATGTATCCTTTACAATCGAAGAAGACCCTCAAGATTCATACTTATCTGTTGTCCTTGACAATGATACTGCTGGAAACGCCGAAGAACAACAATCATTAGTTGATGACTACAAAGAATACGGATGGGAAGAAATATGTTAAAATAGGAGTAAGGCATTCTCAGAGCTTGAGAGCCGTTGTATTCAATGGCGTTAGGTGGAAAAACCTAGGAAGATTGAGAGGTAGTAGAAATGATGGAAAAGCGATATCAAGTTTTTGTAAGCAGCACATATAAAGATTTGCAGAAGGAAAGACAGGAGGTTATGCATGCACTTTTAGAGCTTGATTGCATGCCATCTGGAATGGAACTATTTCCGGCTGCAAACGAAAGCCAGTGGTCGCTGATAAAAAAAGTGATTGACGACTGCGACTACTACGTTCTCATTTTGGGAGGGCGTTATGGGTCATGTGGGCCAGATGGCCTCAGCTATACAGAGATGGAATATAGATACGCCCTTTCCATTGGAAAACCAACAGTTTCGTTTCTTCACAGGGACCCTGGCAGTATCCCGTCAAAAAACTGTGAATCCACGCAGGAAGGAATAGACAAACTTGCAGCATTCCGCGAATTTGTTGAAGAGAAGCTATGCAAACACTGGGCAAATCCTGCAGAGTTGGGCTCTGTTGTAAGTAGAAGTCTAATTCAGTTGATCAAAACAACACCGGCGGTCGGCTGGATCAGAGCAGATGAATTACCTACCAAAGATGCCACCATTGAACTTCTGAAACTACGTCAGAATGTTGAAGATTTGCAATCCGAGTTGGCAAGCGTACGGACAACAGCACCTAAAGGAAGTGAAAACCTTGCCCAAGGTGAGGAACGGCAACTTTTCAAGTTTAGCTATAGTTTTCAAACAAAGGGTGATTATCGAGATCATGCCGGTGGTAATACATTCAAACCAACATGGAACGAAGTCTTTGGGGTACTTGCGCCTCTGATGATTAATGAAGCCTCCGATGCCGGTCTTAAGGAGGCCATGGGTGATTTTGCGAGTGACCAGAACAAAGAAAAATTGCAACGGGAATATGACTATGGCACTACACTGAAATATTTTACAATGAATGACACAGATTGGCAGACAATTAAAGTTCAGCTTCGTTCGTTAGGTCTCATTGCGAAAAGTGAGAAGCCAAGAAGCATAAAGGATACTTCAACATATTGGGCACTTACCCCCTATGGTGATGAAGTAATGATAAGATTGCGAGCCATCAAACGTAAAACGCCGCCAAAGACAAAAAAGAAAGTCGCAAAAAAGAAAGTCGCAAAAAAATAGGATGAGCGTAACCCCTTTATTTAAAAGAGCTTAGCTCATTACTCTAAGAAATACTAATTTTCTCTAAGAAAAAAACCTCAATTTTTGAAGAATTTTTATGGTTTTTCCGCTTATTAGACTAACGGTGTCTATTATTCCGTGTAATTTCAGCCAATTTTCACGCTAAAATCTTACCCACCTTAACAGTAATTAACCCAGCGTATCTCTTATTGGTTCCGCAGGTGGTTCCGAGGGCCGTTTGAAATTCCCCCCAGGACACACTTTTAAACGATCTTTAATTAGCGTGTAAAGGCCCTTTGAAGCCAGTTTAAACAGAGTATAGCTATAAATCGCCGTTTTAAACGCATAAGTGCAGATTTTGATTTTTTAAACACCGCCAACCCCAATTTATCGCAAAAGAACGCACTTCTAAACGTTTCAGACTTGTTGATTTATCCGCTCCACTCCCCAAACCCCAATAACGCCGATTTCGGCCAATTTACCCCCCAGGGTCCACTTTGCTATCAATCAAAACCCCCACTTTCCAAATCCCCAGAATCCTAATTTTTGCCCCATAAACCCAGATAACACGGTCTGAAATGCGCCCTCGTGCAGCTATTTCCGGTATTTCCCCTAGGGTTCACTTTGGTATAGGGGTTACATCAGTGCACTTCAGAGCACCGCCCTTTTTTGGGCAAAATTAAAAAAACTGAAAAGCTGTAAGTCTTTACTTAACAAAGACTTACCAAACACGCCCGCCGCGATTCGAACACGGGACCTACGGATTAGAAATCCGTTCAAGGGGTTTTGTAAGTACTTGTAAACAAACGATTAATGACTGTCAATAAAAGACTTATGACGCAAAGGCGTAGCGGTGTAGTAGCGGCATAGTAGCGTAAAGGTATCATTCTGTTGCGCGCTTTGTTGCGCACCCCATGGTTTGGGTTGATCCATTTTACTAGAATATTTTATTTCTTTCTCAACTTCTATATACTCGATGATTTCCTACAGTTGTCTATTCATCCAATCTGCAAGCATAGTAAGCAGCATGACCATAGGTTTGGATCATTTCCATCACCCTCAAATAATGAACTTCGCATTGATAAACACTCCAGTTGGAGCATTAAAGCCAATGGA
>VRUI01000047.1 GCA_019456225.1 Planctomycetota bacterium | reverse complement strand
CCATCATAATTAAAGCCTCCATGCTAATTAACATGGAGATTATAACATATACAGTGAAAAGTTAATATATAAAATTTAGATTTATGGAGCTAATTGGGCAACACGCCCTTGCGCTCCCGCGCTTTTGTTATAGCTTTTCGATAATTTGTTTTGGTGTAATTTTAGGTTTTTTTAGTTCGCTTAGCGAGTCTTCTTTGGCCGGATCCAAAAGTTTTCCGACTTTTTCGTAGAAATCATTTTTGCTCGCGGTTGTGGCGAAATTGTCTTTTGCCCAGTCACTTAAATATCCGAGGTCTAACTGCTTTTGCATTACAGAGTGAGCGTAGACTATATGGCAACCCTTGAGGAAGATCGGTGCCATTGGCGAAAGTTCATCGGAGTCAAGATCGTCGACAAACTTCAGGCCCGGGCTGTTCATCTCTGTTCCGACGATGATTGGCAGATCAAGGCTGACGGCGAGTTTTACGACGTGCTGCAGGTTTGCGAGCTTTTCGTCTTTGACACCCGCTGTGAAATTTCTGTCGGGGATAATATTGATCGCCGCGACTCCGGTGGACATTGCTATTTCCAGGAGTTTTTCGATTTCCTTTTCGCCGTCGCTTAGACCGTTTAGCCAGGTAAACGTCGGGATTCCGCCTGCTCCAAGGATGAATTTGTTGGTATCGCTCATTGTCGGGAATGAACCTTCGCCGGCTTGTACGTAACCAACTCCGCCGCGCTTCATTGTTTTTGACCTGATGGTTCCTTGCAGGTTGGCTCCTTCAAGCTGAGCAGGGTCATCGATCGTTATGCCGATCTTCTCGTGCCAGTAGTTGGCGAGTGCTTTGTCATCGGTGAATATTGAGCGTGCTTTTTTTGCATAAGCCAGGCAGATGTGTCTTTCGGTTGCATTGCCGGACGGGGTCAGGGGGCAGACGTCCTTTTCGAAATTTAACTCGACAGGAGAAAGGTATTCGTTTACTCTGGTGATCAGGTCGCGGTTTCGATTTTGGACGGTTTCTTTTAAGTTGCTTTTGAAATTTATGAAAGCGTCCGGGACAACACTTTCGGCAAATCCGACTCCCATGTGATAGGTGATCCCCGGTTCGCCGGGCGATGTTATTTCTTTGTCGGCAAACTCCGGGACGTAGACTCTTGTCTCCATGCCGACAGAGCCTTTAAGCCCGATCAATTTTGCGGCCACCAGGAACTCTTCCAGACCGTCGAATACGTCGAAGTCTACAATGCCTGTGACGGCTAGTCCGCGGTTGCGTGCTTTCCAGGCGATTTTGCTTGGGGAGTATCCGCATGCGTTGTATGAGTAAAACGTGTGCAGATGGAGATTTACGTCTGTGGTGCTTGAGGGTAGTTTGATCTCGCCTGACTGGACCATTTGCCAGAGAGCGAGTAAAGCTTCTTTTCTTTCGGCCGCATTGAAACTGTCCAGCTGTAATTCAAGTTTTTCTTTTTTGTCCATTTTGTTTTTGCTTCTTAATATATAAAGTTCGCCGCTGAGGATTATCTACTATCAGCGGCGACCTGTCAAGCATTGTGAGTATTTTCGGAAATCTGCTTAAGAAATTTCTTCTTCGAGATAAAGCTTAATCGCCCCGAGGAACTGTGCGGCAAGGGCTCCGTCAACTACGCGGTGGTCGCTGCAAAGGGTGACTGTCATCATCGGTTTTACGCTGATCATTCCATTAATCGCGACGACTGTTTCCTTCAGTCCGCCGACGGCCAGGATCGCGGCCTCTGGAGGATTGATGATCGCGGTGAAATTGTCAACGCCGAACATTCCAAGGTTTGAAACTGTGAATGTTCCCTTGCCCAGTCCGATGAGTTTGCCGCCTCTGGCTTGTCCGACGACATTTTTCGTCGCCGCAGCCAGTTCTTTCCAGCCTAGCGTGTCGGCGTTTAGCACCACTGGGACAATAAGCCCGGCTTCAACGGCAGTGGCGACTCCGACATTAATGTCGGCTTCGTACCTGATCCTGTCTTGAAGGAACTTGCTGTTTACGGCGGGGTATTTTTTCAGTGCGACTGTACATGCCCTGACGACGAGGTCGTTGACCGAAACCTTCTCGGGTTTTTCTTTGCCCTTGTTCAGCTGGCTGCGAACCTTCATCGCTTTTGTCATGTCGAACGACATCGTAACGTTAAAGTGCGGAGTGTCGCGGAAGCTGTTCTGCAGGTTGATACCTATTGCACGACGCATCTTTGTAAGCTCGACCTCTGTGCCCGGAACAGGCTGACCCGGTGCGGCAGCGACTGCGCCGACAGGATTCGCTTCGGCATAAGCAATTACATCAGCGCCGATGATCCTGTTGTTGGGGCCTGTTCCTGTGATAGCGAGCAGGTCAACGGCGAGTTCGCCAGCTAGCCTTTTAGCGTTCGGTGAGGCAAACAATCTGCCGCCGTGAACAGAGCTTGCAGGCATCTGGGCGCCATAACTTTCTACATCGGTGCCGATAATCCTGCCGTTTGGCCCGGTGCCGATTACATCCATTAGGTCGACGTCCATATCTTTTGCCAGACGTTTAGCGTTTGGCGAGGCGAAGAGTCTGCCGCCATAGACCGAGAGACTTGCACTTGCAGGACCGGCTTCTACGTCCTTACGCATGATCTTGCCGTGAGCGCCGCTGCCTTGTATGCTATCAAGATTAACGCCGGTCTTTGCGGCGATCTTCCGGGCAAGTGGGCTTGCCGGTGCTTCGGTGACATCTGAAGGTGCTGCTTGCGTAACAGGCGGAGCGGCTGGTTTGGCTTGTGCGGCAGGGGCAGCCTGAACGGCGGTGCCTTCCGGACCGATAAAGCCGATTACCTGGCCGACCGGGATCATGTCGTCAACTGCGACGAGTTGCTGCAAGAGTATGCCTTCGCCGGCTGATTCTACTTCCATGACCGCTTTGTCGGTTTCGATCTCGAGGATCACATCGCCGTGATTGACAGCATCGCCGACAGCCTTTTTCCAGCCGACTATGCGAACTTCTTCGGTGGTCTGGTCGGGTATTGGAACCTTGACTTCTGTTACATTTTCGTCGAGTTGAACGGCGGCTGGTGCGGCAATTGGGCTTACGCTTGCTGTCGGAGCCGGTGCAGATTTTGCCGATGGGGGGGCTTGAGCGGCCGTATCGACAACTTCGCCAGCTTCGCCGATAAAGCCGATAACCTGGCCTACCGGCACCATGTCGTCGACGATGACAAGCTGCTTTATAAGCGTGCCTTCGCCTGTCGATTCGACTTCCATGACGGCTTTGTCGGTCTCGATCTCGAGTATGATGTCACCGTGCTTGACCGCATCGCCGACGTTTTTCTTCCACTCGACTATGCGAACCTCTTCGGTCGTCTGGTCGGGTATTGGAACTTTAAGTTCAATAGCCATATATAAAACTCCACTATGCTAAGTGTTAGTGTTTGCGTATATAACATTTGCAAAAACAAATTAACTTAATACGCGGTCTAATTCTAACAAACCACGAACGGATTTATTCGCGTAATTAATAGTGCCATTTGGCACCTATTTGCCAAGCATTGCAAGAATTCTTGCGGTTGCCTTTTCGGCGTTCGGCATAAATTCTTTTTCGAGAGTCGGTGCCATCGGAGGCGGACATTCGTACGCAGCGATCAATTCAACAGGGGCATCGAGATAGTCGAAAGCCTTTTGCTGAATCTCGAATGCGATGTGCTCGCCGTAACAACCGGTTCCGGGTGCCTGGGAGATAACAGCGGCGTAGTTTGTCTTCTTAACCGATTCGACGATGGTGTCGGTGTCGAGCGGGATAAGGCTTCGGATGTCGATGACTTCTGCCGATACTCCCTTTTCTGCGAGCATGTCGGCTGTCTGCAGGGCAATCTTTGCCATGTAGGAGTACGCCATGATAGTAACATCTGTCCCTTCAGTACGGACGGCTGCTTTGCCGAACGGTACTGTGAAATCACCTTCGGGTACAACGTCACGGTCGCCGTAGAGGAGCTGATGCTCGAGGAAGATAACCGGGTTGTCGTCGCGGATAGCTGTCTTTAGCAGGCCCTTTGCGTCGGCTGGGGTTGAAGGAGCGACGACTTTAAGGCCCGGAATCTGTGTTGCTATTGCTTCGAGGCTCTGTGAGTGCTGGCCGGCGTAACCCTTGCCGCCGCCGATCGCTGTGCGACAAACCATCGGAACCTTTGCCTTGCCGCCGAACATGTATTTGTTCTTGGCTGCCTGGTTGCCAAGCTGGTCCATGCTCATAAGAATAAAGTCAATATACATAAGCTCGACTACCGGACGCATGCCGGTCATGGCCATGCCTACCGCAGAACCGCAAATAGCGACTTCTGAGATCGGAGCGTTGAATACGCGTTTTCTTCCGAATGTTTCGACCAGGCCAAGTGTCGCCGCGAACGCACCGCCGTGCTCTGCGACGTCTTCGCCGTAGAATACAACGCGTTTGTCACGGATCATTTCTTCGGTCATTGCTTCGACGACAGCTTTTCTGTATGGCATTCTGCCTTTGCCGTCTCTTGCGTCTTTTACCAGCTCTTTGTTGTACTTGGTGGTTTTGAGCTTGGCGGGGATGTCGTCACTGGTTGTGTCTGAGTAGAGGCCTTCCAAAATTGTTGATGGGTCCGGGAATGCACTCTTTGCCGACGCGATGGTGATCTCTTCCATGTCGGCATAGATATCTTGTTCGATCTTCTCAAGTTCGTCGGCTTCGGCGATACCGGCTTTTACCATTTCCTGCTTGAATCCGCCGATAGCGTCTTCGCACTTCCATGCGTTGATCTCTTCTTCGTTGCGATAACGGTTCTGATCGCTGAGCGAGTGGCCCATGTAACGGTAGGTCATTGCTTCGAGGAGCACAGGGCCTTCGCCTTTGCGGCAAATTTCGGCGGCGCGTTTGACAGCGTCCTGAACGGCGAGAGGATTCATGCCGTTAACGACCTCTGCGTGCATTCCGACATCATTGTACGCCCAGCCGCGTCTTGCGAGATAGTCGACAGCGGTGATCTCATCGCGAGATCTGCCTGTCATGCCGAACTGGTTGTTTTCGATAAAGAAGATTACCGGAGCACCCTTATCAAACTGTGGCATACAGGCCATGTTGAGCGATTCGCAGAAAACGCCGTTGTTCGATGCACCGTCGCCGAAGAAGCAAAGTGTGACACGGTCGATGCCCTGGAAGTTCATGCTCATGCCGGCACCGGTTGCCATCGGCAGGGATCCGCCTACGATAGCGTTTGCGCCGAGGTGGCCGACGTTGAAGTCAGCGATATGCATTCCGCCGCCGCGTCCGCGACAGTAACCTTCTTCTTTACCCATGAATTCGGTCATTGTACGGTAAATGTGAACATCCAGTGCCTGGTCGAGCAGATCTTTCTTGGTACTCTTGTAGCTAACGCCTTCGATAAATTCTTTGAGTTGTTTTTTGCTCATAGAACGCAAAGCATAACTTTCCTTTGCGATACCATGGCCGTGACCGCGGTGGGAACTTGTAATATAGTCGTCGCCGCGAAGAGCAGCGTTTGCACCGGCGGCAGAGCCTTCCTGGCCGATAGAAAGGTGGGTAGCGCCCGAGAACTTATATCCTTCGAAAGGTACGAGCTCGCCGCTGCGAAGTTTGATAATTACCGACTCAAAAGCACGGATATACTGCATCTGCTTGTACAGGAACATGGCATCGTCTGCCGTCATATCGCCTTTAAGCTCGTCTGCGAGCGATTTGTCATATTGGTAACACGGGACTTCACCGAAAGTAAGCGTTTTTTTGGTAAAATCCGGCTTGTTGGTTATATCTTTCATTGACATACAAAATTCTCCAATTAGCTAAAAACTGAAATTTATTTGTTTTTTACGGGTTTAGCGCTGCATTTATAAGCAACACCGACATGTATTGTAAAGGAAACGTCAAATTTGTCAAGAAAATTTAAAAAAGATATTGAATTTTTAAAAAAATAGTGTATAATTGACAATAATCAGGGTCATGCGGGTGCTGTTTTGTAAAATAATTGTTCGTTAAAGCCAGGCAAGAGTCTTAAAATGAGACAACGTCAGCAAAAAATCGTAGAATATGTAAATAGAGTCGGAATCGCTTCATTTGCCGATCTAGGTGTGATATTTGGTGTTTCCCCGTTTACTATACGCCGGGACGCAGATTATCTGGCTAAATCGCATCTTGTTCTTCGTGTTAAGGGCGCTATTCAGAAGATCGAATCTCCGACCCAGTTTCGTGAGGCTCAGATCGTAAACCGGCTTCAGATCAACCCCAGGGAAAAGGAACTTATAGCCGATTGTGCGATGCAGTTTATTGAACCGGGCGACTCTATTTTTCTTGACGGATCGACGACTGTCAGCTCTCTCGCTATAAACCTGGCAAAGATCGATCCGGAGGTAACTATTGTAACGAATTCTTTGCTGATATCGCTGGAACTTGCTAAGGCTCAAAATATCCGGCTGATCGGTTTGGGCGGTGTTTTTGACAGTGAGACCTATTCATTTGTCGGCTTTGAGCCGGACTCACAGGCAGATTCCTTCCATATTGATAAGGCATTCTTTTCCAGCACTTGTCTTATACCCGAAGAGGGCACTTATGAAAATGCCGCGTTTAACGGGTACACAAAACGATTTGCCGCCCAGCGATCCGACAAGGTCTATCTTCTTGCCGATGCAAATAAGATCGGTAAAAAAGCACTGATACGAGTACTTAAGACCAGCCAGATCGATGTGTTTGTAACGGATAAGGAATTAAGCAAAAAAGATGCCTCTGCGTTTGACAAGAATGACGTAAAAGTTGTCATCGCTGGAAATAACAAGAATCATTCAAACAAGAAATAGTGACTTAGAGTAACTTATAAAAAAATTAATATTCAGGAGTAGTAAAATGTATGATGTTGCAGTATTGGGAGCAGGTCCTGGCGGTTATGTAGCAGCACTTCGCGCGGCATTACGCGGGGCAAAGGTGTGTATTATCGAAGAAAAATATCTTGGCGGTACATGCCTCAATGTCGGCTGCATACCGACAAAAGCTATGCTTCACGGCAGTGAGATATATCACAATATGCATAACGCGAGCGAGTTTGGGATCACTTCAAAGAAAAGCGATTTCGATGACTCTGTTTTCATGAAAAGAGTCTCCAAGGTCGTCGCCGGTTTGACCGGTGGTGTAGGTTTTCTCCTCAAGAAACGCGGCGTTGATGTCGTAGACGGACGGGGCAAACTTACCGCAAAGGATACGATCGAAGTTACCACCAAAGACGGGACTCAAGAGATCAAGGCGAAATCAATTATAATCGCTACCGGTTCAAAGCCTGCAAAACCGGGCTTTCTTCCATGGGACTCTGACCGCCTGATGACCACCGATGAAGCTACGACAGCCAGGAACTTGCCAAAGAGCGTTCTCATTCTCGGCGGCGGCGTGATCGGCTGCGAATTCGCCACAGTATACTCGGAACTTGGAATTGAAACTACTCTTGTGGAAATGCTTGACAATCTCGTCGCTAATGTTGACGGTGAGATATCAAAGGCCGTAGAAAAGAGTCTTAAGAAGCGTAAGGTCGATGTGAAAACATCTACCAAACTTCTTACGATTGAGGCCGGCAAGGATAGTGCCACTGCAAAACTAGAAGACGGATCCGAAGTAACCGTCGAAAAAGTACTGGTAGCGATCGGCAGAACTCCAAACATCGAAGGCATCGGCCTGGAAGAGCTGGGCATTAAAACCGAAAACGGCATCATCGTTGTCGACGAGCAATGCAAAACCAACGTCGATGGTATCTACGCTATCGGTGACGCTGCCGAAGTTATTCAGTATGCACACCTTGCCAGTAAAATGGGAATGGTAGCCGCTGACAATGCGACCGGCAACGCCGCTTCTGACGACAGGACTATCGTGCCGTCCGGCATTTATACGCATCCTGAAGCTGCCTCGGTAGGACTTTCCGAGCCACAGGCAAAGGAAAAATGCCCCAATGTCAAGATCAGCAAGTTCCCATACAGCGCTAGCGGGATCGCACAGGCATACGGCGAAACAGATGGTATGGTCAAGCTGATGGCCGACCCCGAACACGGCGAAATTCTCGGCGCTGTCATTATCGGCCCGCATGCTACGGATACTATTCAGGAAATTGCGTTAGCGATGAAAAACGAGCTAACCGTCGAAGAGATCAGCCAGACCATCCATCCACATCCAACCTTCATCGAAGCAGTCGCAGAAGCTGCCGAGGGATGGGAAGGGTTGCCGGTGCATACGCTTTGAAATATATAATGATTATTGTATAATGTATAATGATGGAAACAGCAATTGAGAAAAAACTTTTACGGCAATCCACCGAGGGCACTCCGCTTTCGATATATGATTGCGGGATAACTGAGTATCGGCCTATGCTTGATATCCAGCTTGATCTTGTTGAAAAGAGGATCGCAGGGGAGATCGAAAATACCATTCTGCTGCTGGAACACTATCCGACTGTAACCCTTGGCGCCAACAATACTAAAAATATTCTATTGCAAACCAGGGAAAATCTTGCCGATGAAAATATTGACATTATAGATATTCGCCGCGGCGGGGGGGCAACTGCTCATAATCCCGGTCAACTGGTAATCTACCCGATAATCTCGCTGACGTCCCTCGGGCTGGGAATCAGCAATTATGTTCGCCAACTCGAAGGCATCGGGATCGAACTTCTTAAAACGCTTTCAATCTCCGCCGAAAGATGCAAAGGTCTGCCCGGCCTCTGGGTAGGTGAAAAGAAAATCGCATCCCTCGGCGTCAAGGTCAAAAGGCACATAACTTATCACGGCATGGCAATAAACCTCTCAAACGACCTAAGCATATTCAGCAATATAATCCCCTGCGGTATTGAAAATGTCCAGATGACTTCTGCCGAGCGGGAAACTCAAACACCAATCGACACAGAAAAGACAAAACAGAGACTCGGCGACATAATTATGGCCCTTTGGGCGTAAAAGCATTGGCTTGTTTATCCAATTTTACGGCAAATATAGTTAGTTACAGGGTCAATAGTATACGTTGACCCGGAATGTCACTCGTGGACATAGTGCGCGTTGTTTGGGTTATGATTCTTGGTTGAATTTTAATTTTCGGTTTGATTGGCTGATGGTATCAGAGGGAGGGATTTGTTAGGGGTTTCAGGTTGGACAGAAACAGCTATTCGCAGAGACTCAAGAAATCGGGACCTGGCATTGTCAACTTGCGGCGGTCGATTGCTCCTGTTTGCCTTGTTTAGTGCATCGGCAGGCTACGCTTGAAGGTGCCACTGTGAATGTGACGGAGTGAGCGATGCTGCCTGCTGCTCAGGGGGCGGCTTAGGCAAATCCCCTACACATTTGCGTGTAACAAACATATTATAATTGACAATTTCCACAAATTTACTATAAACATATACGATGTTAAATGAATACAGGTAACTGATAATTTATAATGAAGTTGAAAATATGAAACCTGATACTATTGCGGTACTTGATGTTGGTAAAACGAACAAGAAAGTTCTGATCTATGACCTTCAGTTTAATGTTCTTGTCAGCAGTACGGAATCATTCCCCGAGATCGAAATCGGCGGCTTACAGCACGAACAGCCCGAAGCGGTTTTCAGTTGGTTATGCGACACTCTCGCCAATTTCAGTAAAAAATACGCTATCAAGGCTATCTCGGTAACCACCCACGGAGCGACTATCGCTTGCGTCGACGATGCCGGAAACCTTACAGCACCGCCGCTAAGTTATACCAATACCACCGAACCCGGATTCGCAGACGAGTTTTACAGCAAGTTCGGAACTCGCGACCATCTTCAGGAAGCCACCGCAACTGCCGAAGTCGGCGATCTGATCAATGCCGGCAAAATGGTTTATTACCTCAAAAAGAATTTCCCCGCCGAAATGGATGCGACCAAATGGATACTCAGCTATCCACAGTACTTTGGCTTTAAGCTTACCGGCAGCGCCGGGGCGGAACCTACGATGCTGGGCTGCCACAGCTACTTGTTCGACCCGCATAAACACACTTATTCCGAGGTCGCCGAAAAACTTGACGTCGTTGACAAACTCCCGGCGACAGTAAATAATTCATGGGAGAGTCTCGGCACAGTCTCAGCCGATATCGCCGCAAAAACCGGCGTTGACCCCGGGTGTGTAGTCACTTACGGCCTTCATGATTCCAATGCCAGCCTGATACCGTACCTGATTTCCGGCAGCAAAAAGTTCATCCTTAACTCTACCGGAACATGGTGCGTTGCGATGAGACCTTCTGAAAAAGTCGCATTCACCGAAGATGAGATCGGCAAGCTGGTTTTCTATAACATGGACATTTTCAAGAACCTCGTTAAGACTTCCATCTTCATGGGCGGGCTTGAATATGAAACGTATATGGGCGTGTTGAAAGAAAAGTTCCCCTCAAAAGAACTGCCTGACTTTGATGGGGATGTTTATCAGTCTGTTGTCGATAAGTGCTCGGAGTTTATTCTTCCTTCCGTAACAAAAGGCACTGGAATATTCCCGCAATCATTACCGCGTGTTGTTGACGGCGATACGGTCGTAGGCCTGGAGGATCTAAAGGCTGCAAAAGATGCTCCTGCGTTTATGGAAGATTTTGACAGGACGTGTGCGGTTTTGATCCTGTCGCTTGCTATCCAGACTGCAAAGGCATTTGATTATGCCGATATCGAAGACGGCGATACGATTTTCGTCGAAGGCGGATTCAGGCATAATCAGCCCTATCTGACGTTGCTGAAGGCTCTCTACCCGGCAAGCAGGGTTTGCACTACCGATATCAAGGAAGCGACCGCTCTGGGGTCAGCGATCTGCGGATTGGCACTTCTTGAAAACAAACGGCCTGACGAATTAACAACAGCCGTAGAGATCGGAGCGATCGACGTTGAGGCGGCACCGGCTCTTGACATCAAAGCGTATATGGACAAGTTTGTTGCCCTGACAGAACAATAAGCCATAAGATGAAATACTATTCGATTTACACAATACCGTCGGCAAAATGTCGGCGGTATTTTTTTGTACACCTTTCACACGTTTTTTTCAAACGATTATTTTCACACGTTAGCTTTCACACCTTAATAGGCCAGATCCAATTGCTTAGCGGCTTTGGTTTCGTCCAACCGGCCTACCGGGGTAGTTTTTGGCAGATCCTTAAAACTTTCCGGATCGGTTTCGGCTTGCTTTGCGATGTCGATCATTGCGGCGATAAATCCGTCAATCGTCTCCTTGCTCTCAGTTTCTGTTGGCTCGATCATTATCGCCTCTTGGACGATAGTCGGGAAATAGATCGTCGGCGGATGATAACCCCTGTCGATCAGTGCCTTTGCAATGTCAATGGCATGGACTCCATTTTTCGCCTGTCGCGATGCACTGAAAACACATTCATGCTTGCAAATCCCCGGATAGGGCAGGTCGTAATAGTCCTTTAGCTTTTCCTTGATATAGTTGGCGTTGATGACGGCATTCTCTGCAACCCGCTCGAGCCCCTCTCTTCCAAGCATTAGTATATACGCGTACGCCCTCAGGATAACGCCGAAGTTGCCGTAGAATGGAGCGATATACCCGATGCTCTTTGGCCGGTCATACTCCACCGCGTACGTTCCGTCCTCGCGTTTAACAACCACTGAAATCGGCAGATACTGTTCAAGTCTTTTTACAACTCCGACAGGTCCGGCGCCCGGTCCGCCGCCGCCATGCGGCGTTGCGAAAGTTTTATGCAGATTCAGATGGAGTATGTCAAACCCGAAATCACCGGGTTTTGCTTTTCCGACGATAGCGTTGAGATTTGCGCCATCATAATAAGTCAGCCCGTCAACGTCGTGAATAATGTCGCAGATCTCCTTGATATGCGGATTGAAGATCCCAAGCGTATTCGGACACGTCAGCATAAGACCTGCTGTCTCATCGTTTACCATCGACCTGAGTGCGTCGATATCCATAACGCCGTCTTTACTGGGGACAGTCTCAACTTTGTACCCGGCGATCGCGGCACTTGATGGATTGGTTCCATGAGCACTGTCGGGGATAAGAATCGTCGTTTTATCATTGCCTCTGTCCTTGTGGTATGCTGCCATGATCATGATGCCGGTAAGTTCGCCATGGGCACCGGCTAGCGGCTGAAGCGTATATGCGGCCATCGCCGTGATCTCCCGAAGCAGCATGTCCATCTCATAAAGAACCTCCAGGGCTCCTTGCGTTAACATTCCGCCGCCTCTGAGTTGGGGCAAAAGCGGGTGCAAATTTGCAAACCCATCGTATGATGCGACGCGTTCGGCAACCTTTGGATTGTACTTCATCGTACATGAACCAAGCGGGTAGAAGTTGTCATCAACCCCGAAGTTTCGTTTGGACAACTCTGTAAAATGTCGAACGACATCAAGCTCGCTAAGCTCACATAATTCAGCATCATTATCACGAAGTAAATTGCTGTCAAGCTTGATAGATTCTTTTATATCACTCTTGCCCGGCATGACACCTTTTCGGCCAGATACACTCTTTTCAAATATTAGTTTCATAATGCGGCCTCCAGACATTCTGCGAGCATTCCTATTTCCTGTTTTGTTCTCTTTTCGGTGACTGCGATAAGGATTGAATTTTCCATTCCTTCGTAATACCGGCTTAGCGGAAATCCCGCACTGAATCCCTTTTCGATCAGGTTCGCAACGACATCTCTGGCGTCTTTTGGCAGGTCAAGGACGAATTCGTTGAAGAACCATTTTTGCCTGAAGTGTGACGTGACTCCCTCTATCGCGGTTAGTCGTTTAAATGCATAGTTTGCCTTCTGTGCACACATCTGTGCCGTTCGCTTGAATCCTTCTTTGCCAAGCAGCGACAGATATATCGAAGCGGCGAGTGCACAAAGCGCCTCGTTGGAGCAGATGTTTGAAGTTGCCTTGGCTCTTCTGATATGCTGTTCTCTTGCCTGGAGGGTCATGACAAAACCGTCTTTACCGTTGCAGTCGGTTGTTCTGCCGACAACGCGGCCGGGCATCTTGCGAACATATTTCTTTCTGGTCGCCATGAAACCCAGATACGGTCCGCCGAACGAAAGAGGTATCCCAAGGCTTTGGCCTTCGCCGGTAACTATGTCGGCGCCCATCGCACCGGGAGTCTTGAGGATACCCAGACTCATAGGATAGCTCGAGACGATCAGCAATGCACCGTTTGCGTGTGCGGCGTCTGCGATGTCTGTAAGGTCGTCGATGCAGCCGAAGAAATTTGGATTTTGTACGATGACGGCCGCGGTGCTTTTGTCAAGCTGGTTAAGGATTTCTGAGCGGTTGGCAAGGGCGTTTACGCATTCAGTTTCGTCAAGGGCGATCTTAAGATTTTGGGTATACGAGTGTATCGTCTTGCGATAGATCGGGTTGACACTGCTGTCGAGGATTATCTTGTTTTTGCGAGTTATCCGAAGCGCCATCATCATTGCCTCGTACAGGGCCGTGCCGCCGTCATAGAGTGACGCGTTGGAAACTTCCATCTCTGTCAGCCTGCAGATCATCGACTGATACTCATAGATCGCCTGCAGCGTACCCTGCGACACTTCCGGCTGGTAGGGCGTATAAGCAGTGTAAAACTCGCTTCGCGAAAGTATTGCGCCAACCGCTGACGGGCAAAAATGGTCGTAAATTCCGCCGCCCAGAAAGCAAGTAAGATCTGTGGCGTTCTTTTTTGAAAGTGCACTAAACCGACGGTGAATTTCCATCTCGCTAAGTCCGGCAGGGATTTCCAGAGGTCTGCCCATCAGATCGGGCGGAATATCGGAAAACAAATCTTCCATGGAAAGGCCTATTTCGCTGAGCATCTGCTTTTGCTGGTCGACAGTATTAGATATAAAAGGCATGTTCGACTATTCCTTCAATAGATTTTCATAATCTTCGGCGTTCATCAAGGTTTCAAGTTCAGCGATGTCGTCAGCCTTGATCCTTGCGATCCAGGCGTCTTCATACGCGCCGGTTTTGAACAAATCCAGATTCTCGGGCAACTCATCGTTTACCTCTGCAATTTCGCCGCTAACCGGAGCGTACAAATCCGAAGCTGCTTTTACGGATTCTATGGTGCAGAATTCGGATCCTTTGACAACTTTGTCACCAACGGCAGGGAGTTCAAGGAAAACGATATCACCCAGTTGCTCAATCGCGTAATCGGAAAGGCCTACGGTTACAATGCCTGAGCCTCCGTCGAGTTTTGCCCATTCATGTGATTCTAAATACCTTAATTCTTGCGGGATCATTCTTTGCTCCTGATAATAAATTATATTTTTGCACTCTTTCAATTGTTTAAATAAGCTGATACAGTTTTTCCATTACAGGGGTAAATTCTTCACCCGAGAAACAGTATCTCATATTAGTAAATCGTTTTCTAAATGCGGTCACTTCTTCTTTAACACTTTTTGTTCCGTTAACAAGATCGCAAATCAATTGAGCCAACTGCTGGAAATCTTTTTCCTGCATCCCAAATCGTGTCATCTCCGCAACACCCATCCGCAGACATCCGGCGGCGGTGAAACCCTCTTCCTCGGGACTTGCCTGATAATTTACAATAATATTATTATCTTCCAGAAGGCGGGCTATTTGGGGTCCCTTGCTGTATCCGACATTTAAGACTACCTGATGGGTTTCGGTATAATCGATCCCGGCATCTCCGGCGACGTCCAGGCCGGTGTTTTTGAGCGCCAGGGCGAATGCTTTAGCGTTGGCGATTACTTTTTTCTGATACTCGTCCTTGAAATGATTCATCTCGTATGCTGCCATCAGCAAGCCCAGCAAAGTACCGAGGTGATGATTGCTTACACTGCCCGGAAACGCCCTTCGGCAAACAGTTTCCCACAGGGGCCACTTGTGGTCGTCTCGATGGAAATTTGAAGCTATTATTCCACGCTGAGTTCCGAAAAACGTCTTATGCGTCGAGGCGGTAACAATATCTGCACCCTCTTTGAACGGCTCCTGGAAATAAGGCCCAACCAATCCCAGGACATGTGCCATATCATACATAACCACGCAATCGAGCGACATTTCATCGACCATAGAGCGAATCTCGGCCACAGGTTCTCTATGCAGGACAAGGCTCTTACCTAAAATGATCAACTCAGGCTTATATTCTGCGAGCACATCCTGACAGGCCGCGACATCAACTTTGTATGGATTGTCAGGCAAAACAGGGAAATTAACCACAGCAGCTCTTTCGGTCGTTGGATCATGTGCCACGAAATCATGCAGCGCACCCATCGGTTGAGCACTGAGATGGCCGCCCTTGATAATATGATGGTTCAATACCCTGGAAATTCGCCTCGGTTCGATCTTGCGGTTGGACCTGTTTAGATAATCAACCAACGAACTGAAAACCGCCGCGTTAGCCATCTGGCCGCTGATAACCCGGGCCTCGATTTCCATACAGCCAAGGTATATCTGCATTTGTTCTGCCAAAAGCCGTTCAACCTCAGCGATGAAATCCGTTCCCTGGTAATAAAAAACCTCAGCTTCGGAAAATGCTTTCACAGCTTTGTGCTCGGCATATCTGCCGGAAGGGTCCATTATCGAGATCAGCCGCGACATAGACGACTGCGTCTGTTCGGAGGGAATAAGATTGATGCACTCGCTTTGCCGCCATCTGGTGTTATCGACGGTCTTGTTCAGCAATGTCAGTGCCTTTGCCGGTAAATCGTCGGATACGCGGGCGGATTCTTTTTCCTTAAAAAGATTGTCATAAACAATAGGTCTGGCATACGGCGGCGCTTCGCCTCTCAAATGGTAAGGCACAACAACCGCATCGGTCTTCTTGCCCCTGATCTCGATCTCGAGCCGGTCTCCGTCGGCAATGTCACTATCGACCAGTGCCAGGCATACAGAACGCATCTTTTTTTCTTCGGTCATCTCGCTGAACAAACCTTCGCCAACATATTTATAATAAGGCACCATGGTACCGCTGGTAACATAACCTGCCTCTTTGCCATCGGTAAACACACCGCTGCCCTGACGGGCGATACCCTTACCCGATACCGCTACGGGCCGGATCATTTGCGGCAGATATTCAAGCAGCGAGTAATCGCCGTCTTTGATCTTCCTGAAAGCGGCAAACTGTTTGCTCAGAGCGTCTCTACCAACGAAGTTGCCCTTTAAGGATGAGAAGCTGACCGCAAATTTTGCCAGTTCACACGCAAAAATCGGTATCTCACGCTCGTATTTGTCCTTGCCTAATTCATGCCCATAGAGGGGAAGCCCCGCCTCCAGCCGGAGGGTATCGCGTGCTCCCAGGCCAATGGGTTCAGCACCTGCTTCGGTAAGCAAATCCCAAATCTCGGGCCCATTGGCAGCATCTATGAAAAGTTCAAAACAAACCGGCTCGCCGGTATATCCTGTCCTTGCGACCAAAACCTCTTTAGAATTTATCGTCACCGTGCTAAGACGATTTCGCATAGGTTCCGGCAATGGACCGGCTTCTATCAGCGAACTGACGATCTGTTTGGATTTGGGCCCTTGCACACTCAGCATTACGATATCTTCTGTGCGGTCGGACATTTCAACGGATTCAAAATCCCCGATCAAACTCTCAAAGTGCTCCCAGTCCTTTTGCCGGTTGGAGGCATTTACCACCAGCAGATATTCATCTTCAGTGAAACGATATAGATATGCGTCATCTATCGCACCGCCGGTTTCATTTGGGATAAAAGTGTACTGACTTTGGCCGACATCCAGTGCCGCGGCGTTATTACTGAGGACATGCTGCAAAAAGGGCAGGCTATCGCCGCGAAATACAAACCTGCCCATGTGTGAAACATCAAACAATCCCGCGGTTTTACGAGTTGCCAGATGTTCGTGGACAATTCCTTTGGAGTATTGTATCGGCATTTCCCAGCCGGCAAAGTCTACAATCTTTGCTCCGAGTTGAAAATGTCTGTCATAAAAAACGGTTTTCCGTAACTGATCCATATTAAAATCCTATTCTCGCAAAAGGGACATATCGGACACAATATCCATTATGTGCCTCTGTCCGTTTACCTGAGAGCGTTAACCCTTCGGTACCCGATTTAACGAGTTCTCCAGAGGACCGTCAGGGCTTATACCAACCGGTATTGCCCGCAAGGCCGAGATCCTTTTGCCTGAGAGTTTCCCGGCCAAAACCGGTTGCACCTTCGGCTCCCCCATCAAGTGAGGGTATCTCTCTCGTCCGTATTACGGTATGCCGAAAACAACATCGACGAGTGAAATATAACAGAAAAGCAAATATCGACAACACATTTCTTGTTTTTTTTCATGAAAACTTAATTTAAACTTGTAATACTCGGTACTTTGTGGTATATTTTACATAGATTTTACAAATAATTTTAAAAATATTTGTTGTTTAGTTAAATTTGGGGTAGATTTTGAGTACTAAAAAAGGCTTCACGCTGATCGAATTGTTAGTTGTAATTGCCATTATAGCTCTGTTATTGGCTATTCTCATGCCCGCACTTTCAAAAGCAAAGTCTATCGCCCAGGAAATCCTTTGCAAAAGCAACATGCACCAATACTATCTTGCCACAGAATTATATGCCAATGAGAATGACGACAGATTTCCACCTGCATGGCGTAGTCTTTATAGAACAACCAGTTCTGGTTGCACGTGGCATGATGAAAGCCAGAGCCCTGATGTATTGCCCTCCAATGCGGGCCCTTACTGGCCATATATCTCAAATAAAAAACTCAATGTCTGCCCCACATTAGCAACTTTTGCGCGTAAGTTCGGCACAAACCATCCGGGTCACAACTCTTCAATTCCAATTGTTCCGCAATTCAGTTACAGTATGAACGGTTTCATCACAGGAACCGACAGTAAAGGAGTCAAAAGATCACAGATAAATTCTTCGCCAAGCGAAACATTTTTGTGGTCGGAAGAAAACATGTGGAAGATGAAAGATGCAGACGGCACAACGATTCTGTCCAATTACGTGCTCAATGATAATGCATTGGTAGTAAGGTTTTTTATCGACGCCACCGATCCAATCGATAGTTTCGCCAGTTTCCACAAGGTCTCGAAAGCGAAGTTTTCCGGTCAGCTTCCTGAAACTCCGGATGGATATGGCGTATACAATACTGGATCTGCAAATGCGCTTTTGCTCGATGGGTCTAATATCGTCGTAACTCCTCAGGACAGTCACAGATACATGGGAAGAAGTACTGAGCAAATTGATTGGCGTTGACGGGAATTTTGAGCGTATTGAGCAACGCACTCAATGTCAAAATGCCCATTTTCGACTCGATCAAATGCAAATCCCTATGTTTTTGATGAATTATAGCATATTCAAGGTAGCTAAACTGTCGAAGAATTCGTCCACCTCTTCCAAACCGCCATCGTCGGATATTGTCAAGCCGCCGCGAAAGAAAAAGAACAACGGTTCTCGCAACATTGGCGGTCAACCCGGACATCCAAAGCATGAAAGAGACCCTTTTACCACAGAAGAAATCGACACATTTCAAACCCATACACTTGATGTTTGCCCTGATGGTGGCGGTAAACTCGAAGAGGTTCAAGGGGCCGAAAAAATCGTTCAACAGGTTGAAATTGTTCAAAAACCGACTCATATTGAACAACATACAGGTCTTCGCTACTGGTGCGAACATTGTCAAAAGTTTCACGATGCGCCCATGCCGGCTCACATTGACAAAGGCCAGTTGGTTGGGCCGCGTCTTATGGCAACCATTGCTTATATGAAAGGCGCCTGTCACTGTTCGTTTTCGACCATTCGCAAGTTTCTGCGTGATGTTGTCGGTGTGACCATCTCTCGTGGGCAGTTGAGTAAACTCGCTGAACAGGCGATACGATTTGTTGTTATAGACCGTTATCTTACCCAGGGAACCCGCAGCGAAAACGGCAGGAACTGGAGTGAACGCATCTGGACCGTAATGGCAACCTGTGCCAGCCAGGGCCGAAATGCATTCGATTTTATATACCAGTCTATCCAAGCTCATTTCTCCAATCAGCCTTTTTCATCACTACTGGGGCCATAATCCACATTTATGCCCTGTGAACGGTTACCTAATATCGTTGTGGTCCCTCAGGACAGCAATAAATACAGAGGAAGAAGTAACTAGCTTTATAATATGATCTGTCAACGCAGTCTGGTAGGATGGGTGAAAATGCGTTTCTTTCACCCATGCCGTAAACTCGAATTCACTGTTTTCTAAATCCTCCTCAGCAAACCACTCCCTATGAACATCACCATTGCCGCGATGGTTAGCGGGTTGGCTGCCGAAGAGTAATTGTCTATCGGCTGGATGTTTTCTTTTATTTGTGACGGGACGAAATTGACCTGGGCGACGAGTCTTTCGTTTGGCTGGCACGTCAGATCATATTCGGCGTGGTATGGCCGGTTGTAGTGTATGACGGCTGCCTTTTCGTAGTCGACATCCTGAATGCTTAGCGAAGCACTGATGACACCTTCCAGGGGCACTATCGCCCGGTATATTCCAAGTCCGATCTGCTCGACGCTTATCTCCTGGGTCGAGTTGTTCTGGTCGACGGATCTGAGCATGAGATTTGCGGCATTGATGGGTTTTGAGTCCGGGTCCTGTCGTTTAATGTCAACGACCCACTTGTTGCCAACCGCCTGTGAGGTGATGTATATCCCTTCAGTGTCGGCTCGTTTTACGACACTCCTGAACACCTGCGCCCAGAAGCTTCCGCACTTATCCCACGCCAGCCATTCGCCGCCCCATTTTTCGGTTACGTCACTCGTATACGCCATCCCGATTCCGAGGCCAAATCGCGAAATCGCAAGCAGCGGGTCGCCTGTTTCGGCAGCGAGAAGAACCTGCGCCGTCGGCTTTGGTTTTGCCATTACATACCCGAAACAGAAGGGCAGTTCGTCTTCGGCGACGCCGGCGAACATTGGGTGGTCGCTAATAATAAGCGGTGCGTAGATATCTTCCTTGATCGCCGACTTTGAAGCCTGCATTGTTTCACGTGTAAATATCTGGGGTACGTTCTCGGGGTCGTTTGTTTCGTAGTATCGACCTTTGCCGATCTCTGCGATCGCCGACAGCAGCGCCCGGTCGGCCCCGGCACCCATAGCGACGGTGGATACGGTAATTCCAAAATCGGACATTTCCGAAGCAAGTCCCTGGTGGTCGGCTTGTTGACTGCGGCCATCACCCAATAGAATAACATGCTTTATCTTTGACGTTGTCTGCTGCAGCATTTCATAAGCCATATTCATACCGGGATACATACATGTTCCGCCGCCGGCTGCGAGAGTATCGATATCGCCTTTGATGGTTTCTTTGTCGGAAGCGCTTCGCATCTCACTGATAACGCGCGCTCGCGAGTCGAATGCGACGATGCCGATCTGGTCGCGTGCGCTGAGCAGCTCGACGGCAGACTTTGCTGCTTGTTTGGCAAGGGATATCTTCTGTCCGCCCATTGATCCTGATTTGTCAATGACTATAACCATGGCGAGCGAGGGTTTTTCTTTTTCCTTCTCGAACCGTGAAATAAGCGGCAGTGTTTGCTCGACCGGCGTTTTGTAGTATCCTCCGAGACCGTAACTGTTGTTAGAGCCAAACATCGCCAGTCCGCCGCCGAAGTCTGTCACATAGCTTTTGAGCATGTGCATCTGTGAGACGGTAAAATCGGTTGCCGGTACGTCTGCGATAATAACAGCGTCGAAAGCGAGCAATGCCTGCATCGAAGCGGGCATTCCGTATTTTCCGCGTGTGTCGACCTCGAAGTCCTGCTGCTCCAAAGCCCTTGCAAAAAGACGCATCTCCTGCGGTTTCTGATGCAGGATAAGAATACGGGGCTGTCCCTTGACGGTTACCGTGCAGCTTGCCTGGTTGTTTACCGCGAAATGATCTTTCTCAGACACTATCTGGGCGGTAAAGAAAACCGAACCGTTTTGCTGCATCCTTACGTCAAAGCTGACATTTTGAGTTTTTCCGGCGATGAGCTCGACAGGCTTTTGCTGAACGATCACACCTTTGTGCAAAAGTGTAACAATAGCGTCGGAATCGGTGTTGGATGTTACACTGGTGTTTAGACGAACCATCTGCCCCTTGTATGCTGTCGATACCGACGGGGTTAGTGCCGCTATCGCAATTTCAGGTACTGTCAGAGGCTTAAGTTTTGTAAATTGCAGATCGACGTCTTCCGATTCAAGTATGCCGAGAGCTTTTGCCGTTTCGCCGGTTGTAGGTACCGCGTCGCTGATCAAAACCATTCGCCTGGCCTTGTTTGCCGGGAATGCAAAACGTGCCGAAAGCATCAACTCGGGCAATGGCGACGCAGATCTGAATTCGCTGTCGGAAATACCATTCTTCCAGTTGGTTAGCAGTTCCTTCATATCTTCGGTATTGTCGAATGGGCGTAAGCGGCTGCCGGCAAGGAACAGGCTGTACGAGTCGCTTAACGAAAGCTCCTTGATCGAGGCGGCGATGTCGTCTGTCGCTTTTATTGCCGAATCCAGGTCCACCGATTCGGATGCGTCGAGTATGTAAACGACATGCAGGGAATTGCTTGAGGATACCAGAAACGGTCTGCAAAGGGCAAGTAAAAGCAGTACCATTGCCCCGATGCGAAGCAGAAAGGAGATGAACTTGAGGTGCGCCGGCCTGTTTACCAGGCTGCTGCGAAATACGAATACCAGCCCGATTAGAGCGATGATCCACCAGAGGGGTTTTAATGTCATTAGTTCCATATTATATTGCAAGCCTCTTATGAGATTTTATCAAATTATTAAATCGCAAACCGGTCACCCGACCTTTCTTCGATGGTAGAGTATGCTTTCGGTAGCGACTATTGCAAGTGCCAGCAGGGTAAGCCAGTATGACGGCGAATGACCCTTTCTTATTGGCCCGGCGTCCGATTTTAGTATCGAATCATTTAACAGGGTTTCTTTTGTATTCAGCAGGCTGCAGGAAATGTCTGTTGCCTGGTTACGCTGGTTAAGCGTGTAAAAACCTGCGGTAGTAAGTGCCGGTAAATTCTGAGGCTGCAGCGACTCGGTTGTATATGACAGCGGGGTGGTCATTGCGATGGGGTCTGCCGTCTTTCTAATATGCTCGGGTAAAGAATCGTTTGTCGAGCATGTTGAGACTGCGATCTTTTCGCGGCCGGCCAGTGTCAGTGCCATTCTGTATACCATTACCGGGAAGAATGGGCTGTAGTAGAACTCGCCCTGCGACGGGTCGATGTTTACAACGATAATGTCCTTGTCGGGACTGTTAACCCGCCAGATCAGTGCTACGCCGGTGTCTGTTTCCAGGATAACCTGGCCTTCGGGCGGCAGTATCAGTTCCTTTGCACCGTAGAATGGGATTACCGTAGGATCGTAGTAGCGGATGGCAGGGTGATCCTTGTCGATGAGTTTCGGGACTATCTCGTCGGCGTTTAATGTATTCTCCGTCAGCGTCCAGCAGTCCGATTCACCGGCGGGATTGAAAATAATCGCGGCGAATTTACGTTTGCCGGACGAAGTTTCATAACCGGCAATCTGCTCCGGCGTAATATTGCCTTCGGCGAGGAAAATTTCGGTCGCGTCGTCGCCGTCGGTCGTTGAAAGACGCTTAAGTTCAATGAGACCGGTACTCTGGGAGAATGCCTGTATGCTGTGCTCGAAGAAGAACCTGTCCTGGTTGAGTACTCCTATGCGGATCGGGTCTCGATCGCCGATGGTCAGATATGCCACGTTGTCGGCAGCCGTTGCGTCGGAATGGTCGAGCAGGACGATGTATCTTCCCGGAAGATTGTCGGCGAGATGGAAAAACATCGGATCATTGAGGCCCGGGGTTATCGTGGCCGGCATTGCCTTTATAAGCCTTCCAGGCACTTTATCGAATTGACCCTGTTCGAGTCGACGTAATTGTTCCGCCGATTCGTCCTTGTCCATATGATACAGCAGCAGGTCCGCTTCGATGGTTTTCTCGCCAGAGTTTGCAAGGCGGCAATAGAAGCTCATCTTGCCGTTTTCGGTAACAACTTCCTGAAGGTCGCAGGATACTATGCCGACATTTTCCGCCTCCGAGCCGATCTTGACAAGCTCAATGCCGCCAGGGAGTTGACGATCGGGTTTTTTAGTCTTATCGTCAATAGCAGGTTTATCGGTGCTGTTTGGATCGTCACTGCTTTTGTCCTGTTCGATCAGCGACAGTGTTTCGCCATTGACTATCGTATCGACGGTAAAGGCAGCTGCATCACTGATGAGGATTACGCGAGAGCTCTTTTGTGAGCCGAGGCTGCCGGATGCTTTTTCGAGGGCCTCGATGTTGAAAGCGATTTCGGTTTGTTCAATTTCGTTGATCGCGCGGACAAGCTGTTTTGAGTTGTCGCTTAGATATGACTTGTAGTCGATCTGATCGGCGACGGTTGCGATTGCGGCGCGTTTGCCGGCACCTAAACCGGTTACGATATCCCTCGCCTGTTTGCACGCTTGCTGGAGGCGGGTTTTGGAATCTGTCTTTGACTTGGCAGCCATCGATGCGCTGTTATCAATAAGTATGAGAAGATCGTTTCCGTCCTCGGAGACAAAATGCGGTTTGGCCATCGCAAAGGTTAGCAGCATAAATGCAAGAATCAGCAACAGCAGGCTCAGCAGGTCACGCAGACGGTTAAGCAGGCTCGACGCCTGTTTCTGCTGATAGATTTTCTGCCAGAGAAAAATCGCCGTTGTTGTGTCTCTGCGCGGACGAACCTTAAGGAAATAGATCGCCGCCAATGGTATGATAAGTGCAGACGCCCAGAAGAATAATGGTTGTAGAAAACTCAAGCTACCAATCCTCCCCTGCGAAGTACTTTCTGTATGATGTCATCGAACCGTGTGTCTGTGGTTGTGTAGATGGAGCCGATTCCCTGCCTTGCGCAATATCTTTGGAAGTCTTCGTTGTACTGTTTGATCGTCGCTTCGTAACGGGCCGACAGCGATGGCGTGACAGTGATTTTCATGTTGCGATCGGATTCTACGCAATGCAGATCGACGTCGCCGCGAAGATTGCTCGTAAGGTCGGTCTTGTCCATCACCTGCATGCAGAAGATGTCATGATTGCACCATTTCAGGAGTTTCAGGCCGTCTTCGTAACCCTGCGGGAACAAAAAGTCGCTTGCGATGATGACCACTCCGCGTTGTCTGTGGCGGGCCTGGAGTTGTTTGCAGCAGGTGGTGAAATCGGAATCCTTGCCGAAGGTTTTTGCGTTTTCCAGGGCCTTTAGCATTGTTAAAGCTTTACCTCGTCCCTGGCTCTTTGGCATTATCGTGGCCAGTTCGTCGGCGAGACCGTAAATTACTACGCGGTCGAGAATGTTCAGACCGATGTAACCCAGTGCCGCGGTTAGCTGGCGGGCGAGGAGGAATTTTTTCTCCATGCTTTTGCTCGCGTCGAGCAGGAAATAGATCGTGACATCTTCTTCACGCTCGAAAAGTTTGACCATCAGCGTGCCGAGCCTTGCATAAACCCGCCAGTCTATCGAACGGTAATCGTCGCCGAGGGAATATTCGGAATAATCGGCAAAGGTTATCCCGCTGCCTTTTTTGATGCTCTTGCGGTCCGATTGGAGAGAGCCGCTGAGCACCTTACGGGCAAGGAGCCAGAGGCTTTCCAGTCTTCGTATAAATGCCGCGTCTGTCAGAAGTTCGCTCATAATTAGTCTCTGGTTTTTAGTCTTTAGTTAATTTTGCTTAGAACGTCTTCTATGATCTGGTCGGGGCTGATTCCGTCTGCTTCGCCTTCGAAGCTCAGGACCAGACGGTGACGCATCGCAGGGACTGCAAGGGCGTTAATGTCTTCGCGTGCTACGTGGTAGCGGCCTTTGAGCAGGGCACGCACTCTCGAACCTGCGAGGATGGTCTGTGCCGCTCTTGGCGACGCTCCGTTGCGGACGTATTTCTTGACCATCTCTGGACTCTCGTTATTTTCGGGATGTGTATTGCGGACGGCTTTGATCAGATAGTCCTGTATACTTTCCTCGATAGGTATCTGACACGACGTTTTGCCCATGTCTAGGATGTCTTCGCCCTTGGCAACCTGGTTTATCTGCGGTTGTATGAGCCCGCTGGTTCTGTAGAGTATCTCGGAAAATTCCTCGTGGTTTGGCAGCTTTACATACAATTTAAAGAAGAAACGGTCAAGCTGAGCTTCGGGCAAGGGGTACGTACCGTCCTGCTCGATCGGGTTTTGTGTCGCCATCAGAAAGAATGGCTTGTCGAGGGGGTAAGTAGTGCCGGCGACGGTGACGGCTCTTTCCTGCATTGTTTCCAGCAGGGCAGACTGGGTCTTTGGCGTCGCGCGGTTGATCTCGTCGGCAAGGAGAATATTGCAGAATACCGGTCCCCGCTGGAACTGGAAAACCTTCTCGCCGCCTTTTTCGATGAGGATGTTTGTGCCTACCACGTCAGCCGGAAGCAGGTCAGGTGTGAATTGTATCCTGCTGAATTTCAGTGAAAGCGTTTGCGCAAATGTATGGACGAGAGCGGTTTTCCCAAGACCGGGAACGCCCTCGAGCAGTACGTTTCCGCCGCATATTGCTGAGATCATTACATGGTCTATAATGTCTTCCTGTCCTACCATGAATTTCTGAATTTCGCTCTTGATACGGTTGAACGTTTCACGAAACTGTGCTGCCGCTGCTTGTGCCTCTTGAGTATTAAATTCCATTAAACAAATTCCTCTCGGTTACAAATTATTTGAATGCCTTTAGTTTTCTGTTTGGTGAATATTTTCGAAATAATGTTTTACTCCCTGTTTAACTTCAGAGGGAACGTCTTGTCTTTGAATATACGCTTCTGCCTGTTTTCGGTATTGGAGCTGACGCCTGGCGGCTGCATTCGATGCACTGCCGGTACCGGAGTTTGCTTCTTCAGTGGTGACCTCCGAGGGGCCATCGCCTTTAATACCCTCGATGGATGTTATGTTGCCATTGTCGTTGTCCGGGGTTTTTTCGCTTGACGTTTTGTTGGACGTGCCCATTCCAATCCCTTTACCGCCGGCATCCGGGCTTTCCATTTGGCTGATGCATGCGGCAAGACTCTTGCCTTTTCCACCGGTCATAAAGCCCTGGCACTGACCGAGTTTTTTCGACAGCGATTTCATTTTCATCTGCATCAAGCGTTTGCTTCCAAGCTTAGACAGTGCATCGCCTAGTTTACCCATTTTTGCATTGGCCTCTTCGGAGCCCATTTCGCATTGGCTCTTCTTGTAATTCTCGGTAGCCTCTTTCAACTCTGCCATTTTCTGGGCCAGACTTTTTTGCGAGTCTGACTTCTCCGACGAGCTTTCCTGCGGGGTGCATTTTCCGCTTTTGCTCATCTTGCTAATATTGTCAGGCGATTGGCTTTCGTTGTTTTTTCCCGACATTTTTGACAGTGAAGACTCCGCTGCCGCTGCCATCTGCTGCGAAATGTTTTTTAGCTTTGCTAATTTCTTTTTTTCTTCCTTGCTGCCCTTTTTATCGAACTTTAGTTTGAGTTTTTTCAGTTCTTCGGCAGCAGCTTTGTAATCTTTCTTGGAGAGCTTATTTCCAAGCTGTCGGCCGTCTCTGATACTTTTAAGCTTTTCCCCGACCCTGTCCAGCAGTAGTTCGTCTTTTCGCTGCTGTGCGCTGTTTAGCATTTTGTGCAGTTCGCGTTCGAGCTTTGCGTATTGGCTTAGTGCCTTCTTCTGATCTTCGGTGATCTTTAGCTCCTTGACCATTCTTTTCAGGTCATTAAGCTGTTTCTTTGCATCGGGATCCTCGGCCTGTTCTTTTTCCAGGCCCTTTAGAACGTCTTCGAGTTCTTTTCTAAGCTCAGCGTTTACCTGCTCAGTCTTTGAGAGGGTTAGCTCTTCCTGCAGTCTTCGCTCCTTAACGGCATCGCTGTCGTCGATAAAACCCATCGAAAGTGCGGCGATCATCAGTGCAAGTGCGATCGTGCAAACTCGCCGCGAAAGTCCCAGCGGGATATGTGCGGGGTTATCGGAATGGTTTACACAGTCTTCTACCTGGTCGGCCTGAAGTTCGTAAAAACCGCTATCTCTTCCTTGTGATTCAAACTTCGTAAAGGATACCACACCGTCATGGAGATCAAAGAAGTTGTCGGCGAAATGGCATGCTCCGGCGAGATCGAAACGTTTGATCGCCCAAACGGCAAGGATCGCGACCGCGGTGCATAGCAGACCCGTGAAATAAATCCACGTCGGTACTGCTCTGCCGAAGATTATAAACACGCTCGCTATGAGAAGCAGGGCAATACCTGTACCCAAAAACGACCATTGAACCGTGCGAAACAGCAGTGCTTTGTTAAGACGATCCCGTACCGAATGAAGAAAATGTTTAATGTTTTCGTGTTGCTTCATAATCCTGTCCCTTTCTATTATGCTGCTATTATAGTTTTAAAGACAAATCCTTTTACCTGTTTTTGCTTTTTTAATTCCTCTGCTTTTCGTTTGGCCTCTTCTTCTTTTTTTGCTTTATCTTCATCAACTTTTCGATTTATGTCATTTAGTGTCCTGTGTACATCTTCAGATATTGACTTCATCCTTGCTTCAACCTCTGCGCCTTCCTTTGCTTTTTCGTTCATTTGCTCAGCCAATTCTCGCAACCGTGCGTTTACAGCTTTTATTTTATCTTCTCGCGATGCCTCACTGTTGTTCTCTTGCTCGGAAGCCTGTTTTTTTATCTGCTCGGCAAAAACTTTATTATACTCTTCGATCAGCTTTTTATCCACTATTTTATCTTTAATCGCCTGAATTTCCCGCCATGCAGCCTCTACGACATCTTTTTTATTCATTTTTTTAGCGAGATTGGCCTTTTGAATTAGGAGCCGGGCCCGATCAAGCGGTTTCTGGGCCGCTGCAATGGCTATTTCGCACATCATCATGTCCTTATCCGGATCATTGACATGCCCCCAGTACAGCGAAGCGGCTTTTTGAATATTTTTCAGGATTTCCGGTTTAGATGCCGGTTTTTTGGCTTCCTCAAGGATGCTGGCAATTCTGGCTTGCCTGGAAAGCTTAAGTTTCCCGTTGCCATCGTCTCTTAACCACATGGCTAGTGCTGCATTAAACTTATCGTCAGGTTTTTCAAAACTCTTGATAAAAGCTTCGGCCTTGGTCTCAAATTCCGGAGTCATGCTAAAAGTGTAGCCCCAATGGAATACCCATGGCGATTTTTGAGCGACCAACTCTTTATGTGCCCTGTCTTGTTGGCCGTACTTAACCATAATAGCGTAGGTTTCAGGCGTTCTCCATAGAGAACCTTTAGACATTACCAATATATCCTCAGCCCCATTCAGGTTTTCACTGCCATTTACCTCAAAATGAAGACGAAGAAGATTGAGCGCGAATACTCCATGAATAAAACTGGAACGGCTATTTGACTTCAGGTACTTCTCGTTAATCAGCCGTTGGTAACGGCGGGCCTTCTCTTTCCATTTTTCGGTATGTTCAAGCTTAATGTACCCCTCGACAAAACACAAAGTCTTTTTGTATTCTTCAGAAAATTCCGTGTTATCCTGCTCCAAATATTGCAGGTTCAGGTCCATAACTCCATGGAGGGTATCTTCTGCATTGAGGTACTTGATCTCTTTCGGCAGATTCCTGTACTGGGCGAGCCGCTTTAATTCGGAAATTTTATTGTCTTTCAGGAAACCGAGTAAATGCTTTGCGACTGTCATTTCCTTACTCAAACGTGCCGCGGTTTTCTTCGGCTCTACAGGCTGCTTTTCAGTCTGGGTGATCTTTTCCTTAAAGAGCGTATTGAATCTTTCCGTCTGCTTCTTGCTCAGTTTAGCCTTATAAGGCTGTATTTCCTTCCAGGCCTGCTCAAAACTGTCAGGGTCGGAGTTCATGCTATAGGTCGCCTTATCGATGATCAACGCTGCCTTTTCCAGGTCGGTCTTTGCTTCTTTGATCCCCTTGTCGCAGGCTGCGATACATTTTTCCATATCTTTAGCATGGTAATACAGGAAAGCAGCGTCTACAGGCTTAAGATACTTCTTATCGCCCTCAAGACATTTCACCAGGTAATTAATACCATATTTATATTCCTCGTTAAGATGTAAATAAATACTCTCAATTTCGCCGATCGCGTTTTTCTGCAATTCGGCCTTGTAGAGTTCACTGCCGCAAATTTCAGAAATACCCTTGCTGAATCTGGCAGGTGGAATTTTATTCAATACTCCATGCTTGCAGAAGTTCTCAAGCAAGGTATTAAGTTTGATACTATTTGCTACTTCCCGCATATCTTGACTACTCAGTTCGCTTATCGATTTTAAGAATACATCCATTTTACCTTCAACCATCGACATATCTGCATAATAGCCCGTAAGGCTGCCAAAATGCCGATTCATTTCGTGCTTTGTTGTATTATTAAAAGCCGCATGGCATATCTGATATAACGCGGTTAATTGCTTTTCTGGAATCTCGTCGGTGTTATAAAAATTGCCGACAAGTTGATGCATCCAATTGTGAACATAACTAACTACTGAAGTATAGGCCCCATCACCGGGTTTTAAGTAGCCCTCCATTTTTGCCATTGTATCTACCATGGGCTTGGCATTACCTTCTTCGACACAATAAGTAAAATACGCCTGTGCCAGGTACTGGTAGTATGCTCTCAGCCGGCTATCGCGGTTTTTCGAAATCTGAGCAAGGAAATCCTGTCCTTCGGCCAATTTGATAACGCGTTCCTTAAGGATAGGATAGGTGCTGCCGTAACTGGCAAGCAAATGCATAAACAGCCTTTTCAGGTTGTCATCTGACTGAATACTCCCATCCGGATTTGTTGTCACCTCAAGATAATCAGTCGCTAACCGGACAATTCTTTCATCCTGCTTTAAGTTGAGTTTTTCATACAGAGCATCCTTCGTATCGTCACGCTGGGTCCACATAACCAGTTTAGCGAACAGGGCGTCTGCGGGACTTTCGAAACTTTCGATAAAGGCAGCAGATTTTGCCTCCAACTCCGGCGTCATTTTTAAAATCTGATATGAGTGACTGTGTAATTTCTGCCTGTTGTCAAGAAGCGTCTTCCTGGCCATGTCATACAGGCCGCAATTAACCATTATTGCATAAGTTTCCGGAATCTTCCAGAGAGTATCATCTGATATTTTCAGTGCATAGTCGAGAACTTCCGGTTTTTCGACTCCGTTCGCTTCGAAATGAAGCATAAGATACCTGAAAATAAGATATTTGCTCGTTGAAAAGCTGTCGCTTGATTTCTGCATCTCTACCCATCGCTGGTAAAACAGTTCGAGGTACTGATTAGCTTTTTCTTTCCATTTGTCAGTATGCTCAAGGGTGATATAGTCTTCGATGAAATTTATAGATGCCTTGTACACAAGTTTCAAATCCAGGTTATCCTGCTGCATGTATTTAAGCTGCATATCCATAACGACATGACCGGTTGCCTCTTTATTATGAATCCTGAAGTCGTATCCACCGGACCTGACTTTTTGATAAATAGTAAGCCGCTCGCTCAAAGAAAGTTTTTCGTCAGTTACGGCTTCGACAAAGGCCTTTTCTGTGGTTATTTTTTTGGAAATTAGCAACAGCCGTTTCTTGTGATCTTCAGCTATCTTACTGAAAGCAGTATCGAATCTTTGCTTGAGTCTGCTGTCAAGATTGTCCTTATAAGGCTGTATTTCCTTCCAGGCCTGCTCAAAACTGTCAGGGTCGGAGTTCATGCTATAGGTCGCCTTATCGATGATCAGCGCCGTCTTTTCCAGGTCGGTCGTTGCTTCTTTGATTCCCTTGTCACACGCGGCGATTGCCTTTTTCGTATCTTTTGCATTGAAGTATAGGTATCCGGCATCGATAGGTTTTAAGTATTTATTTTCACCATCGAGACATTTGACCAGGTACTTAATGTCATATCTATGATTCTGCTGAAGATAATAATAAACGCTCAATATCTCACCGACGCCGGCCTTCTTCAATTCGGCTTTATAAACTTCACTGGCGCAAATGTCAGAGATACCCTTGCTGAATTTCGCGGGAGTGATTTTATTAATTATACTTCCGCTGCGGAAATCCCGAAGCATTTTACTAAGCCTGATATAATAATCGATATCCCGCTTATCCCGGTCGTTGAGTTTGCTTACCGATTTCAGGAATTCATCCATTTTCCCTTCAGCCATCGCCAGAACCCGGTAGTATGTTGCGATATCACTCAAAGACAAATTCCCACGGTAATTTCTTTCAATCTTTTCTGCACTGATGAAGGTCGCGTGGTATATCTGATATACTGAAGTTAAATATTTTTCTTTAAGCTCCTTATCCCGTATAAAACTGTCATAGAAAGGTTGTATCCAATTCCGCACCCATCCGGTGACTTTGCTATAGTTTCTGTTATTATCCTGTGTGCAGTAATCCATCATCTTTGCGATAGTGTCGGTCAGGGGTTTGGCGTTACCCTCTTCAATGCAAATCCTAAAATATACGTTCGACAGGGCCAGGTAGTAATTTCTCTTAGAGTTATTATCCGCCTTCGTCATCAAAGCAAAGAAATCCTGCCCCTTGAACAACTTAAAAATCCGTTCTTTTATGATCGGGCGAACATGTTGCTGTGCCAGCAGATGCAGGAATACCGAATCGTACGTGGCATTGGTCTTGATCTTGCCGTCTTCGCCTGTCGTCAATTCCAGATAATCCTTTGCTAGCTGGATTAGCCTTTCATTTCTTTTCAGCTTAAGCTTTTCATGCTGATTATCTTTCGTCTCGTCGTTTATTACCCACATAGCCAATTTTGCGACCAGGGCGGCTTCGGGCTTTTCGAAACTGTCGATAAATGCGGCGGCTTTGGCCTCAAATTCAGGAGACATTTTGAAGAAATTATTTGACCCCGTAAATATTAGGTGTTTGTGTTTCATCAATGCCTCGCAAGCCCTGTCCTGCTGACCGTATTGTACCATCATGGCGTAAGTGTCCGGGATTCTCCAGAGACCGCCTCCCGACATTTTCTGTGCATGGTCGATAACTTCCGGTTTTCCCTGGCCGTTAGCCGCGAAATGAAGGCGCAGGTACTTAAATACGATAGGACCGTTCGTTGCGATGCGATGCCTTGATTTTTGTCTCTTTTCCCAATGCTGGAAAAACAGATCCATGAACTGATTGGCTTTTTCCTTCCACTTATCTGTGTGCTGAAGGTTTGCGAAGTCCATGACGAAATGATTAGAGATGCTGTATGGCAGGGCAAAATCAAGGTCGCCGTCCTGCATGAATTTCAGGTGCGTATCCATAATAGCATTTAGAATAGCATCATTATCACGGTCCTTTAATTGATTGGTCCTGTGTGCCATACTGCTGTAAACAGTAAGTCTCTCTGTCAAAGTCAACTTATCGTCATTAAGCATATCGATCAAATTCTTGCCGGTTTTAATATTATTAGCTATGTCGTTTAACTTCTTGACGGCCTCACTGATCTTACCCCTGAAAGTGTTGTTATATTTTTCCTTAAGCCTCTGGTCCAGCCTGTCCTTATAAGGCTGTATGTCATTCCAGCACTGCTCATAACTGTTAGGATCGCTCTTGACGCTGTAGGTAGCCATGTCGATCAGCAGCGATGTCTTTTCAAGGTCGGTCTTCGCTTCTTTGATCCCTTTGCTGCACGCCGCGATAGCCTTGGCCGGATCTTTAGCGGCAAAGTACAGGTACCCCGCATCAATGGGCTTGATGTATTTATTTTCCTTCTCAACACATTTGATCAGGTACTTGATGTCGATACTGTATCTTTGCTTCATGTGTGAGTAAATGCTTGTGGTAACGCCGATTCCCTGATTCTTGAAATCGTTCTTAAAGTATTCGCTTTTGTGCATGTTCGCCAGGCTTTTACTAAGCAGAACAGGGTCAAGAGTAGCATATCTGCTAAGCTGGCGATATTCAGAAAGCAGCGAGCTAAGGTTAACGTATCCCTTGACATCGTTCATATCCTGCTTGTTCAATTTGCTTATCGTCTTTTCGAATTTATCGAATTCACCGGACGCAAGGGCGATAGTGCCGTAGCTTCTGCCGAGATTGCCAAGGGATAAATTCCCCCGGTAATTCCTCCCAAGTTTAAGCGACTCATTGAATGTTGCCTCGAAAAGCTTGGAACATGCGGTTAATTGCTTTGTCGATTTTACCCCTTTGCTCCTGATCTTATCATATATACTTCTTGTCCAGGTCCGTACCCAGCTGGTAACTTCGTAACGATAACGACCGTTTGGAGTGCAGTAAACACCCATCTTTTCGATGGTCTTGATAAGCGGCTCAACATTTCCTTCTGCTGAGCAGATATTAAAATAAGCGGTCGCCAATGCCTGGTTGTAACTTTTCAACTTGGAATTATCATTCGCCATCGATGCCAGGATGTCTTTGTCTTTGCACAACTTGAATATTCGTTTCCTAAGAACCGGGTAAACATAGTCATATGCAAGAAGACGCTGCATTACCAAATCCGAATTTATCGAAATATTACCCTGTGACGACTTACTCTCGACAAGCTCAAGATAATCTTTCGCCAGCTGGATGACCCTGTCCTTCATTTTTATCTTTAGATTACTACCGCTGTCGCTTCTCAGCCACATGGTGATTTTCGCGAAAAGTGCGTCTTCCGGGTTGTCAAAGCTGTCGATGAAGGCATCAGATTTTGCCTCAAATTCCTTAGTCATCCTGATAGTATTACTGGACGAGCTTAAGTTCCAGGTATGCTTATTATTGACCAAAGCCTTGCGAGCCCTGTCATGCTGGCCGTAATTAACCATGATCGCGTAGATCTCAGGTGTCTTCCATAGATTGCCCCCCGAGACCCTTACTAAACGGTCCACAACGTCAGGCTTTTCTCCGCCGTTCGCTTCAAAATGAAGCCGAAGGAGTTTAAATATGAGATTATCGTTAGAACTGGAGCGACTTGATGATTTCTGCATCTTTGACCAAACCTGGAAATACAGTTCGATATACTGGTTTGCTTTTGTTTTCCACTCCTCTGTGTGTGCGACACTTATATAACTGTTCATAATATTCTCGGATATCCTGTATACCTGGTAATATTGACAATTACCGGCTTGCATGTACTTAATGAGTACATCCATAGCCTTCAGTGTAAACGCTAGTTTTCCTTCTTTGCTGCGAATATAACCTTTCATATTGTAGTGCACTGCAAAACGCCAAGGCGCAGATAATTCCTCGTCTGAAAGAATGGCAAGGTAATACTTATATACATCATCGTATAATTTCTTTTGCTTATCCTTGTCGCGTTCTCTCTCACTCCACCGGTTTTTGGCATTTATGATAAGTTCGTCAACGATAACCGGATACTTGCTCTCTTTCTTTAAACCTTCAAGCATTGTAACCACTTTGGTAAAATCGTCCGTGGTTCTGTAGTAATCGAAAACATAGCTTCTTAAAGTAGTTCCGAAACCGATGGTGGCATTCTTATTGCCGTAAACCTGCCCGACAAAGTTGACAAGGGAAGTGAAAGCTTTTTTGTTATCTCCGGGCTTATAAGAATCACGGTTCTGCCGGATATGCCCCTCGAACAACCGCCTTATCCTGTAATCATTGATCTCGCGCAGCGTGCAGCCTTTTTTCCGTATTATATCGACATAAAACTTGCAGACAGCCGGCGATTTCTGATTTGAACTGCGGTCGATATACCTCTCTATGAAAGTATTCCTGTAATGCCCCTGGATCTTGGAGAAACTTCTCCGGCGGATCCCTTTTTTGTACATCTCGTCGGCGCGGGCCATAAGCTTATCGAAGCTGTTCGGATCATGGATTACCGTTATAGCTATCTTGGCAACCATATCATGGAAACGGCTTTCATGCATATTGTTGGTAAATAACTTCGCCGGCGTCATTTTCATGAAACTTTCGAGTTCTTCACTGATCGCTTTGTTTACGATAGAGGCGTACCACTTATCGACTTCGTCGGGATCTTTATCAATATCGCCTAAACCTTTAATTGCCCCGGTCGTTTCGCGTATGAAGCTTATTAGATCGGATTGCTTTTTAGCGCTTAGTTTCTTGATCGCCTCGAAATTCTCCTTAAGCGCCGAGTGAGCCTTGGAGTTATTGCGTTCGACAACTGCCAATACCAGCTTTTTACCGAAACTGTCCGGGCATTTGCCAAGTGCTTCAACAAATCTTTTTTTATACGAACTGCTGCCCCTGAGTCTATTTACGATGTAACTATTAATAGTAAGGTAGGGTTCGCTGTTTCTGACATACGGAGTAAAGATCATCTCTTCAGGCGTACCAACCAGCCCGATCTTGACTATAAGCTCTTTGCTCTTATTGGTATCGCTGCTACGTATGACGCTATATATTCTGCTCGAGATATTGCGAACCCTGTCCATATGCAATCTGGGTATATACTTTATATGCCCAAACACGATCCTGGTCAGATCCGGATCGTTGTTATTGGTAAGGTAGTTCAGGAAGTTGTAATAAGTATAGACCATGTAGTTCTTCGTACCTTGTTGATGACTCTGGTTCGGATTGTAATTCTTATCGCAATAAGCCTTGCGTTTGTCGGCGGTTGTGGTAAGCGCCGTTGAGACCTTTTCGACGAACTCTTCGGCTTTGTCTGCACCTTTGTCCTTGAGTACCTGTTGAGCAAGCACGGTAAGATCATTGTACTGAATATTCATGTTGTATCTTTTGCTTTTGTTTTGCAGCAATTTGCAAATAAAACTTGTCTGGTCAATATCTTTGCGTTTACCGGCGATAATGAACGTATGCTTATATCCTTGTTTGTCCGAGACGATCACAGACTGATAGCTATAGGGGAACTGTTGACCGTATTTCGCTGCTGCCTCGCCAAATTCTTCCGCTGAAACGGTATACAGTTTCACCAGAGCCTTAAACTGCCTGGCATGATTTGTGTTTCTGTTTTTCTTGAGTATCTCGACGATCTCTGCGCATTTCTCATCTACGTTTCCGTCCTTCAATGCCTTTTCAAGCAGTATCTCACAAGCAGATATCGGGGCTGTGGAATTCATGGAATTGCTGTATGAATGCCTTTGCTGAGCAAACTTATAGCGTTTCAACGTTTCTTCGGCCATAGCGATAGCCTTGTTGTTGTCATAAGTTCCACGGCTCCTGGCAAGCCTGATCTTGCAGATATATGCCCGGTCGCATACGCTCGGTATTTCATAGAGAATGTCGAGTAGTTCTTTAAAAAGCTTTTCTCGTTCGTCCCATATCTTCTGAGAGTCCGGGTCAAGTTTTTGTGCTTTAGTAAAAATACCGTTGATGTTAAAGCTTTTATTTTGGGTGCGTATATATAACGAGCCTTCCATATGCTGCAGCACCCTGGAAGAATAGCTCAGGTCCGTCCTGCCATCGATACCCGGATGCTTGAGCAGGGCGATTGCCAGCTTGCACGCCGTAAAACGCATCTTATAATTCTCATGCGAATAATTAAACATCGCATCGAGACTCTGTAACATCATCGGGATTCTGTTTTTGCGTATCTTCTTGATGTGATCGGCGGCGGTATTAGGGTCGTCATCGAGCGCGTACATCGCCGCGTAAAGATTCGCCTGCGGATCTTTCGGCTTAAGCTCAAGCACCTTTGCCCACGCCTTTTTAAGCTCTTCGGTCTGGTCGAGGTATTCGCAAACTTTCGCATAAACCTGCCAGACCCTCGAGGAAGTATTGTTTTTTGGTTTGCAAACGGCAACCATTTCCTTAAGAAGGCTCCGTTGCTGGAGGTACTGCTTAGGGTTCCTGACCTGGTAGTAACTATTGTTACCCATATTCATCAGGTCGTTCTTTGCGTGACCCTCGAAGAACTTCTTGAGTTTTTTAAACGCTTCGTCTGTCTTACCCGAAGCAATTAGTTTTTCGATTTTTGCCTGGTCATAGCTCATATTCCTCGAAGGCATAATACCGCCGCTATAAGAAGGGGCCGGTGCGTGACTGGTCGCTGCCGCGGCGGCTATTAGTTTGTCCATCTTATTGGCTTCTTTTGCCAGGCCAAGAGTTCGCATCGCTTCAGAGAGTTGAGCTTTCTGATTGCTTGCAAGAGTGGATTTACGCAAACGAAGCAGAGCCTTCTGACCCAGTTCTTTTATCTTCGCTTGTTCCTCATCCGTGCATTTTTTCGCTTGTTCCTCTGCCCCAAGAGAGAAAAAGCTTACCGCCGCACTTGCTAATACCTTGTCGTAACCCTGCTTTATTTTCCGATTGCCGGTCGATTTCCGGATCGTATCTATTGCAGTTACGGCGATATGGAATTGTTCTTTACTAAAGGCTCTCGCCGCCTTGTACATCGTCACGGCACCGTCTTTCGGCGAGTCCTTAGCAAGTTTGGTAAAGAGTTTTTCCTCTTCTTCGGTTTTGCCGGTCGAGTGATATAGGTAAACTCTAAGAAGGGGATCTTCGATCTTGTCGGCAATTTTAACCAGTTCATCCAGATCAAGATTCATCTGCCTGATATAGTGATCATTGTTCATCCCGGCAAGCAACTGTAGCAAATAGTTGGGATAACCAGGAAGCTGCATCGGAGGAAAAGTCAGTGGTATAAAAAGATTGTTTCCATGCCTGCCGCTGCCGAAGACGGTAACACTTCCATAACCTCCGGAGTAAATATTAATATTTTGCGGTCCTGCCTTAGCGGCCTTCTTTTTAAATCTCGCCAACTCTTTGTTAATTAACTCGGCAAACATCTCGTAGTCGCCGCCCTTGATCGCCAGTTGCGAGATCGTCGAAAAAATATACTGGGGCATATAACTCTGATTTTGTGTATCTACGTATTTTTCACTCCAATCGATCAGCAGGGAACAAAGCTTCTTCTGAGCAGATTTATTTTCATCGGAGTTATCATTCATAAACCTCTGGGCGCTCTGTATCAGCAGCTGAACGCCCATCAATGTCGGCTTTTCAATGCTTCCAAGCATCTTAAAGGACTCGGCAAGAATCTTCTCGTCTTTTTCATCGGCGATCGAATAATACTTAATACCGGCTATCGCGGCAAGGAAAGGGTAGCTCTTTTTGAATTTATTAATCTGCCTCAGGCATAAATTCGGATCGATCATTTGATGTCCCATCCACGCCGACAGAGCAAGCGGAATCTCATGATCCGGATATTTTTCAAGCAATTGAATCATCGCCGTATTCTGGTTAAAGTAGTTATTGCCGTCCAGGGTAAGCTCGGCGAAAAGTTCCGCATTTGATATCCCCGCCTCTGACAGTTTCTCGCCGATCTGTTTACCCTCGTCCTCGTCAAGATAACTCTTTATGCTTAGGATATGAACAACGCTAAACGACTTGAGCATCTCAAGAGTTTGCGGTATCTGTATCAGCGGCTGCCTTGCCGACATACTCGGACCGCGGTAATGATTCCTTTGCTGCATATACGAATATGCCATGTGGGAGTAGTTCATGTTCATCCAGAAATCGACCGCACGCGGAGGAACGATACGCTTTAGCTCGACAAAATAATGTGCTTGCGCAGCGTATGGGTTGTTCTGTTTGCTCTTTCCAAGCTTAATCTCCGTGTCTTCGCCAAGCAAAGACAAGTAAATCTCCACTGCTTCTGTAACCTTATCCTGCTCCTCTAAGGCAATCGCGCGAAGATACTTAATACGCCAGTCAGCCGGATACTTGGCGATTATTTCGTCGAGATATTTCACCGCCATCTTAGGATACCCGCCCATGATAAGCATATCGGCAAGTGATTCCGCCTGGCGAGGGTCAGCGTCGTATCCGCCGGCAAGGTCCAGAAGCATTTTTATGCCCTGTTCCTCATTACCGTACTCCATATGAAGACGAGCGATCTTGTAATCGGTCTTGGTCGTAGTGTCAAACTCTTTGGCCTTTTTAAGAGTGGTAATCGCGTCCTGCCATCTGCCTGCCATTTCCTCAAGTTTCGCGATCTCATAGATCACAGAGATATCGTCCGGTTTAAGACGGCTAACTTCGATAAGCTCACGCCGCCGAAGCTCGTAATCTTCCGAACGGTTATATATCCGGGCAAGCGCAAGCCTCGGCAGAACGCTGATCCTGTCCTGCTGTTTTCTCTGCTTGAACTGTTCGGTAAGCGTATTTAACGTACCTGTTTCTCTCGCGATGCTTGCAAGCTGCTCGACCCAGGTGAGCTTGTCTGAGATCGACTCGCTATTTTCGTACATCTTCCAGTAGATACGCTTAGCGTCTGCATACCTGGCGGTATTTCTGTAGTTTTGAGCGAGCTTGGTAAGCAGTTCTTCATTGGCATCGAATTTACGCACCGCAATTCGCAAAGTATTGATCGACTCGGTAGATTTTCCGTTTGCATAGAGAATATCGGCGTGAACCATCCACGGAGTAGTGCTCCCAGGCGAAAGTTCCTTCCAGCGGTTCACCCATTTGATAGCCTTATCGGTTTGCAGGGATTTTCTGTAGAGAGTAACGAGCTTTTTGGCATTCTGGCTGTTGGAACCGCCTTTGCTTGCGAAAAGTTTTTCCGCAGTTTCGGCTGCCTCGTGCCACTGGTAATTCTGACTA
>VRUI01000046.1 GCA_019456225.1 Planctomycetota bacterium | reverse complement strand
AGCGACACTACGGGTATCAAGAATTTAGTTTACCTCTGAATTAGGTGTCAAAAAACGTTCAAAAGCGCGCACTTTTAGTCAAAATAATTCAAAAAAAGTCAAAATATCGCGATTTATCTCAATTAATTTCAATATATTTCAAAAAAAACGCCCAAAACGACAGGTGGGAAATGTCGACAATGTCTACAATACGACAAAATCAGCTGCCCTGTAAAAAAACAGTAATTCACACCAGTTGCGCTTTAAAAATGGTGCCCAATGTGGTATTATTGCTTAATTACTGTGAAATCGGGGAATTTCGATGAATTTGAAGGATATATTTTGTCAGGATCGTGCCATAAACTCGATGCAGCGGGCCTACACAGCCGGCCGCCAGGGGCACGCATACATATTCGCCGGAGCCGACGGAATCGGCAAGTTCAGCGCGGCCAGTGCCTGGGCAAAAATGCTGCTTTGTCAAGAAAAAACGGTCTCTGAAGGGCCTGAGGGCGTTTTTCATGACAGCTGCGGCAAGTGCCAGTCGTGCATGGTATTCGACGGCGGCGGCCATCCGGACTTCAAGCCTATATACAAAGAGCTAATCCAGTTTACCAAAGACGGCAAAAACAAAAAGACCCCAGTAGATCTGCCCAAGGATGTGATCACCGAATTCCTAATCGAAAAAGTGCATTCTAAGCCTAAAATGAGCGATTATTCGGTCTATGTCGTCAAAGAATCGCACCGCCTGAACGCCCATTCTCAAAATGCGCTGCTAAAAGTTCTGGAAGAGCCGCCCGCATATTGCGTGATCATACTTTTGTGCAACAGCATCGAAAAAATGCTGCCAACAACCAGATCCCGCTGCCAGGTAATCAGATTCGGCGAAATTGCCGAGAACATAATCGTCGAAAAGCTTGTACAAATGTCAGTAGACCCTCAGCAGGCAAGGTATTGGGCCAGGTTCAGCGAGTTAAGTCTTGGCACTGCGATGGACTGGGCCTCGGTTGAGGTTGGCGAAAACGGTATTTTTGGGATAAAAAGAGAGATCGTTTCGGCTTTGTCGGTGTATCACCTTGGTGACAGCCTGGAACTTGCCGAGCGTATGAGCGCGGCATCTAAGAAAATATCGGAAGCTTTTTCAGCGAGAAATAAGTCTTTGAGCAAGACAGATCTCAACCGCCGGGCCGCCAAAGGTCTTATCCGGATGGTGGTTTCGGCGTTTTCCGATGCTATTCGGCTTTCGGTGGGCGACGATGCCGCATTGATAAATTGCGATCAGAGGTCTGAGATCGCCACTTTTGCGGGCAGATTCAGCGCCGATGGTGCCGCTGATAAGATCACCAAGGCGTATGAGAATTTGCGTTGGGTCGACTGCAGTGTGAATGAAAAACTGATTTTTGAGGAATTGTTGTTAAATATCGCCGGATGCAGTACAATTTAAATCAATTACTAATTACGAATTAAGGAATCGGCTTTTGGCCGAAGCTAATATATGGTACAGACAGATACAGGTAAGGCCAAGGGGCCTAAAGATAATAAGAATTTGCTTCTTATTCGGTACGGCCGGATGGGTTTTTTCGGATGGTTTACGCATAATGGGGTGCATGTTGAAAAGACCCGTACGCGTGTTGTTATTAAGACTAAACGCGGGCTTGAACTTGGCGATATTGTCGGGCCGTTCTGTTATAAGGGCGGTCGTTTCAAGGACAGCTGCAAGCAGATCGAAAAGTATTACGAAAAGCGATCCAAGGACTACCCGCTTGCCGAGGGCGGAACTTTTGTTCGCTATGCCAAACCCGAAGATATTATGGAAGCCGAGCATCTCGAGGTTTCTGCTCGTGATGAATTGAAGTTTGCCCAGAAGCTTGCCAAAGATTTGGAACTTCCTATGAAGATGGTTGACTCCGAGCATCTTCTCGGCGGTGAGCGTATCGTTATATATTTCCTGAGCGAGACACGTGTCGATTTTCGTGATCTTGTTAAGACCCTTGCCAAGGAATATCAGACGCGTATAGAACTTCGGCAGGTTGGCGCCCGTGACGAGGCCAGACTTATCGGCGATTATGAGAGTTGCGGTCAGCAGTGCTGCTGCAAGCGTTTCCTAAAGATTCTCGCCCCGGTAAATATGCGGATGGCGAAGACTCAGAAGGCGACTCTCGATCCTTCCAAGATATCGGGGCATTGCGGCAGGCTCAAGTGCTGTTTGCGTTATGAGGACAGTACCTACAGAGAGCTTAAAAAGACGATGCCGGGCAAGAATGCCATGGTCAATACTCCTTCGGGAACGGGTAAGGTTATCGATTGTCAGATACTTACGCAGCTTGTGAGTGTGGTTTTTGCCGATGGTAAACGTGAGGCGTTTCCGGTTAGCGAGATCGAGGTTCTGACCGGTGAGGCTGCCGAACTGGCTGCCGCTGTAAAGCCTGCTGAGGCTCGAAAGGCAAGAGCTGCGAAAGGTATGCCGGTTGACGGGGTCGATGAGATGGGCTATGAGAAAGCAGCAGATGCCGAAGGGGCCGCAGAAGGTGACGGGCCTCCAAAGAAGAAACGGAAACGCCGACGACGCCGCAAGAAAAAGCCAGCCGGCGAAAGCGGGAAAACAGACTGACCGCATATCAGACTGATCTGGCGATCAGTCTGGAATTACGAATTACGAATTACGAATTTTGGATTCGGCCTGGCGGCCGAAACTATTTTAATTTTTTGCCGGTAGGATGCCGGCGGTACTTTGGGAGTAATAATGGCACGTAAGATCGTTGTAACTTCGGCTCTTCCTTATGCGAACGGGCCGATACATATTGGGCACCTTGTCGAGTATCTGCAGACGGATATGTGGGTTCGGTTTCAGAGGCTTTGCGGGAATGAATGTTTGTATTTTTGCGCCGACGATACCCATGGTACTCCTGTGATGATCCGTGCACGCGATGAAGGTGTCACGCCGGAAAAACTTATCGAACGTGTTCACGCCGAACACTTGCGTGATTTTGACGGGTTTGAGGTTTTGTTCGATAACTACTACACGACGCATTCCGAAGAGAACCGTATCTTTAGCGAGCAGCTTTATAACAGTGCCGTCAAAAACGATTCTATCGTTCAGAAAGAGATCGAGCAGGCTTATTGCGATAAGTGCGATATGTGGCTGCCGGACAGGTATATCCTTGGGGCTTGCCCGCGCTGCAAAGCCGAGGATCAGTACGGTGATTCATGTGATTCATGCGGAGGTACGCATCAGCCAACCGAGCTGATAAATCCGGCATGCCGTGAATGCGGCAGTGTTCCCATAAGAAGAAAGAGTACGCATTACTTCTTTAAACTTGAAGACTACGGCGACAGGCTTAAGGAGCTTGTCGAAGACGGGTATGTCCAGGTTTCGGTTCTAAACAAGCTCGATGAGTGGTTTAAGACGGGCCTTAAGGACTGGGATATTTCTCGTGACGGTCCTTACTTCGGGTTTAAGATCCCTGGCGAAGATAACAAGTTCTTTTATGTTTGGCTCGATGCGCCGATCGGGTATATGGCTTCGTGTAAGAATTACTGCGATAAGAACGGGCGCGATTTTGAGGAACTTTGGAACAGTAAGGACTGGGAGCTTTACCATTTCATCGGTAAGGACATTATGTATTTTCATGCTTTGTTCTGGCCTGCGATGCTTATCAGCGGGCATATGAAGGTGGCGAATAAACTTTTTGTACACGGGTTCCTTACGGTTAACGGGCAGAAGATGAGTAAGAGCAAGGGCACTTTCATAAAAGCCGAGACTTATCTGAATCATCTGGATCCTGAGTATCTGCGTTATTACTATGCTTGCAAACTTTCCAGCGGGATCGACGATATCGATCTTAGCATGGAAGATTTTACGGCACGGGTGAACTCTGATTTGGTTGGTAAGCTTGCTAACCTGGCGAGTCGCTCGGGTCCTATGCTTACTAAGAAGCTGGGCGGCAGGCTTGGCACACTCGACGATGAGGGCCGGGCGCTTGTTGAGAAGCTGCAGGATGCAAAGACTGAAATTGCGGTTGATTTCGAGGGGCTTAATTATTCGGCGGCTATGCGGAAGGTTGCTTCGCTTGCAGATGATTGCAACCGCTACTTCGATCAGAACGAACCGTGGAAGCTGATCAAGGAAGACCCGGAGAAGGCCAGGGTTGTGCTTACGGCGACTATTAACGCTGTTAAGGTTCTGACTATTTATCTTAAGCCGGTTGTGCCCGGGTTTGCCCGGAAGATCGAGGCGTTTTTAAATGCGGGCGAGCTGACTTACAGCGATGTTAACAGTTTTTTAGAGGATCACGAAATAAATAAATTCCAGCGTCTTGTTGAACGCATTGATAAGAAAAAGGTTGAAGCTATGATCGAAGAGAGTAAACAAGAACAGGCGCCCGCGGCGGGAGAGGAAGTTAAGGCTGAACTTGACGAGCCGATCGAGCCGGAGTGCACGATCGAAGATTTTATGAAGGTTGACCTGCGGGTTGCCAAGGTCGTTGTCGCAGAAGCTGTAGAAGGTGCCAATAAACTTTTGCACCTGGAGCTTGATCTTGGCTGCGGAATTCGCAAGAATGTGTTTGCCGGTATTTCAAAGGCATACAAGCCGGAAGACTTGCTCGGCAGGAATGTGGTTTGTGTCGCTAATCTGAAACCGCGAAAGATGAAGTTTGGGGTTTCGGAAGGTATGGTGTGCGCAGCTGGGCCGGGTGGTGTGGATGTGTTCGTTCTTGGTGTTGATGATGGGGCTGTTCCTGGACAGAGAGTTCATTAGTAGTCGCTTTTTTTATCCGCGGATTTCGCGGATTACGCGGATTATTTTTTTAATTAAAAAACTGTGATGCTTGTTTTGTTGGGGTTTGCGTACAACTTTTGTTATGGCTGTTTTGTTCCTGGCGGTTATTTTGCCACAGAGGAAAACGAGAAAAAGAGAGAGATAAGAGAAAAGATTTTAAAAAACGAGCACAAAACACAAGAAGTTGGAAGATTGTAGTACGGATTAACATGGATTATTTTTAAATTGAAAAACTGTTATGCTTGTTTTGTTGGGTTTTGCTTACAACTTTTGTGGGTTGGGCTTGATAAGGAAAGCGAATATCCAATAGCGAACAAGGAATATCGAATAACCAAGTGAAAACAGCGTGGGCACGGCCCACCCTACGAGTATTTGTTTTGACGGAACCTAAAAAGACAATTGAAGAGATCGCTGCTTTGGACGGGCGTTATGATGTTCGGGCGCTGCAGTTTGTTTATGAAGGGCTTGGCCGTACTGTTGAACGTTTTCGCGCCGAGTACGAGGGATCGTTTGAGCCTCATCATATCAGTGGTGCCCAGCTTGCAGGCGGACTCGGCGATTTTGCGATGGACAGATGGGGGCGGCTTGCGCGGATGGTGCTCGGGCGGTGGGGGATCACGACAACCCGCGATTTCGGGGAGATCGTTTACCTGATGATAGAATACGGCTGGATGAGCGCACAGGACAGCGACAGGGTGGAAGATTTCGACGGGGTGTTCGACTTCGAGCAAAACTTCGAAAAGGGGTTCCGGTTTAATAGCGTGTGATCGCTTGCGATTTTAGAACCACGAATCCCGATGTACATCGGGACGAATGGACACTAATAATTATTGCCTGAAACGCTGATTACTTATCTTATTGATAAGTATTACTTGGGTATGTAAAATGCTTGCATAAAAGGGAATTTATGAATACCCCCCCAAAAAAATTATTTATTGTCATAGCCGCCATATTGACTTTAGTCTTTCTGGTGCTTTTTGTACGGCCCAGGTTTTTACGCTGTCGTATTTATGATAGGATGATTGCCAAAGGGACATACACGATGTCAACTACTGTTGATGGGACTTTTGTAAAATCTGAAGTTTCAGCTTTTAAAACACTCGCTCATGAACCGGAAACAATAGATATCCCAAATCTTGATTTAAATGCCAATTTCTCAATTGGATATGCTCAGTTTTATTTAGATCCAAATTCAATCGGTAAGATAAAATTACTTAATAAACATTTCACATTTATTGAATGTGTTGATAGCGTAAGACATTCCTACGGTTTCTTTCCTCTACATAAAAATCGTATTACTTTTGAAGTTGAACTCAAGGCGCTTGAGACATATCCCAAAACATCCTTCCAAATCTTTTGTATGTCAAAGGAGGAATTTTCTGAATACATGGAACGTTGCTATCTCAAAAAATCGTGGACGTTTAACCAAAATGGTACAGGTGTTTTTGAGAATGAAAACTTAAAAGGCATTATTCGATTCGGAACGACTGTCAATCCAAATACTATGTATGTCGATGTGTTTTCAAAAAAGACCGCAATGACTCAGCGTGTCCTAGTTCGCACAGATTCACCTGAAAAAACAAGAGAGAGCCTTCTTTCATTGATTTCATCATTTAGTTATCTTATTGAAAAACCAATGGATAAAAACGCTATAAAACAAATGGCTTTCGATGTTCTCAGCCGGCACCCTAAATTTCAAGCAGAGACTCCCTAATGATATAAAGATAAAGCGGGCAGATACGCCAAATTACCCGGACAATTATATTAAATTGTAAAAGAGCTTTATGTCGGCCTAGTGATTAGAGGATGAATAGGTTTGGCATGTAGTTGTGCGAGTGGATTCCCGCCTGCGCGGGAATGACAAATTGGTAGTCAGGGGGAGTTTGCAGGCTTGTTGCTTGTCTTCGTTCTTCGGGCATCTTGCCCGCAGAAGCTGTCGGCAAGATGCCGACAGTACGGATTAAAGCTGGCTGGAAGCTGTCGGTACGTGTTATGTCAGGTAGTGTTTTATTATTTTTTTGTAGTATTCTTTTGCTTTTTGTACTTCTTCTATCACTACGAATTCGTTTGGTTTGTGGCATACTGATGTTTCGCCGGGTCCGAATATTGTTATTGGGATGTTCAGGTCTGTCAGGTGGGAGGCGTCTGTTGTGTAGACTACTGTGATGGGGCCCGCGCCGGTGGTTATTTTACTGAAGTCTTTTATGAACTCCGAATTATTGTCGGATTCCATTGCGCCTACTGATCGGTCAATGTGGATCTCGGCCTGGAAGTCTTTGTCGGCGGCGGTGAGTTTGTCGCAGACGCTTTGCAACTGGCCGATAATATCCTGGTGCGGCTGGCCGGGGACCGGGCGTATGTCAATATTGATCGTGCAATTGTCGGGGATGACGTTTGTGGCGTTTCCGCCGTGCACCTGGTTGATGCTCATCGTGCAGTCGCCCATCTGCGGGTGGGCAGGATAATCTATCTTGAAGTCCTTAAGAGCATTGATCAGCGTTGCCATGTGGACAACGGCGTTAATCCCCTCATGCGGCATTGAACCGTGGGCGGTTTTGCCTTTTGTAGTGATCTTGAGCCAGAGTATCCCCCGGTGGGCGGTTACTATGTCGAAGCCTGTCGGTTCGGGGATTATTATCCCGGCTAGCGGCGGAAGGGTGTCAAAGTCGTTATTTACAAAGCGAAGTATACCGCAACTATCGGTTTCTTCGCCTGCCGCGGCGGTGAAGATTATGTCGCCTTTTAGCTCTGTACCTTCTGCGAGAATCTCTGATATGGCGGCGGCTGTTGCGGCGACTCCGGCTTTCATGTCTGCCGATCCGCGACCGAGTACCTTTCCATCCTGTTCGATGCCGGCAAACGGCTCGAAATCCCACTGCTGGTCACCTGGCGGTACGACATCGATATGGGCAACAAAAAGCAGGGCCGGTTTTTCGCCGGTCGATTTTACGCGGACATTGCAGTTTGCCCTGTTTCCATCGAAGTTGTCAACATTAACATCAACCGGGAGATTTTCAAAGTAATCAGCCAGTACCTTTGCCGCTTGAAGTTCGCCGACATCGGCAGTCGAGCGGGCTTTGACGAGATTTTTTAGTAGATTTATCATAATTTCAGCAATTAGCGATTAGCAATAAGCGATTAGCGATTTAGTTTAAAAATTTGATTATAGCGGTGTTTTGGTGGTTTGGAATGGTAATAGTGAAAAAAAATAAAGTTTTTTATTGCGAAATATTGTTATTAAAGGAATAATGGAGTTTTGCATAATTATATAATTAAGGTTTCCGGGAAATCAGGTTTGTTTTTTCGGATTTTACAAGTTAAAAGGGAAAGTCAATGGGGCCATTACTTAAAGGTTTGATCAAGCTTCAAAGTGTTGAAAATCGTCTTAGAGTCGCAACCGCTAAGCTTACGCGTTGCAGGCGGAGTGTGATTTTCCAGGAAAACCAGCTTCGTACTCTCCAAAGTACGTTGGAGGCGAAGAAAGAGGAAATTAAGCTGACGCGGGTTCAGTCGGATCGGCTGGAAGTGGAACTTAAGAGCCGCGACGACCATATCGCAAAGTACCGGGCGGCTTTGAATCTGGCTAAGACCAATAAAGAGTACTCGGCGATCCTTACCGACCTTAACACCAACAAAGCAGACAATTCCAAACTTGAGGCCGAGATCCTTGAACTTATGAAGACCACCGAGGCTGATAGTGCCGAATGTGCAGAACTTCAGGGTCAGATCAATGCTCAATTGGAAAAGCTCGACGATATACGAAAGAACGCCGAAGCTCAGGCAATCGAACTCGAGCAGGATGTTACGCGGGTTCAGCTGGAATGGAATGCGGCGGCAGATGGGCTTAGCCCCGATGTGCTTGAAGTTTTTAAGCGTGTTGCCGAAACATACGACGGCGAGGCCCTTGCTCATGCCGAGCAGCAGGACGAGCGGACCGGCGTTTATAGTTGCGGCGGATGTTTTATGCGTACCCCGGATGAGGTTGTAAACCAGTTGATGACGCATGACGATATCATTCGGTGTTCGAACTGTTCGCGAATTCTTGTGCTTGCTCAAAACGATGAGATTTTATAGTTTATAGCTGATAAGTTCCAGGACATCGCCAATCCGGGTAGGGGTCAATTCTTTGCTTGATACGATTACGATATTTACTGATGGGGGCAGCCGGGGAAATCCCGGTCCTGCGGCCGGGGCTTATGTTCTGGTTGACGGTGATGGGAAAACAGTTGCCGGTAAGGGTGTTTTTCTCGGTAAGACCACAAATAATGTTGCCGAATATACGGGTATGCTGGAGGGGATAGAGGCGGCAAGGACGATTGGGTGTAAAGAGGTGAAACTGTTTAGCGACAGCGAGCTGATGGTTAAGCAGATCACCGGGCAGTACCGCGTTAAAAGTAACAACCTCAAGACGCTGCACGCAAAGATCATGGAACTGCTTTGCGGTTTTGATAAGTGGCAGATCACACATGTTTACCGGGAAAATAATAAGGATGCCGATAAATTGGCGAATGATGCTATGGATAAAAAACGTGATGTGGTTCTAAAGACCGGCGGCGGGGCAGTGGCGGGCAGGGGCGGTAAAAAACCTTTGCGGCTTGGCATTTTGCTTAGCGGCGGTGGGACTACAATGGTTAATATTCAGAAGGAGATCGAGGCGGGCAGGCTTAATGCTGAGATCGTTGTTGTCATTAGTTCGCTGTCGACGGTTCGGGGTGTTGAGCTTGCTAAAAAGATGGGCTTTAAACTTGAGCTTGTTCGTAAGAAGGATTTTGCCGATGTCGATAGTTTCAGCGGGCGCATTGAGGAAGTACTAACCGAAACAAATGTCGAACTCGTCGTTCAGGCCGGATTCCTGTGCCTATGGAAGATTCCGGATAAATACGAGAACCGCGTGATGAATATTCACCCGGCACTATTGCCGAGCTTTGGGGGGCAGGGCATGTGGGGGCATCATGTTCACGAAGCTGTCGTTAAGAAGGGGTGTAAGGTTAGCGGGTGTACGGTTCATTTTTGCACGAATGAGTATGACCTTGGGCCGATTATCGTGCAGAAGGGCTGCTCGATAAACGATAGCGACGATGCTGACGCGGTGGCGGCGAAGGTTTTCAAGCAGGAATGCAAGGCGTATCCTGATGCGATTCGTTTATTCAGCGAAGGCAGGCTGGAAGTGGTGGGCGGGATCGTTAAGGTTAAGCCGCTTTGATAAGCAAAGCAGCATGTCCGCAGATGAGTACAGCATGGGCATAGCCCATCCTACCGAATTATTTCAAAGTCTGTTTTTCTACCCATCTTGCCTTTATGTTTTCGCCTTTCATGTATCTTTCGTAGAAATTCTTGTTTACTGAATTGGAATATTCGTACTCGTCAAAGCAGCGTCCTTTTTAGAACGCTGCTTTTGATTTTATGGTCAGATATGGTCGTTACTAATCTGAATGTACCACTACCTGGTTTGTTTTTGCTTTTTCGGGGTCGCTGACACCTTCGAACTTGAGGTTGTCTTCGTCGAGTACGTCGATCTTGATGACGTCTTTGCCCTTGAAGTCGCCTCTCAGGAGGCTTTCTGACAGCGGGTCCTCGAGGTGGTGTTCGATCGCTCTGCGTAGAGGTCTTGCACCGTATTCCGGGTTGTAACCCTTGTCGATGAGGAACTCTTTGGATGCGTCTGTAAGCTCGAGGTGGAGTCCGTGCTCGACGAGGCGTTTGAATACCTTGTTTAGTTCGTACTCTACGATAATCGTAAGATCATCACGTGTAAGCGAACGGAACACTATCTGCGAATCGAGACGGTTTAGGAACTCTGGTCGGAAGTGTCTTTCGACTTCCTTTGAGAGCATCTCTTTCATTTTTTCGTAGCTTGACTCTTCGGTACGTTTTCCGAACCCGAATCCCGACTGATTTTTGATGAGGTCGGCACCGATATTACTTGTCATGATTACGATGACGTTCCTAAAGTCGACCTTTCTGCCGTAACTGTCGGTTAGCCGTCCTTCTTCCATGATCTGCAGGAGAATGTTTGAAACATCGCCATGAGCCTTTTCTATCTCGTCGAGGAGCAGTACTGAGTATGGACGTCTTCTGATACGCTCTGTGAGCTGGCCGCCTTCTTCGTAACCGACGTATCCGGGAGGTGCCCCGACAAGCCTTGAGACGTTGTGCTTTTCCATGTACTCACTCATGTCCATCTGGATGAGAGCGTCAGCGTCGCCGAACATGAACTCAGCGAGTGCCCTGGCAAGAAGCGTTTTACCAACACCGCTTGGTCCGATGAACAGGAAGCTTCCCATCGGACGGTTGGGGTCTTTCAGGCCGCTTCTTGCGCGGCGAACGGCCTTGGCGATCGCTGTGATGGCGTCATCCTGTGAGACAACTGTCTTATGCAGTTCGTCTTCAAGTTCGAGCAGTCTCTGGGCTTCTTTCTTTTCCAGACGTGTAAGTGGAATTCCGGTCATTGAGCTTACGACTTCGGCGATGACTTCTTCGTCGACCTGGCCGGAAGTTTCCATGTTCGCTTCGTCCCACTTCTTTTGAATCTCTGTTTTCTCTTCCAGAGCCTTTTGTACCTCGTCACGAAGTGAGGCAGCTTGCTCGTAATCGGCACCGCGGACGGCATCGTCTTTTTTAGTCTGGAGCTCTTCGATCTTTTTGTCGATCTCGGCCATGTCCGGCGGCGGGGTCATATTTTTCAGTCTTACCCTGGCACCGGCTTCGTCGATGACGTCGATAGCCTTATCGGGCAGGCACCTTCCGGTGATATACCTGATGGCAAGATCGACTGACTGGCGAAGTGCCTCGTCGGTGAATTTGACCTTGTGATGTTCTTCGTAACGGTCGCGAAGACCCTTGAGGATATCGAATGTTTCTTCGCGTGAAGGGGGCTCGACCATAATTGTCTGGAAGCGTCTTTCAAGTGCGGCGTCCTTTTCGATGTATTTTCTGTACTCGTCGAATGTGGTTGCTCCGATGCACTGAACCTCGCCTCTTGAAAGGGCGGGTTTAAGGACGTTGGATGCGTCGATGGCGCCTTCTGCACCGCCTGCGCCGACGAGAGTGTGAAGCTCGTCAATAAATAGTATGACATTGCCGGCTCGTTTAACCTCGTTGATGACTGCTTTGATGCGTTCCTCGAACTGGCCGCGATATTTTGTTCCAGCGACCATCATAGCAAGGTCAAGTACGACGAGGCGTCTATCCTTTAGTATCTCGGGCACTTCATTGGCCACGATCATCTGGGCCATTCCTTCGACGATGGCGGTTTTTCCGACGCCTGCTTCGCCGAGCAGAACCGGGTTGTTCTTGGTTCGTCTGCAAAGGATCTGAACGAGTCGCTCGATCTCACGCTGTCTTCCGATAACCGGGTCAAGCTCACCTTTGGTGGCATACTCGGTAAGGTCCCTTCCGAAGCTGTCGAGAGCTGGGGTTTTGCTTTTTTGCTTTTGGGCGGCTTGTGAGCCCTGGGGCATTTTCATTCCCATGCTCTGGTAGGTCGTATCTACGCCTGCACCTAGAAGATTGAGGACTTCCTGGCGAACGTTTTCGAGTTTCAGGCCGAGATTGAGCAGGACCTGTGCGGCGATACCTTCGGTCTCGCGGAGCAGGCCAAGCAGAATGTGCTCGGTACCGACATAGTTATGGTTTAGTGCCCGCGCTTCTTCGATGGCGAACTCTATGACCTTCTTGGCCCTGGGTGTCTGTGGGAGCTTGCCCATTGTTACCATGTCCGGTCCGCTCTTTACGAGCTTTTCGATCTCAAGGCGCAGCTTCTTTATATCAACGTCAAGATTTTTAAGTACATTTGCCCCGACACCGCTGCCTTCTTTTACAAGGCCAAGAAGGATGTGCTCGGTTCCGATGTACTCATGGTTAAACCGCTGTGCTTCCTGGTTGGCAAGGGCCATGACTTTTCTTGCACGGTCTGTGAAACGTTCAAACATTGTTACCTCATTTCAGGTTAAAAATTCAAGTCTATCGATGTATTGCTAGCATGTCAACGACAAACTATTAGTGTCTTTTATGTGCAAAACCGGCTTTATAGATACTGCCGACAAATTATAATAAGCTTTAAATCGACTTTTGTTCGCTGATGCTGATATAATAACAAGATACAACTGAGAATAATTGCATAGCTATTCTATCGTCTAAAAGTGCCCTTCACTTTTGATTTAGAAGGCAAAAAACGTGTGCTTTAAGTAAAATCTTTATTTTCAGGCAGATGGACGGCAAACAGCAGTTCCGGCGGAGGGGATTAAGACCCATAAGGGGGGGATTAGCGATATGGAATTACTGGTTTGCGTATAAAAAAGCGTCTACTATATTTGTAGACGCCATTCTATTAACAGCAGTTGATGGTTTCACCACCTGCTTAGGGGTGCTAAATTTGCTTATTGTGATTGCTATTTCTTTTTGTCGTCGAGCAACTTCTTGAGGTACGTGTTTTCGCGGCGAGTGGCTTCAAGGTCAAAAAGAAGATATTTGATGCTTACTCTGAGATAATCGAGTGATTCCTGGAGATTGGAGACACTTTTTTTGAGTTTTTTATGCGAATCATGGGTTTTCCTGGCGAGCATAATCAGTTTTTTCTGCTCTTGCGCCGGGATAGAGCCTATTTCCTTTACCAGTTCGTTAAGTTTGCTTTCAAAGATAGCATCGTCCATTGTTACATTTCCTTTCTTCAACAAAAAATCAGAGAGTTTGTAGACACATTAAATGCAAACGCCGTACCAGTGTTGAAAATCATGTTTTCAGGTGTGATTTTTGGCTTTTGGCCAAGGATTTTGGACTGTAAAGCGGATTATTGCTGTTATTATCGGGTTATAAGTGCCATGCAGGCTGTGCGGTCGCGTTGTTTTTTGTGAACATCTAGTTCAATATGTCAGTCTGAAATCTGTTTTAACTCTAATATTTGTATTGAGTTGCGTCTTACGTTGTTTTTTTGAAACACTTGGCAGTCTCGGTGGTGTCTGGGTGCAACTAAGCTTAAGAAATGCAAATGTTGTAGTTTCGCGCGCAAAATGAGCTTTTGTTTGCAAATATGAGCCTAAGTGTCTGCGCGTACAAATACCGCACGAGGCCTAAATCCTCGTTTGCGGTTTCAAATGCAAAATTATTTAAGAATTTTCAGATTTTCTTGAAAAATCTCATTTTATACATAAGAGCGAATCTTCTCGATTTCACTCATATTACTAACCATTTTATGAATGTTTAAACACTCGTTAAACATCTGATCATCGCTCCCATTTGTCCAGGGGACATCTCTCGTCAGCATCATTGGTTTTTTCGACGATGGGACATTTGCAGAGCCGGCAGTATATTTTGTTGCCCTCTGTTTTCTTCGGCAGCATCGGCAACTTCGTTAGATCGTCAAGATTTGTTAAAACCTCTATGCCGTGCTTAAACAACCAGCCGCCGTACTCAAATTTAGTCAACCAGGTATTATGCTCGCACTTGCGGCAGATGCGTCGTCGTCCTTCGGCAAACTCATATTTTTTGCCCATAGCCATTGCTATACGCCCTTTTACTATCACAACGGCTTTACCGGCTATTTTGTTTGCTTTTCCGCAGCAGGTCATGATTATTCAGCGACTCCAAAAGTTCCATCTTCAACAAGTATCCAGCGACTACTGCCTTTCGATCCGCATGAATAATTTGCAATAAAATTATCACCGCATGTTGTAGCGGTTGGCACATCTCCTATCCACGAACCAATTATAATAGTCAAAAAACCGACAAAGGGTTTATAATAACGTAAGCGAAGGACAATGGAAACGCCCGAAGACGCAAATTTTACCGTCCATGTAAATCCGTATACTACATAACCTGTCGTGAAAGAACCGGTACAATCGCTAGCGCTATGTCCTTCTAGTTGAACCTGCTTTGGCGCATTGAATCCTTTATAATACTCGCAATTTACCGCAGTCGGTACCAGTATAAATGTGCCATTTAAAGTGTCTAATAAATCATCATCTATGGTATCAACTCGCCAATAAAGTCCGGTATCTAAAACGCAACAAAGACTCAGATTAGAAACGGTTAATTGTATGCTTGACGGATCACCACAATAAGCCTCACAATGACCTGTCCGGATCTGCAACTTACCTGTCACTGGGTCTCTCATTAGTTTGCCTGTATCTGGGTCTCTACGGAGTTTTCTGGTCATATCGGTACACACTCGCATTCTTCGGTTACTACGTCGAAGCCTTCAGGGCAATACCATCTATATTCGACTGTGCCTGCGTTGTCGTACGGAAATAGCTTAACTTCGATCCCGTCACCATTTCCAAGAAGTCGACTTGCTTCATTAAGTGCCGTCCCTCCGGATATATTACAATAAACGGTAATCCCCGCTTCGTCACCTGTTGTTTGTTCAACGCCCGTGGTAGCGTGGTATAGATTCGCTGTTATTGTCGATCCGATTCCGGCATCCTCGGTGACTTTGGCTCTTCTTGCCTGGCCCAGTTGAGATGCGTGTCTCACAGCCTTGGTTTTTTGAATAGCCGCCGGTGACTTCAACTTTTCATTTGTTGCTGCTGCATCTGCCCTGGCCACTGCCTGATTTACATCTCTTCCCATTATACATCCTCCTGCCAGGACGCCGTGATCGACGTGATCGCCGGCGGGCCTGACGAGTCCGCTACTGCCGCCACAAAGGTTGTGTTCCTGGTCTCGGCTTCGGTGGCGTGATCACTTCGAACGATAAAGCGATAGAGCTGGCCGTGTGTCAGTGCTCCTGACAGCCAGATAAACTCACCGGCTTTGCCCAGGTCGTAATCTACATTGTCGATGGGATTGTCATAATCAAACCCGCTTCCCGAATCCATATAGATATTGAAGCTTGTCGGAGCGATCTCCTGATCGATAGGCGAGTAGCGCCATCGCAGCCGTATCTTGCCGCCGGCAACCTGTTGCGCCTCCAGCGGGATCGGTATATTCGGCATGTTGCCGAACATGTCACCGTTTTCATCGATCCTTACAATGCACGCCGGCGACGCTTCGCTTTCCAGGCCGCAGCCGCCAACCTGGCAGCGAACGTAGTGCCATATAGAATTGGCAGGCAGCAGCTGATTGCCTATGGCGACCTGATCGTCGTCGATCTCCATTACCGCCTGGATCGAATCGAAGTCGACATCGCCGTCCTGGCCGCGATAGACCGTCATGCAGCCTGAAGGCCTGGGCCAGAACTCACCTCCGGTAAGTCCCATTCCAAGCATTACGCCTGCAGGGCTGTCGCCTTCGAATATACCGCTAAAGAACTTGCTTTCCATTACGCAGGATCCCTGTCAAGTGTTTGCTCGCCGTCTGTGATGCCCAGCGTTATGATCGTATTACCGGATCCGTCTTTGATCAGCATGTTACCGCTGCTCTTGACCTGGCTCATTTCGTTAACCAGGCGGCTTAAAGCATAGAAGTCAAGCCGAATCTCAACGGGTATATAACGCTCAGCATCGCTCAGGCCGTTTGTCCCGTCCTTGTCGGCATCGATCACCCCGACCAGGTCACCGGCGTCGAACGGGGCGGTTCCGTAGGCTACCGGGAATTTATACCACCCGCCGCCGATCTCGCTGATCGATGGAGCCGATGCTGACTTGTCGGTCCCGCCCAGCGTTTTCAAAAACTCAAAGTTCATCTCTGCCGCAGCTCCCGCCAGGCCGGCCCCGCCGCTTGCCACATATATCGGGATCTCAATATTACTGTTTGCCATCTCTTATCTCCTATCTGATTATTCCAAGTCTGCCTGGATTTGAATTTCCGCTGCGACCGACAAATTGATGCTCCTGTGATATCGCACCCATAGTCGTCTTTTGTCCGCCAACTTCAGTACCGCCAAGCAGAACATTTTTATTTCGGGATCGATACCCGCTGTCCAGCAAAGGATCGACTTGCAAGCTGTTTTGCCCTTCCTCTGTAATCTGTCCGCCGGAGTATGGATTGTTGCCAAGTGCCGTTAAGGCACCCAACAGAGAATAGTTGTCATTGTAGTCTTCTCGAATCGAGCCGCCACTTGAATGTAATTCGTAAGCCCAGTCACTCTGCTCGGCGAGCAGGTTAATACTATCCCGGACTACGACTAATCCATTTGTAGTTATTGAACCACCACGGATAGCACAAATTGACTGATTATAAAACGTGCAATTTTTTACATATTGTTTACCGCCCCAGGGAGCGGACATGCCGCGATTGCCGTTTACTGTTAGGCAGTTTATCAGAACGTCATTAGTTGTATTGCAATAGAAACCCTCATCTTGATCTAACTTCGCGATGCACGTATCATAAACCGTAAACACATCCGTTCCACTGAGTGTTTTAAAACCATAAGCCGTCGTTGTTGGAGTGTATCCGGTTAGATCAGCATAACAATCCGTAAAGAAAACACCTTTGCCATTACCATAAAAACCGTTCCTGCCGCCAGTAGCAGAGCAATGATTGAAAATAATATTCTCTGGATTGTTCTGCCGGTAAACCCCTGCTTTGTCGGCAACATTATCATACCAAACATTTCCCCAGTTGAAGCACTCAAACAGTAGATTATAACTGCCATCGATAACAAGACCGTGACAATCATTTTGCTGAAAATCAAAGTCAACAGCGGCAGTTGAATTTAAGCCAGAAACAAGTTTTCCAAACCCCGATTGATAATACGCACCGCCGGGGTGCATGTCCCACGGCGTTCGCTCGAAACCTCGAATCTTCATCCACGTATTTTTTAATTTATCGCCATTGCCCCAACTTACCGTACTCACAGCAGAGGTTTTTGTGAAATCCCTATTAACCCATACTTCTTGAGTATACGCATCAGCATCGATATAAGATTGCAGCAATGTCTCAATATCATTCCACGCACCGCCCACTACAACAGCATCACCGTCATTGGATGTATACGCCCCTTGCCAATTTAAATCGATTATGACATAGTCATCATCTGCAAAGAGAATTTTATATATACCTTCACCATCCGAAAAGGGATACTGCGTATTTGGATGGTAAAGCAACATCCCTGCCTCGGAGCCGTTAAAGTAACCAATCGCATTTAACTGAGTTTTACCGGAAAACTCCCCAGAAGTTACTTCAGTATGAGTCACTGCTGCTGAGGCGATATGTTCACCATTCTCTCCCATAAGTTTGCCCATTGCCGTTTCAGCATCATCGGCAGCAACAGCGGCATCCCACCACGCTTTAGTACAACCGCCTGACAAATTCTGCCCAGTCGGGGCTCCACTCTTGGCTTTATTACCGCCTACAAAAAACATACACTTATCCGTATCAGTTGCTAAACTCATGGGCTTTCCTCCTGAGTAACAGGAATATTTTCTTTTATAACATCAGCTATTTTTCTAAGCGAAACACCCGCTGGCTCAATCAAAGTTTTAATGCGTTTGAGCAATGCTAAATCTCTAAGCTGGTTCCGGGCGTCACTTAATTTGCGTTTATGCCTTCGCAAAACAATATTATTCTTAACCAGACCATCGGGCAAATCTCCCCTTGTCATAGCATCAATTACAGCCAAATCAGCGGCAGGTCTAAAATCAGCATCTTCACCCTGCAGGCGAATGATAATTTCCTGCTGACCGTCATCAAGTTCCGTAGCAACATATTCGATGTCAGGGAAATCAGCCTTTAGCGCAGGTATATCAACATGACTGACAAATAATTGTAGAGCTTCTTGTTTAGTCATAATCAAACCCTGATACATTTAATATAAACTTCACCGTCGAGCGTAGATCCGTCGCCTACGACCGACAGCGATCCGGAAGCTGCTATCTCGTGGTATGCGTTATCGATCTGGCTTGCGCGATCAATATCGTTGTCGCTGGCTGCCACCGTTACCGTGTCTGTGATATCGTTGGTTCCGTCGGTTATTTTCCAGGTCCCGCCGTCAGCCGATGTCGCGATCGACCAGGCATCGATGACCTGGTATTTAAAAGGGGCATCGGCGTTATGGATCGCCACCGTCGCCCCGTCTGCTATCGAAGCCTTCAGGATAAACGGCACCGCGCCGCCTGCAGCGCTGAAGGCGGCCAGGTTATAGCTGCCTGCCATGTGCTGCATAAATCCCTGGCCTCGCAGATCCCTCACGTCCGTGATCACTCCGTCCGAAGCGACATCGATCTCGGCAAGCTTGATATGATCGGTAGCCGGCCAGCCGGTTCCATCGATGGCAGAGTCGATCGTATTGTCGCTGTCCATCCATATATAAGTAGTATCGTTGTCGGTCGGATCGATCGCCGAGCCCGCCGCAAACGACTTAAGCTGGCCGTTGAATCTGTAATCGCCGCTGCGAACATTGAACGTCGTCGTCGACGGACAATAAACGCCCAGGGCCATCGCCCACCTGGCGGCATTAAGCATCGCCCATATCTGCTGCCTGGACTCCAGGATAAAATTCGGGTTATTCTCGGTGATCTCTTCGATACCAAGACCGCTTAAAAATGTTAAAATATCAGCTTCAGCAGGATATCCGCCATCCATGATTAAACCTTCCTTTTAAATTTTGTCGAAATAAAATCTCTTAAACGCTTCCATAAAGTCGGCTCAAAGAATTTACAATTACTTTTCGCATTGATGATATAACACTTCGAAGAACCATCCAAACTTGTAGCGTGACACTCTGATCTGATCGGGTCGCCGGCAACACCAAACGGCCCGGATGCCTTTTGCATGAATGTGCAATCTAAACAATATACAGGTTTCTGGTCGATTACATCTTTCGCCATTTTAGCGAATGGGATGCACACAGCGTCTCGGTAGGGCCGCATTTTTACGATTGGGACAATAACTTGCATTCCCAGCTTTCCAGCCAGGACAACAAGCTCAGCCATTGTAGGCTCGCAGTCTTTATCGGCTGGCCATCCTTCGGGGAAATCAATGCCTAGATCTAAGGCAGCAAAATTGTCTGCGGAGACTCCACACTCTTCCATTCGCTGATCGATATCACTTTTTAGCTGAAGCTTTACATATCGCTCAAGCTCGATCTTTACAATTTTAATACCTTTATTCATAATTATCCCCTTGATCTGTTTCGTTGAATTACTTTAACAAACTCAATAATACTAAGCTCGATCGCTCCAAGCTCTACTGCCTTTGCCCGCATACCTTCTGTCAGGTCATAATGCGGCGACGACTTTTCCTGGAACCAGCTTTTTTTCAATCCCAGCTGATCGGCAAATCGATGCAGTTCTGGAACAGAATCGGCAACCAGGTGACAAGACTTGTTGTAACGCCAATAATTAGTAGGCACGCAGGGTTTCATACTGTCAACATATACACTCATCTTAACCGATCCCCGTAGCTAACTCTTGGTGCCTTAAACAGCATTCCCTGGCCTTTGCTGTCAGCGATCATCTTTTTGCGTCTGTGTGTTTCGCCGAGGATCCGCTTAGCCGTGATCTGCCTTTGCTCCTGGTAATCCTTCCAGACGCCGGTGTCCTCGGTCAGGAAGTATCCGCTCATCCCGACCGCCACGATCATAGAGCCCTTATCCCGGAGCAGTTTTATGATCGCCCGGATCCGGCGCCGCTTTGTTTCATGGCTGCCGGCCAGGCCAAGCCTTTCGGCCAGCTTGACAGCGACGATCGGCTCGCTTTGTTCCTGGAGGATCCTCAGGCAGCAGGCGGCCTCTTGAGTTGTTAAAGTTTCGTACATACCAGGTCCTACTGATAATCGGCTGCCTGCTCATTAGACGGCTCGGCGAAAAAGGCATCCTTGTTTTTTCGCCGGGCCCCAACACTGGCAAGCTGCTCATCCGTGAGCTTTGCCAGGGCATCTTTGCTGACCGTTTCTTTGATATTGATCAAGGTTTTGGCCTTTACCTTCGAGAATATCTGCTTGATCAGGTCAAGAGTATCTTTGGTGATCGTTACAGAAGAGCTCTTCCTCCAGCCGATCAGACCGAAAGCCAGTTTGCGGGACCGCTGGCCCTTGAACTCGGCCTGGTGATTAGCGGCGAAAGCCTCCAGTGACCGCTGGATCTGATCGATCTCGACTTTGCGGGAGTTGACGGTTTGGGCCAGCGATGCCTTGATCTTGTCGATCCTCAGCTTTGCCGAATCCTCGTCTTTGCCGTTTGAGATATGAAACTCACCCATCGCACGCAGCAGCTTATCTGCCTCCGACCAGTCGGCGATTGGTATGATTGCTGGTTTTTTTGACTTAACTCGTTTGTTTGACTTGGCCATCCGTGGCCTCCTTCCCGAAATCATCCCTGATCTCATTTAAACTGTTATATTTATTGCCCGTCTTTGTCGAGACCATATTCTTTAAAGCCTCGATCGTATGGTACGCCTGCCGGGGCGTAAGCACTGCGACCGATGTCGCTTTGCCATTGGTCATGCGTTTGATCATGCCGGCAAGCTGAAATTCTTCCCAGCCCAGATCACCTGCCAGGTGTTCGATCGCTTTTTGCTGGCCGAAGCTGGCGACATTTCCCCTGGCCGCTGCGAGCTTGCGAAAGTGATCCGCTTCTTTTCCAGGGCACTGCCAGCCGTACGATTCGCAGATCGCCAGGATATCTTCAAACTGATAGTGGTTAAGCTGCTTGCAGCTTGTAACCGGCTGGCCGTTTGATTGCTTATACTGACCAAGCAGCATGCGGTACCTGCCGTCGCCGCCTTTGCCGCGAAGCCCGGCCTTTCTGAGAGCCGTTTGAAGCATCATTATTTGCCGATTATTAAGCATTTAAAATAGCCTTATACATTCTGATAGATCTCCATATATTCAGCATCTTCGTCGACCTGCTCACAGAGGCCTCTGATTTTTCTTTCCTCATACGGGGTGCAGCAGGCCTGGTCCCCGTCCAGGATCAGATCACTGATAAAATCCCACTGATCATCTGAAAGTATATTCGGTGCGCCTGTAAATATGCACTCAACCTGGCGGTCGTGAAGATCCTTAGCCATCTCCAGCAGTTCATTGCAACTCTTAACTTCCATTACGGATGTCCCGCCCGCGCGATCAACCTGACTGTCGTAAAGACGATGGGCTTTCTCAAACACGCTGCGGGGCTGCTTTACGGATATTCCGCTTATGGACGCAACCTTCTCGTATATGCCCTCGATCCCCTCTGCCTGGCGTTCGGTAAAGTTACCCCTCCAGTAATAGACTGAATCTATAAAGTTGATCTGTGACACGCTCAGGGTCACCTCGACGCCGTTAAGCTCATCGATCATCTTTCGCGCCTTGGCGGTGCGTTCTTCAGTAACAAATTTTGTTTTAAAATTACTCATAACAATCCTTACCCTGCAGCTGCTGCTATCTGTTCCTGATCATCTTCCATTTCACCGGGAGAATAAACCGGCAGTTGAACCGGCAGCCTGAGAATATCTATAGCAGCCTGGATGCTTTTAGAGTTGATTACACCTGCCTTTTCGATATCGCTTGAAGTATGCAGGGCCGTTATTATATGGCTGCAGGTCCTGAGCCTGCCGCTCTGGGCGGTTTTACATATCCGCTTAAGCATATCGACACCGTCGACCGTCAGCTTGATGCCGCCGTACTGATATAGCTTGCGAATTTCATCTGCGCAGTAAAGTCCGCCGTCTTTGCCCTTGGTTGCCGCCAGTTCATCGAGGTTGACAATTCCCATAAGTCGTGACTTGAACTGATCCAGCGACTGATACCCCATCCTGTTGGTCGGCTGCATTATCGTTCTAAGCAGATCGTTGTTGCCGGCAAGGATTAGCGGACACCTGCTCTTGACGGCGATGATCTGCCTTAGCTGGTCAAGCTGCTTTACTCTAAGCGAAGAAGCCTCGTCGAGCATTATGATCATATTGCGTTCTCTCAGTCCATCGATGATCCGCCTGGTAACCGCTGCCATGAGTCCGGACGAGTCTATTTTTATAGCTTTTGCGATCTCGGCAAACATAAGTGTCGACGTCATCGCCGAGTCCAGTTCGACCAGGGCGGTATTTTTGTTAGCCTCGTTATAATATCTCATGCAGTGACTCTTGCCGTGTCCGCCGTCACCGATGATCACGCCGATCTTGCCCTCGTCGTCGGTGAATGATTCAGTGTTCGTGATAAGAGTCGCTATCCGCCTGGCCACCATCGTCTCGATGTACGGAATATTGCGGATGCGTTTGTCTTTGCGGGTTATAGTGTTGATCAGCTGAACTATTTTATTGACAAGCGTCTCGATATCACCCTTGTATTTGCCGCTCAAAAACTGGCTGATCTGCGCAGGACTTACCCCGATCTTGTCGGCGATCAGTCTCTGGCTGAATTTATGGTCTTTCATAAATTCCTTCAGAGAGTTTGCTACCGTCACCTGCTTTGCTTTTGTGACCTTCATCGGAATCCTTTCCGTAACCACCCGAGCTTCCTGCTCAAGACCGGTTTGGATGTTATTTTCGTTCATTATTTATCAAATAAACTTATATTTGGTTTCTTGTCCTGACCTGACAGTATCGACAGGTCGATATCGATAATATTGTCGTTTTCGGCGCCGACGGCCTTTTTGATTATCTTCTGTCGAAGCCGGCGATTATGCTCTGCGACCTGGTTATCAAACGCTGTCGATACCGGCCTTAGCGCCTGCCGAACTTTCGATGTATCGGGCGCCGGTCTTGTCGCCGCCGCCATCGCCTTGATGGTCAAGCTCGGCAGATCCATATTAGCGGTAAGCTGGATATTGCGGTGTGCCTTAAGCTGTTTGGCGATACTTCCCTTTTGTTTCATTGCTTCTCTAAGCGCCTCCTCGCTGACAGGATCGGCGTAATACATAAGCTCGTTTTGATCTGCCATCGTTATCAGCTTAAGCGTATTTGCCTCGTAGACATAGATCATACGCAGGTCGTCGGGATCGTAAGCGACCCGGACCTTCTTGCCCTGGTAGTTCATAAGGTCCATATTGAACTGGCCGTAATAAAGCTTCTTGAAATTCACCCCGTTCTTGCCGACCTTCAGCTCGCCGCTCCATACCCGCATGAGCATATCGATCACGCCGGCGGCCAGTACACGCTTTGACGGCCTTGCCGCCATGACCTCGGCGGGCGACCTGCCGTCCATCCCGGCGCCTCTGTGGGCGGTGTGGTTATATACCTTGGTAATGTACTCTTTTACAAGCTCGGTAAAATCATCCAGATTCATCGCATTGTCGATCGTCGACTGCCTGGCAAGAAGATCGTTGAGCTTTTCCGGTTTCCGTTTTGAGTCTTTTCCGCAGTAGGTATCCATCGTCTTGCAGAGTTGTCGATCGAGAGTGTCGAACCATCGCTCGATCGGTTTGCTTTGCGGATGATACGGTATCGAAAAAGATACGCCGACATCCATCATCGCGTATATACCCGCCACCGTCGGCTCATCGATGTAGCCGGTTTTCAAAGCTTTTCTATATTCCCTGCGTTTGACCTTCGTCGTTCCGGTAAACATCTCGCTGTCGTAGTCCTTGCCGTTATCGATCTTGACCATATCCGGCGGGCCGTACGCCTCGATGCCTCTCTTCATCGCCAGCATGATCGTCGTCTGGTTCGGTGCCGCGTTTACGTCAACCCCTACGACTGCCCGGCTGGCCATATCGTTCCAGGCGGTGATCCAGGGCCGTACCCATTTGTTGCGATGCCGGATCCAGCAGTTGCACTGGTGGTGATCGCCCACCCACACCTGGCCGGGCCGTACGCTTTCAGGATCCCGCTGGACATAAGGGGCGCACTTGGCTTCATAAGCGGCTTGCCCCTCGCGGTGGAGTACCTGGACCGCCAGCGGAATATGATCCTTGACATAACGGTACATCGCATAAGAACTCGGCACCTTCCAGCCGCGATCTTCTGTTTTGTTGATATAGTTGATGTTCCCCAGGCAAAGTCTTACGCTAAGCCGCTGCTCTGTAAGAAACATGGATTTAAAATACTCGAATGCCTCCGGGCTGATCATGTCGCTTATCAGCTTGGCCCCGCCCCTGGTATCGACAAGCCCGAACAGCCCTTGACACTTGTATCGTAGCTGCCACCTCTTAAAAGAGCTGAAGGCTATGTTATTTTGTTTTGCGAATATCCTGCATGCGTCGGTTCTGTTGCCGTCGGCGCGTACGAACTTTGCGCTGAACTTTTCAAACTCCTGGATAAACCCAAGTCTCTTGAGAGCTTCGTCTCGTTTTTTAACCGGGATATCATGCAGGCCTTCTATGCTAAGCAGATCCTCGGGCATCTTAACGCCGCTAAATTTCGCGTCAGCAGCTGCAGGGATGCTCCACTGGCCGTTGCGGTTAACCGCCCCGGCCAGCCTGCCTTCGCGGCACAGACGCCGTATATGACGCTCAGAGACGCCCTTGAATTTGGCAGCAGCGTTTGCATCGATATACTCGCTCATGCACTTTCCTTTACGGGTTTAATATAACGCCAGGCCTTTTCTGTAAGATCTTCAAGCGAGCAATGGAGGTACATCATAAGCAGCCGTATATCGTCGAGGATTGCGTTGGCCAGGTGGAGTTTCAAACCCCGCTTGGTCCTGCACACCGGCAGCCGAAGATGCCACTTTGCTCGTTTCTCGTTAATCATGTTTGGCCCCGTCCCTTTTTTTTGCGATGTTCATTAACTCAACAAGGTTCTTTACAGCCTTATTAAGGATAGTTACCGCAGCCCTCAGAGTTTTGCCGACCTCCGCATCGATGTCGATCTGCTTTACAAAGTCGCCCCCGGGCCCGACGACCACCGGCGCCGGATCCGGCAAAGAATATCCCTGTACCCACCCCCCGACGGGTACCGGCTTTGATCCTTCTGTTTCGGTTTCGGTGTAGGTGTATTTGCGGCATCTGCAGGTAAGCCATTTCCCCTCGTTCTTAAACTGCACCGCTTCATACCCGACATTGCATTTAAGGCACCAGCCGTAAACCTCCCGAAGCTGCCTGCCGTACCTGTCCGGCTCTTTTTCCACTACCGCCGGGTACATATAATGCTCATCGCACCCGGGGCAGATCGCTCCGGCAACTTTCCCGTCTGTGTCTTTTACCTCATTCAAAGCTACCATATTAAAACTCCTTTGCTTTCTTAGTTAGCTACGCTTTCAAAATCATACTTTCCCGTGATCGCCTGCAGCAGCTGCGTTTGACTTGTTACCAGCTTTGGGAACTTTTGCTTGAGTGTTTCGATCGCCTGAAGTTTTTCGGCCTTACTGTTATCCGAGGCGATCACTTTCAGCAGCTCGCTTTCAAATTCGATCTGCTCTTGTCTCATCGCGATCAGCCCGGCAAGTTTATCGCCGTTGGCTTTGATTCCGGTTCCGTTCGTCAGCGGCACGATCACCTGGGGGACATCTCCGGTAACAAGCTGGACGATCCTCGCGTCGGCGGTCATCTTATAAACAACCCGCCAGACGATAGAAGGGATCGTGCAGCCCCCGGCCAGGTATTTATAGATGGTCGACACCGCCAGCCCCGTTGCCCCGGCCAGCTGTTTGGGCGTTATATCGTTTTCCAGCACTATATCGCTGAGCAATATATGATCGTCACTCACGTTTATGTCCTCGATACTAAAATCCATAAAAGATCATCCCTGAAAATTAAAAGCCGCGAAATCCGTTGCAGCAAAACAGCAATAAGCGATCAGCAACCAGCGATCAGCTTTTTTAAAAACCTTTAAACCTTAGCTCCCTCCGAAAGCCCTGTAAGGCAGAACCGAGAGCTAAGGATTAAAGCTTTTTCTTGATATTCAGTTTTATTTGCCTCTCATGCATTGCTCCTTTCAATAATAAATAATAAATCATAAATCAAAATGGCTGGCCGGAATCGAACCGGCGACCTTCCGTGACTTACTAGCTCTGCACAGGTGGCTCCGCCACTGAGCTACAGCCGACTACATGCTTCCTAAATTCCATAATAACACCGTTGCTGTTAACAACAGCTTCTATCAGACCGAGCCCATTCATACTCGCAAGACCGTTGAGCATCCCCAATGGAGTCATCATGCCATCGGTACCTACTACAGCGTGCGGGTGATCGGCGATTGCGTCGTTGACTGGTACCGGACTAAATAATTCATTGATCCCGTCTGGATCCAAATTCAGCAACTCATTAAGATATTCAATTGCCGTCTCGATCATAGCTTTGTCCTTTTTTAAAAAATCCGTGTCAATATTCTATTCGCTGTCCGCTGTTTGCTATTTGCTTCTTGCTGCCAAAACAATAATCATTCCAAATCGCCTACCTGCGGTGGAAAGCTAAACCACCGCAGGCCTGGCTGCCACTAAGAGAAATAAGAAAAAATCTGTTTTTCACGCTGTCTGCTGAACGCCCTTATAATCGAGCGCAGAAAAAACGATCTCGAATTATCTTGTGCGTTTCCGGGCTTTGTCATAATCTTACTTTCGTTCTTTAAAATTCTATTTCGATCCGGCAAAACTTGCCGGGCTATATTCAAGCCCTGGCGGTTGCAGCCGCCAGGGGAAAAATCAGCCTGCTATCGCAGGCCGAATCGTTTCGTCATCATTAAGATTAAGGAGAGCTTGTATTTCAGACTTAAGAGTTCTCGTGAGAAGGTCACGAATCAGGGCGGTTGGGGTGATGGTACTACCAGTTAATTTAACCCATTCGTTTATCAGTTCAATGAGTGTGGAATCCTTTAGGGAGTTACCGTCGAAGTTCATTGATTTAACTTTGTTTGCCTTTTCCATGATTTACTCTTCTCGTTATTCTTAGTAATTCTTAGTAAATCTTAACACAGGAATCAAAGTAGTCAAGCAGGATTCTTATTTTTTCTTAGAAATAAAAGAGAGTTTAAGATTGACATAGTTGTAAGTATTTGTAAGAAAAGGCTTTATAATTCTTATTTAATGGAAGGAAATTTTGCAGAAAACTACTTACAACCTACTTATCTTTGAAAAAGTTGCAGAAGAATTTGAGAAATGGCATGCGAAAACCGCTGGCGGTAAAGGCGAAAAGTGTAGTGGTGGTATAATGGCATTGATGGGTTTGCACCAAATTGACGAAGGTTTGGCGTTTGCGTTAATGGATCCCAGTTTGACGGCCAAAAGTGCAGCTGAATTGATCCAGAAGACTCTTAAGGACGTCATTTACCGTCAGGCACTTGAGGTTCTAACGCCAGAACAGCGTGCTCGACTTCTTGAGGAAGCAAAACGCTCAGAGCAAAAAGTTCTTGGCAAGAAAAAATAGCGCCTCTTTTGCTTGTATTTTCATGACCGGGAGCCGTGAGGGTTGCGGGCTGGGTTGTCGATCCTTTTTTTTCGACCTTCATTGTGAATGCCTCCATGCAAAATAAGGTTATGCCCGTCACCCACGCTTTTAATTATACTAGCTGGATGACAAATAGCAAGCATAAAATCCCAGGGAAAATAGGCTTTTGCCGTATCTTCTTTAGGGCATTATGCTTATGTTTGAAAAAAAATTGAGGGATTGGATTGCCCCGGTTTCCTCTACGGTGATTCGTTTGTTTCGGGGCTTCCAATTACTTAACATTATTGCAGTGTTTGAAGTTTACGCAACAAATAAAATTATTATTTTGTAAAAATTATAATATTTGGTGTAAATTCGACAAGTAAATTGCCGCAGCCGATGCCATCCGTATGGCACTGGAACACCAAAAACAGCGTTTTGAGGCAGGACAGAACCATGGCAAACCCCAAACACGTGGAAAAATTAAGGCAGGGCGTTAAAGCCTGGAATAAATGGCGAAAGGAAAACCCGGATATTACCCCGGATCTCAGCAGGGCGAAGCTCATAGGGGCGGATCTCAGAAAGGTGAATCTCAGCGGGGTGAATCTCAGCGGGGTGAATCTCAGCAATTCGGATCTCAGCGGGGCGAACTTCGGCAAGGCGAATCTCAGCGGGGCGGATCTCAGCGGGGCGGATCTCAGCACGGCGGATCTCATAGATGCGAGTCTCATCTTCGCGAATCTCCTCGGAGCGTGTCTCAGCGGGGTAGATCTTAGCAGGGCGGATATCTTCAAGGCGAATCTCAGCGGAGTGGATCTCTTCGGGGTGGATCTTAGAAAAGCAAATTTGTCTTATACAAATCTACAGGGTGCAAATTTCCAAGAGGCAATTGTTGATGGTAGTACTTTGCTCGTTGAGTGCGAGATTGATAAGGATACAAACTTTTCGATAGTTGGTCTTGGCGATATGCGGATCGACAGCGGGACCAGGCAACTGCTTGAGTATAACATCAGGCGGAAGAACTGGAACGATTGGTCTGATAGGCAGCCGCCATGGATAAGATGGCTCGTTAAGGGATTCTGGTGGGCTAATAATTATGGTTCGTCGACTAAGCAGATCATAAAGATTTTCTTGATTTTAGCGTTCATATTTGCCTTCATTTATTATGCGTGGGGCGCCTTTGATTTGTATGCTTTGGACATCCGGGAGGATCCAGGCATAATTAAAAATCTTTTTTTTCTTGATGGTGAGCCGAATGCGGTTCAAGGTTTTATATTGCCTGCTCGTTCGGTTTACTTTTCAATTGTAACGATGACAACGCTCGGTTTTGGCGACATGTTTGCCAATGTATCTAATAGGGCAGACGGCTCTTACGCTGCTTTTCGTAGTATTGCCGGTCATTTTATGCTGACTGTTCAGGTGCTCTTAGGATACGTAATATTAGGCCTGCTTGTAACTCGCCTTGGCGTATTGTTCAATAGCACCGGGCCGATGGGCAAATTTACTGAAATGGATGATGAGACAAAGGCAAAATTAAAAGAGATCAAAAAGAAAAAATCCGCGAAATCAGCAAAATCCGTGGTTAAATAACCAAATAACTTTATCAGGAGTCAAAAATGAAGATTTTCATAAGCTGGTCAGGCGAAACAAGCAAGCAGATCGCAGCAGCATTAAGAGACTGGCTGCCAACCATCATCCAGGCAGTGGATCCTTTTTTCAGTAGTGACGATATTGAAAAGGGCAAGTACTGGCAGGGACAAATAACCTCAAAATTAGACGACACAAATTTCGGCATCCTTTGCATGACTTCTGACAACATCACATCAACCTGGATCCACTACGAAGCAGGAGCCTTGGCAAAGAGCATCGACAAGTCCAACGTCATCCCGATCACTTTCGGAGGCCTCAAACCAACGGACCTGGAATTTCCTCTAGGCATGCTCCAGGGACACGAATTCACTCAGAAATACATGAGAGGACTTCTTACTGATATAAACAACAAGATCGAAGACAGCCCCCTCAAAGAAGCAACGATTAACACACTATTTGAATCCTTCTGGCTAAAGTTCGACAAAAAAGTCAAAGAAATAATAAAAAAAGCAGACAAAGCAAAAGGACCAAGAAAACCCGTACGCGACCAACGGGAAATGATAGAAGAGATGCTAACGATCCTTCGCAGACTGGATGGAAACCCGAATAGAAGAAGGATCATCGACATAATGGAGGGCAATATCTTTGGCCCACAGGAGGTTGATGAACGCGAGGCGGCTTTTATTTTGGAAAAGATAGTGGAATATTTCAGACCAAAGATACTGAAGAACGGTATATCGATTACTGGGTATGACGTGGCGGGCTACAACCGTTCAGTAACTCTATATACAGACAAAGAACTACCGCCAAAGCTTAGAAGGCAAATTATCAATTATATCGAACTTATTAACTATTCCGTTACCTTTAAAGAAAGCCCTACGCATAACTTGGATGATGAAACAGAAGAAACAATCTCATAACCACAATGCAAACAAAACACAATAAAACACTGTTAAGAATTTTCTGGCTGCTGCTGGCGATCCTGGCCGTGATATTCTGGAAGGTCACCCTGTCCATAGCCATGATCTGCGCCGGAATATGGATTCTTGGCGAGGTCATCCCGTTCATTAAGCCGCAATACTCCGAACCGGAGGATCCTTTTTATGACTAAAAAAACAAATAACCGAGGAGAAGATCAATGAAAATCAAATGCCCGCATTGCCAGAAAGAACACAAAGTACCGGACGAATACGCCGGTAAAGTCGTCAAATGTGCCGCCTGCCACGAACCGTTTACGGCTGAAAAGATGGTGTACGTTCACCCCGCCCCTCGCCCCCCGGAACCGGCCCCCTCAAAAAAAACGGATGAGCCTGTCGATTTTGTGACCTGGCCGACAGTAGTCGTTGGTATAATTCTGGCCGTGATCTTTGCTATCTTTCTTGCTGATCACTCTGGAATCTTTCACATCTACTTCGACACTATGCTCGAAAAACAACTAACCGCAATCGAATCGGTTAACTCGACGATTACGGTAGTAGGAGCAATTTGTATAGCGTTTGGACTATTTATCGTCTGCCTGTTAAGTGTTATTTGCAAAGAACTAAAAGAGATCAATTACCAACTGAAAAAAAATAATCCGCGAAAATCCGTGAAATCCGTGGTTAAAAAAACTTCGACTGGATAACATGATAAAAACAATTACTTTAAAAAATCCTGTAATCCTGTCAAAAAAAAAAAATTAAACTTCTTGACAACCCATCGCCGAAGTAGTATTTATAACAAAAGATGACATTGCAGTGTCATCGAACGGAGTTGCAGCTCCGTGTACTTGTGAGCTTTTACAGCCCGCAGGCTGAATCGTTTAGTGATTTAGCGGCGGGCTTTTTTTATGCCTGCGTCAAAACGATTTCCCGATGGATCGGGATTAACCTTTTTGCATGGAGGCAAAAAAATGAAGCGAAGTACCCTTGTTTACACGACGTTTATTGTAGCATTAACCGTAGTTTTCATGTCCTTTAACGGATGCGAAGCGCTCCGCAAACCGCCCACCGAGGCCCAGAAGCAAACCGCCCGGATGGGAATCGAAGCAACCGCCGATATCTGGCTAACCGGCACAACTCCACAATCGCCGGTCGCAACCATCGCCCACGAATCGGCAAAAGCCACCCAGACATATTTCGGCCTGCCCACTCAGCCGCTCGCCGATCCCGCCCGGGTGATCCCCCAGGCCCAGGTCGATGCAGCCGAGCGCCCGGATCCCTGGAATACCCTCGACCTGGCTCTAAGTCTCGGCCTCGCCGCCGCCGGTGTTTTCGGCGGAGCAGGCGGCCTTAAGGTCGCAAGAGCCATCGCCGTCGCTCAAAAGAAATCAAAGGCCCTCCGCGAGATCGTCAAAGCTCAGCAGAATTTCCGCGACGAGCTTAAGCTCAAAGCCGACTCCGACGACACCGGCAGGGCAGCCGAGATCCTCCAGTCCCTCAAGGATGCAAATGACGACCTCCAGTCGCCTTCGACAATAATGCTGGTCACCGAAGTCAAAAGCGCCATTCCCAGGGCGCCAAAAGTACCCTTCAAGGAGATGCGAGTATGATCCAGATCCTCTCAATTGCATTAGGAGCGGCAGCGACTCTGATCAGCGGAATGATTCTTTTTAATCTCAGAGCAATGGATAAAAGGATAGCCGCTGTCGAAAGTGATCTCAAGGAAGCGGCAAAGCGCAAAGACAGATGTCGCCAGGACTTCGTCGACAAGGTCGATTACATCCGCAGTTACACGACTACCGAAAAGCGGCAGATCAAGATGCTCGAAGCTCTCAGCGAGATCAAAGGCTCGATGGCGGTCTTTGATAAGATGCCCCAGATATGCGGCAATATCGCCAGCCAAATCGTCAAGGAAATGAAAAAGGAGATCAAGAGTAATGGCTAAATCAGCAAAAGCGTTAATTATCATAGAGGCCCGGCAGCGAATAATGAGAAGCCTGGAGATCGTTTACCCGTCAGGCCTCCGCATGAAGTCTCTTTTCCTGACCGTTTACACGGTCGATGCGATGTACGATTTTAGTTTATTTAAAAAAGACATCGCCTACCTCGCGGCCAAGCGATATATCCAGTTCGTCGACGATGCCATCGGCGGCATGAGCGATATTGAGCAAAAGGTTGTCAAGCTCACCGCCGAAGGTCTCGAGATCGCCCAGGACACTATAGACGATCCGGCTTTGGAGATATAATGAGCAAACGCCGCGCACATTCCAGTATAGACCGCCTGCCGAAGGATCTCCAGGAAACTCTCCGCCGCATGATCATCGACAACGAGTATCCCTTTGATTTTTCCGGTGAGCAGGAAGGCAAGCCCAAATACGAGGACCTCGTCGACTACTGCCGCCAGGCCGGCCACAAGGTTTCCAGGTCGGCGGTAGGGCGGTACGGTCGAAGTATTCGGGTCCTGGCCCGGATGAAGGAAGCCGGGGTCCTTGCCCGCGAGGTCATGTCCGGCCTCAGCGATGAAAACGCCTCCCAGACCCAGAAGGCCGTCGCCGAGATGCTCACCGCCATCGTCATAGAGACGGCAGCCAACGACGATAGTCTCACTCCAAAGCAGCTAAGGGAACTCGCCTGCACCGTCAAGGACTGCACCGCGATCGCCATCAAGAGCGAACAATACGTAAAAAGCCAGATCGAAAAGAAAGCAAAGGCCGCCGTCAAGAAGATCACTGAGATCGCCGGCAAAAAACAAATTGACCCTGAAACCCTCAAGGCTATCAGGGAGCAGATTTACGGGATTTTATAATGGTAGCACCGGCAGTACCACTATACGGTTATCAGCAGCGATGGCTCAACGACCACTCAAGGTTCAAGATCGGGCTTATGTGCAGGCAGATCGGCAAGAGCTTTGGCGTTTCGCTGGAAGCCGTTCTGGATGCAGCCGAAACGGGTCAGGACTGGGTATTGCTTAGCGCCGGTGCCAGGCAGAGCAAGGAATTGATGAGCAAGGTCAAGATGCACTGTGAGGCGATGGCGATCGCCGCATCGAGTATCGAGGAAGATTTCTTTAGCGATACTCAATACACACTCCTGACGATAACCCTGCCAAACGGTGCCAGGATCATGGGCCTGCCTGCAAACCCCGATACCGCTCGCGGCTTTTCGGCAAATATTATTCTCGACGAGTTCGCTTTCCACAAAGACTCAAGAGCGATCTGGAAGGCCCTGTTCCCGACGATATCCAGAGGCTTCAAGCTCAGGATCGTCTCGACACCCCAGGGCCTGGGTAACCGGTTCCACTCGCTCTTTACAGGCGACAACAGTTACAGTAAACATTTTGTCGACATCTACCAGGCGGTCGCCGACGGAGTCGAACACAACATCGAAGAGCTCAAGGAAGGCCTCGACGATCCCGAAGCATGGGACCAGGAATTCCTTTGTCTGTTTATCGATATCGCTTCAGTGCTGCTTAACTACGAACTTATCGAATCCTGCCAGGACGATACGGTCCCGCCGGAGATCAAGTACGCAGATTTCGATATCAACAATTTCGATTTCGAGCGTAAGGGCCCGATCTATTGCGGTGTCGATGTCGGCAGAAAAAGAGACCTCACAGTCATTAACCTTATCGAGCAGGTCGGCGATATCTACTGGAATCGCGGCATGATCACTCTTAACAAGGTCAAATTCCGTCACCAGCAGCAGCTGCTTTCCAGCTTGATAAGAAAGTTTAATATTTCCCGTACTTGTATTGATGAATCCGGTATCGGTATGCAACTGGCAGAAGACACGATCGACGAGTTCGATCCAACCCGTGTCGAAGGCGTCGCTTTCACAAATCCCTCAAAGAATGACCTGGCAACCCGGACGCTCAGGGTATTCCAGGACCGCAGGGCCAGGATACAGAGATGTCGCAAATTAAGAAATGACCTCCATGCTGTTAAGAAAACCACGACCGCAGCCGGTAACATTCGGTTTGATGCGGCTCGTACAGAGTTAGGCCATGCCGACAGGTTCTGGTCAATGGCACTTTCGTATATGGCAACCGAAGAAGGCGCTATCCCCCAGGTGTTTGTAGGATAAAGGACGAACATGAATTTAATAAGCAAAGCAAAATCTTTTTACCAGACGATCAAAAGCTTTACCGAGCTGCGGCGTTACTTCTCTGGTGCGCAAGGCACCGGCAGCAGCTCTTCACGTCCGACCAGGCCGTACGCTCAAAGCGAACTTGTCTATGCCTGCGTCAATAAGCTTGTCGATGCGATAAGCGGCCTCCCGCTGATCCTGTCGACGATAGACAACAAGATCGTCGAATCCGGCCCGGCGTATGACTTCCTGTTCAATAACCCGAAGATGAAGTACGAAGATCTGATCAACCAGGTTGTCGGTCATTACGCGCTTACCCGAGACGTCTTTATAGTCTTTACCGAGATGAACGGCCTCCAGCCGACAGAGATGATGGTCGTATCCGGCATGCAGATGCACGCGATCACTCACAACCGCCGCGCCGACGGCACACTTGTCGGCTGGGAATTCAGGGGCGTAAACGGCGAGCGTGCAACTTTCAAAGAATGTGAAGTTTACCAGATCAAGAATTTCAATCCTTACAGCAGGTTCCACGGTCTCGGTCCGGTTACGGCTGCACGGCTTGCTATAAGTCAAAGCTACCAGGCCTCGCTGCTTAACGAATCGGCCCTGGCAAACGGCGCAAGTCTCGGCACCGTTCTTACCGCCCCCGGCAAGGTCGACCCCGACCAGGCACGATTTCTCCTCGACCAGTTCGATACCCGCCATGCCGGGGCCGGTAAGGCCAAACGTACTGCTTTAATTGCCGGCGGCATGGACATAAAACAGACCGCTTCAAAGCTTGCCGATATCGAGATGACCAAGCTTAAGGACATGAACGATAAACGTATCTGCACAACCTTCAATGTCCCGCCCGCCGTCGTCGGTCTCGAAACCGAGGCCCAGTACTCCGGCGGCCCTGCCCAGCGAGACTTTGTTTGCAACTCGGTCACTCCTCTGGCGCGTGTCATTGCCGGTCATCTTACGAATATGATATCCGGGATGTTCCAGACGGGCACACGCGCCGTCGAGCTTAAAGATTGCAAGACGGTTCTCTTGCGCAACTACCCGCTTGTCAGGCGTCAGTCGTATCGGGCCGCTCACCTAAAGGCCGTCCAGCGTCAAAGCAGGTTATTCTTCTGGTTCAATACCGATGCCCACCCGGTCATCCAGGAGATGCAAAACGAAAAGACCGAGAAGGTTCTAAACTACAAGGAGGCCGGTGTCACGCTCAACAATCTGATCGAGGTTTACGATCTTCCATTTGATGACGATCAGCCCTGGGGCAAGGAGCACTGGGTGTCGATGGGACTTGTACCTGCAAGCTATATCCTTGAAGCCGGTCCGGAAGGCATCACCGGCCCGGACGCTCCTGAAGGCGAAGATGACGATCCCGACGATGACGAAGGCGGCGACGAAGACAGCAAGTCGATCGCTGACAAATATGCATCGAAACTTCGCAAGCTATTCGCACCTCCAGAATCCAAAGATGAAGATGGTAAGTCGGACATTAAAAAGATTGTTAAGCTGCTGACTCAGCCTCAGACCAAAGACGACGAACGTGCAAAGCTGCGGTTCTGGAAAAACTGGGTGATCTCCTGGGCCGGTATCGAAAGAGAGTACAAAGGCGCTTTGTGGTCATACTTCCAGCGTCAGCAGCGGCTCCTGATTGCAGCCCTCAAGAAGGCTTTAAAAGAAGCCAAGTCGGTGACCAAGGATAAAGACGAGATCATCGCCCGTGTCGTATTCGACCTTCATGCCGAAAACAAAAAGCTTAAGGTCATCAACCAGGTATTCTTCGGCAAAGCCAGCGAACTCGGCATCCGGCAGACCCTTACCGAAGGCGGAGTCACCGGCGATCAGCTTGACGCCGTTGTCGAACAGGTCAAGCTCAGACCGGCAGTCAGGCGGGCCTTAAGGATATCCAGCCAGAAGATCACAAAGACCAACAAGACGACCCGAAAAATGATCGCCGACCAGCTCACCGAAGGACTGGAAAACGGCGAAGATCTAAATCAGTTGACAGATCGCATCAAAACCCAGCTCGGCAGCAACCGGGCCAGGCATTTAAAGATCGCCAGGACTCACACCTCAGGCGCTGTATCTGCCGGTCGCCAGGAAGGTATGAAAGCAGTCGGCGGCGAGCTTAAGTCCTGGATAACCTCCCGCGACGATCACGTCAGAGATGCCCACAAGTCCGCTGAAGCTAAATACGACAAAGGCATCCCGATCACCGAACACTTTGACGTCGGCGGAGAGATGCTCATGTATCCCGGCGATCCTTCGGCCTCGGCTAAAAATATAATGAACTGTAGATGCCTTCATATCATGATGGCGGCAGCCGGCAAGTCGCTCGGCCTGGCATACTACGCAAATATCAAATTCTATTCATACGATGACATGATACAAGCTCACTTAAACGCAAAAGGTGAATCCGATGGCTAAAGAAAAAGCTCAGTTTATTTTCGCAACCGTAAAATCAATCAATACCGAGCAGCGTACGATCGATGTTTTGGCTTCGACAGCCGACAAGGATCGAGACGGCGATATCATTAAGCCAAGCGCGTTCAAAAAGAACATCAAATCGTTTCTCGCGAACTCTGTGATCCTTGCCTGTCATCAGCATCGTCTGCAAACAGGTTCGTCGCCTGTCATCGGTTCGGCCATACCCGAAACGGTTAAGATCACAAGCGAAGGACTTGTATTTACAATGAAGTTTGCCAAGACAGCCCTCGGCGAAGAATACTGGATCCTCTACCGCGACGGTCACATGCGGGCCTTCAGTGTCGGTTTCATTCCTGTTAAATGGGAAGATACTCGCGACGACAAGGGTAGATGTGCCCTTAGAACTTACACCGAGGTAGAGCTGCTCGAAGTCTCAGCCGTCCCTGTCCCTTCGAACCCCCATGCCCTCGCCCGCGCAAAAGGTTACTTCGATGACGAAGATTCCAAAGACGCCATAGCTGAAGCGATTAAGGCGAACAATGATCAGATAAAGGAAGTGATCACCGAAAGCATAAAATCACACTTCGATGACGTTCTCGACGGCCTCGAAGAGATCAAGGATTTACTGGTCCCCGATTCGGACGATTTGCATGAGGATAAGCTCGGCGGCTCTCATGACTCAGATCGCTCCGCTGGTGACAAACTAAAGCCCGAGCAAATTGTAGAAGCACTTAAATCAGTTTTAAATATTCAATTATAAAGGATTTTTTATCATGGATGAAAAAGAATTAAAAGCGTTACTCGAAAAGATGTTCGGCGATTACCAGAAAGGCATTCTGGGCAATGAAGACTTTATCAAGAGCTTAAGCGATATCGTCAAGGGTCAGCTCACCGATCAGTTCAAAGATATCGAGACGCTCAAGAGCAATATCGAGACTCTCACAAAAGAGATCAAGAACTTTGGCTTCCTGAACTCCGAACCTTCGCAGATACCCGAAAAGCTCTACAACGGTGTGTGGGGCTCGGCATCCCTGGCCAGGGACTTCGGTCTTTACGTATTGTCGGCAGTAGCCGGAAGTGAAAAAGCCACCGAGATGCTGGTCGCAAAAGGCTACAAGCTCGAACGCGATTTCAACGAGCAGGACAACACCGAAGGCGGCATCTTCGCTCCGACCCAGTTCATCGATACTCTGATCATGCTCATCGATAGTTATGGCAAATTCAGACAAAACGTTAACGTCTATCCGATGAGCAGCGACAGTGCTTCTGCGCCGATGCTTACCGACCTCCTCGAGGTTTACTGTCCGTCGGCAGGTGTTGCCGCGACTAAGTCCGATGCAGGCTTCAAGCCCGTCGGTCTGGGTGCCAAGGAATGGGTTACGTATTGCGCTATCGATAAGAACCTCGATGAGGATGCGGCGATCTCTATCGGTAATCTCGTCGGTGAATTGATCGCGATGGCCTTTGCCCTCAAAGAAGATACGATCGGTTTCAACGGCGATGGAACGAGTACCTACTTCAACTATGTCGGCATCATCGGCAAACTGAATGCTACAGCCAGTCTTGCAGGCGTAGTAGAAGGTACAGGCTCGACGTGGGCTTCTCTGACAATGGGCGATTTCAGCAAGCTTCTGGGCAGAGTTCCCGAATACGCTGATGACGGCATCAATCTGAAGTGGTACTGCACGCGTGCCTTCTACTTCGAGATAATGGAAAAATTAGCTCTCGCCGCAGGCGGTACTGCCGCAGCTGAAATCCTGACGAACAGCAACTCCAGGACGAAATATTTCCGGGGTTACGAGGTCGTATTTATACATGTCATGCCTAAGGTTACTGCTGTTAGCCAGATATGTTGTGTCTTCGGTAACCTCAAGCTTGGTGTATGGCTTGGTGATCGCCGAAAAATGACGATCGAGTCTTCGACTGAAGCGCTGTTCACCCAGCGACAGATCGCCATCATGGGAACCGAGAGGATCGCGATAACCGTATTCGGCGAAGGTACTACCACCGTCGCCGGTCCGATCTGTGCTCTCAAGACCAAGGCTTCATAGTAGCAACCTTTAGCAGCAGGCCCGGGGTTGCCTGGGCCTGCTAAAAGGGATGAGAAAACTTAACGTAATTGATTGTTGTTTATTTTAATATGAAAGGGATTTCAAAATGAATCCGATACAAAACACAAAAACCGTCCTGGTCCTTCCTCCGGAAGCCAAGGACAACGGCGACTTTGCCGCTCCCACTCCGGTCGACACAGCCGGATGGGGTCACTTAAGGTTTGAGTTTTTAGCCGGTTCTTTGGCAGCTGCCATCGGCTCAACAGCCGAGACCGCAGCTCTCAAAATAGAAGAGTGCGACACCTCCGGTGGTTCTTACACCGACAAGACAGGCGCAGCCCTGGCAGATGCGATTGCCGACGATGAAGACGATCAGGTATTCGCTATCGACATCAACCTGCAAAACGGCACGCACAAACGCTACATGCAGCCTAACCAGCCTCACGCAGGCGACGGCTCGGCTACAGCGAGCAACCTGGCGATTATAGCCATCCTGTCCAAGCCAAGCGGCATGGGTCCGGGTACCGCAGCCGAGCAGGGATTAGCCGAGCTGGTTGTTCTCTGATAAATTAAGTCGATACTGTTTGTTTAATCTGATAATCAGCCCGC
>VRUI01000045.1 GCA_019456225.1 Planctomycetota bacterium | reverse complement strand
TAGTTCATGCAAGAGTTACGATAACCGAAGGGAAAAAATAATTGTCGCTAAAAGGAAATTATAGTTGACGCTGGACATACGAAACACCCCTCGGTCGATACGCAAGTCATTCGGTTCTCTTCGTCTTCTCTTTGCAGAAAATGACAAAAAGACGTACAGTAAAAACATAAGTTACTGTCCAGTATTTACCGACCCTTATGATGAGGCAACGGTACTTGCTCCGGGCAAGGAAATCAGCCTGGGTTTTGAGATGGTAGAAATGGCTGAAATATCCTCACCGAAATTAACACAACCTCTTACTCCAGGTCGATATGTGGTTGGCATGGGCTATATTGACCTTCGCTTAAAACCTGTTTTTATGACCAATAGCGTAGAAGTGGAGATTTTGCCTATCGGCGTTACAGATATTGATAATTTTGCGAAGTATCTTAAGCCGTACAAAAGCGACAGCATGAAAATCAAGGCCGGTTTTGTGCCTTATAAGACCGAGGTTGTTCTGGGTGAACCGTTATTAACATCTTTTACAGTAAAAAATCTTACGGAAAAACCAATAACATTCGGATTTGGCGGTGACTATCGGGGCACGGGACGGCATGACCGATTCGGTATCAAAGCATTTGATTCAGAAGGTAATCTGCTGGCCGATCCCAAGGCTTTACCTGACGGTACTGTCATGAGAATGGGTGGATTAGGGATGTCCCGGACATCCCATCCAAATAATTTGTGGATCGAAATAATAAATATTCTTGATTTTCGGAAAATTGAGAGTCCGGGCGTTTACACTATCAACTGCAGTTTTACATTAACGACAGATGTTTGGGGTGGTGGCTTTGGTACTGATAAAAAAGATTCTGATGTTACCGTCGAAACCAGCTACGAATTAACGGTTCTTCCTCGCAGCGATAGGAATGTGCAGCGTGTTATAGATCAACTGCGGCAAAAAGCAGAAAGAAGCAGTCATCAGTTACTGACTAATGCCATCAATGCAATGTGCTCGTTTGGAGGCGAGGCCGCGGTACCTACCCTTGTTAAATTGTCAACCAATGATCAATTGGATCTTTGCATTGCCGCAATCAAAGGCCTTGGACAACTCCCTACCTATGAATCTCTGGCTGCATTGATTGCCGCAGAAGCCGGTGGAGATAAATCAACACGCCTGACTGCCCTTGAATCCATGGCAGCATTTACTACAGACGAGGCAATGGCAATAGTAGTCGGCGTAGTTGTAGCCGCATTGGCAGACCCGGACGAAGATATTCGCGGTAGGGCAGCAAAAACTCTTGGCAGCATGAAGGGAAAAACTGTAATTGACGCACTCATTGAGCGATTGCCAGAGTCACAGCCAAAGGTTGCTTCGGCAATTCTTCGAGCGATGGGTCGGACTAAGTCGCCGGATGTATTTGAGTTTCTTGTTGAGTCGCTTGACAATGAAAACTCAGATTGTCGTTATGCTGGAGTAGATGGCCTTGTTGCTTTTGGCGGTGAAGATGCGGTAAAAGTATTGAAGACTTGTATTGAAGAAGATAAAGGGGGAGCTTTGGACGATATGGATTTACGCGAGTATATTGTGACAAAGCTTATAAACCCGATGAAGCAGCCAATAGATGCCCAATGGTTTGTGCCCATCATAAAATCAAGAAAAAACAGTAATTCATTGGGTCACCCACCACGATTGATGCGTTTATATACCGGTGAAAAGGCAGTACCGGCATTGCTCAGCTGCCTGGATTTCGAAAATCCTTCAACAAGAAGCTATTATCAACATTCTATTATATATTCACAGGGGTCCTGCGATGGTGGTTTAATAACACCATGGGTATGCGACCGTAACCGTGACGGCACACCGGAGGAAATTGAAAGCAATCGCAGAACCTTGAAAAGGCTTAAGAAATGGGTTGAACACTACTACGAAAATCGTATGGACGAAAAGCCCGGGGAGAAGTATCCAAACTGGTGGGGCAACCCGGTCGACGGCATCAGCATCCGCGTCAGGGTAAATCAGCGAGTTTGGCCCGAAGGGATGAATCAATTGATCATGTTTGATGTCAGAAACCATCCGGGTGAAGGTACAATGAATATTTTCAAAGTGCCCGACGCTCTTGAAGTGGAGATCAATGGCGAGTGGTATGTTCGCCAGCTGGCCTTGAAAGAGGGAACATCTGGAATCGAAGGGAGAGGAAAGAGTGTTAAGAATATTGTTCTGGATGAAAAATGGATTCGAATCTCTGATGGTAAGCAACTTGAGCTAAAACCCGGAAAGTACACACTGCGAGTGGGACTTAGCATTAAACCGGAAGATCAGCGTACTGGCATGGTAGAAAGCAAGCCAATCAAATTTGAGGTCATTGAAACTGATTAGTAACCCCGTTAGGCAAAAAAAGAGACTAAACAGCCCTTTGGGATAATAAAATGTCCACGAAACGAACGCCGGTTCACAGAGGATTTACCTACCAGAATAAACCTCAGCTTTTGAGGATGCGCAAAAAAACCGATGAAATGGATGCAGCAAGCCCATTGAGTTCTTAATTCGCCAAAAACCCCCATAGCAGCCGCTAATCGCAGCATTTAAAGGATATTACGGACATTTAAAAAAACGCAACCGAAAAATCGGTCAGAAACGGTAAACTATGGTAAACTTTTTCGAGGGGTTCTCTGTACATCCCACCGGAAAACACTCATTGCCATTCTGTCAGTTTGGGTTATTATACGCCCGGCGCCAGCGGACGGAGGTAGTACACCCATAGGGCCGCTACTTCTCTAAGGAGGTACTGGGGGGTTTTTAGCAGGTACCGGCTTTCCTTTGCAGGTACCGTCAGCACCTGGTACTGGTGCCGCTGGTAGGTCATTTTTATTCGGGGCAGGTGGTAGTAGTGGCTTACGGCTATGACTTTTTCGAAGGAGAGGTTCTGAAAAATTTCGCTTGTGTTTTCTACCGTTTTTTTAGTGTTTAGTCCGTCGGTATCGATTATTATATCTTTTTCCGGGACGCCCATTTCCAAAGCTCTTTTTTTCATTGCTTCTGTCTCGCCAACGGCGCCGGGACCGGGCCCGCCAGAGAAGATTATTTTGGGCGCGAAGCCTTTAAGGTATAGATTGCAGCCGGTGACCGTTCTGTCGGTCAGAGCGTCGGACATTGTGCCGTCTTTTTTGACGCCTGCGCCGAATACGACGATGACGTCTGCGTCTCTGCGGTAATCGGTTTTCCCAAAGCAGAACATCTGGGCCAGTGGAAACATCCCCATGCAAAAACCAAAAGTTATTAGAAAGATCATGCCTCGCTTTAATTGCCCGTGTCTGGGTATGTGTGCAGAGGAGGTGTAAAGGACTATTATTATACCGATCACGGTTAGCAGCGAAAATGGAACCGGAAATCCTGACGATATTGTTTTAAGCCTGAGAAGGTTGAAAAATGTGCAGGTATTATAGATGCAGATGACCAGAAGGAACAGCAGCAGACCGTCCATTACGCCTCTCAGCCGCCGCGGCATGTTGGGCATTATCGTAAAGAGTAACAAGAGGAGTGAAACTATCACCAGAATCATGCTTGCTATTGCCGGTTTTAACGAGGCAAAGTCGATCCACCAGTTGTTTGCATTGAAGCCTTCGATACGGAGCTGACCGAGGACATTTAGCAGCGAAAAGCAGCCTATGAAACATGCGATCGCCCGGCCGATGGTTTGTTTGACTGTGCCTGATTTTTCTCGTCTTTCTGAGCTCATTTTTATCTCCGATCAAATACATTTCTTAAGGGCAATTATATTGGTTTTAATATTGATTGCAAGAAAGTAGTTTGTGTTTGCCTGTCTTTGATTTTCGTTTATAATATGGATGTCAAGCGTTACTTGAATGAACCTGAACAGTTAAGCGGCTTAAGTGTGGAGCAGCAATGAGTTTATTGAATGTTGGCGATGGAAAATATATCAATACCGACCGGATTACCTACATAAAGGCCAAGAGGCGTGATAAAGTTTACGTGATGTTTCAAAATGAGGTGTCTTGCGGCGGGATCGGGGTTCCGACATCGTACCTGGAAGTCAAGGGCGACGATGCCGAACGGTTATTAAGATGGTTAGAGGCTAATTCCGAAAGGATAGGGAGTTGACGCCTCTTTTAGTCTGGTATAGGCGATCCTTTTAGACCGCTTAATTTATGATATTCGTACCCGGTACCTTTGTTTTGAAAATCTTTATGTTTTTTAAAAGTTTTCTTGATATCTGCTTGTTTGTTGCTATAATTGGTGGTGTTATGAGTGATTTTTCCATTACAATCAGGCTTTCTGACCTCCTTTTACCGGGCCTGGTTTTGCTGCGCCTTTAGGCGCTCAAACTTTCCCCTCCCACTTTCAGTTTTTCTTTACCATTTAAATGATGGAAATTTTACGTGTATTGCTGCATAATAGGCGGCAATTAAGACTTGGAGAAAAAAATGTCAGCAGATAAAATACAGATTTTCGATACGACCCTTCGCGACGGTGAGCAAGCGGCAGGCAGCCGGCTTGGCGTTCGTGAAAAATTAGAGATCGCCCGCCAGTTATCACGACTTGGCGTCGATATCATCGAGGCCGGGTTTCCGGTTTCTTCGCCCAAAGATTTTGAGGCGGTTGAACTGCTTAGCCGGGAGATCGAAGGGGTGACCATCTGCGCGCTTTCCCGAGCGGTCGCCGCTGATATTGAGGCGTGCGGCAAGGCGATCGCAAAGGCGAAGAAAAGCCGGATACATACCGGGCTTGGAGTTTCGGATATTCATATCGCCGGCAAGTTCAGCGACGCGAAGTATGGGTTGACGCTTGGCAAGAAAAAGGTCAATGCGATCAGGATGGCTGTCGAAGCAGTAAAGCTGGCTCGCAGCTTTACCGATTCGGTTGAGTTTTACTGTGAAGATTCCGGCAGGGCAGATCCGGAGTACCTTTATGAGATGCTCGAAGCGGTCATCGACGCCGGTGCTACCGTTTTGAATATTCCCGATACGACGGGGTATGCGATACCGGCAGAGTATGGAAACCTTATTAAGAGTATCGGCGAAAAAGTTCCCAACATCGACCAGGCTATTATTAGTGTTCACTGTCATGACGATCTTGGGATGGCTGTTGCTAATTCGCTTGCCGGAGTTCTTAATGGGGCGCGGCAGGTTGAGTGTACGATCAACGGTGTCGGCGAACGTGCAGGTAACGCGGCGATGGAAGAAGTGGTTATGGCGATCCGCACGCGTAAGGATTTCTTTGATGTTGTGACGGATATAAATACAAAGCATTTTTATCGCACCAGCAAGATGGTTGCCGAGATGCTTGGGTTTGAAGTTGCGGCCAATAAGGCTATCGTCGGGTCGAATGCTTTTGCGCACAGTTCCGGTATCCATGTTGACGGATTTCTTAAGAAGCGCGAGACATACGAGATCATGAAGCCGGAAGATGTCGGTTCGCCCAAGAGTAAGGTTGTTCTTACCGCACGGACGGGCAGGCATGGTGTTAAGCATCGGCTTGAAGAGCTTGGTTATACGCTTAGTAAGGAAGAGCTTGAAGAGATTTACCAGCGTTTCCTTGTTGTCGCTGATAAGAAAAAGGAAGTTTTCGACGACGATCTTATCGCGATCATCAGCGACCAGGTTCGCGAAGTCGAGCATGTTTACGAGCTTGAGTATTTGCATGTTTCCTGCGGGACGGGAATTGTTCCGACGGCGAGCGTTAAGATAAAAACCAAAGACGGAACTATCCAGAAAGCAACCGACGGTGACGGACCGGTTGACGCAGCGTACCAGGCGATTCGCGAAGCGACAGGGCTTGATCCCAAGATCGAGAAATATTCGATACGCGCAGTAACCGAAGGCAAAGAAGCTCTCGGCGAAGCGACAGTAAGAATAAGCAACGCCGACGGAAAAGCGTTTCTCGGCCGCGGAGTCTCGACGGACATCATCGAGGCCAGCGCAAAGGCATACGTCGATGCGATAAACAGAATGGTCTCAGCCGAGATGCTGGGCAATGAAGAGATTACCTTAGAATTGTAAAAAGCTTAACCACGGATTTCACGGATTATTTTAAAAGAGGTTTACAAATGAAAAAACAATATAGCAAACCAACATTTCATACTGTGGTTGTAAGTCTTTTAATCATGTTTCTTGTTATTTTTGGCTCAGGCTTTTTTATTTTAAGCTCGCCAGATAATTTTACAAATAGTCTCATATACATTGGATGTCAATCGTTATTGTTTGTTGGTTGTGTTTGTCAAATTGTAATGTATTTGAAAAAGTATATTGATTATAAATTTGAAGAACTCAAAAAGTGAGTTGAAAGAATTGAAGATATAAGGGTAAATTGATATGGGTATGACTATTACGGAAAAGATATTTGCTAAGGCTACGGGCCAAGATAGTGTTAAGGCCGGGGATTTAGTGAATGCTAATATTGATATTGTTATGTGTCACGATGTTACGACTCCTCCGGCTATCTCTATGCTGAAGGCCAATGGGATCGATAAGGTTTTTGATACCGAAAAGATCGTTGTGACGCCGGACCACTTTCAGCCTGCCAAGGATATTAAGAGTGCAGAGCTTCATAAGCGGCTTGATACGTGGGCCAGGGAAAAAGGGATCAAGCATTATTACCCGGTCGGCAAGGCGGGTGTTTGTCACGCGCTGCTTCCTGAGCAGGGGCATATTCGTCCGGGCGAGGTTATTGTTGGCGGTGATTCGCATACTTGTACGTACGGTGCGTTTGCCGCTTTCAGTACTGGGATTGGTTCGACCGATCTTGCGGCGGCTATCGCTACGGGACAGCTTTGGTTTAAGGTTCCAGAGTCCATGAAGTTCGTGCTTAATGGTTCGCTTAACAAGGGTGTGTATAGTAAGGATGTTATTCTTGAGGCGATTCGGATCGTTAAGACAGACGGTGCTTTGTATCGGGCGATGGAGTTTGTAGGGCCTGCTCTTAGAGAAATGTCTATGGAAGCCCGGATGACTATTACCAACATGGCTATAGAGGCCGGCGGTAAGAATGGTATCATTGCGTTTGATGAAGTGACTAAAGAATATCTCGACGCTCATCTTAAGGATAAAAAGGATTATGTTGTTTTTGAGTCTGATGCGGATGCAAACTACGTTGAGACCATCGAGATCGATTGCTCCGCGCTTGAGCCTATGATCGCAAAACCGTCCCTCCCTAGTAATGGCGTCAAGATCAGCGTTTGCGCAGGCGAGGCGATGGATCAGTCGTATATCGGAAGCTGCACCAACGGCCGCATCGAAGATATGCGTATAGCCGCTGAGATCATGAAGGGTAAGAAGGTTGCTATTCGTACTATCGTAGTTCCCGCGACCCCGGACATCTGGAAAGCATGCATTGACGAAGGTCTTGCAGAAATTTTTTACGACGCAGGCTGCGTATTCAGTGCACCAACATGCGGAGCATGCCTCGGCGGTTTCATGGGAATCCTAGCAGCGGGCGAAAAATGCGTAAGCTCAACAAACAGAAATTTCGTAGGCCGCATGGGGTCACCAAAGAGCGGAGTATTCCTCGCAAGCGCAGCAACAGCAGCGGCAAGTGCAATAGAAGGAAAACTCGCAGACCCGAGGAATTATCTTTAATTAAAAAGGGAGCTAGAAATGAAGCTGGAAAAAAACTACAGAAACGACCTGAAAGGTGCTGTGTGAATACCTTCGTTACTGTATTGTTGCTGATTGTATTGGTGAGAAATGATTCTAAGAGTGATACGGAGGGAGTTATTTCGCTAGTTTGCTTAGTTGTTTTAGTGGCGTCTGCGATTTTTCTATGGATACGAGGTACAAAAAAATATATTGATTTTGCGATTGAAGAAAAGATTAACCAGAAGCGTGAGAGCGCAAGCTCTCCGAATGAGAATGTAAGTGAAGCGTAAATTGTTAGTTAGCCCGGCGCTTGCGCTTAGGGCTGCTGATGGTTTGCTTGTTTTGTTAGAAAAATATAATCCGTGAAATCCGAGTTTAATAAAAGGAATGGTTTATGACGCAAGACTATAAACGCACAAAAAGACACGCTATAGTGTCTGGCGTGGCTTTAGTTTTTTTTCTTACGCTAGCAATGCCAGCTGCTGGAGATTTAAACGAAGGCTTTATCATAATCATTGGTTTCTTATTTGCTCTTAATGCTATGATTCAATGGGCAAAGTATGTGGAACAGTATGTAGATTTTAGATTAAAAAATAACAAAACCGGCAAAACTGATTTGCCGGAAGATAATGAAAGAGAATAACTATGTCAAAAGCACATGTTTATAAACGTGATCATATTAACACTGATGAGATTATCCCTGCTCGTTATTTGAATACTGACGATGTGGCTGAGCTTGCCTCTCATGTTATGGAAGATCTGGATGGTGAGTTTGTTGATAAATGCGGCGCGGGTGATATAATCGTTGCCGGTAATGACTTTGGCTGTGGGTCGAGTCGTGAGCATGCGGTTTGGGCCTTGCAGGGTGCTAAGGTTGGGGCTATTATTGCTCAGACTTTTGCCCGGATTTTTTATCGTAACTGTATTAACTGCGGGTTCTATGTTGTAGAACTACCGGGGGCTCCGGAAAAGATCAATGACGGTGACGATATCGAGATCGATTACAAAGCCGGTGTAATTAACAATAAGACGCAGGGTACAGTGATTGAATTTAATCCGCTTCCAGATTTTGCAGTTGAAATTATTGAAGATGGCGGGCTTTTGAAGCATATAAGCAAAAAATAGACAGCGTGGGCACGGCCCACCCTACAAAAAATTTAAAAATATAATCCGCGAAATCCGCGGATAAAAATTAGAAACAAGAAAGGAAGTTTAGATGTCGACGTATAAGATTGCTGTTATGGGTGGTGACGGAACCGGCCCTGAGGTTACTGTTGAGGCAGTTAAGGTTATGGATGCCGCTGCCGATAAGTTTGGTTTTAAGATTGAAAAGACCGAGTTCGATTTCGGCGGGGAACGCTATATGCGTACCGGCGAGACTCTGCCCGATAGCGGTGTTGAGGATCTTCGCCAGTTCGATTCGATTTTGCTTGGTGCTATCGGTCACCCTGATGTTGCTCCGGGTATTCTGGAAAAGGGTATTCTGCTCAAGGCTCGTTTTGAGCTTGACCAGTATATCAACCTTCGTCCGGTTAAACTCTTCCCGGGTGTTGAGTGTCCGCTCAAAGATAAAAAACCCGCAGACATCGATTACGTCGTTGTCCGTGAGAATACCGGCGACGCTTATACCGGCACGGGCGGATTCACCCTAAAAGGTACACCCAACGAAGTCGCCGTGCAGTCAGCAGTTTACAACCGCTTTCAGGTTGACCGCTGTTTGAAGTACGCTTTCGAGTATGCCCGCAAGCATGGCAAAAAAGCTCGCGGCGTCGGCGAAGAAAATACCCTCGGCCTGGTCGGCAAGACTAACGTTCTTACATACATTTACGATTTGTGGGACAGGGCGTTCCATGAGATGGGCGAAAAAGATTATGCCGATGTTCGTCGTGATTACTACCACGTAGACGCGACGTGTATGTGGATGGTTAAGAGTCCCGAGTGGTTTGACGTGCTTGTTACCGGTAACATGTTCGGCGATATCATCACCGACCTCGGCGCTATTACGCAGGGCGGCATGGGTATCGCGGCTGGCGGTAACATCAACCCGGAAGGCGTGAGCATGTTCGAGCCGATCGGCGGAAGCGCTCCGAAGTATACGGGCATGGGCGTGATTAATCCGCTTGCGGCGGTTTGTGCAATGGGTATGATGTTCGATACGCTCGGCGAAGAGCAGGCGGCAAAGGAAATCGAAGACGCTGTGAAATGGGTTACCGGCGAAAAGCTCAAATCGCTGGCAGCCGGCAAAATGGGTTATTCGACCAGCGAAGTTGGCGACCTTGTAGCTCAGAAGCTCGTCGATTAGTCCGGATAGATTAATTGTATAACAACGAACGCTGCCGGCTTATTGGTCGGCGGCGTTTTTTTAAAAATTCATGGAGACAGAAAAATGGAATGTAAAAAAGAAGCAAATTCAAAAAGTTGTGCGTGTACCTATACCAGTTGCCAAAAACGCGGGGTTTGCTGTGATTGTATTCAGTATCATTTGAAAAGTCGGCAGCTTCCGGCTTGCTGCTTTCCTTCAGAAGCGGAAAAGACATACGACAGAAGTTTCGAGAAATTCGCCGAAGCGTGGAATTTATAAAGATTTAGATCAGACCGAGGGATTTTGGGGTTTGAAGGTTTTGTACGCCTATTGCTTCGATTGTTTTTTTTGTGTGGGTTTGTTTTCCTATCTCTTGCGGTTTGTGGGCGTCTGATCCGTATATTAGTTTTACGCCTGCATCGAGGGCTATCTTGTAGATGCTGTTCCAGCGTTGGTGTAAGGTTTGCGGTATTTTCCTTTCGTTTAGTTCGTTTATTCCCCAGCAGATATTATTTTTAACGGAAATCTTTGCGACCTGGTGGAAGACGGCCAGCATGTCGTCGAAATATACATCCATGTCGCATGCTATTGCGGCAAGCCTGCCGGGATGTGCTAGTGTGTCTAGCCTGGGATTTGACACAAGCCCGATCAATGTTGACTGCCATGCCCGGAAAAAATCTTCTGCGCCGAGCGGATTGTCCTGTGGCGATGACGGGTAGATTCCCGTGCCGGGTATGTAGTGGATACTGCCGAGGACGTAGGGGATATCGTCGAGTTTGTCGGTGATCAGTTTGCCGTCGGTTCGCATTCCGTCCGCGTCTACTTCGGCTCCGATTATTACATTGACATCCGTATTGATGGCGGCGAGTTGAGATTTAATTGTTGGTATCAGCAGTAGATCGTCCTCGCTGAAAATGTGGGCAGTTATCGCGATGGTCTCGAGCTGCTTTTGTTCGGCGGCGGCAATGATTGCCTCAATGCTCATGCCGGGAGCATGGCCGCAGTATTCTGTGTGTATGTGCAGATCATAGTCAATCATATTTGCTGAAATCCTTTTTTGCGTCGGTCGATCATTATCATCAGACCCATGAACGACGCTATTGCGAAACATGCCGGCGTGAAATACAGCAGTGTGTTGACGGTGATGCCTAAGGGTTTGGCGAGGTAGACGAGGAGCATTTCGAAGGTGGCCGAGATTCCCCACGTTCCTCCGACCATCAGTCCCATTCGCATTGCCAGCGTAAGTCCGCGTGCTTTTCTTGAGATCGAAACGAGCAGCGGAAAGCCTGCCCATGAACAGAAACCCGACGCGAAGAGGAGGTAGACGGCTGGGCGATGTTCGAACGTAAGTAAATAGGCCAGCAGGATCGGGACGCCGAGGAAAAACGATATCGAGGCGACCGCGAGCTGACCTTTTTTGTTTGCGATAACCGACCAGACAAGCGAACCGACGGCTCCGCCCATTCCGAACATCATTATTGAGAAGCCTCCGAAGTTACGATCAAAGCCGAACTCTTTAAGCCTTGTCGGCAGGAGGAAAACAAGAATGACCGAGGCGGTGGTTGAAGCGATAGCCATCCAGAGGATCGGCCAGAAAGCGATGGTGGTTTTATTGTCGATGCTTTCGAGTGGTTGGGAACTGTCTTTCGCAGACGGTTCGACGGCGAGGCGGATGTTCAGGGAGTAGACAATTATTACGCAGATGATCGCCGGAGCAGCGAAGCAAAGCAAACCTTTTAAACCGAACTGTGAAACGAAGAAGCTGCCGATGAGTCCGCCGCTTGCGAAGCCGACTGCGCCGCCGGTCATGAAGACGGCTGTGCTGATCGGCGAGCCGATGGCGTCAAGGTCGTGGACTGCGCGAAGGCCTTCGGGGTGGGCGGCGGCGATCCCGCAGCCGGTAATGACGGCAAGGGCGCACATGATATAGAATGCGCCGGGTACGCCGACGAGGAAGAATAGGAAGCAAATCGCCGTACCTGCGCAGATTCCAAATTGCAGGAAGAAGGGTTTGGGATTACGCTGACGTAAATTGCAGATGAATACCTGGCCGGCGTTGCATACGATTATCAGAATACCGAATACGAGGTTTGCCTTCGCAAGATCCCATTTGAATGCGTCCTGGATGTCGGGCATTACGGCCGGATACATTCCGGCTAGTGTGTCGGTGAGGAAGTGAACAATTGTTATGCCGATCAGTTTGATCCACTGGGCTCTTAGTGTGTCGTTGGATCTGTTCATGTTCGGGCCTGCTCGCTTACCTGGAGGTAATAGCGGCGGTTTTCTTTTGTTACCGAACATTTGCAGCCGAAGGCGTCGCTTAGAGTTTCGCTGGTTAGTAAGTCGTGAGTTTTTCCGCTGGCCTGGCAGACGCCTTGCTTTAGGATAAATACATTTGTTATCCAGGGCGAGATCTCTTCGATGTGGTGGGTCACAAAAATTATTGTAGGTGCATTATCGTGGCTTGTAAGGATTTGCAGATCGTTGAGGAAATGATTTCTTGCAGCCGGGTCGAGCCCTGCGCAGGATTCGTCGAGTATCAAAATTTCCGGGTGGTTTATTATTGCCCGGGCGATCAGGATGCGTTGGCGTTCGCCTTGTGAGAGGATCGAATACGTTTGATCCTTGCATTGCTGGACGCTCATTTTTTGCATTGATTCAAACGCCTGTTTGTGCTCGTCTGCGGAGTAATGGCGGTGAAGCCCGATCGTCGCGTCAATGCCGGAAAGGACTATGTCTGTCGCAGAGTCATTTTCCGGCAGCTTTGTATTTAGCGCGGAACTTACATACCCGATATGCTTGCGAAGTCCGGAGATGGCGCACCTGCCGAACTCGTTTCCGAGGACGTTAACCGTTCCCCTGGAAGGCCACTCGTAACCGGTAATGATCCGCAGCAGCGAAGTCTTTCCGGAACTGTTGGCACCAAGAAGGGCCCAGTGCTGGCCGGGTTCTATTCGCCAGCAAATATCGTGAAGGATACGCTTGTCCTTTCGCAGGAAGGAAACGTTGTTAAGTTGGATTACTGGGTTTGGCATAGGTCTATATTACTTAAAAAACAAATCCGAAATCCGAATCACTTGCCTGACTTCATGTCGCGGCGGTTGTTCGGATTTCGGATTTTATTAAATCTTATCTTCGTTGTCATTCCGGTTTTGCAAAGTAACGCGCAATGATGTCGGCAGGATGCCGACATTACGTTATCCTACCGGTACGAATTTTTTTCCTGTTAGTACTTCATATGCCTCTACATATTTGGCGAGTGTTTTTTCGACGATCTCGTCCGGCAGTTCTACGCCCGGTCCTGATTTGTCGAAGTTGATCTCTTCGAGGTAGTTTCGGACGAACTGTTTGTCGTAGCTGTCCTGATCGCGGCCGGCTTCGTATTTGTCGGCGGGCCAGAAGCGTGAAGAATCCGGTGTAAAAATTTCGTCGATGAGAATGATCTTGTCGTCGATGATCCCCCACTCGAATTTTGTATCTGCCAGGATGATGCCTTTGCTCTCTGCGTAGTCGCTTGCCTTGTTGAAAATTTCTATGCTTTTGTCGCGTACATATTCAGCGGCTTGCAGACCGATGATGTCCACGCTTTCTTCGAAGGTGATATTTTCATCGTGGGCGCCTTGTTCGGCTTTTGACGATGGGGTGAAGATAGGCTCTGCGAGTTTTTGGCACTGCTTAAGACCGGCGGGAAGTTTGATTCCGCAGATAGTGCCCTCACGCTGGTATTCCTTCCAGCCCGAACCGGTGATGTAACTCCTGACGATACACTCGACGGGGAGAACCTCGGTCTTTTTGATGAGCATACTGCGGCCGGCAAGTTGTTCCTTATAGCAGCAGTACGGAGACGGGAAGTCGCTGACGTCATCTGAGATAAGATGATTTTCAACCGTGTCTGCGAGATATTCAAACCAGAACTTCGATATCTGTGTAAGCAAAACACCTTTGTTGGGGATGCCGGTTTTCATTATCACATCGAAAGCGCTAAGCCTGTCGGATGCGGCGATTATGAGTTTGTCGCCAAGGTCATAGATATCCCGAACCTTGCCGTGCCTTACTTCAACGTCTGGTATGTCAGTTTGCAATATTACGTTTGCCATCGTTATCTCCCGAAACAGTTTATTATTAGAACATTAAGGTCATTATTTTAGTGTGCCGTTAGGGAAGTGTCAAGAGCGAGCGTGATTAATTTTGATTTGGATTTTTTTATCTTAAAAACGCTAATATAAGCTAGTTACAAGGTCAATATATGCTGTTGCCCAGAATATCACTCGTGGGCATAGCATAGTACTTCCTTAAAATCATGCAAATTATGTCGATAACCAACACGGAAGCCGATAAATATGACGTCATTATGGGGTCGACTATTATATTAGCAGGAAATGGAGATTATTATGAAAACCGGTAAGAAGAATCTGCTGTTGGCTATTGGGATTATTGTGGTTATTGCTGCTGTGTTTATCAGCAGCCATTCCCAATACGATGCTTTTGTCAAGAAATTTGACTTTCACAAGGCCCAGGCTCGCGGTTTGCCGATGCTTGTTGAGTTTGGATTTCAGGCTTGTCCGCCGTGCAAATTGATGAAACCGGTCCTTGAATCACTGGACAAGGAGTATTCAGAGGACTTTGCTATCGGATACATAGACACAATAAATAACCGCGAAACTGCGAAACAATATAATATAGAAGCAGCCCCAACACTGATCTTTTACGACAAAGACGGAAATGAACTTGCCAGAGTTATAGGATACACTTCAAAAGAAGATATCCTCAAAAAGTGGAAAGAGCTGGGAGTGCTTAAAGAGTAGATAAACAATCACATGTTTGGCGAACTCGGCCGGGGGGACATGAATTTCAACAAAAAAAAACAGCGGCAGTCGTAAGGCGGATTTGCGGAGTTGTGATCATACTTTTTGGACTATATATGATCTACACCGCGAAATAGCCGCAATACAATTACCGCTGCGGGAATGGTTTTTCGAGGGTGCTTTTAGAAGTCGTAGATTTCCTGGGCCACTTTAAATCCGGCATCTAGAGCCTTAGAGAAATCCGGGTCCAGCGAATTTGTGATCTCATGAGTGTGCAGAAACTCTTTTGCAAGGCTTGCCGCATCACTGAATTCACCGTCTTTTACCTTATTTTGCATCCAGTTCATGATTTCTTTTTCAGTCATTTTTCTATCTCCTGTTTCGGGTATGAGTATCCAAACCATAAAGTTACATTTTTTCTTACTTCTGTAATATCGGTTTAACGGCGGGTTCGATAAAGAAAATTTTTTCAAAAGTGAGCATTTTCCAAAGATAGACACTAGCGAAATCCTTCAAAATTTGATAATGATACTGATAATCGCGATTTTCTTGCTTGCAACTGCGACAATTCTCTATAAAATAAAAGAAACTAAACGAAAATACCAACTAGACTTAACTATAAGTCGCTGAATATTATAATTGATAGGGAAGACAAAGTTTTTAAATATACATGTCTCGGCCGAAAGGCCGTATCCAACCCTAACGACTATAAACTAACGACTAACGACTTTCAAACTGACCAGTAGGTCAGTTTGAGTATATGGAGCTAAAGTAAATGGCGATAGCGGTAAGATTACCGAAACTTGGAAAAGCGATGGAAGAAGGAACCATCGTCAAAGCCCTGATAAAAGAAGGCGACAAGGTCAGCAAGGGAGACATCATATTCGAGGTAGAAACCGATAAGGCGACCCTTGAAGTAGAATCCCCCGAAAGCGGTTTTGTAAAACACATACTTATCGGCGATAGCGAAACAGTTGCCGTCAACACCCCGTTAGCCGTTTTTGGGGATGAAAAAGAAGATATCTGCGCCGATTTTTTAAAGGAATTAACCGCCGAAAAAGAGGCCCTTCGCAAAGAAATCGAATACATTCACACCCATGACACCGAGATACGGCAGGTTAATACCAGTGATATATGCTCAAGTCTTGCCGATGGCGATTCTGCCGATCAGTCCAGTTGCCGGCCGGGAAAAACCATACCCCTCGGCAGACTCCAGAAACTTCTTGGCGACCGGATGGTCCAGAGCAAACGCCACATACCGTGTTTTTACCTTACGATCAAGGTTGATGTTACTGAAATCACCGATTTGATAGAAAAAATGAATGCTGACGGCGATGTCAAGGTCACCATAGACGATTTTGTAATGCTCGCGATGGCACAGTGCCTGAAGAGATACCCTGCGATGACTGGCCAGATTTCCGGCGATGCTATTGTATTAAGCGACGAGATCGGCATTGGACTGGTCATGGAGGTTGTCGGCGGCGTGGCTGCCCCGGTAATAAAAAATGTCGACGACAAGACAGTTACCGCAATTGCCGCCGAAAGAGCCGCCTTAGCTGAAAAAGCAGCCCGGAAAAAACTTACGCTCGAAGATCTCGAAGATGCATGCATAACCCTCAGCAATATGGGCCCGTGCGGGGTAGAGATGTTTATTCCTGTCGTAATTCCTGGCCAGTGCAGCATAATCGGCCTTGGAAGAGTAACCGAAACCTGCGTTCCGCACAAAAAGGAAGTCGCGATCAGGAAGATCATGAAAATGTCAATTTCCGTAGATCACAGGGTCGCTAACGGTGCTAATGCCGGCCAGTTCCTCGATTACATCAAAAAGACCCTGGAAATTGCCGATCATTTCCTGTAATTAGAACAGGTGAAAAGCCGAGCAGGTGAGCGGGTGGTATTGATTCGCCTTCGGCGAGGCGATAAGCGTAATAACACTGAAAAGTGAGGTGGATTTTCCTGCAAAAACTGATTTTGTGGGAGTTGTTCCGAAAATATACGCACTATTTATGTTAATATTTGTGTTTTTTGTGTAATTGTCCGATAAAAAACTAAAGTTTTTTTAGTGGTTTGTCGATTTTCCTATAAGCAAGCGGTGTTTTTTCATAATAATAATAGAATCAGTTTCCAGAATGGACGCAGGGAGCAGATATGAGAACGATTGCAGTAATTAATCAAAAGGGCGGTTGCGGCAAAACAACCGTCTCAATTAACATGGCAAGTGCTCTTGCTATCAAGGGTCACAGGACATTGCTGATTGACATGGATTCTCAATCACATTGTGCAGTCGGGCTAGCTGTCCCTGAGGAGCAGATCGAACAGAGCATTTACGACATCCTCGTCAGCCACAGCAGAGGAGAACCCATTCGGCTGAGCGAGATCATGTGGAAGATATCCGAAAATTTCGAGCTTGCACCTGCCAGTATCGACCTTGCCGCTTTCGAGCAGCAGATGGCAGGCCTTGTAGATAGTGAGCTATGTCTCAAAAAAGTTCTTGATTCCGTCAAGCGCAATTATGACTATGTCATTATCGATTGTCCTCCATCGGTTGGCTTGCTTACCTTCAATGCTATCCGCGCTTCAAGCGACATTGTTGTTCCTGTTGAGACGGGGTATTTCTCGCTGCACGGTCTGAGTAAACAGCTTTCGACGCTTAATGTTCTTTGCGACCAGTGCGGACAGGATATTAACGTTATGGTCCTTGCCAGCATGTACGATATTCGTACCAAGATGGGCCGCGAGATACTTAGCGAACTCCGCAAGCACTTCTCCGAGCGGATGTTCAAGTCTGTTATCAATTTCAACACCAAGCTGAAAGAGGCAGCAAGCCTTGGTCAGCCCGTCAGCGAATACGACCCGGCAAGCAAGGGGTATAAGGATTTCCAGATGTTCGCTGAAGAACTTGTCAGCACAGATGCGCAGTCCCAGCGCGTTCAGGCAGTCGAGGCATTACAGTCGAAACTTGACGCCATCAGCGCAAGTGCCGACGAACTGCTCTCCTCCGTAGAGCCTTTGGACAGAGAGATAAAGGTCGAAGATGCCAAATCTGCGCCAGTTATCGCCGATGAGATCAAGGTCGAGCCGGCTCCGCCGATTATCGTTAAAGCTCCTGTAGTAGAAAAAGCAGTTGCCGAAGAAAAATCGGCAATCGCAGATATTGCCAAAGAGGTTGTCGCCGAGGCTCCTGCTGTCGAAGATATCAAGGACGAGCCGGTTGCTAAGACTATCGATGACAAGCTCGCCAATTTCTATGGTGTTCGCCAGATCGATGATGCCGTAATGTTCGTAAGCCTCTATCCGCGTGCCGAAAGTGTCCAGATCGCAGGTGACTTCAACAACTGGCAGCCAGGCAAACTGCAGATGGAAAAGATATCCGGAAAAGGCGCCTGGCAGATCAAACTGCCGCTGGGCAAGGGCAAGTATCGCTACAGACTCGTAGTTGACGGCCAATGGCAGCAGGACCCGTACAATGAAGTTACAGAAATGAACCCATTCGGAGAATGCAACTCAATCCTCGAAGTTCACTAACAAAATACTAATGTTTTACTTAACACCAGAATTGCCCCGCATGATGATATTATCATAGCGGGGCTTTTTTGATAGTCTTAAGCCGTTGGTTATTAGTCGTTAGTTATGCGATTTTGCGGATTATTCATGTTTTATGGGGTTAATTTACGATATTGGTATTAGCGATTGCTGTAGAATGTTGTATCGCCGGAATCGTGCCGGCTTTTGCTAAAGATTTGCCCGGGAAACAGTTATTATGCCCGAAACGATTACTAAGAAAAAAACCAAGAAGTGCCCTTTTTGTGCCGAAACTATCCTCGCAGCGGCGGTAAAGTGCCGTTTTTGCTCGGAATTTTTGTATCCGGACGGCCATCCGGCCCTTGAGAACCTGTCTGTTGACGACGAATTTGACGAAGATGAGGACGCCGAGCTTGACGAGGAAGAAGATGACATTCTTTTTCGCGTGAGACCTTCAATTTTTGCCGCTACTGGAGATTTTTTAAAGACGGTGTTTTTCCTTGCCCTTTCAGTAGCGTTGTATTATGTGCCGGTCGAACAATATATCCAGAATTTCGCAGTGGATCGATTTCAGTTTACCAAAAACATGTATATCACATTTGAGAGCTACCGGATACTCGCCGCGGTTGTCGTCGCGATTCTTGCGGTTTTGATCTTTGCGTGCAAAATTATTCTTCTAAAGAGCACCGCATACGAGGTTACCGCCGACAGAATCGAGTGGGAGCGGGGGCTTTTTAATCGTAAGATCGATAACGTCGATATGTTCCGCGTGGTGGATATGAAGCTGCACCGATCGATGGTCGACTGTTTGATCGGGATCGGGACCGTTACCCTGTTTACGAAAGACGAGACCGACCCGGAATTCGATTTCTATAAGATCAGAAATCCCAGAAAAATATTCAACGTCCTCAAAAAAGCAAGCCTCGACGCCGACGCCAAACAGGGCGTCATCCACCTGGAGTAGAGGCTGCTATAAAACACACTCCTGAAGCATATCCGGCGATGAAACCCAAGGAAACGGGAATCAAACCTCTTTTTATCGTAGTTGCTTTTAGATTGACAAATTGCTCGTTGTTTTGTACAATGCAGACGTTAAAGGTATTTTACTGTAATATTTTCTCTTTTATTGAGCGAGGGCAATATGTCGATTGAAAAAATGATCAACAAAGTAAAGCAGGAAGTCAAACACGATGTCGAGTCTATAAAGAGTATGTCTCATCTTCCAAAGCCGACCATCTCTGCCGCTCCTTCCGGTCCATACGACCCATCTGCTCAACCCGATCCATCCGAACCTTCCGATGACAGGGAGCATCTTCACGAAAAGCGAAAAAGTATCGACAATCACGTACACAAAAAAATCATCGAAATCTCCGACAGGCTTCACAAATACCTTCCGACATTCGAAAGTGCCGGTTATAAGCTGAAAAAATTCGAGGTCGAACTGGGGATTTCGCCAAAAATCATCCCGCATTTCATGATCGATGAGTCGGTTACACTTGAGCAGAAAATGGAAGCTCTTGAAAAGGTCAAGGGTAAACGGATGATGCACCTCATGATGGAGGCACTGATCAAAGCAAGCAAACTGCATGGAACCCTGCAGGTCGGAGATCTGGACTTTTGCGGAATAGAAGTACACCTGTCTGCGATTCCGACTGTCAGATTGCTGTTTGGCAGCGAGTAGAATTACCGGCAGTCTTTCTGTTATTGTAAGTTTATTTTGCCACAGAGGAAAAACAGGGCCACAGAGAGATAAAAGAAAAACTATTTTTATAAAGGGCATAAATATTTTGAAGCATTTATTTATATTTTTTATTTCTGTTACAGTGTCATTGTCGGCATTTGCCGGTGGTTTTGAAAAAGCGGTTGAAGTTGACTGGTCCAGGCAGGAGCAAGTTACGCGTAAGTTGAAGTGCGACTCACCGGAGGCGCTGAACCTGGCGATTGACAGAGCACGCTTGATGATCGCTGATATGCGCAAACTCGGTGCCGATAAAGCGGCAGATAAAGCAGAGAACGTCTTGCGCAATGTTAAAGTGTTGCAGAATGCCAATGACGAGATCGTCAGCAGCAAAGAGTTGTACTTTAAGGTGCGGTGGGCGATCCGGGAGCTTACCCTCAGTAATCCGGCGATCGATTTTGATGAATTGCTTTTTGTAAAGCGTCAGTGGCCATGGATGAATCATCAATGCGGTCACAGGGTCGGCGAAGCTCAGATACCCGGGGCAAATCTTTGCATTTTGAAAGGGCTTGACGGCAAAGGACAGGTTCGGGAAATACTCACCGGCGATTACTCTCAGGGCGGGATCGGCAGACCCGATCTTTCTTATGACGGCGAGCGGATTGTCTTTCCCTTCGCAGCAAAACGTGTGCCCGCAACTCCATACGGCAGCAACAAACCAGGGTTTCGCGGCGGGGCGTGTTATGCTTATGATATTTATGAAGTGGGCGTTGACGGCAGCGGTTTAAAGAGGCTTACCAACGGCGGCGAAACGGAAGATACCGAACCGATTTATCTGCCTGACGGTCGGATAGCATTTATGACTTCGCGCGACGACCGGTATGTTCAGTGCGGCGACTGGGCATTGGCGTGCGGGATGTATACGATGGATACAAACGGCGGGGATCTGCGGAGGGTGACCGAACCGAAGGAAGGCGAGTTTTATCCGAGCATGCTCGCAGACGGGCGCATCATGTACACTCGCTGGGATTATGTGATGAAGGGCTATAACGTTATCCAGCAATTGTGGGCGGTAAATCCCGACGGTCGAAAGGCCGGTCTGCTCTACGGCGATCATTATTCCTTTTCCTTTGGCCCGATAGCCTTCCAGGAGGCCAGACAGATACCCGGTACCAGCAAGATCATCGCCACTGGCGCGGCACATCACAATACCGGTGTCGGACCCATTATGATAGTCGACACAAGACTCAACCGCGGCGGACCTGATTCGATGGTCAACGTCACCCCGGAGATCGGCTATCCTGAGATGAACAAACGTGTGCTTAATGAGGTAAAGTCAAAAGACGCGAACTCACAAAATATTTCCAGGAATATTAACAATACCGGCTGGTACAGTTCTCCGTATCCGCTTACGGAAAAACATTATCTTGCTTCTTATTCGTTCGAGAAGAATAACGCCTTGCGTACAGGTTACGGTCTTTACCTGATGGATGTTCACGGTAACAAGGAGTTGATCTACAGGGCAAAGGACAGTTCCTGCTACAGCCCGATACCACTAAAGAGTCGGCCCAAGCCTCGTGTGATTCCCGACAAGGTCAAAGGAGTCGCCAAAGATACACCGGCAAGGGTTGTTATTACGGATATTTACCAGGGGCTTGACGGTATTCAGCGCGGCGAGGTTAAGTACCTGCGTATACTGGAGACATACAGCAAAACCGTGCGAACTACTCCGCAGCGTTGTGATGTGGGAGTAGGCAGCGGGTGGGATGTTCGCGCTGTGCTTGGTGTCGTTCCGGTCGAAGAAGATGGTTCGGTGCATTTTTATCTGCCGCCTTTCAAGCAGATATTTTTTGAAGCACTCGATAAGGATTTCCTTGAGATCCGCCGGATGCGTAATTTCATGAACGTTATGCCCGGCGAATCAGTGAGCTGCACCGGTTGCCACGAGCCATACGGCTTTACACCTAAGAATGTTTCTATGCCTAAGGCAATGAAACGAAATCCGTCGAAGATAGTCGCTCCGCCGTGGGGGACAGGGGGCTTTAGCTTTAAGAAATTTGTTCAGCCTGTTCTTGATAGTGACTGTGTTCGGTGTCATGACGGTGCAAGAGGCAAGGACAAGAGTTTCGACCTTCGCGGAACGAAGATGGTTACCGCTCCTGCTCCTTATGACAGAGATCAGGGTCCGCAGCATGCCGTGTCGGATTCGTTTTTGAAACTGCTTGAATATGTCAGCTATATTCGTGTGGGCGGTTACGAGGGCGAAAAGCTGCCGCTTGCAGTTAACGCTACCGGTTCGAGACGAAGTAAGCTGATGAAGATTTTGAAAGAAGGTCACTATGGCGTTGAGCTTGACCGGGCAAAGTGGCGGGCACTGGCGGCATGGATAGACACCAACGCACAATACTACGGCGGCTGGGATGAGATCGTTATATTAAAGCCCGCTCCGAAAAAGAAGGCTGCCAAAGACGTCGGAGTAAAGCTGCTCAGAAAGGCTACCGAAGATGATCGAAAAAGACGCCAGAAACGTATCAAGGAAATCGGCAGCAAAAACAATTCTGTAGTAAAAGCATATATCAATTGCGGAATAGAAAAATCTTCCGGCGGTCCCTACCCGGAAAAAATCACACAGCGAACTGGAAAGGGCTGGTTGTTTTGTAAGCCTTCGACTGCAAAAAATATCAAGCATGAAAGTGCAGAGATAACTTTTGCACTCGATGAAATAGTATTTGATATTGAGAATCTTCAAAAAGGTGCCAGGTACAAGCTTGGTCTTACCTGGTGGGACTATAATGGCAACGGGCGAAAACAGAGCGTATGGGCGTCTGGTATTGACGGCAGTAGTAAAAAGAGATTTCTTTTCGGGGCCGCTTTGCCTGCTTATACGAAAGGACAGGGGGCCGAACAGGTAGTTGCAACCTTGCCTGCGGAACTTCTAAGAAAAGGTAATTTGCGTGTGAGCATCCGGAAAGAGGCAGGCTCTAATGCGGTCGTCTCCGAGGTCTGGCTGGAGTTGGTTGAGTAACTTACCGGACTCTAGACTTTTCGGCAGGGGCTCGGCGTAACTTTCTTGCGGCATTTCAGCAGGTAATCCCGCGATTTGGAAACATTGGTTCGCGTTTCATCGACAGGGCCGTGTCCGTGCAGGAAGATAGACAGGTACTGCGAATATTTCGCGTCGGCCATCGCCTGCAGCCATGGCGTGAAATCAACCGCACCGAAGCCCGGCAATTGATGTGAGTTCGGATTTTTTTTGCCCTGTCTTTGCCATGCGTAGAAGAACTTCATCTGCGGGCCGGCAACTTTGATAAACTCTGTCATAGGTGTTTTTTTGTATCCCTGCAAGTGATATGGAGCAAAGGCGATCCCCACACGTTTTGGATTCGGGTTCAACTCGACAAACGCCTTAAACGAATCGATAGGGTTCAAAAGGCCGCCGCCATGGTTTTCAATTGCCAGGATCGAATTGGATTTTTCGGCTAGCTCGATCTCGGGTTTCAAACCTTCAAAAAATGCCTTCATGTTTTTCGATATGTCTTTAGCATCGCTTTTTTTTGCCCTGTCGCTGCGAACGATCACACCGCCGCCGTAATCACGGATCATTTCCCAGTATTGCGAAAGCTCGGCTTTCTGGTAAAGAGTAAAAGCAGCAACCTCAAGCTTGTGCTTGTTCATCAACTCACGCAGCCCTTTGCCGCCGAGCCGCTTCTTGATGTCATCAAGGTGATCGCACTTTGTATCGAAATATTTGAAAGGGCCCCAGATATCCAGTGCATCAAGTCCGAGCTGTTGCGATATTTTACAAACCTGTTCGATCTTCAGTTTATCCAGCATCACCGACGAAGTAGCCAGCTTCATGTCCCAGCAGGGTTTCTTAACTAACTCTGTAGTACACCCCGAAGAAAGTCCCAAAGCCGACACCGCCGCAATTGCGCCGGCACTGACGAAATCACGTCTGCTTATGTTTTTTTTCTGCATATCATAAACCCTTAAATCAAACAGCCTCGGCCGTAAGGCCGAATCCCTCATTATACATTATACAATATGGAACATCCCGGCTTTACGTCGGGAATCATTATTCATTCCCTACTGCCAGACTTTCCATTTTTTACGGTATGGGCGAGTGATCATCTTTGCAGCTTCTGCGTCGCCGACGATCTGTTCGGCCTTCGGATCCCAGGTAATCTCCCTGCCGGTCTGAGCGGCGACATTGACCATGTGCGCTATCGTGTCGCAGCGGATTGCCATTTCCACCGGGCATACGGTTTCTTTTCTGGACTTTACACAGTCGATGAAGTTTTGGTGATGGTTCCTGGAAAAATAAACTCTTTCATGGGCGTCTGTAAACTTCGTCTTCAAAATCTTCATATCGCTTGCGTAGAAAGAATTACCTTTAAAATCTCCAACCCAGCCTTTTGTGCCGTGGAATACCACTCCGTCACCGTCCCGCCAGGTGTAAGGCAGGTATTTCGTAACCACACCCTTGGCTGTCTGGTGGTCCATCACTCGAAGCGTTACGCCGTTTTCATATTCGCACTTGACATCCCAATGCTCCAGTGTCCGGAAAATACCTTCTTTCGGAACGTTGCCGGTTCCTTTGTATTTGACCGGGCTGGTGTCGTCGGATCTATTGCCCCACTGGGCTACGCCGAGAGGGTGAATCCCGCAACCGGCCAAAAAGCCCAAAGATGTTTCCGGGCAGTGGAATCCGCCCCACCTGGTGCATCGGTCGATTGTATAAGGCACAATATCCGAAGGCCCCTGCCATGCGTCAAAATTCAGGTCGCCCGGAATTGGAACCTCCACGGTTGAACCGTATGGCTTTACGTTATACTGCTTCGCATCAAAATTCACATTGCGGCACCACACGTCTATGTGTTTCAATCCGCCGATGTATCCGTTTCTGACAAGCTCAACAACTTGGCGATACCCCTGCGCCGAGCGATACTGCGTGCAGAACTGGAATATGCGTTTATTGTCGTTAATTGCCTTTCTGAGCATCCTGGTACGTGTCAGATCCAATGAAAGCGGTTTTTGACAGAAGACATCTTTACCGGCTTTTGCCGCGGCAATGGACATTGGCGTATGCCAGTTGTCATGGGCGGCAATAACCACAGCGTCAACGTCTTTGCTGGCCAGCAGTTCGCGAAAATCAGCGTACGGCTTAGTGATGTTGCTGCCGCCGTAATGCTTGTTGAAAAATGCGGCCATGTTATCGCGGCGGGTCTTAAAGGCATCGCAGGTAGCTACAACGCGCACATCTTTCATCCGCTTGAAGTTATTTCTATGCATCCAGGTGCCTATACTTCCACACCCGATCTGCCCCACATTTATGCGATTGCTCGGCGCGTCAGCCCCGAAAACCGTACTGGGAACGATAGTCGGAACACTCAAAGCCGCTGATGCCGCGACAGAGTTTTTGATAAAATCTCGCCTGCTTATGTTTTTTTTCCGCATGTCATTACCTCTCATGTTTTAAATAAATTACTTAAACTGACCGAAAACAGTCTCGTCAGCTAATCGCTAATTGCTAATCATAATCCGCATTGTTTCTACATGCCTCTTTTACTGAATAATACTGTCGATCTCTTCTCTGGCAATTCGGCACCATTGAATTAAGTTTTCAGGATGCTTTGCTATTGTGTGATTATCTTTCATGATCACTTCTACAACACAGCCTTTGGTGATCTCAAGATCGCGACGCAGGTTTTCACGGATCTGCTGGAAATCCGGATCCGGTACCGCAATATTGGCTGGGTTAACTTTCATGGAAAAGATATAATCATTTTTCAGATACTCAGCCATCTTTTCGAAATCGGCCCACGGAGAGCATGAAACCCGCCGCAGATTATGATGCCTCTTAATAATATCCCACCGGCTATCGACAGGTTCGCAGCAGCCGTAGCAGGTCAAGCCGAACCGCTCCATGATCGGTTTTTCGTATGGAAAAATAAACTCCTCGTACAACTTAGGCGACACCCCGACGGTTTCCTGACTTTCGGCAAACCCCCACATATCTTTACATCGAACCGTCCCCGAAAAATCTCCCCCAGGCAAACTGTCCGTAAAACCGTATCCGCCAGACCCGACATAAGTTGCGTCATTATTCAGGCTCAACAGCCCCTTCTGCTCAAGCCAGTCGAGTTTCTGTAAAGTTCCCGATGAGATCCTACTAAGCAATTCTTTGACTTCGTCAGGCTGATCGTACATATCATACATAAGATTTTCAAGCCCGCGCAAAAAGATGAACGGCATTGTAAGCCCCAGCGTCCACCACCACGTTCCCTTCAAACGAACGCTCAGAATATCGCCAAGCACCCGCTGCGTTTCCGACAAACATGCATTGGTGGTTTCCATATCGATCTCAGGCATGCGAAGATCTATTTTTGCAAGATCCTTTTCGTAATCCTTAACGGGGCTGTCCCAATGCGCCGCCCCATCGCTTTGCGTTCTTTCAAACTCTACGGACAACCCCCAGTCCTCCGGCTCCGCCGTATAAGGAACATCAAGAAAATTCGCGATCGGCGTGTCATCCTGCATTTCATCATTGCAGAATATCTTTTTACGCAAAGCCATTTCCCAGTGCCGCCCCAGCAGAGACGAACACTGCATCTGAGTCTCAGTTACGATCTCGTTCCAGCCGTTTTCCGGGTCACTGAAAAAAACCGGACGCAGCGGTGTAAGATCGTTAAGCGATTTCCATGCCCGATGTATCTCCTTCATTCTCTCGGAACAAGCGATCTGCGTCACTTTCTCGGCCAGCGGACGCAAAACTTCGGCATCCGAACCGCTGATTTTCATATCCTTTAGAACAAAGCCCGTTACAATGGACTTCAAAGCCGTCTGTTCCATACCGGTTGATTTTCCCTGACCGTAATTTCCCATAAAATACCTTATCGCCTTACCGTTAAGAAATATCAACTCTCTTACCTGTCTCTGCGGCGTGAAGTCCTGCATCGAGGATCTTCATTCCCTCGAGACCATCCTTGAAATTGGGAGTAACCGAACCTCCCTTTTCAATTGCGGCGAGGAAATCGACTACGCCATGATGGAACTGGTGTTCGAAACCGAGCATATGTCCCGGAGGCCACCAGTTGGCAACGAAGTCGTGGCAAGATTCGGTAGCCAGTATTGTCCTGAACCCCTGAGCATATTCCGGGTCTTCGGCCGAAAAGAACTCAAGCTCATTCATACGCTCAAGATCGAATAACAGGCTCCCCTTGTCGCCGTATATCTCGAAGTAATTGTAATTCTTCCTTCCTGGTGCAAATGTAGTCACCTCGAACGAACCCTGTGCTCCGTTTTCGAATTCGACGATCATTGAAATGGCATCCTCTACGGTAACTTCGCCTTTTTCTTCGCTATCGGACGAGCCTGCCTTGAATGTCCCGGCGTCGGCACTGGGCAAAGGGCGTTCCTTGATAAAATTGGTCATCATCGCGACGACGCTCTTTATATCTCCCACGAGGAACCTGGCAAGATCGACACAGTGAGAGTTTAAGCCCGCTTGTACGCCCGAGCCTGCCAATTCCTTTCTTTGGTGCCACGTCAGAGGGAAGTTGGGGTCTACCAGCCAGGATTGCAGATACGCGCTTCGCCAATGGAATACCCTGCCGATCTTTCCTTCGTCGATCAGCCGCTTAGCCAGGGCAATCGCCGGACATCTTCGATATTCGTGATTTAAATAATGGACCACGCCTGCTTTTTCGGCGGCGTCATACATCTCCTGCGCTTCGGCGGTATTTAGAGATATCGGCTTTTCGCAAAAGACGTGCTTGCCTGCTTTGGCTGCTGCAACTGCAATATCCCGGTGTACGGTCGGCGGTGTCGTGATGACGACAACGTCAACATCGTCCCTTTCAACAACCTTCTTCCAGTCGGTTTCTGTTTCCTGCCATCCCCATCTAGCGGCAAAAGGGCTTAAAGTTTTCTCATTCAAATCGCATGCCACTTTCAAAACGGGTTTGAAAGGAATATCGAAAAAATGATTCACATTTGCCCACGCATTGCTGTGAGCCTTGCCCATGAACTGGCAGCCAATGATCGCTACATTTATATCTTTCATTGTTGTCTCCGTTGACTATAGTCCGAGATTCCGTAAATATTCCACGCTTTTGGCCAATGCCGGGCCTTCGTCTTCGTAGTCTGGATGCAAGGCATCGATCTCGATTGCAAAAAGACCGTCATAACCTTCATCCAGCAGAGTTTTGATCAGAGCCGGCATGTTGATAATGCCGTCTCCTGTGGGAACGCTGGACATGAAATCCCAACCATCCGGATCGGCACCATAAACCGGTGCGATATCTTTTAGGTGAGTTGCAAATATATGCCTGGCAAGTTTCTTGGCATACTTGACAGGTTCGTTGCCAATGCGAAGGGCGTTACCAGTGTCGAATGTTATTCCGAAATGATCCGAGCCAACTTTCTCAACGATATAAAGCATTTCGTCGCAGTTAAAATCGTAGTGATTTTCCATGGCAAACTTGATGCCCCTGTCTTCTGCCATCTTAACCGGATCCTTCATCACTTCTGCTAACTTATCCATGATCGGTTGTGGGTCTTTCGGCGGCCCTGGAGGGCAGCCAACCATCCTCATAACTTTGGAGCCAAGTATTTCGCAGGTCTTAAAATGCCCCAGCATCTCCTCTACTGCCGCTTGGCTTTGGCCGTATTCCAGTCCATCCAGATGACCCCACGCGACAACCACTTCAAGGTCGCCCTCATCAATGATCTCCTTGAGGCCCCTTAAGTAATCCTCGTCATTGCTTTCAAAAAAGCAAGTCTCCAGAGAAACACCATCCAGCTTCAATTCGATAGCACGCCTTAGGAAATCCTCGTAGGTCATTCGACTACCCGGATCTTGCTGGGTGTCATAAATTTCACCGAAATAACGATGAAAACAGTAACTATCTGCACCTATCTTCATTTTCAACTCCTTTTCTTTTTTCAATTTTCACAATAAAGCACTTTTATGAACGTTCGTCAGCGGGCGATTAGTGCATTATATTCACAATTTTCCAAATTTTCAAATAAAACCCGGAGTATCAAAAAGTTTCTGTCGCCATTGGCATTCTACTTCAACCAGGGTATTGGCATCTCTGGAACCCTTCTAAAATCCTTGTGCCATTTAAGACTCCACAATTCTGTCAGCTTAACAGACCGTGTACTGCCATCCATAAAAGTCATATTGATAGTTTTATTGTGCCTGTTGATACATACTCTTGCCATATCATAGCCCCATGTCGATGGGGCCAAAGGAGTCATGTCATCATAAAAAGTCTCACTGGGAGGTACTTTTTCCGCGTTATTTCTGAGATTAACATCATTGGGGCTCATAGGATTGCCCCCAAACCAGACACTGAGGTGCTTTACAGATGGCGGACACTTGATTTTTGATTACGCCGCTCGGTTCGGTTTCTTTGCCGACGGGCAAAAACGAAATTCGTCCACGTCGCCATACATATCAGAAAGCATTGGCATCCATTTACCTTGAGTGTTGCCGGGACCGGACCTGTAATCTGCCCAGAATCTATCAGCGTTGTCCTGTGTATACATCAGGAATATCATTCCCCATTGTTTCAAATTGGCTTTACAAACCACAGCCAGGGCCTTCTTTTTGGCCATTTGCAAGCTGGGCATAAGGATAGCCAGCAGCAATGCGATAATCGCAATAACAACAAGCAACTCGATTAACGTGAATGCCTTTTTTCTAACCATGCTGCCGCTCAACACTTGCAAACGGTTCGATCTGTAATAATACTCCAACATTCAATTTAAACTCCCTTTCTTTTTTTGTAACCGTTCACGGGTTTTCCTGTTAATCACTCTAAGCTCTCTTTTTTGACAGGATAACAGGATGATTATAAATCTTTAACTTTTCGTTTTGTTTCTACTTTATCTTTGGCAAAATTCAAAATCAGGCCAACAGGCTTGTTGGTACTCACGAGAAATTGGCCAACTGAATTTCATGTGCCTTAACAATTTTACTAACTGATTTCAGTTCGCTATGCAGTATTTTTAACCTTACGCAAGTAATAAAATTTCTTTTGGATTGACATGATTTTTCATAATCAGTTTTTTATCCTGTAATCCTGTCAAAAAAAACTGTGAACGGTTACAACAATAATATATGCCGATATCTTGCTTTTGACAAGGGTCTATGATACCATAATTGAGTATTTGAGTCATTTAAAAATTTGCCAGTGAAGAATATTAAGCATAAAAACAGGCTCTCATCCATTAAAATTGGTAAAAATGAATAAATATTAGTGGACATTTCAAAGGATAAATCTGTTTGTCAGTTGATTTCCCGATTGTCAGAGCCGGACGCCAAAGACGGGCCGGTAAAAGTCGACGGGACGTGGGGGTCCTTTGCGCCGCTGCTGGCGCATCACATTTCCAGTACGCTAAAAAGGCCGCTGCTTTATGTCAGTGCAAACATCGAGGACTCTGACAATATTTTTGACGACCTGCTGGTCTTCGCCGGCAAAGGCATCGACATTTTTCCCGTCTGGGAGACGCGGGATAAATATGCCGACGCTACCGACGAGATCGGCGCACAGCGGACAAAGATCGCTTTGGGACTTTCCCGTCTTAAAAAATCCGAGCCGCTGATAATCGCGACATGCGTGCAGGCTCTTAATCAGCCGGTACCAAAACCCGGCAGGCTCAATGAGTCCGGTCTGTCACTGAAACTAAACGCCACCATCGAGCCGGAGCTTGTAAACCAATGGCTCGTCGATAACGGTTTCGAGCATGTCGACAGCGTCGACGTCCCCGGCCAGTTTGCCCACCGCGGCGGTATCATCGATATCTTCGCGCCCGTCACTTCCGAGGGACTAAACTCACTCGGCAAAACCGCCAGCGAGCAGAACCGCCCAATACGCGTGGAATTCTTCGGTGACAATATCGAAAGTATTCGCCTTGTCGACCTTGATACGCAGCGGTCGGATAAGGATATCGATTCGGCGTTTATCGTTCCGCCGTCGGGACACGAGGACCTCACCGAAACCGAGATGCTGGTCAATCTTCTCCCGGACGATACGATCATCTTATTGGATGAACCCGTCGACATCGCTGAGGTTTCCGATACATTCCTTTCCCGCGTCGATGAGCCGTCAAGCTTGTATTCGTGGAAGCAGATTTACCAGGCGATGTGCAATTATGTTACGCTGGAGGTCAGCAGGTTTCCAGCCGGCGGCAAAGACGAATCTATTTCGCTCGGTATCACCAGTGCCCAGCAGTTCGAGCATAAGGGCGCCGAGATGTGGAAGTCCGGAAAAGAGGTCATCGATAAACTCATAGAAGAATCGTCCCCGCCAAAAAGCCGCGATGTTATTTTGTACTGTGAAAATTCCGCCGAGATAAAACGCGTTACCGAGATGATCAAAGACTTGGTTAAGAATATCCCGAAGAATTTCCACCTGCCCCTGGGTTTTATCCGCCAGGGTTTCATCGTCGATTCCCTCGATGCTATCGTCATCAGCCATCATGAGATTTTCGGACAGTATGCCACCCGCCGAAGGATCCGCAAGATACGCAGTACCTCGCCGGTTGAAAGCCTTATCGATTTGCAGAAGGGCGATTACGTCGTTCACATCTCTTACGGGATCGCAAAGTTTATCGGCATAGAGACGATCGCAAAAAAAGAAACTACAACCGAATACCTCACGCTCGAATACGCAAAGAAGGTTCTCATCCACGTCCCCGTCCACAATATCCACCTTATCCACAAGTACATCGGTTCGCTGCCCAAGCGGCCCAACCTCAGCACCGTCGGAACAAAGAAGTGGGAAAGGCAAAAACTGAATGTCGCAGAGGGCGTCGAAGAACTTGCCTCGGAGCTTTTGAATATTCAGGCGCAGCGCCAAAAACTCGGGGGGTTTTCATTCGCCCCCGACACCGTCTGGCAAAAAGAATTCGACGGGTCGTTCCTGTACCAGGAAACACCTGACCAACTCACCTCGATCAATCAGATCAAAGACGACATGACCATGCCGCGTCCGATGGACCGCTTGCTTTGCGGTGATGTCGGCTATGGAAAAACCGAGCTGGCTATGCGGGCGGCGTTTAAAGCTGTCGAGTCCGGAAAACAAGTCGCCGTCCTCGTCCCGACAACTGTTCTATGCGTCCAGCACGGCCGAACCTTCAACGAACGCTTCGCCGATTTTCCCGTAAACATCGAGATCCTCAACCGCTTCGTAACCGCCAAAAAAGCAAAAGAGATCACCCTGCGAGCCAGGCAGGGCAAAGTAGATATCCTGATAGGAACCCACCGGCTGCTCAGCAAAGATGTCGGCTTTAAAGATCTCGGCCTGCTGGTCATCGACGAGGAACAGCGTTTCGGAGTCGCCCACAAAGAACGCCTGAAACATTACCGCGTAAACGTCGACATACTTACGATGACTGCAACGCCGATCCCGCGAACGCTCCACCTGTCGATGCTCGGTCTGCGTGATATAAGCTCGCTTAGCACCGCGCCGCTGGACAGACGCAGCATCGTCACAAAACTGTGCCGCTACGACAAAGAAACGATACGAAAAGCGATAGTGCACGAGCTAAACCGGCAGGGCCAGGTTTTCTTCCTGCACAACCGCGTCCAGTCCATCGAACGGATGGCCGGCGAAATTGCGAAGTTAGTAAACGATCCGCGCGTAAAGATTGCAATCGCTCACGGCCAGATGCCAAAGAGCCGGCTCGAAAAAGCGATGATAGATTTCGTCAAAGGCAAGACGGATATTCTCGTGTGCTCGACGATCATCGAATCCGGCCTGGACATTCCAAACGCAAACACGATGATAATAAACGATGCCGACCGTTTCGGCCTTGCCCAGCTCCACCAGCTCCGCGGACGCGTCGGGAGATATAAACACCGCGCCTATGCATACATGCTCCTGCCGGCGACACGATCGATAACGCCGATAGCCGCAAAACGCCTTAAAGCCATCGAAGAGTATTCCCAGCTCGGCGCGGGATTCAGGATCGCTCTGCGGGACCTGGAAATTCGAGGCGCAGGCAATATTCTAGGCGCCCAGCAATCCGGCCACATAAATACTGTCGGATACGAAATGTACTGCCGCCTTCTCGCCGATGCGGTCAAACGCCATAAAAACGAACCGATAGAAAAACCACCGACCGCGATAATCGATCTCGGACTGTCAACCTATATCCCCAAGAGCTACATCGCCTCGGACCGTCAGCGGATGGATGTCTATCGAAGAATATCTGTAACAAGGGAAGCCGTTGACTTAAAGCTAATGCGTGAAGAACTAAACGACCTCTACGGCAAGGTTCCCGCCCAGGTAGAAACGCTGCTCGACATAGCCGACATCAGATTACGCGCATCGAGAAAAAACATCAAGTCGCTGATAGCCCGTGACCTGGACCTGATATTCACATTCGAAACCCACGAAGGAGTAAAAGACATTTTCGCAAGGGCACCGGGCCAGGTAAGGATCCCGGACAAAAAAACAGTACTCCTACGCCTGACAAAAAATTACTTCGAAAAAAAAACACTGCTAGCGGTCCTAAGAAAAATGTTGAGTTAGCAAATAGCGATTAGCGATTAGCAAAAAATACATATCTGTTGTTTACTTTTTTTGTGCGCATAAAAAAAAGCAGCGTCCGTTATTGAACGCTGCTTTTAATATTTGTAAATAGTTCTATGCTACGCCGAGCAATTCTTTTGCTTTGTCTACTGCACTTGCCGCGTCTGCTGAGTAGCCGTCTGCGCCGATCTTGTCGGCGTATGCCTGTGTGATAGGAGCTCCGCCGATCATAGTCTTAACCGAGATACCGGAATCTTTGATCGCCTTGATCGTTGTTTCCATAGCCGGCATTGTAGTTGTCAAAAGAGCACTGAGACCGACGATCTGCGTGCCGGATTCTTTTGCTTTTTCGACGAATTTTTCTGCTGATACGTCAACTCCGGCGTCTACAACTTCAAAACCGGCACCCTTAAGCATCATGATTACCAGGTTCTTGCCGATGTCATGCAGGTCGCCCTGAACGGTACCGACCATAGCCTTGCCGACAGGTTCAACGCCGGCTTCGGCGAGTTTCGGCTCGAGGATTTCCATTGCCATCTTCATGGCACGTGCCGCGATGAGTACTTCCGGGATATAAACTTCGTTGGCTTTAAAACGCACGCCAATATAGTTCATGCCGCCAATAAGACCATCTTCCAGGATCGATTTTGGATCTGTACCCTCATCGATCGCTGCTTGCGTAATTTCTACTGCTGTTTTCTGGTCACCTTTGATGACTGCCTGACTAAGAGCTTCCATATCTGCCATTGTAATGCACCTCTAAAATAAATGATTCGATTAACAATTTTCATTCGAGATGCTGCCATTTCCACATGTCAGCATTACAGCGTTACCTTTTAATGGATTATCTGCGATTAATCAACCCCAATAACACTTAATATGCATTTTCCAGCCATTTTCTTGCAGTAAAAAGCAATTTCGTGCAAAATACAACGTTATTTGGCCCCCATAATCAATAAAAAAGGCGGTTTCCTCACTTTAGAATAATCAAATTCATAATAATATTGCAAAAATAGCCGAAGTAGCTATAATGAACTGCTTGTTTAGTAATTAAAGGGGTATATATAGCCCTGTTTTCTGTTTTTATAGGTATTAAGGAATTTGTTTAATGAATAAGTATTTGAAGGTTTTTGGGGTAATTTGCGGGATTTTGGCGTTTTTCTTCTGTTTGTGCAGCGGATCAGCATTAGTTAAAGCTGAAACGCTTGATATGGATGTCTACCACAGCTTTGGCTTCTTTATAATAGGTATGGCTTTTTTCGTTGGCCCGCTGCTGATAATTCTTTCGCTTAAATGTGGACATCCAACTTCGGCGGCAACACAAAAGCCGGCTCAGAAAAAGCTGCAATCAAAACCGGTTAAAAAATCCAAACCGGCTCCTGGTAAAGCTGCCGCAAAGGGCTCGGCTAAAACCGAGTCAACAGGCGACGTGACCGTCATATATGTCGGCAATCTTTCGCCCGAAGCAAACGAAACCGTATTGAAAACAGCGTTTTCCGGGTTTGGCGAGATACATAAGATCAAGATCATCAAGGACCGCGGCAGGCCCAAAGGTTTTGGTTTTGTCGAAATGCATGGCAGGGACCAGGCGCTAAAAGCGATCGAAGCGATGAACGGTGAGGAACTTGCCGGGCGTGAGCTTAAGGTCAACGAAGCAAAACAAAAACCGCAGGGAAGACGCCAAAGGCCTCAAAAATCTCAAAAGCCTCAAACATTCATTGACGACGAACCGATGAGGCCAAATATCTTTGAATAGCGAACACTTTTGCATGGTGAACAGGCCCTAAAAGCGCGGCAGCGCGAGCTGCCCGATCTGACGTCACGATTCAAATAGATTTGACGTTATTGCAAGGTCATGTAAGTATGATTGTGCTTTTTGATTTTTAGAATTTTAGATAGATCAAATGGAAGAACACTTGTCAAATTCTGTTGGTATTGTCGAGACTAAGACAATCCATGTTGTAACCGCCGCCGACCCTTTGAAACTGCAAAGCGGTAAGACCCTTGGCCCCATCGATGTCGCCTATGAAACCTATGGCGAGCTTAACGAGGCCCAGGACAATGTGGTACTGATCTGTCATGCGCTAACCGGAAACGCTCATGCCGCCGGTTACAATAGCCCGACCGAAAAAAAACCCGGGTGGTGGGAGATCATGATCGGACCGGGTAAAGCTATCGATACGAATAAATATTTCGTCATCTGTTCCAATTTCCTCGGCGGCTGCAGCGGGACAACCGGACCTTCCAGTATTAATCCCGAGACCGGCAAACCATACGGACTGGACTTTCCGATCTTTACGATCGGCGACATGGTTAATGTCCAGAAGCTCCTCCTCGATAAGCTCGGCGTCGAACAACTGCTTTGCGTTATCGGCGGGTCAATGGGCGGAATGCAGGTTTTGCAGTGGACAATCGCATATCCCGATTTTGTCAAATCCGCCGTCGTAGCCGCCTCGACAACCAGGCTAAGCGTACAAGCCATCGCCTTTGACGCCGTCGGAAGAAATGCCATCGTCGCCGACCAGGGATTCGCCGGCGGACAGTACCACGACAATCAAGAGCCTCTCCGCGGCCTGGGCATCGCAAGAATGATAGGCCATATCACTTATCTATCCGAAGAAGGAATGCACCAGAAATTCGGCAGAGAGCTCAGAAACGCCGACGAATATAACTACGACCTTAAATACGAGTTTTCCGTCGAGGCATACCTGGACTATCAGGGGCAGACTTTCGTCGAGCGATTTGACGCTAACAGCTATATCTATATTACAAAGGCGATGGATTACTTCGATGTCGCCGGTGAATACGGCTCGCTTGAACACGCGTTCAATAATTCAAACAGCCGGTTTCTTGTCGTCAGCATTTCAAGCGACTGGCTCTTTACGGCCGCCCAGTCCAAAGATATCCTCGATGCCCTGCTCGCCTGCGGCAAAGATGTCAGCTATTGCAATATCCACTCGCCATACGGACATGACGCGTTCCTGCTCGAACCGAAAACTCTCGGGGCGCTTGTCCAGGGATTCCTCGATACTACACATGACCCAATCGGTACTTCCGCCAGGAACGGCGATGAATCCGCGACAAAAAAACGACACCTGAAAAAACAGGACTACGCAAAACGTACCAGGGTTGACTATGAGCTTATCAGTTCGCTTATAGATACCGGTAGCACGGTACTTGATGTCGGCTGTGGTGACGGGGAATTGCTAAGCCGCCTGATCGCCGAGAAAAATGTAACCGGCGAAGGCATTGAGCTTGACCAGGACCTCGTGATCCACTGCATTGAACGCGGGATATCGGTGATACACAGAGATATCGATGAGGGACTCGGCGAATACGCGACGGACAGCTTCGATTATGCGATACTGTCGCAAACTTTGCAGACCGTCAAAGAGCCGGAGGTCGTATTTAAGGAACTGCTGCGGATCGCAAAAAAAGTAATCGTCAGTTTCCCGAACTTTGGACACTGGAGGTGCCGCTTGCAGCTGCTTCTGAAAGGACACGCTCCAAGAACAAAGCAATTACCATTCAGATGGCACAACTCGCCGAACATACACTGTCTGACACTGGAAGACTTCGACAATTTCTGCAGCGAACTCGGAGTAAAGGTAGAAAAGAAGATCGCAATATCAAAATCAAGAAAAATCCCAATAAAACTGGCGCCAAACCTCCTAGCCGAACAAGCGATCTACCTAACCTCAAAATACGAGGGATAAAGCTCAATGTTTTTAGAGCGGAGAGAAACGAAGCTCAGTAATTGCGAATTTGCCTGTTGTTCCAGAGAACACTCCGACCCCAGTCCCGGTTAGGATGTCTGGTGCGAGTTGACGTAATGCAGTATTGTTTCGCTGGATGCGTTAAGCCGCCTGCAGGCTTCGCGTGCAATGTTAAGGATAAGCGTGCTGAAAAGATGAATATCAGACTCATAAAGCGACATCAAAGTCGACCTCGACAAAACCACAAGCTCGGTATCTCCCTGGGAGATCGCCGTCGCGGCATGCGGACGAATTCCAATGATCGAAGATTCGCCGAAACAGTCACCTTCCCCAAAAGAAACCAGCTCAAAGGGTTTTTCATCGTTATCGACAAAAAGCTTGATCTGCCCCTTTTTGATTATGTAGATATAGCTCGGCTGATCACCCTGTTTAAAGACCACTTCCCCATCTGTGAAGGTCACTTTTTCCAGCATCCGAAATATATTATATAGTTGATCATCGTTCAGACCGGCCAATATGGAGATCTTATTGAGGATTGGCAGGACTTTCTTGACTTCCAGAAGTGGTTTGGTTAATTTTATCTCACTCATTAAATTATAACTCCGTATCAGGACACAGTTTCAGGGCATATATCGGCCGATTAATGCCAATTATCCATGCAAAGGCTACGATTTGACAAAAAACGCAATAATCATCTGATAGTACGAGTCTTGTTTTAGCGCATTGGCTGATGATCTATACAAAAATTATAATAAAGAAACCGAGAAAATGCAACAATTTTCCGTGATGTCGGCATCCTGCCGACATCACGCCTGACTGTCATGCTGGCAGGGTTTTTGCCGAAAACTGCAATATTGCCAGATGACGTCAAAATGGCCATGACAGCCTAAGTCTTTACCTAATAACGGCTTATGTTGCAATATGGGCGTCCTCTGGTAGTTGGCATGATATTTGCTCTTGTAATTATCTGTGTGCTGTATATACTTTGCAGCTTGAATTTGTTTGTATTATGACTTCAAATAACAATGTAACGTCAAATTTTCAGTAAGTACGAAAGGACAACAAAATGAAGATCAGACCACTGGCTGACAAAGTTCTTGTCGAACGTCTCGAAGCCGAGTCAGTAACATCAGGCGGAATCGTTCTGCCTGAATCAGCAAAAGAAAAACCACAACGCGGTAAGGTTATCAGCGTCGGCGACGGCAGACTCCTCGACGACGGCAGCCGCAGCAAAATGACTCTTAAAAAAGGCGACATGGTTCTCTTTACCAGCTACGCTCCCACCGAGATCAAGATCGACGGCAAAGAATACCTCATTATGGACGAGTCCGCCGTAATGGCAGTAATTGGATAGCGATTAGCTATTAGCAATAAGCAATTTATGTTTCGGCCCTTGGCCGAGGCTATTTTATTAAATTTTATTTCAGGAGATTGAAATGGCAGCTAAAAAAATCGCTTTTGATACCGAAGCACGTTCGGCTATCTGTGAAGGCGTAAAAAAACTTGCCAGGGCGGTCAAGATCACACTTGGTCCCTGCGGCAGAAATGTAATTCTCGAAAAATCGTTCGGCTCACCGACCGTCACCAAAGACGGCGTAACGGTAGCTAAAGAGATCGAACTGGAAGACGCTTACGAAAATATGGGCGCACAGATGGTCAAGGAAGTTGCTTCCAAGACTTCCAACGTTGCCGGTGACGGAACAACAACAGCAACGATCCTCGGCGAATCCATCTTTATCGAAGGTCTCAAAAACATCACAGCCGGCGCTAACCCGATGCAGGTTAAACGCGGTATCGACAAAGCAGTCGCCGCGATCGTTGAAGAGCTTGCAAACAGAAGCACGGCTATCGAGTCGAGCAAACAGATTCAGCAGGTAGCAACGTGTTCGGCGAATCAGGATGCTGAGATCGGCAAGACCCTGGCAAAGGCCATGGATAAGGTCGGCAAAGACGGCGTCATTACCGTTGAAGAGGGCCAGTCGCTCGAAACCACCGTCGATCTGCTCGAAGGCATGCAGTTTGACAAAGGTTACCTCAGCCCGCACTTCGTAAACAACCCCGAAAACATGACCTGCGTTCTTGACAAGCCTTACGTTCTTATCTTCGAAAAGAAGATCAGCACTATCAAATCGCTCGTGCCGCTGCTCGAGGCAGTCGCCAAGAAATCCCGTCCGCTGCTCATCATCGCAGAAGACGTCGAAGGCGAAGCACTGACGACTCTGGTTGTTAACAAACTTCGCGGCGTTCTGAATATCGCCGCTGTCAAGGCCCCGGGATTTGGCGACAGGCGGAAAGCACTCCTCCAGGACATCGCCTTGCTCACAGGCGGTCAGGCAGTATTCGAAGATCTCGGCATGGACCTCGAAAAGATGGACATCGCCCAGCTCGGTCAGGCCAAACGCATCACCATCGACAAAGACAGCACAACTATCGTCGAAGGCGCAGGCTCTACCAAAGATATTAAGGCACGCATCGATCAGCTCAAAAACGAGATCGAATCGACAACCAGCGATTACGACAGAGAAAAACTCCAGGAACGTCTCGCAAAGCTCGCAGGCGGCGTTGCACAGATCAATGTCGGTGCCGCAACCGAAGTCGAGATGAAGGAAAAGAAGGCTCGCGTAGAAGACGCACTCCACGCATGCCGCGCAGCTGTCGAAGAAGGCATCCTTCCGGGCGGCGGAATCTCTTCGCTTAAGGTTCTCGGCGTCCTCGATAAGGTCAAATGCTCCGGCGACGAAAAGGTCGGCGTAGAGATCATCAAGAGAGCACTGCTTGCTCCTATCAAACAGATCGTCACAAACGCCGGTCTCGACGGTTCGATCATCGCTCAAAAGGTCATGGAAAATGACGACTTCAACTATGGCTATGACGCCCTCAACAAAAAGTTTGGCGACATGATCAAGTTCGGCGTCATCGTCCCGACAAAGGTCGAGCGTACAGCACTGCAAAACGGTGCATCCATCGCATCGCTTCTGCTGACAACAGACGCGGTAGTAAGCGAGATCCCCGAAGACAAACCCGCAATGCCGCCAATGCCAGGCGGAATGGGAATGTAATTTTTTAAATGTATAATGATTATTGTATAATGTCTAATGACATATATCAGTGAGAATTTTCAGCGGGCTCCTTTGACGGGAGCCCGCTTTTTTTATCGTGTGCCCGGCAGGGCACACTTACTTGGAGGTGAAAGTCCTCTATGGGCCCGGCAGCGGGAACCATTAGCCGGACGG
>VRUI01000152.1 GCA_019456225.1 Planctomycetota bacterium | reverse complement strand
ACGAAGTATTCTGAATACTCAGATTATATGAGTAAGACAAAACGACTCATTCCATTTATTTACTAAAATCATGCTATCGGAGATTTAATGAAAACAAAACCTTGGATGATATTGGTTGCCACGATGCAGTAATTGATGTATTAATATGGGACACACGAGACTCTGATATTCCTAACATAGTGTAACATGATGTATCACACTTTCAAGCCAAAAGTTACAACATAAGGTTACAATTCTAATGACCCCGCAGGTCACTTATTGCCCTTCAATTTCGCTTTGGGGTAGTTAATATAATGTTTTTTTAAGTTATTTTTCTCTTGAATATTTATTTGTAGTAGTGTATATGTGTGTTTAAGAAATCGTCTTTGGTCTCTCAAGACGGAACAAATGATAAAATAGGAGAGACACTTTTAAACGGCCAACATAACGGCCAAGGAGCAAGTAGTATGAGTAATGGTACAGTAAAGTGGTTTAACGCAAGAAAAGGATTTGGATTTATTACCCCAGACGATGGTGGTGACGATATTTTTGTTCACCATTCAGATATCAAAATGGAAGGCAATGCAAGCCTCAATGATGGACAGAAGGTCACTTTTGAGGTTGGCGAAGGCAAGAAGGGTCCGTGTGCTACATCAGTAACTGCTTCTGAAGAGACCAACGCAACATCACCTGAGACAACTCAAGTAGCAGTGTCAGAAACTGAAGAAACCCCAACCGAAACTGAAGAAACCCCAACCGAAACTGAAGAGAATTAGTATTATTGCAGGAAGGGAGTTAGATACTCCTTGACTCCCTTCCTATAATTAATTTTCCCCAGAAATTGTAAAATCAGTTTCCTTCTCACTATGTGGAAATAGGCAAGACTGACAATATCCATAATGGCTCCTGGGTTG
>VRUI01000151.1 GCA_019456225.1 Planctomycetota bacterium | reverse complement strand
ATCCTGCTATCTGGAAAAGCCTCGTCACGCGGGCTCAGCGGCGTTAGGCGAAGCTCTCCAGATGACGCGCCCTGACCTGACGGGCAAAGGCAAAGAGGTCACCCATAACCGCCGCGTGTCAATCCCAGTTTTCTTGGGAATAACCCGTGCCTTGCGGCCACTGTCAATTCCACTATAATTCAGGCGCCTGGTGAAGCGGCCTCAGGCTCTGGGGGGACCCAACCTGAGGTGGGAATAGCCAAGTAATTCCGGTCATGGGATCAGGCTTTAAATATTAACCCGGATTTCCTGTCATGATTTTGATGACAATCAGGTTCGGCTGCAACTGTTTGCGATAGCATATAATATCGGCAACTTCCTGAGACGATTAGCGTTGCCCAAATCTATAAAAGACTGGTCACTGCGAACCATGCGGGAAAAGTTAGTCAAAATCGGAGCCAAGGTCGTAAGCCATGCACGTTATGTGACGTTCCAGATGGCTGAGGTGTTGGTGTCGAGGTCTCTGTTTTATGAAATCCTTGCAAAGATTCACCGCTTGAAACCGATACCGATTGGATATGACTAGTGCGAAGAATCGCTGAAAAAGTTGGATTTCAGACGGGGACACTGTTTGAGGTACGTCAAAGAAACAATAATCAGTTGCTAAATTCATGTTTTTGCTATTATTATGGCTGAAATAGTATCAAAATGAAGTTGGAAATCTTTACTTTTTGAGACAGATTTGATACTCTATTACAAAAAGAGGCTCAGCGGCGTAGCTGAGCTAAGATATACAATGTTATATGGGAAATCCCAGCTAACAATAAGAGGTTCTTGTATTTTTGGGGTGGTTGTAGTATGATGTGGAGATTGCAGGGGAGGCTTGTTAATGGAAAGGTCGTGCATTGAGATATCG
>VRUI01000044.1 GCA_019456225.1 Planctomycetota bacterium | reverse complement strand
GAAACTTATCTCATGAAAGACAGCATAATGTCCACTAAATTTTATTTAATTTTAACCAACTTTATTGGATGAGAACCTTATTTATTGTACTTGAAGATTTAACGATATCTTCTCCCGGGCCATCCTTGGTAATCTGTTTGTAAGCGGTCGCCCCGCCGATACCAATTACCACCACCGCTGCTGCTGCAACTATCTTGGCAGTAACTGTGCTCATTATTGTTGTTATTGTCGTCCCTGTTGCGGCTGAGACTCCAGTTGTTGTTACTACAGCGGCAGCGGCTGCGCCGGTGCCTTTTAACGCGATGCCTGCGACCGATGTCATGACGGCAGTAGTGAATGCCTTTTTAGGACCGGTGGCAGAAAGAGTTTCCTCGAAGATAGAATTGAGTTGCTCTTTTATCATTTTGCGACCACGCTGAAGCTGTTTCTTAGCGGTTTCTTCGGACATGTCAAGCGACTCTGCGATTTGTTTTATAGAGAGGCGCTGACGGTAAAACAATACCAGTGGCTCTCGATATTTTTCCGGGATATGGCGGATCGCATCACTTACAAGTTCCTGATGTTCTTTTTTGATAGCTGATTCGAGCGGACCGGACTCAGCGGCAGCAGTGTCGTTTATATTTTCCATAGGTTTGGCCTTTGCAATGATATCCCGTTTTTTCGTTCTAATGGAAGATTTCACAAGATTGCGGGCTATAGAGCACAGCCAGGGACGAAATTTGGAAAGGTCATTTAGCTGTGAGAGCTTATTCCATGCATTTATGAAGGTCTGGTGTGCCAGTTCCTCACTGCTATTGATATCGGCTACGCCGCTGTAGGTGATCGCACAAACAAGTTCCTGATAATTCGATACAATCACCCCAAAAGCCTTAGCGTCGCCCTTAAGACATTTATTTAAGAGATCAATTTCTTTTACTGTTGCCGGCATTTTCGGGGTCCTTTCAACCAATCTTTATTATAGCTTCTACAATAAAGAAGCAACAGAACAACTTTTGGGGACAGAAATTGTGACTTTTTTCCCTTTTTTTGCCGCCTGGCGGCATTGCGTCCGCCTATTACCCGCGCATTTTGACGATTAAGAGCAAATTTCACCTTATCAGCCCTCTTTTTTATGCCGATATCAGATGGTATCTATTACCCGGATATATGGAAAAAGTGCATTATCAGAAAAACGCGTGGGACCGCCCACTTACAAAGGAATACGCTCATGAATACTAAAACATTTATTACTCTAACCGGCATGTGCCTGGCCACATTGGCTGCTTTCTTTTTTTATCCCTCGCAAAGCAAGGCAGGCAGCGTCAATAAATTTAAGATTCAGCCAAATCTATCCGTTGAAGCTCATAAGAGCGATGCGGTGAGAGTTAGCGAGTCGTATGAGTGGATAATGGCCAGGTACATCGGAAGCGTCGAAAACAGAGTTGCTAAAACAGAACGAGGGATCGAGAAAGTCTCTGCAAAGCTCGATACTATCGACGGAAAGATCGACGACATCGCCAGAAGACTGACAGCAATAGAAAAAGCCCTCAACATAGAACAAGAAATCCCAAAGCCAAATTAGCCAATCACTAACGACTATCAAACGTCTCCCGGCAGTTGCCCGGCCAGTATTCTTGCGACCGGACTGAGCGTTTCAAACTGCATCAGGATAATCCTTATCGCCGCCGTTATCGGCACGGCGAGGAACATCCCTGTGATCCCCCAGAGCAAGCCCCAAAACGACAGTGCCAGCAGAATAACTATCGGATGCAGCTTAAGGCCCTGGCCCATGATCTTAGGCTCGATGAGGTTGCCTATCGTCATTTGAATGGCACCGGGTACCAGCACCACCAGAACCATCATGACAGGTTTGTCCTGGAACTGGATCGCCGCGATCGGAAGCGGCAGGCAGGTAGCGATGATCGACCCGATGTTCGGTATGAAGTTCAAAACAAACGTAAGCAGCCCGAACACTATCGCAAGGTCCAGCCTGAACAGTTCCAGGACGATCCAGACAGTAACTCCGGTTATCAGCGAAAGCACTGTTTTAATCGCGATATAGCGTCTAATCTCCCTGTCGATAGTTCCGTAAACTCCCTTGCGTACTTTATTAGGGTTTCGCCCTGAAACAAGGAAGATCAGGAAGATCGATACGAAAAGGATGTTCGAAGTGAGTGATCTGATCGTGCCGAAGGCATCTGATGCTATTCCGGCGATATTATCTTCGACTATCGTGGTAATATTTGCGACGCCTGTAGGGACTTTTTTGTCCATTATTGTTATTTCTGAGGGGATTTTATTGATGAAACTTACAAAACTGTCACTGTATCTCGATAGCGTAGAGAAGATCATCTGAACTGCCTGGCTGATCAGGAAAAACAGCAGCACCAGCATGACCATCACGAACAAAAGCGTCAAAATAACGGCAAGGCCCCGGGGTATTTTTAGTTTCAGTATCTGAAAGTCAAGCACCGGAGAGACCAGCAGCGATATAAAAATTGCCAGAACAAACGGTATCAGCACAGAGCGGGCATAAGCCAGAATCACCCCTGTAGCCAGCAATGCTAATACTCCAAGCGAAATGATAATCAGCCAGTTCTGTTCCTCTTCATTTTCTTTTACCATAAGAGTTATCCTAAACTTATTGTTAAACTGGAAGTTAATAACTCCAGTTAATAAAATCCTTTTGCTCCGTCAATGATATTAAACGGTTAAATTCAACATCACTATATCCGACTTAGGATGGCCTGCATATTATCTTCAGAATACCAGAATATAGACGCAGAAACACGCTCTATTTTTAAAATATATCATGGTTTCGCAAAATTATTGTCGCTTTTTCCACAATATCTGGCGGCTGTAAGTTTGTTTATAATAGTTCCACGTTTGCGCAGTGTTTATCCGAGTCTCGGGGCAGTTCAGGATTTTTCGGTAATCTACCTGCCTTTGGTTAAGCGATAGCAGTGCCCATTTTTTCTGCGCAAAAAAAAAGAAGCAGTGCCGAGGAGGGCAGCACTGCTTCCTCGCATGGGTTGGATAACCCAGCGTCTTTAGGAGGAGGAGAATTCTAGTCCTCGAAAGTATAAACTTTTTAAACCTCTTTGCTTATCCTTCCCGATTCCTACGACTTTAGAGGTATGCGGTTCGTTTAATGGGAAAAAAATATTATTAGCAATTAGCGATTAGTAATTAGCAATTAGCGGGGTTGCTGTTGCTAAGTTTAGTTATAGTAAAGACTTATTGCTAGTTGTGTTGTGGGTGGGCAATTTTTTTGGGAAATTATTTTTTTTTAATGGCAACTTGTACAAATGTACGATATACTTGTTGTACAGTTGTACAAGGAATTGAATTATTGTGTTAAAAATGGGAGTTTAATGTGAATAAATGTGATCTTCGGGCATTGAGCGGGGCTGAAACAGAAATTATGGTGATATTATGGGAGCTTGAGCGGGGGAGCGTTCAGGATGTTTGCGGCAGGCTTCCGGAAGGGCGGTCGATCGCTTATGCTACCGTGCAGACTTTGCTTAGGCGGCTTGAGAAGAAGGGGTATATCGGCCACGATGTAGTGGGTAAGGCGCATGTGTTTTACCCCGTTGCCGAGCGGGACGAGGTTGTCGGGTCGGCTTTGGGGGTCTTTGTTGATAAACTGTTTGATGGCAGCTGCGCCGGATTGGCCCAGTATCTTGCCGAGCATGGCAAGATCGATGCTGATGATATTGATAAGCTTCGGGATATTACCGGGAAATGATTAAAAGGTAAACCACGAATTTCACGGATTCACACGGATTAAAAATATATAGGAGTATTTGTAATGGATATTATGTTTGGAGCTGTTGCGGATTATTTGATTGATCAGAGTTTGCAGATTGCGGTTTTGTTTGGCGTGGTCGGGTTATTGTGTTTTTTGCTTCGGCGGGCCAGTTCGCATGTTCGGTATTTGCTTTGGGGGCTGGTTATTGCCAAGTGTATTTTTCCCTCTGTCATGAAAGTTTCGCTTGCGGTTTTGCCTGAGAAGGAAATTGTAATTGCTGCCGCACAGCCGGAATTTGTTGCTGAGCCTTATGCAGTAAGTACCGGTGTTAGTCTTCATGCCGACCTTACTGATTTTGAGCCTGTTGCTGCGATACCTTATGAACCTTCTTTTATGGATCGCCTTGCTGAGATCGAAACTATTGAGTGGGTGGGCATTGTTTGGGCTTTTGGATCGGTATTGTTTTTGGTGGGTGTTTGTTTTCGGGCGTGGCGGCTTAACCGGCGGTTGCGTTCTTTGCGGCGGGTCGCGGAGCTTGATATTTGTGTTGCCGGCGATGATGGAATTAATGTCTGGCAGATCGATGGGATCGGTCAGCCTTTTGTCTGGGGGATTTTGCGGGGGAGCGTTTATGTGCCGGGTAATTTTGGCGAGTGCGGAAGTGTTGGGGATCAGCGTGGGATACTTATGCATGAGTTTGCGCATGTTCGCAGGTTCGACGCCGGGGTTAATGTTTTGCAGATCGTCGCCCAGGGGTTGTTTTGGTTTCATCCGCTTGTCTGGATCGCTAATACTATGGTTCGGCGCGAGCGGGAGAAGTGCTGCGATGAGGCGGCTATTGCGAAGTTGAAAAGTGTGCCGCGTGACTATGGCAATGCTATTATAGATACTTTGACACGCGAGTATGAATCTAACATACCGGTTCCTTCGCTTGCCGTCGCCGGGCCTGCAAAAAATATTGAGGACAGGCTGAAAACTATTATGCGGCCTGGGAAGAAGTTTTATGCGAGGTGCGGGGTGTTTGCGCTTATTACGATTATATTGCTTGCCATGTTTGCGCTGCCGGTTGGGTGTGTGTTGACAGCACGCGATAATAATGAGAATGATAGTGTTATTGACAATGACAAAACTGAGGTGAAGAAGGAATCTAAATTCAGTTCAGAAGTTGAAGCGGCTATAAAAGATTTCCAATCTGAAAAAGGCCGAATGGGTTTTCGATATAAAGCAGCAGAGATCCTAATGCCATATCTAAAAGCAGGAATGTTAAAAACAGAAATTGAAGCGCTTCTTGGGGAGCCTGACTCGAAGCATTCATCCCCTAATGTGTCAGCTTATACGGTTTTTTATTCTCAAGTTATACATATCTACTACGACGATAAAGGCAAAGTTATTCTTATAGATGGCCCTGGAATAAAGTTTTTGAGTAGTTATGATAGGAACTGGGCGTTTATAAAGGTTGGCATGACAAAGAAGCAAGTCAATACTAGGCTTGGGCATAATCAAAAAGAAATGGACGGTGGGAAAAAATGGCAATTCCACGCTCAAAGAGATGATCCGCATTACTATAACATATACTTCGATGAAAACGACAAGGTAATTAAGTTTGCTAAAACTAAGGCGGAGTTCAGGAGTTATGATATTAGAGAATTATTGAGATTGGCGAACATTCAATTTCTCAGGGATGATAAAATCTCAAATGCTGATGTGGAAGCGGCAGTGGTACTTACGAAGGAAATAGTTACTCATATAAAAAATAATATTTTCCCAACAGTAAAGATAGATGACGAGTTTAAAGCCACGGTTAGGAGATTTGGAACAAGTATAGTTATGGTCCATCATGCTCCATCTGTTCATGAGAAGGTTGAGGCGTATCTGGAAAAAATGGAGAAAGAGTTAAAAGCTAAGGGTGAAACCGCTGACTGGACAGAAGAAGAAAAAATTCTGCATACATGGAGAGACCCTAAGAACGTCGAGGCTGCAGCGAAAATTTGCCTTAAGCGCAGGCTTTCAAAGAAACAGGTAATAGGTATTTTGGGGAGACCTATGTATCCAGATATAGGCGGCGACGATCATATAGCTTATAGCCCTGCTCCAAGTTATGTGTTTGACTTTTATTTTGATGATGACGGCAAAGTGTTTCATGTGGATGGTCCCTGGATGAAGTTTTTGAGTAGTTATGACAGGAACTGGACATTCATACGGATCGGCATGACAAAAAAGCAAGTTAATGGCAGGCTTGGGCACAATCAAAAGGAAATGGATGGAGGGAAAAAATGGGAATTTCATGCCCAAAGGGATGATCCGCATTTTTACAATATATTTTTTGATGAAAACGATAAAGTCATTAAACTTGAAAAAAGTAAGGTAAAGGCCAGCGGGAAATCGCTTATGTTTTACGGGCTTGATCTTTCTAAGGCTGCTGTAACTTACAAGCCTTATGAGATTACCGATTTTTTTGAGCCGCAGGAAGCCGGTTATCAGAAATATTATATTCGTGATAAGGTAGAGGAAATTTACATCGCCGATGATGGGGCAGTATATTACTTGCCGAAGAAGAATGTGTTTTATGTTCTTCAACGCGGCCTGTTCGGTTCAGGTTCAGCTTATTATTATGGTCCGTTTAAGGGTGATCCACATAAGGTTTTAAAAGGTTTGCCCGTTAAGCCAGGTGATCAACAGGTTTCTATTGAAACTCGATTTATTATTGCAAATGAAAATTTTACAGAGGATATCGGATTAAATGCTATTAATATAGCTGTCAAAAAGATGGAAAAACCATATTTCTGGCCGGAGGTTTCATACGAATTCTTTGAAGGCAGTAAACCGATGGAGGATGAAAAAGCAGCTGAAATACTTCGGCATATGGGCGTCGACGATTCGGATGATATTGTATTTAAGTACGTTGACGATGGCGATCTAATACTTGAGTTTCTTAGACGAGCATCGAGTACTAGTAGTGAATTCCATATACTGACCGCTCCGAAGATAAGTGTTGTCGATGGTGAGCCGGGGCATATTTCTATTGTCAAAGAAAACAAGTATGTGTCCGGGTACAAGCAAGTTGAAGGCAATAAAGGTAAGACATTTGAGGCCGTTACAAAAACACTTGAGACAGGGATTAAACTTGACCTGTTGCCTAAGGTGTTGAAAGACAGCGGTAATGTTGATATTACTTTTTACAGCTTAATGATAGATGATGTATCGATACAGGAGCGTAAGCATAAATCCGGCAAGACATATAATGTTCCTGAATTGCTAAAGACACAACTGAGGGGGCGGTTTGAGATTCCACGAGGTAAAACATTGATAATTGCAGGTGTGAAGTTGCTCGATAAGGATGGTAATACTAACAATGACTACGACCACGGGGGAACTAAAATATCCTTCAAAGATATAAAGGATCCAAGGGTGCATCGCAGGTGGCTTGGGATTAAAAAGAAGCCTGTTAAAAACAATATGATTATACTTGTAACGCCGACGGTGAAGTGACTTTAAAAAGAAAAGGTGTTAAAGGGTTGGAAGGTTATATTAGTTTGTTGAGTTATCGTGTCGCTTGCGCTCCACGCTTTTGTTTGATGTTTTTGTTTCTTGCTTGTTTTTTGTGGCGTGTTATAATTCCTGAAACAGATAATTATTCAGGGAGTTTGTTATGGAATATAGTGTTGGTAGTGTTGGGCGGGTTGTTGTTGTTCGTTTGTCTGAAGGCGACGAGCTTTATGAGTGTATTGAGGGTGTTGCCGTAAAAGAGTCGATCGCTTCTGCGGCTGTGTTTGTTACCGGCGGGATTCGCAAGGCCGATGTTGTTGTCGGGCCTAAGCAGGAGGTGCCGGAGATCGTTGGCGACTTTCGCAAATTTGTCGGGCCCGGTGAGGTGCTTGGCGTCGGGACGATCTACAGCGATGAAGAAGGGCCGAAGATGCATATTCATGCGGCTATGGGCAAAGGGGATAATACTATGGTCGGATGTCCGCGAGGCGGGGCGAATGTATTCCTGGTGCTGGAGGTCACGATCATCGAGATCGTCGGCACGACAGCAAGACGCGAACTTGATGAGGGTTGCGGGGTTAAGCTGCTTAAGGTTTGAGGTGAAAAAAGCGAATATCCAATAGCGAACACGGAATAACCAATAACCAAGTAAAAAAACAGTGGCGTTTGTTTTGTTGGGTTTTGCTTGCAACTTATGTTAAATGCTGCTGTGTTTTTATCCCTGCCCTTGCGCTTCGGGCTTTTGTTGGTTACAATTTTTCAATTTCTTCTGTCAGGGCTTTTAGCAGTTGGGCTTCCTGGGTTACTTTTAGTTTTTTCCCGTGTTTGTATATGTATCCTTTTCCCTGGGCTGCGCATACGGCGAGGTCTGCGTCCTGGGCTTCCCCGGGGCCGTTTACTATGCAGCCCATTACCGCGATCTTTGCGGGCTTGTCGATTCCCTTTAATGTTTTGCGTACCTGCTTTGCGAGTTTTATAACGTCGACTTTGCAGCGGCCGCAGGTTGGGCAGACCGTTAGCTCGGGGGTAGTGGATTCTATCAGGCCGAGGGATCTCAGGATTTCGTTTCCGAAGCGGATCTCTTCTACCGGGTCGGCTGCCAGGCTTACGCGGATGGTGTCGCCGATGCCTTCGGCTAGCAGGGTTCCGATGGCTATTGCCGACGGGACCTTTGCGTCTTGCGGCAGGCCGGCGTGGGTCAGGCCGATGTGGATGGGATAGTCAAAGTTTTCAGCGATGGCGCGGTTGATCTCTATAGTTCTTACGGTGTCTGCGCTCTTTGCGCTCAGGACGAGATTTGTGAAGTTTTGCTTTTCGAAAAATCGCACGTATTTCTTCATTTCTCTGAGCATGAGGGCGACTCGTTTGTTTTCCGGGACATTTTCGGATTTCAGGTCGCGGATGCTTGCTTCGTTGACCCCGGCTCGGATGGCGGTGCCGTGTGCCTTTGCGGCGGCGATTATTTTCAGGATGTCTTTGCGATCCTTGATATTTCCGGGATTTAGCCTGATCTTGCAAACGCCTGCTTCGATGGCTTCGATGGCCCGGGCCGCGGAGAAGTGGATGTCGGCGATGATGGGGATGGGGGATTTGTCGACGATCTTTTTGAGGGCGGCGGTGTCTGCGCTGGTTGGGGCGGCAAGGCGGATAATCGGGCATCCGGCGGCTGCGAGCTTTGTGATCTGGCGAAGGCACCTGGCGACATCGGTGGTGGGGACCTTGGTCATGGACTGGACGGCTATCGGGTGGGGGGCACCGAACCTGACGGTGGACGCTTTTACGATTTTCGACCTTCTTCTTTTTATCATTAGAGACCTCGCTTGTCTTTTTAGCAAAATGCTTGCATTTTTGGCAAATTTTCACCTTGTATTATCCAGTGGCTGTACTTAAAATGCAACACAGAGTTTGTGAGGTTTCGTATTTTTTTGTTAGATTTCATAATTCAGCGTTTGCACAGGGCTGTTTATGGCTGATGTGAAATCTTGATTAATTGGTTTTTTCCCGGCGCTGGCGCTTTGGGCTCCTGTATAAAGTCATTTTATCGAAAGGGGAAATATGACCGTCATCTGGACGATCTGTTTAATAATTTTTATAACATATTCAATTCTTGGGTGGACGATTTATTTTCTCCAGCCCAAATTTATGTATCGCCCGGTGCGTGAGGTTCTTTATAATCCCGGCGACATCGACTTAACTTTTGAGAGGGTTTCGCTTAAGACGGAAGATGGAGTTAAGATATCTGCGTGGTATATTCCGTGCGCCAATGCTCGCAAGACCGTGCTGTTTTGTCATGGTAACGGCGGTAATATGTCGCATCGGCTTGATACGATAAACCTGCTTAATGAGATGGGTTTGAACTGCTTTTTGTTTGACTATCGCGGCTATGGCAACAGCCAGGGTATGCCCACCGAAAAGGGGACGTATTGCGACGGGCAAGCGGCGTGGGACTGGCTGACAGAAAAGAAAGGGGTCAAACCGGAAAACATAATTATCTTTGGCAGGTCGATGGGCGGGGCTATTGCATCTTATCTGGCAGGAAAAGTTCAGCCGGCTGCGTTGGTAATTGAAAGCGCTTTTGCCTCCTACGTTTTGCTCGGGAAAAAATGCTATCCGTACCTGCCGGTGAAAAATTTTGCTTCATTTGAGTATGACACGATCGGCTACATTAAACAGGTTGCTTGCCCGGTGTTGGTGATACACAGCAAAGCCGACGAGATCATCCCCTATGAATTTGGGCCGATGCTTTATGAGGCAGTTAACGCGGAGAAAGAGTTTGTTGAGATTTTCGGCAGGCATAATGATGGTTTTTTGTTCACGGGCGAAAAGTATCGTAAGGCGTGGGGCGATTGGATCGACTTTATTGAGGACATCCAGCAACAAGGCCAGGGGCGGCTTAAACGTATTTCCTGATAATTTTTCGGGCATCATCTTGAGATTTTTTACTCGAAGCTGCCGAAGATAATAGTTTGACAAAGGGCAGGTAACCCTGTATTGTCGGCATTTTATAAAACGGTGAAAAACCTTCCATGAAAATTTGTCCGAACGCAATGCTATGATAAAAATCGAATTTAATAAGGATTACCGCGAGTATTTTGCAGGGCTTGGGCTTGTCAGCTTTGATGATTTCTTCTCATATTCCAAGGGGAGTTTTATTGGAAAAAACAAAAAACGCGATGTAACATCGTTTACTCTGAAAAGTGACGGGGGCTCAAAAGAGTTTTTCATGAAGAGGTTTATCCGGCCTCATTTCAAGGACATGTTGTTTGCAGGCTGTAAATCCGGGCATATATGTTCGCAGGGACAATATGAGTGGGAGAACGCAAAATTCCTTCTTGATAACGGGATCATGACATATCGTCCTGTTTGTTTTGGTATGGAAATGCGGTTTGGAATTGAATCGAGATCTTTTTTTGTTACCGAAAAACTCGATGGTCAGTGTTTTCAAGAATTTGTTACCGAAAACTTCAGCGGCATGTCAGGGGAGGAAAAGAAACGTGTGATCGAAAATTTAGGGAGATTTATTCGCAGAGTACACGACGCAGGCGTTAATATGCCCGATCTTTATGTGTGGCACCTCTATCTTGAGAGCGAAGACGCCGCGACATGCGATTTTGCATTGATCGATCTTCACAGGATGAGCACAAGCCGGGCAGTCAAAAAAACCGACGTCGTTAGAAATCTTGCCGCATTTGATTTTTCCATGGCCGATAAATACTTCGACGATGAGATGAGGTATTTACTGGTGGACTCATACATGCAGAATTCACAACCGGGGCAGGTTGAGCGTCTCTACAAAAAAATAAAGCGCCGATCAAAGGTTCTCCGGGCCAGAAGAGGGTTCAGGGACTACTGATTTGCCGAATATTTAAAAAACGGTAAGCTTGAGTGTAATGGCATTTCTTTTTGTTACGGTATAATTTTGCTTGATTAGAGGCTGGATTTTAACAATTTAGGCATATTGGCCAGAGATTTCTTGACATTTCTGCGTAAATGCGTAAAATGCCGCTTTCAGCATTGCAAAAAAGGCGTTTTTCGCCAGATATAATGTTTTATGGTGGATGTAGCTCAGCTGGCTAGAGCACCAGGTTGTGATCCTGGGGGTCGGGGGTTCAAGTCCCCTCATCCACCCTTTTTCTGCTTTTTTTCCAGATGGCATCGTTTAAGGTGTTTTAAGGAGGTTTTGTTTGCAGTAGTAGACATTCATTCCATAACTATTACATATTTGAACAAATGGCATTGTAATGTGGACTTGAGCAAGTTTATCGGGCAGTCGCCATGAACCGCCTCGAAAGACCAGTTTTTCACCATTGGCGATGTGTTCATAGACTTGCTTGAGTCTGCCCATTGATTCCAGCATAGGTTTGTACCTGGGCATAACAACTTTTGCGACCGAATAAACAATATGTAGGAGTTGTTGTTCCTTGGCAAAGTTTACCAGAGATTCTAAAGCATTAAGGCTCTGGGCATCCGGCAATTGAAAGTCTTCGAGTGATTTTCCATAGGGCAGTGGATTGCGTGGAAGAAGCGGGTCAATACGTAGAACAACCGGTATACCATTTTTACGCAATGTCTCAATAGCTGAAAGCCTGCTGTTAATACTCGGAGCTCCAGTGTCATAGAAAGATGCATTGGATTCATCCTGAAAAGCAACAGAAACTTCTATTCTCAAAGGAGGCAGTGATGTCGAGTTGAACATTTCATTGCAACTGTGGTTTTTCGGAAGCTTCATAATCGATGACAAAGCTTCCAGATATGTAGGTTCAGTGAGAATTGTTGGGTTTTTCGTCAGGATAGTTACTGTAGTAAAATACTTTCTATATCTGGCAATCTGTTCTAGTGTATAATGCGTCAATCTTTGCTTCAATTCCAGAGGTTGAAGCGGGTCAGTACTGTTGGACAAGTGAAGTGGGGCGGCGGGGATATTGAAATCTTCAATTTCTGAAAGGTCTTTCTGCAGCTTCTTTTTATAGCTGTCCTTGCATTTTGCCTCATCTGGCTCATAGCCCTGAGCATAACAGTATCGACAATTATGACTGCATCCGGTATAGACATTTATGCAATACCGATGACCGCTAGGGAAATCCTTCTGGTTTGCAAATGGACAATACCACTTGACCATCCTGGGACGAGTAACGCCTAGCACATCTTTCTTTGATGTATGAGGTAGAAAATATAACGCAAGTGCAGCTTTATTCTCAGGTGAGAATTTCTCAAAAGCAGGGACGTATTTTGGGTTCAGTTTTTTGTAAAGCTCCAATCCACCTTCTATGTCGTTTCCGAACAATTGCATGTACGATATAATAACTCAAAATATTTAAACTTTCCAGCACCAATATTTTAATTAAAGCTAACGAATCGTGGGGGTTCAAGTCCCCTCATCCACCCTTTTTCTGCTTGTCTCCCCCGGCCGTATCCCTTATATCCTCTGGCTGACCCTGTCTATTGCTTTCAGGAGTACTTCTCCCGGTGGTTTTATGATATGAGCGTCGCATCCGAGTTCGTAACATTTACGTGCGATCTGCTGGTCTGCGCTTGTCGTTAGCATTATTACTGAAATATCTTTAAGAACTTCATCCTGTTTTATCGTGCTAAGAACTTCAATCCCATCAACCTTTGGCATACGAATGTCGAGCAGCATGATGTATTTGGTGGAGTTTATTGCGGGATTTCCTTCGCCTCTGAGGTAATCGAGTGCTTCCTGTCCATTAGGAAGCCAGACGACTTTATTGTCAATGCCGGCTTGCCTGAGGCAGTGTTTAGTTAAAGTGTAATGTCCCTGGTTATCCTCAACTATGAGAATAATTACCTCGTCCCTTAAGCTGGAAAAGGTTTGTTGGGCTATATCGTATGTTTCAGTCGCCATTTCAATCCTTTTAATTTGTTTTGAGGATTAAATTTTTTCATATCCAGCACCATAGATTTTTATTCGGCAAAATAAGTGTTGTGCATGCAAAAAAACACAGAATAAGCTAAAATTATTACGCAATAGGCGTTCAATGTGCAGGTTTTTTACTTGCACCTCCAGCCGATTTCCTCGCGAGAAAAATGGGCATTTCCTTGAACAGCCTTTAATGTCTGTATATTGGCCTAAAAAGGGTTTGTTTTGTAAAGAGATTAGAGAGGATACTCAAAAGAGAAATAGGTTTTTGGAGTATATGGATATATTTTGGGTTGCGGCAGTTGGAAAGTTTTTCAGGTGTATTTAGCATTAATGTTCCGATAACTAAAGGCGGATTGCTTGATTGGGAGATGTTGAGAGCATGGAATAAATGCTAATTTGTGTTTGTTTCGTGTTCAGGATTTCGTTCCTGGTATTTGTCTAACAGGCAATCTAATAAAGTTTGTCAAGCCAGTCGGTCAGATCTTTTCCGTAAAGAATGATTCCACCCGTCATTAAAGCCCACAGCCCGACCGTAATCTGGAAGGGCCTGTCGTGAAGTATCAAGTCGGTCGGGTCGGTGTATGCGCCTCTCATCGAAAGCATGGCGAAGCGGAATACTGCGTATACGACCAGCGGTAATGTGTAGATCAGGTAGTTTGTTCCGATGCGTGCGACGGTTGCGGGGTTGAGTCCGTAAAAGAGGAATACTACCACTGCAATACCGGCCGACAAAGTTATCAGGTGAGTAAGCAGGTCGGGGGTGTATAGCAATAGAGTGTGTCTGTGGTCTTCTGCAGTATCGGTGTCGCCGAGGGTTACCATCTCGTTGTATCTCTTGCAAAAGCCCATGAACAGGCAGATCGTAAACATGCAGATAAAGAGCCATGGACTAAGATTGACTTCAATTGCTACTGCGCCGGCTGCTGCTCGCAGGACAAAACCCAGTGCGATACAGATGACGTCGATGAGAGGTTTCTGTTTTAGAAATATCGAGTAAGTGACCTGCAATACAAGGTAAAGAGCGATGATAAATGTAAGGATGTAAGAGACGGCGATTGAAATGCCGAAAGCAAGAACGATGAAACATGCCGCTATCGCAAGTGCTGCGGGTTTACTAATACTACCGGATGCTACCGGGCGATTTTTTTTGCGGGGGTGTTTTCTGTCGGCGTCGGCGTCTTTTATGTCGTTTATCGCATAAGCAAAAGATGAGGCAAAACAAAAAGCTACCGCCGCGGCGAGTGCATACCCGCCATATACCAGCGCATTTTCTCCAAATATTTGCTTGCTGAGAATCACCGGTATTAGAACGACAACATTCTTGATCCAGTGATCGACTCGTGCTAATTTTATTATTGATGAAAGCATTTAAAGGTTTTCCGAATTTTTAATTCTTTATCCCTGCGCTTGCGCTTCGGGTTTTTGTTTTTACAGGAAATCGAGTATGCTTTTTATTGCATAGTCCTGCATTTCGTTTGTTAGTTCCGGGTATACCGGCAGTGCCATTACTTCCTTTGCCGCTTTTTCTGCGACAGGGAGATCGCCTTCCTTGTAACCGAGATACGCAAAGCATTCCTGCATGTGAAGCGGCATCGGGTAATAAACCATGCAGCCGACGTCGTTGTTTCTCAGGTGGTCAAAAACCTTGTCGCGGTTTGGAACTCGGATTACATACTGGTTATAGATCGAAACGCACTGCTCGTCGATATATGGAATTGTTACCGGCGAATCGGCGAGCTTTTTATTATAGTATGCCGCGTTTTTGCGTCTTGCCGCCGACCATTTGCCCAGGTGTTTTAGCTTGATGAGTAGTGCGGCCGCTTGTATGGCGTCGAGCCGGAAATTGCCGCCGATGTACTTATGTTCGTATGCGCCGGTCTGTCCGTGGTTGCGCATAACTTTCAGACGCTGATAAAGACGTTCGTCGTTGGTGACAACCATTCCGCCGTCTCCGATACCGCCAAGATTTTTTGACGGGTAAAAGCTAAAGCAGCCTGTAGTGCCGATAGAGCCGGCCGGTTTTTTGTTGTATGTGCTTGAGATCGACTGGGCGGCGTCTTCGATGACGGCGAGTCCGTAAATACCAGCGATCCGCATGATCGGTTCCATGTCAGCCATCTGGCCGTAGAGGTGGACGGGCATTATCGCTTTGGTGTTGTCGGTGACGGCTGCTTCTATCAATGTCGGGTCGATGTTGTAAGTCTTTTCATCGATGTCGACAAAGACCGGTTTCGCCCCGGTTCGGGCGATGCAGCCGCCGGTAGCGAAAAATGTAAACGGGGTAGTGATGACCTCGTCGCCAGGTCCGATGTCAAGGCTCATCAGGGAATTCAGGATTGCGTCTGTGCCGCTGGAGACGCCGACGGCAAATTTGCACTCGCTTAGTTTTGCAATGCGTTTTTCGAGATCTTCGACTTTTGGCCCGCCGATGACCCATTGAGCGTCAAGAACCTCGTTGATCTGCTCGAGGATATCATCTTTCATACTCGCATACTGCGCCTTTAATTCCAGGACTGGAACCTGCATTTATAATACTCCCATTAAATGATTATTGTATAATGTCTAATGTATAATGAAAAATTATCGCACATTTGGGTGAAAAGGCAAGTATTTTCATCCCTGCTCCTGGTGTTTTTGTTTGTCACTTATTATCATGTCGAGGGCTTCGTCAAGTTTTACCTTTGGCTCGTACCCTATTGCCTGGTTAATTCTTTCAAGGCATGGGACCCGTCTTAGCATGTCGTCGAAGGGTTTTCCGTAGGCCTCTTCGTAGGATAGATATTTCGTTTTGCTTTTTGAGCTGGTCTTTTCGATTATTTTGTCTGCGAGAGCTTCTATCGTGATCTCTTCGTCGGAACCAATATTATAGACGCGTCCGAAGGTGTTATCCTTTTCGATGAGTCCAATGAGTGCTCCAACGACATCAGCGACGTAACAAAAGCACCTGGCCTGTTTTCCGGTTCCGTAGATCTCGATATCCTCGCCTTTCAGGGCTTTGTCGACGAACCGCGGTACCACCATTCCGTATTGGCCGGTCTGCCTTGGGCCGATGGTGTTGAATATTCTTACCACTACGACTTCCAGGCCGAATTCGTCGTGATAGGCGAAGCCTAAAAATTCGTCGATCGCCTTGCTGCAGGCGTAGGACCAGCGAGAAAAACGCGTGCTGCCCAGAACCGTGTCGTCATCTTCGCGGAAGGGGACATTTTCGCTTTTGCCGTAGACTTCGCTGGTCGAGACGAGAAGGACCTTCTTTTTGTGCTTATTAGCAAGCTCGAGGACTACCTCGGTTGCGTGGATATTGGTTTCGATGGTGTGGACGGGACGGTCGACGATGAGCTGGACGCCAACGGCGGCTGCCAGGTGAAAAACTACGTCGCAATCGGCGATCAGGCTTTCCATTACGGCGGGGTCACACGCATCGCCTTCGACAAAACTGATCTGGCGGTTTTCGATGAGCGAGGCGATATTGTCGATGCAGCCGGTGCTGAGGTCGTCAATAACAGATACGGACCATCCCTTGTCTATGAGCTTGCGGGAAAGATGCGACCCGATAAAGCCCGCCCCGCCAGTAATAAGTGCCTTCATAAAATAATTCCCGCAATCTGATCTATCGAAATTACGGCCATCCATGCCGTTTTGAGAAGTTTTAACCAATCAGAGCGTAAATGTCAATCAGATTCCGGATTTTGAGAGACAGATTTTGGGCATCAAGGAGTGAGGAGTAATATGAAAACAAGTTAGTTCAAGCCGATAAGCTTTACTGTCATTGTCACTTCATAAGGGCATCCTGGGTTTAGCCATCGGGCCCGGAGAGACCGATGCCACCCGACATATAGGCTTTAATTAACTGGAATTATTATAAGGCGTGAGATGGTTGCTGGGGGATAACCCCCAAATTCCAATTCAGCGAGCCTGCCAGGCCCAAAAAAGGGCGCGCTATGTCCGCGAGTGACATTCTGGCTATACATATACTATAGCTATATTACAAAGTCTTATTGCTCGTTCCATTTTACCTATTCCCAAAAAAAAAACCAAAGGGTCGTTTAGTTGAGCGATTGTCCGGCAAAAATAATTTTTCCTGTTGACATACAGTAAGACTTGCCTTATAATATTAGTACTGGCTTACAATTTTTCTTTTAGGTGGTATTCTTATGGTTAAATCGAATCAATTAAGTGCGTCTCTGGAAAACTATCTGGAGACTATATTTAATATAGTATCAGACAAGGGCGGCGTCCGCGCCAAGGACATCTCTGGCAGCCTCGGTGTCAAAGCCGGTTCGGTCACTACTGCCCTTCAGGCCCTTGCCAAAAGCGGGCTAATCAACTACAAGCCCTACGAAGTTATCACCCTGACCGCTAAAGGTCTCAAAGAGGCCGAGCGCATAATCCGTAAGCACGAGGTTCTCGAGGATTTCTTCGTCGACATCCTCGGCGCTGAAAAGTCCATCGCCCGTCAGGGTGCCTGCGAGATAGAGCACGTCATCCCCGACGACCTTGTCGAAAGGCTCATCTCCTTTACCGAGTTTGTCCAGACCTGTCCACGATGCGGCGATAACTGGATCGGCCAGTTTCACAAGCGATGCTTCACTGACCCGCCAAAAACAAAATCCGATTGCACGGCATGCATCGACACCAGGATAAAAATTCTCCAAAGCGAAAAAGAAAAGATGACGTCCAAGTCAACGCTTACTACTTTATTGGATGTGGTCGCCGGCAACAAGGGCGACAAGTGTGTCGTCAGGAAGGTCACAAACAAATCTTCAGTGACAAAAAGATTTGTAGAGATGGGAATCTCAAGGGGATCGGTAATCGAGGTTGAAAGAGTGGCGCCCCTCGGCGACCCTATAGAGGTAAAGGTAAAAGGTTACCACCTGTCGATCAGAAAAGAAGAAGCAAAAAACATACAGGTTGAATGGAATAAATAACTCGTAAGTGGTAAGTCGTCAGTCGTAAGTCGAGGTGTTGCACCGGCTTTTCGGGAATAAACAAATATGAAAAAGAAGAAACTAACAGTCGCGCTTGCCGGTAACCCTAACAGCGGCAAGACGACTATCTTTAATGCTTTGACAGGAGCGCGCCAGCATGTCGGCAACTATGCCGGCGTAACCGTCGAGAAAAAAGAAGGCACCTGCAAATACAATGGTTATGAAATTCTTTTCGTAGACCTTCCCGGCACATACAGCCTGACGGCGTACTCGATCGAAGAGATCGTCGCGCGCGACTTTATCGTCAGCGAACATCCCGATGTCGTAGTAGCTGTTGTCGATTCGAGCAACCTCGAAAGAAACCTATACCTGGCTACCCAGTTGCTGGAGTTGAACGTTCCGCTGGTGCTGGCTTTGAACATGAGCGATCTTGCAAAAAAGCAGGGCTACCTGTTTGACAACGAAAAGATCGGAACATTTTTTAACGCCCATACAATTTCGACGGTCGGCTCCAAGGGCAAGGGTATAAATGAGCTGCTTGAAGCGATAATCGCAAAAGCCGAAGAAGAGCCATCTGCCCAGCCAGACCGTGTAAGAGTTACCTACGGCGAGGACATCGAAAAAGAACTTGCAAAGATCGAGCCGCTTGTGGATATGGAACACGCCCTTGCCGAGAAATACGGCAGGCGCTGGCTCAGCCTTAAACTCCTCGAACAGGACAAGGAGATCATCGCCCTGAGCCACAAACAGGAAGTTCTCGACGCAACCGCTGGAGGTATTAAAAATATCGAAAAGATATACGGCGATGCCCCGGAGGTAATCGTCGCCGAAAAGCGTTATGGTTTTGTGTCCGGCGTTTACGAACAAGCCGTCAAGCACACAGTCCAGCAGCGCCACCAGATCAGCGATCTTATAGACATGGTACTGCTGAACCGGCTCTTCGGGTTGCCGATATTTCTTCTGATGATGTTTTTGGTTTTTAAAATGACCTTTTCAGCCGGCGAACCCATGATGAAACTTATTGAAAACGGTTTCGGATGGCTTGGCGGATTCGTGTCCGGATTTTGGGAACAAGGTTCTGAAAGTCCTCTGAGGTCACTGATAGTTGACGGTATCATCGGCGGAGTCGGCGGGGTGGTTGTGTTTTTACCGAATATCATTCTGTTGTTCCTCGGTATCGCGGTGCTGGAAGATTCCGGATATATGGCGCGCGCGGCATTTTTGATGGATCGTGTCATGAAGAAGGTCGGCCTGCACGGGCGAAGCTTTATACCGATGATGATCGGGTTCGGCTGTTCGGTGCCTGCGATCATGGGAACAAGGATTCTCGACGACCGCAAAAGCCGCCTGGCGACGATCATGATACTGCCGCTGATGAGCTGCGGAGCGAGGCTGCCGATATACGCCCTGATAATCCCGGCGTTCTTTACGTCCAGCGGGCAAAAGGCATTTATGATGTGGCTGATATATGTGATAGGTGTGTCCCTGGCTATCCTGCTTGCACTGATACTGAGAAAAACTTTGCTGCGCGGCGAGACGGGCGTGTTCCTTATGGAGCTGCCGCCCTATAGAATGCCAACGGCCAGAGGTTTGCTGATACACATGTGGGAACGAAGCTGGCTGTACCTGAAAAAAGCAGGCACGGTGATCCTGGCGATCTCGATAGTAATGTGGGCATTGACGAGTTACCCGAAAGCAGGCGCCGATAAACTGGCCGGCCTCGATGAAAAACAGGCACAGCAGTTGCAGCTGCGAACGTCTATTGCCGGCAGGGCCGGTACTGCGATGGAGCCGCTCATTGAACCGATGGGTTTTGATTACCGCATCGGGACGGCACTTGTCGGGGCGCTGGCGGCTAAGGAAGTATTCGTTGCGCAGATGGGGATCGTCTTTTCTGTCGGCGATTCCGGAGAGGGGATGGATGCGCTCCGCACAAAACTGCGGGATAATTATACGCCGCTGCAGGGTTTTTGCGTGATGCTGTTTTGTCTGATAAGCGCGCCATGCGTGGCAACCCTGGCGATATGCAGACGAGAAACAAATTCCTGGAAGTGGGCGATATTCCAGTTCACGGGGCTGACGACAATAGCATATATTATAACAGTAATAGTTTACCAGGTCGGATCGCTGTTTAGCTAGGAAAGTTTACAGATGCTCGAAAATATAATAGCGGCAATAACCGTAGCTTTCGCAGCATTCTGCGTAATATGGGCTTTCATCAGGCAGCTAAACTCTGATGACGAAGGCGGCTGTTCGGGAAAATGCGGCGGGTGTCAATCAAACCAAAAAGACGGATCGAACCAGTCGCCCGATGACGATGCGTCGCAGTGCGATGGGCCAAAGGCATAACTCGAATGTTAATGTTTATTTAAACAGAATAGGTTTTTTCTCGATATTAAATGAAAATTCCGCTGGAGTCTGGCTGTCGCTTCCGCTTACCGTTGGAAAGTACCAGTAATCGATCACAGCCCAGTTTTTGCCGGTGATCTTAAATGTTGCATTCAAAACTGCTTTGCCTTTTTTAGACTTAACCTGCAAACTGTAACTGCCCGGGCTTGCCTTGAAACGAAACGGAATCCAGTTATGCTGTACAGTGCGTTTACCTTTAACATCGAAATCCCGGTCGATGACTTTCTTATTGTCAATAAACACTTTTATATCAATCGGATTTACAGTGGTACTCTGATTGCTGACGTACAGAATAAAGTTTCCGTTTTTGTCTTCCTTGAATATTTTACTTAGGCTTGCAGGTATCACCGGTCTCGGGATTCTTATAACGCCGGCTTTGTTTTTGTCTTTTGACAAAAGGCTTACCGGGAAAATATGTTTTGCCGAGGCGTTATTTTTTCTGGTATAACTTGGAATGTATATGTTTCTCCTGCCTCTTTTGGCCATTAACTTTTTGTACTGCTCCTCCGTGAAGAAAACCTTAAAGAATCCCTTCCCATCGATTCTTGGGCTGCCGGCATACGAAAAATCAACACTGATCTCGGCGCCGGGCCAAGGGAGCGGGTTCAATAGGGGCGGTGTGCCGTCTTCAAAAAGAATGCGGCCGTAGTAGAATTGCGGACGGTCGATTATGAAAGGTTTTACTTTATTTTTTTCGCCAAGCATTGCTGGTTGAAAGATGAGATCATTTTTTGCGGCTTTGGTCAGCCAATTCCCCAACGTGATCCTGAGTTGACTTTTGCCGGATATAATGTCGGCTAGTTCCTTATCCGACAGGGCAATACTAAAAAAACCGTCAAGCTTTGCATTAGTCAGCTTAAAACATTTCGGGTTGCCTTTTTCCCATAGAGTTATCTTAGTGCGCAGTCCTCTCATGAAATCTTCCGGCCCAGGAGAATCTTTAAACTGCAACTGTCCATACAGAGCAGAGCGTTTTGGTTTCGTTCTTTTACCTTTATTGACAATCCCATCGATCTCCGAATTCAGGATGATATTGTCGGGGATTTTAAGGTCACGAACCCAACCAGCGTCGCCGTCGACGTAGATGGTCAGGACAGGGTCCAAAGTTTCTGTAGGATTTATTTTCTTTAGGAAATGCCTTGCTAATCCGCTGGTGATCTTAAGACTTGCATTGTAACCGATTTCTATTTTGCGAAAGGATTTTACTTTGGGTTTGTTCGCTTTGATAAAGACCTCATGGTCACGCAATCTTGCCTTGGAAAACTGGGCGATCAATTGATTGACTTGTTTGGGACTTGCCTTGAAATAAAAGGTTTCATCGCATGAATAGACCCGCGACGGATGCCTTGGCACTTCAACGATTCCCGTCGGCCAGTCCGGCTGAGCGATGGTCGGATGACCGATCAGGCTGTCCGGACCAAAATCCTCCGAAGACATTCCGCAGGCCATCCCGCATAAACATAATAAAGCAGTGATAAGAGATATTGTTTTCCATGTACGCATTTAAGCTGCTCCTTTCGTTAGAAATTTCCCATTTATTCCCTGTAAAACCAACATACTAATATAAAGACGTAAGGATCGCACTTTGGTTTCAAAAATCTTTTCAATTTTATACTTTTATGTGCTAAACGGGCGCACTGCCGAATTAAAAGGCCTGTACACCCAATGGATGCCTTATTTTACGATATGACGGAATTCCAGTCAAAGTCGATACGCCACATCTCTTTGCTAGCCAAAAAAACTCTTGACCATCGGCTACCGAGCCGGTATAATCCACTGGTTTTTGCGTACGGCTTTATCGCCCTGGCGACTCGTGGTCAGCTTTTTGGGCATGAAAATTGGTTTTCGCGGTTAGTGATCCGGCTTTTGTACCGGATTGTTTTATGTAGTGATAATTAAGAGCAAAAACCAGAAACTAATAAGCAGTAATAAATCAGAAAGGGCAGTTACGGACAGTGAAAAACACTAAAGAGGTATTACAGGCAAAAATGTCGGCAGACAATTTTGATAAGCTAATGACAATCGCCAACCCGCTGATGCACGATTTTGTCGCAGATGCAGTTGAGCTTTGTCAGCCGGATTCGGTCATGGTTTGCACCGATGCTAAAGAAGATATCGAAGCGATCCGCCAGATGGCACTCAACGGCGGCGGCGAAACAAAGCTGGCGGCAGAAGGCCACACATTCCATTTCGATGGTTACAATGACCAGGCACGCGATCCTAAACGAACCAAATATCTAGTTACTCCTGAAATGAAGCTGGGCAAGAACCTCAGTCAGATCGACAAAAAAGAAGGCGTCGAAGACGTAAGGTCAATCCTGGCCGGTTCCATGAAGGGCAAACAAATGCTCGTCGCATTCTTCTGCCTTGGCCCGATCAACTCCAAATTCTCGATATCATGCGTTCAGGTTACCGACTCGCCTTATGTAGTCCACAGCGAAAGCATTCTCTATCGCCCCGGTTACGAACAGTTCAAAAGGATCGGCGATTCGGACGGCTTCTTCAAGTTCATACACACCGAAGGCGAAACCGAAAACCAGGTCTCGATCAACACCGACAAACGCCGCATCTACATGGACCTCGAAGACAACCAGGTATACTCGACCAACACCCAGTACGCAGGCAACACTGTCGGGCTCAAAAAGCTTGCACTCCGTCTGGGTATCCAGAAGGCATCCAACGAAGGCTGGCTCGCCGAGCACATGTTCGTAATGGGTGCCCACGGACCAAACAAACGCGTCAGCTATTTCGCAGGCGCATTCCCGTCGGCATGCGGCAAGACTTCGACTTCGATGATCTCCGGCCAGACCATCGTCGGCGACGACATCGCATACCTCCGCAAGGAAGGCGGCGAAATTCGCGTAGCCAACGTCGAGCAGGGCATCTTCGGTATTATCCGCGACGTTAACCCGACAGAGGACCCGGAGATATACAAGTCTCTGACAACTCCCGGCGAAGTTATCTTCGGTAACGTTCTGATCACCGACGAAGGTCGTCCGATGTGGCTTGGTATGGGCGAAGACCTTTCGCAGGCCAAAGGCACAAACCACGGCGGCGAATGGACATACGGTAAGAAAGACGAAGACGGTAATGAGATCACCGCATCGCACAAGAACGCACGCTACACCGTCGGTATTTCATCACTCGATAACCGCGACCCGCTTGCCGACGCTCCGGAAGGCGTACCGCTAAGCGGTATATTCTACGGCGGTCGCGACAGCGACACATGCGTTCCCGTCGAGCAGGCGTTCAACTGGACAGAAGGCATCATCCTTAAAGGTGCTTCGATCGAATCGGAAACAACCGCTGCCGTACTCGGCGCAGAAGGCGTCCGCAAGTTCGACCTTATGAGTAATCTGGCGTTTATCTCGGTTCCCCTGGGCAAGTACATCCAGAGCAACATCGATTTCGCCGACGGTCTTGACAATGTTCCGTCGATCTTCTCGGTCAACTATTTCCTCAAGAACAAAGAGGGCCAGTACCTAAACACGCCTCTCGATAAGAAGGTTTGGCTTCTCTGGGCAGAGCTTCGCGTAAACGGTGACGTTGACGCTATCGAAACTCCTACCGGTTACATCCCGCTGTACAAAGACCTTGCCGCGCTGTTCAAGGACAACCTCGGCCACGATTACACACAGGGCGAGTACGTCGAGCAGTTTACGATTCGTATTCCGGAGCTTCTTGCTAAGATCGACAGAGTCGAAAAGATCTACAAGGAAACTGTCGCAAGCGCACCGGCGATTATGTACGAAACATTCGACACGCAAAGAAAACGCCTCGAAGACACAAAAGCAAAACACGGCGAGTACATCTCACCGTTCGACCTGATCAAAAAGTAATCAATCAAATCACCAGTAATTAAAGGACGGGCTCGAAGTTAAAAACACTTCGGGCCCGTTTTGTTAAATTGTCCCACACATATTTTTATCTTTTCTCTTATCTCTCTTTTTTTCTCTTTGTCCTCTGTAGCAAAATAACCATTACAAAATAACAAACCATAACAATCTCCAACAACCACCCAAATTTTAAAAAAAATCCGTGTCAATCCGTGTAATCCGTGGTTAGTTCTTTTTTTATTAGTGTTTATTGGTGTTAATTCGTGGTTCTTCTACCGCCAGGAACGTTTACCGCATTTTTTCTTGTAAAATACTCCGATTTGTATATAATGGCATTCACAGGTTCATAAATTCGCCATTAATTTTGCCGGAGGTACATTTAATAATGAGTAATCTTAAAATCGCCATAGCCGCAATCTGCATATTCAGTTCATTTTCTTCTGCGATCACTTACGACCAGGTCGGTACCCGAAAGAGGGATCTCAAAAATTATGGCGCGGCAAGTGTTTCCAAAGTGCATAAGGGCGAAGACTTATATTCATTCAGATGCGATGTCAGGGGTTGGCCGGCTATTATCGGCGAGAATGTTCCCGTTCGCATTGCCGGCGTGCAGCTGCCTGATATCGTCGCAGAGCAGGGCGCCCCGAATAAATTCTTTCAGGTCCAGGCCATAAAATTCCTGAACGGTTTTCTAAAAGATGCAAAAAAGATCAAGCTTGCAAACATCCGGCGCGGCAAGGATTTCTGCCTGGTCGCCGACGTCATCGCAGACTCCAACAGCGTCGCCGCAGTTCTTATCGAAAAGGGTTTCGCCAAAAAGGCCGAAAAAACAAAATCAATAAAAAAACCAAATATTAAAAAAACAATCGAGATCAAAACACCCGCCCCAAAAAACACAACCTGGCTAGCCTCCAGCAACAGCAAAGTATTCCACACTTCAAAATGCAGCTTCGCAAAAAGAATGAAAAAAGACAAAACTATACAATTCCCAACAAGACAAAAAGCAATAGAAACAGGAAGAAGACCATGCAAATCATGCAAACCGTAAGCAGTGAATTTATTTTTCTAAAATAATATTTGCAATATTTTTCTTTTGTCTGAGTCTAAATATGTAGAAAGATATTTCAAGAGCTTGTCTTGTGTAAAAAAAGCGGAGTTATGTTGATGGATAAAATATTCAGTATTGTTATCGTTTCCTGCTATTTAGCTTTTGCCGGTTTGGTTTCTGCGGATAATGCAAAAGTTGCGCCCAAACCCAAATTGACCAAAGAGGATCATATCAAATATTTACAAAGTCGTTTTGTCAAGGATTTTAAGAACGGCGAAGATATTTCTAATTGGTGGCGGCTTTACCCCGGCAATATCACGACGTATGAAATCACTCATTCAGACAATAAGTCCGGCCGGCATTGGGTAGGAAAAACTTTTACTCTGAAATATTTAAAAGACAAAACCAATACCGGTCAATACAATATCGTGGTCAAGGGGTTTGATGATTTCCCGTATCGCAGTATCAGCATAAAGGGTAATAGGGTTTTTATCTCTGATGGCTCAAGCAAGAAAGTGTTTGCCGCGTTCCCAATGGATTATAAGATGCTTTTTGCAGATGTTGAATATGAAAAAAAAATTCTAGCCGATACCGTAAAATATTCAACAGATGAAAAACTATACAAACCTCAGCGGACAAAGTTTTGGCATGTTGATTGCCTGAGTTCTCATAAATTCAAGGTCAGTCAGGATTGTCAAAATCCTTTGTATTATACATTTGTAGAACATTTCGGAATAACCGAATGGAAAATCGACGGCGGATATTCTATCAAGCAGCTGGCAAATTCTGCAGTTAAAGGGACAGATGGTCGTTCTATCGGATATGATATTCAGATCAGTCCGGATTCACGCTATATGGCAACTTTATTAAATAAGGAAGGCAGGTATTTTGATGAGCGTGACCACTGGTTATGTGTCATAGACTTGAAAGATAATAGCATAGTAAAGGTTTTGCCCGGTGATGATATAGGCCCGTATTGGTGGCACAGTAACTTAGGTAAGAATCGTTTGTTTGTCAATGTTACAACTGATGACGATATTGCAGATGAATCTAAACCCCAAATATTTCACGATTACGAGATCGCCAATGGCAGTCTTGAGCATAAGGTTAATCGTGAAATAAAAAATAAATGGTTTGTCGATACTTTAAAATGGAGCCCGGACTCTAAGAAGGTTGCAGTATCATTTTGGCGATTTGATTTTTTTGATCTTGAAGATGCTGATGATGAACCTTTAGACCAACTTGCTATTTCTTACGATAACTGCAAGACCTTTAAATTTTTAAAGCAAACGGATAAGGTTTCGGATTTCTGTTGGCTTAATGACAAAGAGATTCTAGCTGAGGACGCCAATGACATTGTGAAGATCGATATTACAAATAACCGCATAATTCCGGTGATGACCAAAGGTTATTGTCTTCGATTGTTAGCAGTGTTTAACGGTAAGCCTGTCTGGCAGAGCAAGTCAGCTTTATATGTCGGCGACAGGGAGTTGTTGAAGTATGAGAATAAATTCGGGTCTAGTGTTAAATGCAACAGCAAACACATCGCAGTAAAAATTGACAGCATTTTAAAAATATTCGATCAGAAATTAAATCTGGTACGAAAAAAGGATTTTTATAATTCTATTTACCTTGAGGGTATGCTGGCTGGAAGGCCAATTGTTTATTTAACCCCACGCGGTGGAGCAGGTATTTATGAATATAATTTTTTAAAAGATAAACTGACGAAGGTCATATTTGCAAAAGATATTCCGTTGACTGGAAACTAGGGATACTATTTCTTGATTTTCAGAATTAATGCCCGGTTTTTTAGCATTTCTGGTGTTGCAGAGCAGTCCCTTCTTGCGATTATGTGCAAAACATAGGCGTTATCGACTATTTTCTGGCAAAAACGGTTTTTTCTGTAACGTTTTCCGCATATTCACGTCTTAAAACCATAAGTGGGAATATTTCATTTTGAAAGGGTCTGATTATGAAGAGACTGGCGATTCTATTGGCGATTTTCTGTTTTATGCAGCCGTGTTTTGCGGAAACGCGGGGCAGCAAATACACTCCCGAGCAACTATACAAAAAAAGTACGCTCGTTTTCAGGGGCACAGTCACTAAGATCGAAACCGTTGAAAAGTACAACAATACATTTCCGGTCAGTGCCGCGGTTTCGAAAATCCTCAAGGGTAAACTTAAGGATAAGGAATTTTCGTTCAAGCATAAAAATCCTGGTAAAAATGTCATATATAAAGCTGAGTTTAACGTCCCGACGGTCGGCCAGGAAGGAACATTCTATATTCAGGATCAAAGCGGGACACTGGTGCTTATAGGATATATCAAGAAGCCCAAGTCCAAAGCGGTCGATCCCGTTGACTTATTAAACCACCCTTACGACCTGACTGTCCGTGACAATGCGCGATTCGAAAAACAGCGAAAAGAGCAGGAAGCCTATTTTAAAAAATATGGCAAATATAAAAAGATGAAACCCTTTGTGCCGGGGAAAAAAGTAATTATCGCTCCTATCACTCCTACCACTCCTACCATTCCTATCGACATTGCCTTCCTTAAAAAAATTGCCCCGAAAGATATTGCTATTATGCGGATTTATCGCCTCGATTGGATCGAGCAAGAACCCGTTAAAAGAAATCTGTCCAAAAAATTCGGCACCGACTCCCGCCAGGAGATCGAAGGGATTATATCGCTGATCAAAAAAGCACCGAAAATGACATCTTCCAGCTTGCAAAGGTTTGAAGTTAATCCACCGGATCGCTTTTTAGTTTTACGTATGGTCGATGGTTCTGCTCGGGAGATTAGATATAATTCCCATCTGACACAACCGTTCGCCGGTTACCAATCGCGAAAACTGAAAGAAGCATTATGCGCGATATCATACAATACCAACAGGATGGCGATCATGAAAGTCAAAGACGATAAGTCGGTCGATGTGACCAATATGTGGTTTGGCTCAGCCAATCCGAATGGCCGCACAAGCAATAGAATTATCACTATATATCTCAGGCTTACTGCCGAAGGAGACCTTCAACTTGATCTGCAAGTTCGTGACTCATCACGAAAACTTCTTGCCAAAGGCAAAAAAATAATTACGTATGGAGGAGCTGCAGCATTCGAAACGCGAGAAGGAGAAGGTAAGGTTATCGCATATCTTTTGGAGCCGGCTCTAAAAAGCTTCGGCATTTAGCCGGATATTGGCCTTACGCTTTACTCCTTATCCTCTTTCGCCGCGTATACGTCAATAAGCTCAACAACCCTGCTATGGCCATTATTGCGGGCAAACTTTCGTGCCGTATCCCCTTCGACATCGACCATTTTCCAGTCGGCTTTATTTTCGAGCAGTAGCCTGACAACTTCCAGCCGTCCTTCGGCAGCGGCGTACATAAACGCTGTAAAGTGATCAACACTGTCGGCGGCATTTACATTCGCCTTGTTTTCCAGCAGCAGTTTTACAGTCTCTGGATTGTCCCCGCTGGCGGCAAACATAAGTGCCGTCCGCCCGAATTTGTCAGCATAATTAACTTTCGCTCCATTTTTTATAAGAAGGCTGACAACATCAGTATGCCCGTTATAAGCGGCAAGCATAACAGCACATCGCTTTTCGGCATCCAGCAAGTTAACATCGATCCCGTTATCGATCGCCGCCTTGACAGTAACGATCTTACCATTTAAAGCAGCTTGAAAAAACTCCGGTCCAGTAGTCTTAACAGGCTTAACAATCTCGGCAGGATCATTAGGCTCAACAGGATCAACAGGCTCTGCAACCACCTCATCAGGAACATCAACGACCTCCGGCAAAACCTCATTATCATCAATGCAGCCAGAAAATAATATCAACACAGAAAACAAAACAAAAATAACAAAATTTCGCATAATAACCCTTTAATAAAATTGCCTCGGCCGCAAGGCCGTTTCCATCATTATACATTTCAAAGCTTATCTAAAACATTCTTCTTATACTCACTCTCGCCAACCATAAGATTTTTCGATAGTCTCTTATTTCGGATCCGCATTTTTAAGTCTTCCTTGCGCCTCGCCGGCAGCGGATGTGACGACAGAAACTCGATAGGCTTTGTTTTGCTCTGCTTTTCCAGTATTTCCATTACCTCAACAAAAGCGTTAGGATTATAACCGGCCTTTATCATGTAATCAAGCCCGCCAACATCGGCTTCATGTTCGTCATCCCTGCTGAATCTCAGGCTGATGATCTGTTTGCCGTAATTAGCGATGGTTTTACTCATTGTCCCCATTTCCGTTTTGGACGCGACAATCGAAAGCAGCAAATCGAACCCGATCTGTTTGCTCATAGCCAATGAAACATGCCTCGCCGTCACATGCACAGCCTCATGCGCAAGAACAGAGGCCAGTTGAGCCTCGCTGGTCATGGTTTCCAGCATTCCCCGTGTAATATAGATAGAGCCATCCGGAAGTGCCATAGCATTGACAGATTTGTGATCTAAAGCGGCAAACTTAAAATCCCTGTCCGGCATATGACTTACGCGAACTATTTTAGCTCCAATACCGGCAATATAATTCTGGATATCTGGGTCTTTGATCTTACTGCCCATTTGCTTTTCGATCTCAGGTGCATACTGTCTGCCGATCTGCATCTCCTGAGACTCGGAGATGAAATTGAACTCCTTTTCGCCTGTAATAGGATTAGTCACGCAACCAGTCAATAACGATAAAATGATCAATAACAATAATAATACAGTTTTATGCATTTCTCTAATCTCCTAAATAAAACATAAGCAATACCCTTGTCCTACATCAAATATCTAATATCTGATATCTCTCATACTTATCAAATCGGCCGTTGAGAGCAAATACTAAAAAAATAACTTGAAACTTCAGGCAAAAACCATTATAAGTCTCCCTTACAAATATAGGAAAGAAAAATAATGAGTAAAAATGATAATTGTTCCGGCTGCCCCCAGCATCATGATTGCAAAAGTATGTATCAGGCGATTGGCAACGCCGAAGGTTCTTTCGTGGCGATCAGGTCGATTGCCGCTTTTCTGGTTCCGATACTGATTTTTGCTCTCGGATTAGCCGTATTCGACAAAATGCTCGGCTCCAGGATCACCGGTAACAATGCCCGGACAATGATTAGTGTGATTGGCGCTCTGCTTGTATGTTCGATCTATGTAATAGCCCTGAGGCTTATATCAACTCGAAGCAGTGACGAATGTCTAATAGAAAATGAAGGAGACGAAAAATCGAAATAAAAGGTAAAATGACGTTTCCAGGCGGTGTTCACCCGCCTGACTACAAAGAGCTCACGGAAAATTGCGAAATCACCCCGCTCGCCCATCCAAAACAGGTCGCCGTAATGCTCAGCCAGCACATCGGTGCAATTTGCAAACCCCTCGTAGCCAAAAGAGACACAGTCACCGCCGGCCAGTTGATCGGCGACGTTGACGCGTTCGTTTCTGCCCCGGTACATTCCCCCGTAAGCGGAACCGTTAAAGACATAGTTTTGCAGTCTCACCCCGTTCTCGGCCGTGAAATGGCGATAGTTATCGACGTAGACCCCGAGACCGACACACAAAAATTCCCATGCCCGGAAAAATTCGACGAAAATTTCGACGAAAAACAATACTCAGCCGCCCAGATCGGCGACGCAATCCGCAACGCCGGCATAGTCGGCATGGGCGGAGCCGGTTTTCCCACCCGCGTAAAGGTCGACCCCGGCGCAAAACCCGAAAAAAGAGCGATCATTGTAAACGCCTGCGAGTGCGAGCCGTTCATCACCTGCGACTACCGCGTAATGCTAGAATGGACAAACCAGTTCATCGCAGGAGTAAAGCTCGTCCGCCAGATCTCCGGATGCGATAACGTATATATTGGTATAGAAGACAACAAACCCAAAGCGATTGCAACCGTCAAAGAAGCACTGGCAAACGGCAAAGGCTGTGAAGGCATCGAAGTCTGCCCCGTCAAAACCAAATACCCCCAGGGCGGCGAACGCCAGCTCATCAAGTCGATCCTGGACGAAGACGTACCAGCCGGCGGAATCCCGCCAATGATCGGCGTGCTGGTCATTAACGTCTGCACCTGTGCCGCGATCGCCGAAGCGGTAGTATTCAACGAGCCCCTCACCCACAGAGTCGTAACCGTAACAGGCGAAGGAATAAACAATCCCGGCAATTTCTATGTCCCGGTCGGCACCTCGGTCAGCGAACTCATCGACCTGTGCGGCGGCCTTACAGAGGGCGCCTCAAAAGTCCTGCTCGGCGGACCGATGATGGGATTCGCTATCGCAGACCTTTCAACCCCGATAACAAAGACAGGTGGAGCGATAACCGTCCTGACCAAAAAATCTATCACCCGCGCAAAATTTGAGAACCGCGAAACCGCCTGTATAAGGTGCGGAAGGTGTCTCGACGTCTGCCCGGCAAATATTAATCCGACAAAAATCGCACACGCAGTAAAGTTCGGCCATTTTGATATCGCCCAGCAGTACCACATGAACACATGCATAGAGTGCGGCTGCTGCAGCTACATCTGCCCGGCAAACATAGAAATAAAGGGCTACATAAACACAGGAAAAATACTGGTAGCGCGCGAAAAAAAAAGAATGCCTAAGTAAATAAAAGCCCGAAGCGCAAGCGCAGGGATAGCGGTAGGATGGGCTGTGCCCATGCTGATAAAATCGCATCGCCGAAGGCGATTCCATAATTTTGATTTAAAAAACAGGAACGAAAATATATGTTAGACAACATAACAGTTTCACCAAGTCCGCATATAAGTAAGGCTCACTCGACCCGCAGCATCATGCTCGACGTCGTGATCGGTCTTGCTTTTCCGATGGTCGCGGCTGTAATATTCTTCCGCCTCCAGGCGGTATTTGTCATCGCGGCATGCGTAATATCATGCATGTTAACCGAGTGGATTTGCAACATCGTCCGCAAAAAGCCAAACACTCTAGGCGATCTAAGCGCCGTCGTAACAGGCATTATCCTCGCCTTCTCGCTTCCGGCTTCGATTCCCATCTGGGCGGCAGCTATCGGCGGTGCAGTCGCTATCGCCATCGGCAAAATGGTATTCGGCGGCCTCGGTTCGAACATCTTCAACCCCGCGATGGTCGCCAGAACATTCATGGCCGCAAGCCTCGGCGGGTTGATGACAACCTGGATGGTACCGGCAACGATAGACGCCGATATGCCAAAGATCGAAGTATCCGTCGCAGCCGATGCAGACGCTGTCACCCAGGCAACCCCGCTGGCATGGTCCAAAGGAGCCATAAAGGCAAAGCAGGCCCAGGCAAAAGCCGTCAACAAACTCGAAAAGGCAGACAACGGGCAATCAGACACAAAGTATAAGGCTCAGATCGATAAGGCTGCACAAACTGCTGCCGGCAGCATCAGCGCCACCGCTTCACTTAGAAATGCAAACTTTCTTGGCGGCGTCGGCGGATGTCTCGGCGAGACAAGTGCACTGGCAATGCTCCTCGGAGGGGCATATATGCTGTTTAGAAAAACGATAACCTATGTAATCCCAACCGCCGTTCTTGGTTCAGCCGCCGCGTTCGCAGCCATCTTCTGGGCCATCAGCCCCGAAAAATACGCCGACCCATTATTCCACTTATTAAGCGGCGGCATGTTAATGTGTGCGATCTTTATAGCAACCGACCCGGTAACCGCACCGTTGACCAGAAAAGGAATGTGGATTTTCGGAATCGGGATCGGAGTAGTAATAGTCCTCATCAGAAACATCGGCGGCTACCCGGAAGGCGTAATGTTCGCGGTACTGCTGATGAACGCACTTAGCCCGCTCATCGAAAGAATGTGCAAGCTCGTCCCTTCAGGAGGCAAAAAAAATGATTAAGAATTTCATCGAAAAAAGCTGGCTCCTAATAGTCGCCTCACTCGCATTCGGTCTTCTGCTTGCCGGTACAAACGAATACCTCGACCCGCTGATCAAAGAGCAGCAGGCGAAAAAGTTCAGCGATCTGGCAGGTGCAATGGTAGAAGGCGCCGCGGATTTCCAGACCGTCAGCGATAAACCGATCAAAATTAAATCCGCAAAAGGCAAAGACATAGAGGTCAAAAGCCTCAAAAGAGGTGTAGACGAAGCAGGAAATACTATCGGTTGGGCCTTCGAGGCAGTCGGTTCTGGTTTCGCCGACAAGATCAAACTCGTTATCGCTGTCGACGCAAAATTCGAGACCATCAAAGGTTTCGGCGTTCTTTCCAGCAACGAAACCCCCGGCTTCGGCGACAAGATCGGCAAAAAAAATCACAAATTCGTAACCCAGTTCCCAGGCACTCCCGCAGAAGAACTAACCCTGTCAAAGATAGGCGACTACGGCAATCCTGACGTCGAGATCATAGCCATAAGCGGAGCGACGGTTACAAGCGACGCTGTGGTATCGATATTCAATACATACATCAGCCAGGTAAAGGCTGTTTTGAAAGAGAAAGGCCTTTTATAAATGGCAAACGACAAACAAATATCATTAGGCCAAACGTTCTTCGCGGGCATCTGGAAGGAAAACCCGGTCTTCGCACTGCTGCTCGGAATGTGCCCGACACTTGCGGTCACCACGACCGTCGCTGCCGCACTGACAATGGGCGCAAGCGTACTCTTCGTACTGATATGCTCGAACATAGTGATCAGCCTGATGCGAAACCTGCTAAAGCCGCATCTGCGAATCCTCATGTTCACACTGACGATCTCAGTATTCGTCACTATCGCAGACCTCGCACTGAAAGCGTATCTACCTGACATGAGCGCAAAACTGGGCCCATTCATCCCACTGATTATCGTAAACTGCCTGATCATCTGCCGCGCAGAAGCATGTGCCAGCAAAAACGGTATAGTAGTAAGTATAACCGACGCAATCGGAAACGGCATCGGCTTTACACTGACCCTGGCGGTACTGGCAGGCATCCGGGAATTGATCTCAACAGGCAAGGTACTCAACATTACAATTTTAGCAAACGCCGAAACCGGCGGATGGTACACACCATGGGCAGCAATGGCAATGCCCGTAGGAGCATTCGTAACACTGGGTCTGCTGCTCGGAGCAGTAAACCTGATAAACAAAAAGAAAGCATAAACGCAACCTGTTTTGAAAATTAAACAATTCGAATTTTGAATTTGTTTAGAATTTAGAATTTAGAAATTAGGATTTTAAAATAATGGATACATTTCAAGCATTAGTACTTGGTTTCATATCGGTAGTCGTTGTAAACAACCTCGTCTTCACGAAGTTTCTCGGCATCTGCCCATACCTCGGCGTATCGGGCCGGATAGACATGGCATTCGGCATGGGTTGTGCGGTAACATTCGTAATCACCCTTAGCGGAACACTCACCTGGCTGATAGACCACATGATACTCATGGAGTACAACCTGCAGGTTCTAAGGCTCGTCTGTTTCATTCTCGTAATCGCCGGCGCCGTCCAGCTCGTCGAGATGTACGTAAGAAAATTCTTCCCGCCGCTGTACGACAGCTTCGGCGTGTTCCTCCCGCTGATAACGACAAACTGTGCGATCATGGGGCTGTGCCTATTCCTGAACCTCTGGGAGATCGAAAGTCTCGTAGAAGCAGTAGTCCTGAGCTTCGGAGCAGGCATCGGTTTTACAATGGCCATCTGCATAATGGCAGGCATCCGCGAAAGCCTCCTGCTTTCAGACGTCCCCGAGGCCCTCCAGGGAGCACCGATAACACTAATAACAGCAGGAATCCTGACAATGGCCTTCATGGGATTCGCAGGAATGATAAGATAAACAGAAACCCGAAGCGCAAGCGCAGGGATAATGGTAGGATGGGCTGTGCCCATGCTGATAAAAATAGCATCGCCAAAGGCGATCCCTTAATTTTGATTTTTAATTTTTGATTTTAAATTTAATACACGGTAATCATATGACACAAATAATGATCCTGGCATCTATACAAAACATAATTCTCGCCGGCCTGACCCTCGTCGCTCTTGGAACAGGCTTCGCGATAGTCCTGCTCGTCGCCAGCATAAAGCTAAAGGTTATTATAGACCCGAAGATCGAAGCCATCCACGAAGCTCTCCCGAATATTGACTGCGGAGCATGCGGTTTCGCCGGCTGTGGTCAATACGCAAAAGCGGTAGTGGACGACCCGGAACTTCTGGGCAAATGTGCCCCGGGCGGCCCCGATACCGCTGCCGCGGTAGCAGGAATAATGAACATCCAGATCAGCAACGGCGGAAAACTCGTAAGACCCGTAATCCACTGCCGAGGCCACGCCGCCGACAAAACCTTCTACGCAAAATACGACGGAATACCTCTATGCACAGCCGTCAACGCCGCACCAAACGTCCAGGCCTGCAAGTACGGCTGCATGGGATACGGCGACTGCGTAAGATCATGCAAGTTCGACGCACTGCATGTCGACGACAGGCTTGCCACGGTCGATTACGTAAAATGCACCGGCTGCGGAGCCTGCGCAAAAGCATGCCCAAGATTCCTCATCGAGATGGTTCCATTCGGCCAGGAAAACATGATGACCGTAGCCTGTTCGAGCAAAGAATCCGGCAAAAATACCAGGGCATTCTGCACGGTCGGCTGCATAGCATGCAAGATGTGTACAAAGAAAAGCGAGTTGTTTACGATAGACAACAACCTCGCCCGCATGGACTACGAAAAATACGAGACATCAGAGGACACCGAAGCGGCAATGGAAAAATGTCCAACCGGAGTAATAGTATGCAGAGGCAAAAACGCACCAGCCGACCGCCAGCCAGGCAAAAAACCAAAAGCAAAAACAGCATAGATGAATTTAATATTCAGGGTGGCACCTTCAAGCGAAGCTTGCCGGTGTTAAAAGCGCGGCAGCGCAAGCTGCCCGATTAGACGTCACAAAAAAGAAAGACGTATGCCTTTAAATTCCTTCTGAAAGGTTTTCAGCATCTAGTATATCTTTTGGACGGCCTGTGGATTGCTTGTTTTTGATAAGGTCTTTTAATGAAATAAAAGGTATCGTCATTCCTGCAATTTCGATCTCATTTCTTTTATCATATGCCAGATCAAATTCCACTCCGTCAATCCGGGTTAGTATATCGATTCTACGTGGAGCAACGCCTATCTGAAAAACTACACCTGGTTTATTGAATGTCTCGGTGTCGAGTTGGGCCATCGGAGCACCGAAATCCTTTAGGGCGTTATATGTTTTCTCGGAGTTTTCCGCCGAGGCCATTACCCACAAGTCAATATCACCGGTAGCACGAGGGCAGCCATGCACACCCATTGCATAAGCACCGACAACCAGGAACTTGACATTATGGCTTGATAAGATTTGTAACATTTCGCTGTAATCTTTGTTCAGCATCAAAGTCACCCCTAAGAGAATACACCTCAGCAGTTAGTTCCCACATGAACCCCAACAGAACTTCTGGCGACGCTTCAACGAAATCACGGTCAGGTTCACCGGCCTGCTTAAGGACTCCAATATTGCGATCAACCATGTTTACAGAAGTATTTTTTTTCATAATTAGCCTCCGTAACTAATACGGACAAGTAAAACTGTAAAATCAACTTATTATATAATTGTACCGTAAAAAGCAGACCTTTGCAACGAGGAACTAAAAACCTCTGAGATCAGTGAGCAAGATTATTTCGACTTATTTCGCCCATAAAATCCGCCAATTCCAAATAATTCCCGCCATATTTTCAATTGGAAACCCCAAAAATTGCAATATTTGATTGATTAACAGCGTCTGGAAGATAAAATAGGCATCTAAAAGGCCGAAAAAACCAATATTATTTTTCCAGTATGTACAAAAAGGTATTTTAATGGGTAACCAGATTACAAGAAGGCGTTTTTTGCAGTCAGCCGCTGCCGCCTCTGCGATATATTCGATCTTTCCATCGGCGGTCCTCGGAGCCAATGAAAAGGTAAACCTCGCCTGCATAGGCATCGGCAACCAGGGAGCCACCATCGCCAAGGCCCTCCACGCTACCGGCATGGCCAATATCGTCGCCCTGTGCGATGTAGACATGTCCAGCAAACACACCGCCCAACTCGAAGCGATGTTTCCCAACGTCCCGAAATTTAAGAACTTTGAAAAAATGTTCGACAAGATGTCCGGCCAGATCGACGCCGTAAGCGTCGGCACCCCGGACCACTCACATTTCCCGATCTGCATGCGCGCGATGGCCGGCGGCAAACACGTTTACGTAGAAAAACCCCTTGCCCACACATTCCGGGAAGTCGAATTACTGATCGCCGCCGAAAAAAAATACGGAGTATCCTGCCAGATGGGCAACCAGGGTCACTCCGGAAATAACTTCTTCCAGTTCAAGTCCTGGTTCGACGCCGGCATCATAAAAGACGTAACCCATGTCGACGCATACATGAACAGACCCCGCCGCTGGCATTCATGGGGCCTGCTCGACAGCTACAAACCCCAGCCGATCCCGGAAACTCTTGACTGGGACAAGTGGCTCACCACCGCTCAATACCGGCCATACAACCAAAAGCTCCACCCCGGCAACTGGAGAAGCTGGTACGAATTCGGCAACGGCGCATTCGGTGACTGGGGCCCACACACGCTCGATACCGTTCATCGTTTTCTAAGACTCGGCCTCCCCGAGACAGTACAAGCCGTAAAACTCATCGGCCGTAAAAAAAACATCTTCCCAAATGGCTCAACAATCAAATTCGATTTCCCGGCAAGGGGCAAAGCAATGCCCGCAATGGATATTACATGGTACGACGGAACAGACAATTTACCACCAAGACCGGAGGTACTCGATGAGAGAAGAAGGATGGGAATCTGCGGAAAAATAATCTACAGCAAGGACCTCATTTTCAAAGGCGGAACGCACAGTGACACGCTTCGCATCGTTCCGGAAACAAAAATGAGAGCAATGGCCAAAGACCTGCCAAAGATCACAGGCCGCCATTCAAGCCACCACAAAAACTTCCTCCTCGCCGCAAAAGGGCTGGAAAAAACAAGGTCATCATTTGAGGTCGCAGGCCCCCTAACGCAGGTATTCCTGCTCGGCGTTATAGCACAAAGGCTCGGCGGAAAATTCACTTTCGACAGAAAAACAAAACAGATCACAAACAACAAGATCGCAAACCAACTCCTGACAGGCCCACCCCCAAGAAAAGCATGGCAGCAATACTACAAACTATGAGTAAGCCCGGAAAAAAACATGGGGTTTCATTTTGAATATCCAATATCCAAAAAACCACAACAATCCAAAATAAACCCCACAAACTCCTTTACTCCTCACCCCTCACTTCTTACGCACAAACCTCTCAAACCCGCTGCTAAAATTTATTTCCTCATTGGGATCGGAAGGCATAATAAAACCTTCTGCCTGGTCAATGCTTTCGATCAATTCCAAACCCTTGGCAATCCCCAAAACCGTAACCGTCGTCGCCAAAGCATCAGCATCCATCGCCGTTTTGGCTATGACAGTGACACTAGTAAGTCCTTTCGCCGAGGCTCCTTTTTTCGGTGCCATAATATGGCTGAATTTCTCCCCATCCAGCACAACAAACCTCAGGTAGTCACCGCTGGTAGCGATAGCGTTGTCGCCAAGTTCGATCACCATCAAAATATCGTCTTTGCCCGGGTCCTGCAGTCCGATAGCCCACTTCGCTTTTTTCGCGGGCTTTCCAAAACACCGGATATCCCCGCCGACATCAACCATACCTCCAACGGCGCCGGCCGCTTTCATCGCTTCTGCCGCCTTGTCGACACCATACCCCTTAGCGATCGCCCCCAGGTCAAGCCGCATCCCATCGACCGCAAACCGAACAGTTTTCTTTTCCGCATCAACAATAAGCTTTTCATACCCAACCTTAGCCTTCGCCGCCGCGATCTCCTCATCGGAAGGCTTAATCTTCGACTCTTCCGCCTCATGCCAAAGATCGACAACCGGCCCGATAGTAATATCGAAAGCCCCGTCGCTGATATGGCTGTACTCAATCGCCTTGCTGATAACCTCGAACAATTCGCCGCTCACTTTCACCGCCCCGCCAAAAGCCTCTCTATTGATTTTCGAAAGCTCCGAGTCGAAAAGAAAATCGCTCATCATCTCATCAACTTCGACAAGTTTCTCAAAAGCCGCCTTATTAGCCGCCTTCGCCGTCTTCTTATCGGCAGCCACAGATATGCTATGCGCAAAAGTCCCCATAACCATGCGAGTAGGGCTATTAGCCGTATAAACCCCGGGTCCGGGCGACCGCTCACAACCACAAAGAAGGCTCAAAGCCCAAATAACTATGACTATCTTAAAGTTTTTCATATTTCAAATCCAATTTAAGTTGTCCGACTGACGACTTACGACCGATGCTTTACACTTCACTAAAACATAGTATAATGGAAAAATGCAAAAAAATGAAATACATATTTTACAAGATCGCGTAGAACAGGATTTTCTGCCTTTCGTCCGCCAGCCCGGCAGGTACATCGGAGGCGAGGTCAACCAGGTCAAAAAGGATCTTACAACCTGCGATGTAACAGTGGCCCTGTGCTTTCCCGACGTCTACGAGATCGCAATGAGCCACACCGGCATCGCCGTCATCTACAACATCATCAACAGCCTGCAAGGCGCAGCCGCCGAGCGTGTCTTCGCTCCATGGATAGACGCCGAAGAGATTTTGCGTAAAGAGTCCATCCCGCTGTTCTCCCTCGAATCCAAAGCCGACGTCAGCGATTTCGACATCATCGCCTTCAGCCTAAACAGCGAGTTATGCTGCACAAACGTCCTGAACATGCTCGACATGTCAGGCCAAAAGCTCCGAAGCGCAGACCGCCCCGAAAACGCCCCCCTGATAATCGCAGGCGGAGTCTCGGCAAACTGCGCAGAACCGGTGGCCGACTTTTTTGACCTCATCATTCTCGGCGACGGCGAAGAAGCAATCCTGGAATTGATCGCCCTTTTCAGAGAGCACCGCGACCTGTCAAAAAAAGATTTCCTTCTGACAGCCGCCAGGCAGCTCGATTTCGTATACGTCCCATCGCTCTACGAGACCACCTATGACGGCGATAAGATAACATCATTTACAGCGACAGAGGAAGACATCCGGACAAATATAGTAAACGCGATAGTTAAGGATTTCGACAAAACCCCCGTTCCCGCCGCTCCAATCGTCCCATTCGTCGAAGCCGTCCACGAACGTGTCAGCGTCGAGATCATGCGAGGCTGTCCCGGCAGATGCAGATTCTGCCAGGCAAGTTTCTGCAAACGCCCAATACGCTACCGAAGCGTCGACACCATCGTAGACATTGCCAAACAAAATTACCACGCCACCGGATACGACACCGTAAGCCTGCTAAGCCTCTCGACAGCCGACTACCCGGACCTCGAAGAACTCGTCGAAAAACTGCAGGCCTACTTCACGCCAAAGCACGTTGGAATATCCCTGCCAAGCCTCCGCGTAAAAGAACAACTCCAGATCCTGCCAAAGCTCGTTTCCTCCGTAAGAAAATCCGGCCTGACCATCGCCGTAGAAGCAGCCGGCGAAGCACTGCGCAAAACCATTAACAAACCCATCACAGACGAAGACCTCCTCGCCGCCGCCCTAGCCGCATACCAGGCCGGTTACCAAAAGGTAAAACTGTATTTCATGGTAGGCTTCCCCGGCGAAACCGAAGACGACATTCGCCGTATAGTCGACCTGTCGTTTACAATCGCAAAGATCAAACGAAAAGTAGACCACCAGACTGCCAATGTAACAGTCGCCATAAGCTGGCTCGTCCCCAAGGCTCACACACCATTCGCATGGTATGGCCAGAAGCCGCGCGAATATTTCGAAAATGCAAAAGATATAATCCTGACCGAAAAGCGCCGGCGAAAGGCAAACTTCCTTTCCTTCAAGTTCCACGGCATAGACGCAAGCATACTCGAGTCGGCAACGGGACGAGGAGACAGGCGCCTCGGCAAAGTCATAGAAACAGCATGGCAAAAGGGCGCACGTTTTGATCTATGGAGCGAGTGCTTCGATTACAATATCTGGCAAGAGGCATTCAAAGAAACAGGCTCAACACCCGACCAGGCCGCACAAAGAGCCTTCGACCCAGAAGACATCCTCCCATGGCAGCACCTGGGCGGCCCCGAAAAACAATACCTCCTCGACCACTACAACAAAGCAAACGAGTCGGCGAAATCGTAGTGTTGGCTTCCAGCCAACATCCATAAACTTGAATAACCAATAACCAACGAAAACAAACAAAACACCAATCACCTTTTTTAATCAATTATTTTCCTTCCTGTTCTTCATTCTTTTCTTCAAGCCCTTCATGGTAAAAATCCCGCTCCCAAATAAAAAAGGCCTCGCCCGAAAGAGCGAAGCCTGTAATTATAAATCATCAATCATAAATTATAAATCAAAACGGCATCGTCGTTTTCTTTATCCCCACCGGTTCCTGCAAACCGCTGATACCGTTTGCTTTCCGGAAATCAACCAGTATTTGTGCCGTTTCTTTAGGATCGTCGACCACCGAGAAAACGTCAAGATCTTCCGGCGAGATATAGTTATATTTCTTAAGCATGACCTCTTTCACCCAGTCAAGCAGCCCGCTCCAGTAATCGCTGCCCATAAGTACCACAGGAAAGTACACCTGCTTAAGCGTCTGGATAAGACACAGCGATTCGAACAGCTCATCCAGCGTCCCGAACCCGCCCGGCATCACAACAAACCCGTTGGCATATTTAAGGAACATAACCTTGCGGCAAAAGAAATACCTGAAGCTAAGAGCGAGGTTCTGATATTCGTTGGGTTTTTGCTCGAACGGCAGCTCGATATTAAGCCCGACACTCATAGCACCAACTTCGGAGGCACCTTTGTTAGCCGCTTCCATAGCCCCGCCGCCGCCGCCGGTAATAATTCCAAACCCGGCCTTTGCGATCTCCTTGGCGGTATCTTCGGCAAGCTGATAATACTTCGTGCCCGGCTTTTCTCTCGCCGAACCAAAGATAGTAACCGCAGGCCCGATAGAAGCAAGTTCCTCGAACCCTTCAACAAACTCCGCCATGATCCTGAATATCCGCCAAGGCTCTTCAGCCGGCATATGAATTTCACTCATAAAAACTCCCGAAAAAATGTCTAATGTCAAATGTCTATTGTTTAATGAAAAACAGATTATATAACCCCGCAAACCATAATGCAACAACCAAAATAATCAAACTCACCCGCAAAACGCCGGGAAATTGAGAAAAAATCTAACAAAAGCTTGTATTAATGCCGAAATACTGTTAGAATCCGAATGCACCTCCAGTCCTGCAAACTGTCCGGTTTAAAGGAAATAATATCTAAGAAAGGGTTACTAAAATGAAGCATTTAATTTTACTGACGCTCATCGCTGCGATCATCGTTCCGGCCACATCACTACTTGCCGAGGAGAAATCTCAAGACGAAACCATCGAGGCACTCGAGAAAAGAATGAGAATTCAGCAAATGGAGATGGAAATGGAAGGCCAGCGCTCCGAGTTCGAATTTGAAAAACAGATGCGCCAAATCGAGCTTGACCGGCGCCGCGCGGAATTGGAAAACCAGGAACGAAAAGCAGGTTCCCACGGCCAAAAACATCACGGAGGCTGCGGCATCTTCGGGAGTGTTCATTTAACTGTGTAAATGGCCTTAACGATTTTTGGCAGATTACACTTCTGCCTTGATTTTTAAGCTG
>VRUI01000043.1 GCA_019456225.1 Planctomycetota bacterium | reverse complement strand
GAGCGATTGCCAAATAAACGGCAATTCAAAATATTATTCAAAAGAGCTGCGGACAAATGCTATTGAGCAACACGCCCTTGCGCTCCCGCGCTTCTGGGCCATCCCGACGTAAAGCTCCCGATGTAGAATCGGGATTCGTGGTTGACTTGTTGTGAACGGTTACAAAATAATCCTTATTGTAATAGCCAGTTTTGGGCCATTATTGCGAAATCTTTGAGGTTTACTATTTTGTCATTGTTTAGATCTTCGTACTCGTCCGGTTCGGATAGCCATGATTGGGCGATGTATTTTAAGTCTGTTTCGTTTACCTGCCCATCGATGTTCAGGTCTGCGATATTTCCGTTCATGCTTGCCTGGACGGTGTTTGCATAGGCTCCCATGTTGGCACGTTTTCCGTTTGGCCATGGTTCTTTTGACCAGTCTGCCGCCGGGTCGCCGGCGCCCAGGCATGGGCTTGACTGGGAGTCTTTGACCCAGGCTCCGCCGAGGTATCTGCCTGATTTGCTCATAAGATGAAAGTCCCATGTTGACGGATCGGCTGCTAAATCGAATGACGCGAACATCGGTTCGATATCGATGTTTGACGAGTCGTAGGTGACATCGCCGCCATCTTCGTAAATACCAGTTAAACCAAACTGAATATCACTGTAAGTTATAGCTATGCTGCTTGGAGTACTGTCGATTCGCAAAGCAATCTGCGAGCCGTTGGGTGCTGAGTTTTCACCGATAAGCGTATTTGAGACTATAGCGTCGCCTGCGAGGATCGCAATGCCTCCGCCGTATTCGGCAGAATTAGCGGCTATGGTGCAATTGGTTACCCGCATTACGGCGGTGGCGGAACTACAGTTGATCCCCCCGCCGTTTCCGCTGGTAGTTACTGTGTTGTTTGTGATCAGGCAGTTTGTAATCGCCGCGTCGTCTTCAAGCAACTCCAGTGCCCCGCCGTCTATCCGGGCAATATTGTTTTGAATTTCTGAGTTCTGTATTCGCACACGCGAGAGGTTAGTAGCTATCGCTCCACCCTGCCAGTCGGAGAAATTATCGTTTATCAGGCATCGGTTTACAGTAAGGTCGCCGGCGAGGACGTATATTGCGCCGCCATTTCCACCATCATATGTTGAGTTTTCCGTAATCCGACAATCGGAGACTGTAACGCTGGCGTCGAAACAACCAATCGCTCCTCCGAAATTTGAAGCATTTGAGGTGAGATTACATTTTTTTATTGTCACATTCGCCCCGTTTGCAACAGCTATCGCTCCGCCCAGTCGAATGTCCAGATCATCAAGCGGCGGCGCGTTTGCGTCTGTGATCGTCAAGCCTTCGATAACAACGCCTGTTTCGCCGGATTGTATGACGAAAGCCCTGTGATCTCCGGTAGCCTGGAAACCGCAGTCTATTACGGTTGAGTCGACTGTCGCCGCATCGTTGGGGTCTGTCGAACGGAAGGAAATGTTAATGCCGTCTGTGTCTATGTCCCGGTTTTGCGGGCCTGTGTATGTTCCTGGAGCAATTATAATTACGTCGTGGTCTTCTGCATTGCTCACTGCCTGTGCGATGGCTCGAAAAGGATCGGCTTGTGTGCCCTGACCTGGGTCGTTTGGGGAATCGGCATCTACGTAAATCTCGGATGAAAACGAAACGGGGACTAATAAAATTATTGCGACAAATACTGTAATAATCTTCATGATCTACTCATACCCTCCAGGTACAAAGAACACTATGATTCTAAGAAAGAAACTTTTTGTTTTTCCATCGCAGTAAACCAAGGCCAAAAGTTCCAAGCATAAGCGCTCCCGGAAGGGGAACTACCGGCGGACCATGAAGTATCGGCGGAGCAAGAACAATCTGATCCTGTACTATCGATCCGTCGAGTTTTGTAAGAGTCATAACTCTTACGTTTCCGTCTATCTCTAAATAGTCTTCTTTTGCGTCGTCGAGACTGCCGAACTGGTCGGCAACCAGTTTAACAAAACTGTTATCTATTCCGACCGCCTCGTCTTCCAATAACCAGATCGCTTTCTGAAGGTGGTAGGCGGATATCTTGCGTTCAAAAGTTTTTTCGTAAACATAGCTTTCAAGCTGTCCGGTTGCAAACTGCTCATACAGCCAGGCCGAGCCTTTGGAGATGTTGTCGAACCCGTGTTCGGAGCCTCCGCTTTTTGCGCTTAGTGAAAGCTCTGCAAAATATGTCGTGTTCTGCCACAGGTACTCGTCGTATTCAAGGCAAAATGTCTGAAAGCCGCCGTTATTGAGGGCCGCGGAGTCATAATAATCGAGAGGGCTTTGTGCCCATCCGTTGTCTTCGGGTAGAAGGAATGTAAATTCGCCGCCGGCTCCTAATCGGAGATTACCGTACCCGTTAAGACGAACAGTCAACTGGGCAAAGAGCGGCGATGCGAAAATTGCAAGAATGCAAAAGACTATCAAAAACTTCAATGATTTACTTATGTTTGCCGGTAATAAACCAACAAATTTTTTAACTTTCATGTCACCCATCTTTTAAGCCCCTTCCCTAGGAACCAATCAAACTGGTCAATTGCTTAAAATAGAAACAAATCAATCTATTTTAGAAAAACACATAACTTTTTACATAAAGAGGGATTATACCCTACTCCATGATATGCCAACAATTATCCAACATGAACTACCTGTTGTTTTTGTCATTGTAATGTATACACGAAAGAGTGTAAAGAGAATAATTTGATTTTCAGTAAAAAAGTCAAATTCATGAGACATAAAGCCTCTTTTTATCGGACTTTGCCTTTTGTCTTTTCTTTAAGTTTGCATTCTTCAATAACGTTAACAGCCAAAAACCTCAATTTCCCGGGACGTAGATTACCTATTTTAAAGAAGCATGGCCGGTTTTCCGCGGTACTTTTTTCCACACTACAAAATCATGCACTTATTGACTTTGCCGGAGGGGTGTGGTAGTATTTGCTTTTAATTGTTACTTTTGATATTGGAGCTTTTTGGTACTTATTATGGCTAAGACACTAACTTATAAAATTCTTGAAAAACACCTCGTTGAAGGCACCCTCGCTGAGGGAAATACTATTGGAATTCGGATCGACCAGACGCTTACGCAGGATGCGACCGGGACGACGGCTTTTTTGCTGTTTGAATCTATGAATCTCAGCCGTACGAAAACCGATGTTTCGGTGAGCTATATCGACCACAATATGAGTCAGTTCGGCCCGGAAAATCATAATGACCACCTGTATCTGCAGACTGTCGCGACCAAAGCAGGCGCGTATCACTCGCGGGCGGGTAACGGTATTTGTCACCAGGTGCATCTGGAACGGTTCGGCAAACCGGGTTCTACGCTGCTTGGCAGTGATTCGCATACCCCTACCGGCGGCGGGATCGGGATGCTGGCTATCGGAGCGGGCGGGATGGATGTTGCTGTCGCTATGGGCGGCGGGACGTTCTACCTGACGGCTCCTAAGGTGATCGGCGTTAAGCTTGTCGGCGAACTCAAAGACTGGGTGGCTAGCAAGGATGTTATCCTTAAGCTGCTTAGCATCCTTTCTACTAAGGGCAATGTTGGTTGTCTGGTTGAGTATTTCGGACCCGGCGTTAAGACGCTTTCGGTTCCGCAGCGGGCGACTATTACAAATATGGGCGCAGAACTGGGCGTGACGACGAGTGTGTTCCCGAGCGATGAGAATACTTTGCAGTTTTTGAAAGCACAGGATCGCGAAGATGCTTTTGTTGAACTGTCAGCTGACGAAGGCGTGGAATACGACCGTGTAATCGAAATTGATCTTTCCGAACTTGAGCCGATGGCGGCGTGCCCCTCTTCGCCGGATAATATCAAGACCGTAAGCGAGATGGCCGGTACTACGGTTCGGCAGGTTGTTGTCGGCAGTTGTACGAACTCGAGCTATGCCGATCTTATGATGGTTGCAAGCGTGCTTAAGGGCCGCAAGATCGATGAGATGGTGGAGTTCGCTATCGCGCCGGGCAGCAAGCAGGTGCTTGAGATGATCACGCAAAACGGTGCGCTTGGCGATATGATCGCCGCCGGCGCGAGGATACTGGAATCGGGATGCGGACCGTGTATCGGGCAGGGATTTTCGCCGGCTGACGGGGTTGTGAGCGTTCGAACGTTTAACAGGAATTTCGCAGGCAGAACGGGTACGACGGGCGATATGGCGTACCTGGTTAGCCCGGAGACGGCTATCGCGTGTGCACTAACCGGTAAGTTTACTGACCCGACGACGCTGGATATTGACTATCCGAAGATCCCGCTTCCGGAGCATTTTATTGCCGACGACAGCATGATCGTAAACCCTCTGCCGGAGGATGAGGCGGCAAAAGCTGAGGTTCTTCGCGGACCGACAATCGTCGTTCCCGAATCGCCAAGGCCTCTGCCGGATACGCTTACTTCGACGGTTATCCTCAAGTGCGGCGATAAGATCACGACGGATCATATCATGCCGGCTGGTGCGTATCTTAAGTATCGCTCGAATGTTCCGGAGTATGCCAAGGTTGTGTTTGACTGCTTCAAGGAAGTCGGCAAACCCTCCTTCCACGACCGTTCGCTTCAGCTTAAGGCTGCGGGAACCGGTTCGATTATCGTTGCCGGTCAGAGCTATGGGCAGGGTTCGAGTCGTGAGCATGCGGCACTTTGCCCGATGTACCTGGGCGTGCGGGCCGTTATCGCTAAATCGATCGAGCGAATACACAAAGCAAATCTTATTAATTTTGCGATCGTTCCGCTGGAATTTGCCGAAGAGAGAGATTATGACGGGATCAATGAACATGATGTGCTTGAAATCGCCGGTTTGCTCGAAGCGGTTAAAAGCAGCGACTGTGTGACGGTTAAGAATGTTACGCAAGAGACGGAGTTTAGTGCGGTTTTGAAATTGGCCGATCGCGACAGGGATATTTTGCTGGCCGATGGGCTATTGAGCTATACACGTGAAAATGCTTAAGGCGTGCGGCGGGCGGCGCGGGCATCCATCTTCGCCGAGGCTTCGATGCGGCAAGCGGCCCACCCTACAGCAGGTTGGCTTTACAAATACTATTTATGCGAGGCTATTATGAATAAGATATTTATTATTTTGATGCTGGCGGTATTGGCCGGCAGTGCTGTTTGCGCTGAAGATGTTAAGATTATTAAACCGGCTGCTAAAAAGGTTATGCCGCTTTTGAGGGATGGGTTTGCTTTTCCTATTTCCGGTGTCGAGGGGCTTATAATTAAAGCGAGAGGACAGCAGAAATGGTTCTTTTCTCCGTATGCGGATATCTCCGACATGAGGTCTACGGTGAAGGCGGGCACCTCGGTTGAACTGCTGCCATCGAGCACTCTGGAAAAGATTATCGGGATGATGGCCAAGGCTCCGAAAAAAAGCAGCACTATGGAAATAAAACTCTGGGGGAGGGTTACAAAATACAGTAATATGTGCTCGTCAAGAAAACTATACTATAGCGAAGAGGAAAACAATAGCGAGGTGTTTACCCGCAACTATATCTTTCCAATGAATTTTATCCCGATCACTACGGTTAAAGAAAACGTCACTGCTGCCAAGCCGGGCAAAAACGAAAGCGCTAAGCCCGATGATCCGAAATCGATCATCCCTCAGGAAGCGAAAGATCTTTTACAACCATCAGAAAAGAAACCCGTCGAAGCGGCGCCGGATGATTTGAAATCCGACTCGATCATACCTAAAGAAATAATGGAAAAGTTCAAACTTAAACGAGTTGAAAATCTCTCCAAGTGGAAAAAGAATATCATCGTAATGAAAGATGCCTCGCTTACTAACAGGACGGGGTTTATTACACAGGGCGACGGGTATAAGATATTTACGATTGACGCGATGGGCAGGAAGGTCGACGACACTGCGTTTAAACTGCTGCCATGCGAGACGCTGCAAAGGGCCGAGAAGGACATCGTCACTTCGCCGGGCAGAAACAGGTATAAAGTTTCCGGGACGATCACTATGTTTAAAGGCCAGTACTATATGCTTTTGCAGCGGACTGTTAAGACTTATAATCATGGGAATTTTGCCAGGTAAGACTGGATTGTGGGCGTGTTTTTTACCATGAAGGACATGAAGAAAAAATAAAGAGCATGAAGGAAAGATTAGGTTTTTTTTATGACTACTATTGATGATATTTTGATGTCTTATGAGCGAGATGGGTTTCTTGATGACCTGGGTGAGCTTCGGGCTAAGATTCTTAACGCGGCGTATTGGCCGGAAGGCGACGAGCGGCATGGATCGCTGGCTAATATTATTAACTCTGTAAAGAGCGAAGGGGATTCGGCGGTCGCGCGGTTTACGAAGGATTATGATTCTGTTGACCTTTCGGCTGATGAGTTTCTTGTTACGGCCGGTGAGATCGAAAAGGCACACTCCGAAGTTGACGATGAACTTATGGGTTCGCTTCGTAAGGCTATTGACAATGTTCGCAGGTACCAGACGGAGATCTTTACGGGTAAGAGCATTGCCGGTAAGATTAAATATACGCCGATAAAACGGGTTGGGGTTTGTATTCCCGGGGCCAGTGCCCCGCTGCCGTCGACTGTGATCATGACGGCTGTTCCGGCGCAGGTTGCAGGCGTAAAAGAGATCGCTCTTATCTCGCCGCCGAGGTACAATAATTCGATACACCCGGTGATACTGGCTCTTTGCTATGAGCTTGGGATCACGGAAGTTTACCGCGTTGGCGGGGCTCAGGCTGTTGCCGCACTTGCCTACGGTACCGAGCACATTCAAAAGGTTAACAAAATCGTCGGACCGGGCAGTACGTGGCTGCAGATGGCTAAACGGCATGTGTTCGGGGTTACGGTCGATATCGATTCTATCGCAGGACCCAGCGAGGTGCTTGTGATCGCCGACAAGACGGCTAATCCGGCGTGGGTTGCCGCCGATATGCTCAGCCAGGCAGAACACGCACCGGGAAGTGCGATTGTCTTTACGGACTCGAAAGAGATCGGCGAGCAGGTTATCGAAGAACTTAAAAAGCAGGTCAAGCAGCTTGACCGGGCAGAAGATACGGAAAAATGTCTGGTTGAGTTTAGCGGGGTCGCTGTGTTTGAGGATATGGATACGGTTGTCGAATGGGCGAACGCTTTCGCGGCGGAACACTTGCAGATACAGTGCGGCGACGACAGCAATGCAATCGCCGACCGGATCGAAAATGCCGGGGCGATATTCATCGGGCCGTATACGCCGGTCGCCGTCGGTGACTACTGGGCCGGGCCTAGTCATACTCTGCCGACTGGGATGAGCGCGAAATTCTTCTCGGCACTATCCAGCAATGACTTCGTCAAATCGACGAGCATTATTCAATACGATAAGCAAATGCTTAGCCGTGACAGCGCAGATATTGTTCGGCTGGCGAAAACGGAGGGGCTTGATGCACATGCCAGAAGTGTTGAGATTCGCTGCGAATAAATTTAACCACGGATTTCACAGATTTACACGGATTATAATTTAAAAAATATTTATCCGCGGATTACGCAGATTACGCGGATTAAAGATGGTTTTTTATGGCTATAGATATTGGAAAACTTACTCCTGCTATGCGGCAGTTTCATCACTTTAAGGAAAAATATCCTGATGCGATATTATTTTTTCGGATGGGTGATTTTTATGAGACATTCTATGAGGATGCCCGCACGTGTTCGCGTGTGCTTGGGCTTACTTTGACCAGCCGCAGCGGCAAGTCGGATAATCCTGTTCCGCTTGCGGGTTTGCCGTTCCATGCCGTTGACAAGTATCTGAAAAAGATGATCCAGGCGGGGTACAAGGTCGCGGTTTGTGAGCAGGTTGAAGATCCCAGGACCGCTAAGGGTGTGGTCAAACGTGATGTGGTTCGGGTTGTTACGCCGGGTACGCTGACCGACGATATGCTGCTTGATGCCAAGGAAGATAATTTTCTTTGTGCGGTAAGTCCGTCCGGCGGATCGGCTGGGATCAGCTGGGTGGATATTTCGACGGGGCATTTCTTTGTCCAGGAGATCGCCGAAGGGGCGATCATCGATGAGCTGCTTCGATTGGGAGCGAAAGAGTGTTTGCTGCCGGAAAAGAGCGGCGGACTTTTTGACGCGGAGATCGAACGATTGGCTAATGATATTGCCGCACAGACGAGTTCGTTGGTTACGAGGCGGCCGGGCTGGTATTTTGACGATCATTCGGCGAAGACTACTCTACTGAAACACTTTGGGACCAAAACGCTTGAAGGGTTTGGGATCGATGAGAATTTTACATCGCTTTCAGCTTCGGGGGCGATAATCGAATATCTTAAGGAAACGCAGAAGACGGCGTTGGATCATATTTCGACGATCAAAAGAATCGACCGTGTGAAATTTTTGCAGGTTGATCAGGTTTCGCTGCGTTCGCTGGAAGTATTGCGGACGATGCGCGGTGAGACGGCGAAAGGATCGCTGCTTGAGTGTGTCGATGAGACGCTTACGGGGATGGGGGGCAGGATGCTTCGGGCGTGGTTGTGTATGCCGCTTTGCGATGTTGAGAGCATTACTATGCGGCAGGACGCGGTTGCTGAGTTTGCGACCGACGATGCTGTGCTTGGGCAGATTCGCGGGCTGCTGAAAAATATATCAGACATTGAACGAATCGCCGCCAGGGTGAGCACCTTCCGGACTAACCCGAAGGATCTTTTGGCCCTTGCCGTTACGCTGCGGTCCATACCGGGGCTGCGGAGCGCCCTTGAGCTTTGCCATTGCTCGCTTGCCGCCGCTCTTGCTAAACGATGCGACAGTATGGATGAACTCGCTGACCTCCTGGAAAGTGCTATCGAGCCGGACTGCCCTTCTCATACGCGTGACGGCGGGGTTATCCGGGGCGGGTACAACGAACAGCTTGATAAGTATCGGGGGGCGTCTGCCGATGGGCGCAGCTGGCTGGCCGAGTATCAACAGCGTGAGATCGAGCGGACGGGGTTTAATAATCTTAAGATCGGCTATAACAGGGTGTTTGGTTTTTATATCGAGCTTAGCCGGGCCCTTGCCGATAAGGTTCCAGCCGAGTATGTTCGCAAGCAGACGCTTAAAAATGCCGAGCGGTATATTACCGATGAGCTTAAGACGTATGAGGACCAGGTGCTTGGCGCACAGGATAAGGCGCTGGAGCTTGAGCATAAACTTTTTGAAGAGATACGGACCGAGTCGGCGAAGTATATCGCCCGGCTACAGGCCCTTGCCGATTGTGTTGCAAATTGCGATTGCTTGTCGGCGTTTGGATTTCTTGCCGCTCGGCGCGGGTATATAAAACCTGTCATTACGGGCACCACTGAGCTTGTTATCACTGACGGTAAACACCCGGTTCTTGCCGAGACTTTGCAGAATGAGTTTGTGCCCAACGACGTTGCTCTCGGCGCCGGCAGCAGCGATCTTGCTATTATTACAGGGCCCAACATGGCGGGTAAGAGTACTTATATCCGCCAGGTCGCTCTTTTGGTTTTGCTTGGGCAGACGGGAAGTTTTATCCCAGCCGGTCAGGCTCGGATCGGCGTTGTTGACCGGATATTTACGCGGGTAGGCGCCAGCGATGAACTTACGCGGGGGCAGTCGACGTTTATGGTTGAGATGACCGAGACGGCTAACATTATCAACAACGCTACCGACCGTTCGCTGGTTATTCTTGACGAGGTCGGACGCGGGACGAGTACTTATGACGGGTTGTCCCTGGCGTGGGCGATCACCGAGCATATCGCAAACAATATTAAATGCCGGACGCTTTTTGCGACGCACTACCATGAATTGACCGAGCTTTCCGAGCTTCTGGTTAATGTTAAGAATCTTAATGTCGCCGTTCGTGAGTGGCAGGATGAGGTTGTTTTCCTGCATAAGATTTTGCCGGGCGGGACTGATAAGAGTTATGGTATTCATGTCGCGCGGCTTGCCGGGGTTCCTAAGAGTGTGACGCACCGGAGTACGGAAATACTGCGGGATCTGGAAAATACGTTCGCAAAAGAGGCCGAAGGACCAGCGTTAACGCAGAATAAAACGGTCGACGACGCGGGGTATTTGCTGTTTGTTAACAAACACAAACCGGTGATCGACAAGCTTGCTTCAACGGATGTTAATAACCTGACGCCGATTGAGGCGATTAATCTGCTTAGCCAGATCAAGGCGGAATTGGATTGACGTAAGTCGTTCGGCGGGCAGCGTGCGGCGGTGTTTTGGTGTTTTTGCTTACAACTATTTTAAGGCTGGTTTGTTTTTCTGCCCGGCGATGGCGCTTAGGGCTACTGTTTGTCTGGTTTGTATTAATGAAAAACTATTTAAAGAAAGGAATGATTATGAAAAACTATTTAAAGAAAGGGATGATTATGAAAAAGTTATTGGCAGCGGTATTGGTATCGATTTTTTTAATGGTTCAGGGGTGTTCGCCGGTGCGGGAAGTTCGTACTGTTTCGCCGGACGGCACGCTGGAGCTTGCTGTTGAAAAAGGTAATGACGGGCTGGCGTACAGGCTCACTGTCGATGGCATCGAAGTCATGAACTATGATGACATTTCGATCACCATCGATGGCGTTGAGTATCCGGGGCAGGCAAAGATCAAGGATATTAAACGAACCGCTATCGACAATGAAGTTATCCCGACAGTCGCTACTGTCTCGACGAAGATCCAGGAAAAGTGCAACGATACGCTGATCGGCTTTGACGGAGCGGTTGCTTTGCGTGTTCGGGTTTATGACGACGGAGCGGCGTTTCGTTGGGAAAGCAATATTGACAAAAACGTGACCGTCAACGCTGAAGAGCTTGGGTTTACTTTTGCCAAAGATTACCAGACGTACTACCCGAAACCCAGCGTCAGAGAGTTCTTCTCTCATCAGGAGTGCATGTTCGAGCACTTGAAGATATCTGAGACGGCAGACAAGGAAACGGTTTGTGTCCCGGTTCTGGTTGAGTTGGACGGCGACAAAAATATTCTGATGACCGATGTTAATGTCAGTGGATATCCGGGTCTATGGGTTAAAGGTTCCGGCGAGCTGACTTTGCAGTCGGCATTTCCGCATTACCCCGCTCAAACGCAGCTTAACGGCGACCGCAGTCTCAAGATATCGAAGTTTAGCGATTTCCTTGCAAAGACCGATGGCAAACGGAGCTATCCATGGCGTGCGTTTGTCGTCACCGACGATGCGGGTTTGCTAACCTCTACCATGCTGTATTCGCTTGCCGATGAGTGTAAACTGAAAGATACTTCGTGGATCAAGCCCGGAAAGGTTTCGTGGGACTGGTGGAATGCGTGGAATATCACCGATATGGAGTATAAAGCGGGAATCAATCAGGAAACTTACAAAAACTATATTGACTTTGCGGCGAAGAATAAACTCCAGTATATCATTCTTGACGAAGGGTGGAGCATCCGTGGGCCGGATACTTTGCTTACTGTCGTGCCGCAACTTAATATTGCCAAGCTGGTCGAGTACGGCAGGGAAAGGAATGTCGGGGTTATATTGTGGATGACGTCGGTTGCTTTGGAGAGGAATTTTGATAAGGCGTTCAAGCAGTTTGACGAATGGGGGATCAAAGGGCTTAAGGTTGATTTTATGCAGCGTGACGATCAGGTTATGATGGACTTCTGTGAGAAGGTTGCCAGGACAGCCGCTGAACACAAACTGATCGTCGATTTTCACGGCGGGTCTAAACCTACCGGCTTGCAGCGGACCTATCCGAATGTGCTGACGCATGAGTCCTTGCTTGGGCTCGAGCAAAGCAAGTGGAGCAAAAACGCCAATCCGGATATGGCTGTGCTGCTTCCGTTTATCCGCATGGTTGTCGGGCCGATGGACTATACTCCCGGGGCGATGGACAATTACACGGATGAAAAGTTTGTTAAAGCTTATAAAAATCCCGGCAGCCTTGGGACGCGGTGTCATCAGCTTGCGATGTATGTTGCATACCTGAGTCCATTGCAGATGCTTGCCGACACGCCGACGAAATACCGGAAAAACCCGGAATGTATGCCGTTTTTGCAGGCGGTTCCCACCACCTGGGATGAGACGGTCGTGCTGGAAGCTGAGATTGGAAATGTTGTGGCGATTGCAAGGCGAAACGGCGAAAAATGGTTTGTCGGTGCTTTGACCGATTGGAACGGGCGCGAATTGACGCTCAAGCTTGATTTCCTGGGTAAAGGGAATTACACATTGAATTACTGGGCTGACGGGCCGAATGCGGCTGATGAGGCGACGGATACCACGATCGGCAAATCTGAAGTGACGGCTGGGTCAGATCTGAAGATCAAGCTGGCACCGGGCGGCGGATATGCCGCGATACTGGAACCGGTGAAAGATAATTAAGAAATTGAGCTTTTGCTTGTATTTCGATGGTTTGTGTGTAAAATGTCGATTTAAGTCAGTTTAGCGTATTTATTAGGCTGTTGATATAATGATTGATGAAAGTACAATTAGTGAGATCACCGAAAGGCTCGTGGGCGGATTTCATCCTGACAAAATCATCCTTTTTGGTTCTCAGGCCAGAGGCACTGCCGACGAAAAGAGCGATCTGGACATTCTGGTGATCTGTCCGGTTACCGGCAGTCGTCGCAAAATGATGGTCGAGATGGACCGGTCGCTTAAGGGGCTTGAAGTAGCCAGAGACATAATGGTGCTTTCAAAAGATGAATTTGAACGGGACAGAGAAATCCCAGGTACGATCGCAAGGCCGGCATGGAAGGAAGGCAGGTTGCTTTATGAAAGAACCTGATAAGAAAATAATTGCCAAAGTTCATCAATGGCTTGATTATGCCGATGAAGATATAAAGATGGCGTCTTTAGGTATTGATGCGCCGGGCGAGTCTCTTAACAGGCTGACGGCTTATCATCTTCAACAGTCTGTCGAGAAGAACTTAAAGGCTTATCTTGTTTATTGCGGTATAGATTTCCCTTACACTCACAATATTTCTGTATTGCTGGAATTTTGTGAAAAGCATATTGATATCCCAGCAGAAATAGCCGATGCAGAATCGCTTACTCCTTTTGCAGTAAGTGCGAGATATCCGGGAGAAGATGAAGAAGTCAGCAAGCAGGAAGTACTCGAAGCTTTCGAAATTGCAATAAGAGTAAGAGAGTTTATTCGAACGAATTTAAAAATTCGGTGATTGAAACTGGATTCAGAAGATACGTATATCAAAACATAATTTAATTATAGGATTCATTTAGACAACTTTACGGGAATTTGATATGGCTAAATTGGCTAAACTTGATGATATAGTGTCGCTTTGTAAGCGTCGTGGATTTATTTTTCAGTCCAGTGAGATCTATGGCGGCCTTGCCAGCTGCTATGATTACGGTCCGCTTGGCGTTGAGCTTAAGCGTAATGTTCGCGAGGCTTGGTGGAAGGATGTTGTTCGTATGCGTGACGATGTTGTCGGGCTTGACTGCAGCATTTTGATGCACCCGTTGGTGTGGAAATCTTCCGGTCATGCAGACAAGTTTGCCGACCTGGTTACGGTTTGTAAGAAGTGTAACACCCGCACGCGGGTTGACCACCTTGAAGATCACGCCGACGAGCATACCGAGCATGTTCCCGTCGAGACCGCTTTGGTCGATGCCGCGGACCTTGACAAGAAGGTTTGTCCCAATTGTAAGACTGTCGGTAAGTTCTCCGAGCCGATGGCGTTTAAGCTGATGTTCGAGACGCAGATGGGCGCCAACGCTGACGATACTATGACTCTTTTTCTGAGACCGGAAACCGCACAAGGTATCTTTGCCAACTTCCGTAACGTCATGGACAGCACGCGGGTTAAGATCCCGTTCGGTATCGCTCAGATCGGCAAGAGCTTCCGTAATGAGGTTACGACGAAGGCATTCATCTTCCGTACTCGTGAGTTCGAGCAGGCCGAGCTTGAGTTTTTCTGCAAGCCGGGCACCGACGAGGAATGGTACGAGCACTGGAAGCAGCGTCGTTTCCAGTGGTATATCGACCACGGCATTAAAGCAGAGAATCTGCGTTTCCGCGACCATGATCCCGATGAGCTTGCTCACTATGCCAAAGCGTGCGTCGACGTTGAATACAAATTCCCGTTTGGCTCGGGTGACTGGCAGGAGCTTGAGGGTATCGCTAACCGTACCGACTTCGATCTGCGTCAGCACCAGAGGGGTATGCGGACTATCAACGACTGGCACGAAGCAGGCGGCGACCTGCAGAAGATCACGCTGAAAGATGAGGATCCGGAATACTTCAAGGGCCCGCTGTCGTACTTCGACGAGCAGGCTAAAGAACGGTATATACCATACGTTATCGAGCCTAGTGCAGGTATCGACCGCAGCACGCTGGCATTTTTGGTTGATGCGTACGACGAAGAAGAGGTTGACGGCAAGACGAGAAACGTGCTGCGTTTCCATCCTACGATCGCACCGGTCAAGGCGGCTGTGTTCCCGCTGGTCAAAAAACATGGTATGCCCGAATTCGCGACGAAGATCGCTAACGATCTTAAGAGTTCGTTCTCGTGCTTCTACGACCAGAAAGGCGCCATCGGCCGCCGTTACAGGAGACAGGACGAAGCGGGTACGCCCTACTGCATTACCGTTGACGGAGATTCGATGGAAGACAACACTGTTACACTTCGTGAACGCGACTCGATGGAGCAGACGAGGGTTTCGGCCGATCAGCTCAAGAGTCTGCTTATCGAAAAATTGGGCTTGTAAAAAGTTTAATAACATAGTTTTTGTGAACCTGGATTCCCGCCTTCGCGGGAATGACAAGGTTTGCTTGTATTGATGAAATACAGGGGATCGGTTTTTTACAAAAGGATTGACTATGAATGACCGGGTTTGTATCTGTGATCTTAAAAATCATATTGACGCCGAAGTTACGCTTTCGGGCTGGGTCTATCGTAATCGGCCTGGCGGGAAGGTTCTTTTTCTTGTCGTCCGTGACGGGACAGGGCTTTGTCAGTGTATCGTGGAAAAGGGTAAGATCGACGAGGAACTTTTTGGACAGCTTAAGCGGCTTGGCCAGGAATCATCATTGCGTATTACCGGTTTGGTTCGTACGGAAGAACGTAGTGCCGGCGGAGTTGAGCTTGGGGTTACAGGCGCCGAGATCGTTAATGTTTCTGAGGATTACCCGATCACCCCCAAAGCCCACGGCGTTGATTTTCTGCTTAAGCACAGGCATCTGCATCTTCGCTCGCAGCGGCAGTGGTGCATCGGCAAGGTTCGCCACACCGTCATCGACGCGGTACGCAGATTCTTTAACGATGACGGATTTACGCTGATCGATACGCCTATCTTTACGGGCGCAGTCGGCGAAGGCGAGCAGACACTGTTCGAGGTTGACTATTTCGGAAGCCCGCTGTATCTCGCCCAGACGGGGCAGCTTTACCTGGAATCGGCAGCAATGAGCTATGGGAAGGTCTACTGCTTTGGACCGACGTTCCGTGCCGAAAAGAGCAAGACTCGCCGACATCTTACAGAGTTCTGGATGGTCGAGCCGGAAGTTGCGTATGCCGGTCTGGACGAGCTTTTAGAGCTTGGTGAGAATTTTGTTACGTCGATCGTTAAAGCTGTCCTGAAAGAAAACCGGAGCGAGCTTGAGACCCTCGACGCAGATATCGCGGCGCTGGAAAAGATCGAAGCTCCGTTTGTTCGGTTGACGTATTCGGAGGTCGTTGAAATTCTGACCGGTGAACAGACCGTAAAATTTATGGCCGATCAGCTTGGAGGATTCGAGGCTGAAAAAGAAACCATCGAAACCCGGATCGCAGAGCTTGAAAAACCGCAGCAGGGTTTGAAGAAGTGGCAGCAGGAAAAGAATGCTAAAGAACTGGTGGAACTGCAGGGAGAGCTTTCCGAACTTAATATAAGAATCGAGAATAATCCGAAGCACGCTCAGCTTGCCGCTGATTTCAGATGGGGCAAGGACCTGGGCGGATCGGATGAGACTATTATTTCGCTGATGCACAACAAGCCTGTCTTTGTGACGCACTACCCGGGCGAGGTGAAGGCCTTCTACATGAAACATGACAGAAGCAATGAGAAGGTGGTTGAGAATTTTGACCTGCTTGCGCCGCTGGGCTTTGGCGAGATAATCGGAGGCTCGGTCCGCGAAGACGATTATGATGTGCTATTGGACAAAATAAAGGCGCTCGGGTATAACCCGGACGATTACCAGTGGTACCTCGATCTGCGTAAATACGGATCGGTACCGCACGGCGGGTTCGGACTTGGCATTGAAAGAACAGTCGCGTGGATCACCGGCGAAAAACACATCCGACAGTGCATAGCATTCCCGCGAATGAGGGATAAGATACACATCTAGAAATTTATTATTTATTATTGATTAGTGATTATTCATAAGTCCTCTTGAGATATTGACGATACCTTAACGGTTATTTTGTATTGTCTAATATGGGGGCTTTATGATTAGGCGGGGGATTCTGTCTTTTTGTGCATTATTGTTTATTCTGTTTTCGGTAGTTTCTGAAAGCGCCGCGATCGAGTTGATGGGTCGACCAAGTATTGAGGGCGAGCCTACCGAGGTTTCTTTTTTTATTTTCATCCTCGACATAGATGATATCAACGGTGCCGAGCAGAATTTTATCGCTAACATTGCGATCCGTTTGCAATGGAAGGATGAGCGGCTTGCCAAAGACACAAAGTCTATCAGGATGATTCCGCTTAAAGAAGTATGGAACCCGCGAATACTGCTTACCAACAGGCAGACACTTACACGAACATCTCTGCCTAAGGTAGTTGAGGTCGATCCTGACGGGACGGTTAATTACCGGCAGCGTTATGTCGGCCCGCTTAGTCAGCCGCTTCGACTTTCTCAGTTTCCGTTTGACCGGCATGACTTTAGGGTTCAATTCGTGGCGGTTGGATTTAAGAGTAAGGATTTGAAGTTTATCCCCGGTAAGTTGAAAGAATTTGGCTTTGTCGGCGGAGAAATTTCTAAAAATCTATCACAGCCTGACTGGGATATCGAAAAATATTCAGCTAATAGCCGTCCGTATGAACCTATACCAGGTTTTAAACTGGCCGGTTTTGACTTTGAGTTTACGGCGAAACGGCATATACAGTATTACGTCTGGCAGGTTCTTATTCCCCTGGTGTTTATCGTGACCATGTCCTGGGGGGCGTTCTGGATCGATCCGGAGCATGCAGGTGCGCAGATAGGAGTGGCAACCAGTTCGATGCTGACACTTATCGCATACCGGTTTATGCTGGGCGATCTGCTGCCGCGACTGCCGTATATGACGCGAATGGACTTTTTTACGCTGGCCGGTACGGCGCTGGTTTTCCTGGCATTTGTAGAGGTGGTCACGACAACGATACTGGTCTATAAAAAAAAGGGACAACTGGCAAGAAAGATCGATGTCTGCGCAAGAGTGGTCTTTCCGGTAGTCTATATTGGCTGGTCCGGGTGGGCATTGTTTTTGTGAACCAGATCACAGACTGAAAAGTAATGACATAATGTAAAATAAAAGCATTTGCGTCTTTTACTACACCTGACTTACCGGCTTTTCCTTGAAATAGCCCTATTTTCAAATCTATGTAAATTTTTCAATTTTTTCTGTAACCTTTGGACCTCATAGACGTCTTTATTAACAGTAAAAGAAAAAATGTTTTCATGAGGAAATAAAATCAGTCTGTTTTAAGGAGATTAAAAATGTCAAAGAATCTGTTACCAAAGATCATGTACAGGAATTATAACCTGCCAAAGGTTACGGCACTGATGCACAGTACTTTGCTGGTTTTTTTACTTACAGCCATCGTATCCTGGACTTACATTCTGCTGACATCGCAAATAGATCCCACTTCCACCGCTGAAGCCCATACGATGAGCTTTTTTAATTTCATTCATTTTCTTATTAACAACAATATGCTCTGGTTGAAGGCAGCCGGGCTTTTGGCGGGACTTAACGGGCTTGTGTATTACCAGGTTTTCAGACTTAATAAAAAATTTATCGCGTATTCCATCTCTGTTATATTACTTACCGCGCAAGCTGCTCTTGTCGGCAACTGCATCTTGATGCTTTAATTACAGGATAAATATTTACAGTACTTTCAGACAGTAAGATTTAATCAGACCCCAATCCAGCAGCAGCCGGTCGGCGCGCAAAAAAAGAGCGCGTCGGCTTGGCCGCTGCCTCTTATATTTGGGCATACCTGCATGGCCTCACATCGCATCCAAGGATGTCGCCGACCGCTCGTCACTAATTAAACTATACCCCATGATTTTGCGAAGTCAAATTTATGGCAGGATTTTTTTGCAGTGATATTCTTGTTTTTTGTGCAACAACAGCGCCAAGCGCAAGCGACATGCCAGATTGCGATTATTGGTTTTCACAGTCGTTGAACAGCCCGGCGCCGGCGCTTTGGCCTTCTGTTTGGATCATCTGCCCATAAAAAAAGGGACACCTGTTACGGCGTCCCTTTTATATCTTATTAGTGTTATCTAGTACTCGAGACCTTCGATTTGCGCGACGGCTCTTGCTTCTACTTCATCCTTGAGGATGATGGTAGGCTTGACAAGGATAAGGAGTACTTCCCTGTCTTCGACTTCGCTGCGATTGGAGAAGAAACGGCCGAGTATCGGGATCTTCGAAAGGATCGGGACACCCATTTCCTTTTCAACATGTGCAGTAACAGTAAGTCCACCAAGAAGAACCGTACCCCCGTCAGGAACACGAACGCGAGTTTCGATCTCCGACTCTTCAATCTCAGGCAGGTCAAATTCAACTGCCTGGAGCTTGTTGTCCACAATGCCATAACTCTTACCCTTAAGGCCTTCGCCAAACCTGGCTTTAGAAAGAGAAGTGCTTATACTGAGCAGAACATACTTCTTGTCGGTAGTGATCACCGGGGTAACTTCCAGGTCAATAGTGCTGTCAAGTGTCTCGATCTCATTTTCAGTAAAAGACCTAACTACAGCACCGCCGACTCCAGCAGTAATTGTATCGCTGCCGAATGTAATATTTGATATATAATTAACTTCTTTTGTAACAGAAATGTATCCCATCTCGCCGCTGATAACCGTAATCTTAGGAGCGGTAAGCGTACGTGCATTGGAATGAGCATTTGTCATACGGAGCAGGAAATCAACAGCAAGATCGTCCATGTTGCCCCCGATACTGTGTCTTGCCGAAAGACCGGGGCCGGTACCGGTAAGTCCGTCAAGGCCATGAATAAATGCGCCGGATTCAGCGATAGAGCTTGTAATACCGGTAGCTACAGGAGCGACAAAACCGAACGATCCCGAAGTAAGGCTGGTGATGACGCCGAGCGTACCACCAAGATTAAGTCTTCTGAAATTAACATGAAGACCGATGTCTTCAAGGAAGTTTTCGCTGACAACGATAAACCGCGTCTCGATAGAGACCTGGTCATCGGAAAGACCGCTCAACATTTCGAGAAGCTTCTCGATCTTTTCGTGAACCTCAGGTGTCTGGAAAACCATCAGAGTATTCATGCCGAAAGGCATAACCGTACCTTTGCCTGTGCCTGTCCCATCATCAGTGCCAGAGATACCACCACCCGTGCTGGGTCGGCCCATAGGATTGCGACGATTCATGCCCATGCCCATGCCCATGCCCATGCTCTGGTTCTGGTCCCAGCTTTCCGGGTCGATCTGCTTGATGTTCATTAAAAGCTGCATCATTTGCATGCCGCCGCCCATGCCGCCCATCATACCACCGCCCATCATGCCGCCCATGCCGCCCATCATGCCGCCGCCCATCATGCCGCCGCCATAACCGCCACCGCCACCACCGTAACCGCCGCCGCCATAACCGCCGCCGCCGTAACCACCGCCGCCGCCGCCGTAACCGCCGCCGCCATAACCACCGCCACCGCCGCCGTAACCGCCGCGACCACCGCCGCCGCCATAACTGTCACGTCCGCCGCGACCACCACCGCGACCACCGCGACCGCCGCCGCGACCGCCACGTCCGCCGCCGCGACCACCACGACCGCCGCCCTGATTGTTCTGAGAACTGACGAGTTCAGCGACATCGTAAGTACGCATCTCGAGTTTTTCCGGCAGACTCTCTTTTGTAGCAACCGTTACAAGGCCTTCTTCAACACTATAGTCGAGCTCGGAAAGGCTTCCACTGCTGACCGCCTGAAGAACCCTGTCGAGACCTGTTTTAAGCGGAACATCGGTAAAACCGCGACCTTCAATCCCAATAGGGGCGTCACGCTGAATAAAAGCGTTTTCGCTAAGGTCGTTCCACAAAACAGATATCTTAAGCTCAGGTTCGACAGAGATACGAATAACATTGATAGCTTCTTCGATTGTCGTGTCCACAGTGAGAGCTGAAAGATCGACAAGGCGATCGAGCTGATCGTAGACTTCTTTGTCTGCTGCGCTTCGCCCCTTATGCTCGTCTTTTTTACGGTCTTTGGTAAGTTGCAACCAATCCCTCGGACCCATAATATTGTCTGCACCGGGATATGTTATCTCAGCGGAATACGGCATTTCTTTTTCTTTTGCACCAATCAGGGTACGCATCTCAACCGTGTTGATTTTCTTTCTGGTATCGTTCTCTTTTTTCCAGCGAATCGTATCGGTAAGAGTAGTTTGCTTCCATTTAGCTTCTTCGTTGTCGGGCTCGAGCCTCAAGACCTTTTCGATCTGGTCAAGAGCCAGTTCGTAGTGGTAATTATATATATAATTGTTTGCGTTGGCGAGATACTCCTTAACTCTCTGCTTTCTTTCATCCTCAAATTCTTCACGGATTTTCTGGGATTCTATTTTAATGTCTTCTTCGTTTTTGGTTTTCAGTATAGCGAGGTAACTCTTCTTGGCAGCCACGATCGTGTCGTATTGACCCAGAAGTGTTCTTTTGTGTCCATTGTAAATTTCATCGCCAAGAATTTCGCTTTTCGTATTGATCAGTGTCATCGCTTCGGCGTTAAGAGCAAAAGCCTGTCCAAACTCTTTACTGCCGATAGCGACATATGTTTTTTTAACTTTGTCACCGACAAATGCACTGACATAGCCGATAGTTCTATTTTCTTTTTCACGTAACCGTCGAATGAAGCCGACAGGTTTGATCGTTCTTCTTTCCTCAGCTTCGACGGCGAGTTTTTCTCTTTCTGCTTCAGCGACTTTAGCCATAGCAAGTGCATCTGCCTCGGTCCTGGCTTTAGCAGCAGCAATATCAGCAGTTGCTTGTGCTTCGGCGGCGATTTTTTTGAGTTCATCGAGCCTTTCGATATCTTTAAGACGAAGCCGCTCGGCAACCTTAGTGTCTGTGACAGCCTTTTCTATCATCACAAGATAATCCGTTGATGTGCGTCCTTCTTTGTCGATTTTCAGTCCTGATATGGCAACAGCGGTAAAGCCCTGGCGAGCCTTTTCAAACTGTCCGGATTTGAAGTTGCTAACGGCATCGGCGAATATCCCGGCAATGGCGTTATTTTGATTTTTAATTTCCGAATCCAACTCCGCTAAAACCTTCGGAATAGACTCCCTTTCCTGCTGGTTTAGAAGCGGGCTTGCCTTGAGCGATTCAATAAGGGCCTTAGCCTCGACGAATTTCTTTTCATCGATGAGCTTGCCGATCACTTGAAGTTTTTCGAGGATATTATTTCTCCCGGAAACAGCTGCCGCAGTCTTGTCGATGAGTCCATCAATAGCTTTGATGTCATCTGATGAGAGATATGCGCTGTGATCTTTCTTTATTGCCTGTAGTGATTTGAGTGCCTCTTCGAACAGCTGCTTATCATAAAGTTTCACGGAAGATGCGATAAGTCCCTTGGCAGTTTCTCTGGACTTGATCGCCGAATTGGTCATATCGAGATAATCCTGCGGTGAGAGATTGTTGATAGAAATCTCAAGGCCGGTCGATACTATCTCTGACAGACCGGTGCGAGCCTGGGCGTATTGACCCTTATTATACATATCTACAGATGCCTGGAAGAGTGCCTGGACCTGCTTCTTGTATGACTCGAACTTCTTTGACAGATCGCTGATGCTCGCGCCGATGGTGCCGGTGGTCTTTGGATCTGGTTTAACCTCAGAGTATGGGTTGACCTCAGGGTCTGGCTTGACCTCTTTGGCAACGGGCTTTGCGACTATGGTTTTATCGTCTGTCCGCATTTTATTATTAAGCATATCCAGCATAGTATCGCCTTTGTGAGGATCGGCGGTACCTTTGACAACGGGCTTTTCAGTAACAGTTTTGACAGGCGGGGCTGTCTTGCCGATAATATTGTTAAGCTCAGCGATTTCCTTGGTAACTTGCGCACGAAGATCAGGCTTAGAGTATGGATTGTTCTTGATGGATATCAGGAGGTCTCTGGACTCGGCATACTTATGAGCCTTGCGGAGCATGTCGCTTTCACCGAGAGCCTGCGCAATTTGGACGATAGAATTCTTAGCGACTATAGTCTCGGCGAGCATATCGTCCAGAGCTTTCAGCTCACTGGAACTGAGGAACTTGCCGGATTCGGATTTGCACAGTTTAAGCCTGTCTTCGGCTTCTTTGTACATACCCCTTCGGATTTGTTCACGCGCAATACTTTTGTGTAGATCTGCCCTTTTCCTGAGTGCTTCCTGCTGACTTATTTTTTCCGTATCCTGTTCCGCTGATACCATTGCCGGTATCACCAAAAAACACAGACATGCTAAAACAAGTAGGGTACTCAGGCTAAACAGCCGTCTAGAAGCTGAACTTATTAGCACTTTATTATCTCCAACAAAAAAAGAAAAACTGAATAAACTTACCGCCCAGTAAATGCATGTATCGACAGAGAGCCATTTTATAAGTAAAAAACTTTTTTGCAAGAGTAAAATACTTTTTACTAACAGCAAATCGTGATTTCACGACTAATATTAGAATTATTATCGAACCTACCCTTGAAATCAGCACTAAGAACGGCTATACTGCCAATACAATAAAATCTCTCGATTCAACTATTTATTATACAATTTTTGAAAGTTTTATGACTGAAAAAAGCAAAAAACCCATTATATTAGCACTAGAAACTTCCGGAAGGGCCGGTTCTGTGGCGTTAGGGTGGGGTGACGGGATTATTTCTGAAAAATTTTTCTCCGCCCCAATGAGGCATAATTCCGAGCTTTTTGAAACTATTGCTGGGTTATTGGCTAAGTCCGATAGCAATCCGTCAGACATAGCGGAAATTTATATTTCTATCGGACCTGGCAGTTTTACGGGAATTAGAATTGCCGTGACAATGGCGAAGATGATGGCCCTGGCAAAAAAAATTCGGATTGTCGGCGTAAAAACTACCGACGCGCTCGCAGAAAATGCGAAAACCTGCATAAATGAGCAAAATCTGCAAATTAATCGCATCGCGACCATAATCGACGCCAAAAGAAACCACTTTTTTACGGCGGTATTCGAGAAAAACGGCGATCAGTGGGCCAAAACGACCGATGACACGCTCATAAAGGCCGCCGAGTTCGTAGAGAGGTTTGCAGGTGGCGATCAGCCGCTATGGCTGCTCGGCGAGGGCCTGCTATATTATAAGGACAAATTTGCGGCAGACGGGATAAAAGTCATCGATGAGCAATACTGGGCAGCCAGGGCAAGCGGAATCTACAAACAAGGCCGAAAACAAGCCAAAAACGGCGATTTCACACCCCCAAAGCAACTTTCACCCCTATACCTAAGAAAAACAGACGCAGAAGAAAACCTCGAAAAACGAATAGCTGGGAAATAACTCATAGCTCACTAACCACTACTCCAGAATCGCCCACTAAAAATTTGGGATAAATTGCAAAGTCTACTTAGCAATTTATCCCTTTTTCTGGAAACACTGTCAAGTTGGCGTGTTGGTTGGGTTTTGTCAGTCAAAACTGGCAGTTTTTTGGGACTATCGCCCTTTCCGAGTTGTTTTATTTCTGTTTTTTGTTGCCCTTAAGCTCTTTACACTAAACAGCTTATATTCATTACTGCTCGTTACTGGCATTTTGTCAAATTAGTCTGGCACTGTGTTTGCACTGTGTATTGTTATTGAATTTGAATATTAATATTGTCCCTGTATAAAACAAGGAGTAACAGACATTATGGCAGCAAAAGATTTAGCATTTGAATCAGATGCCCGGGCCGGATTGCTCACAGGCGTCGAAAAACTTGCCGCAGCGGTAAAATCGACCCTCGGACCGCGGGGTCGCAACGCTATCATCGATAAGGGATGGGGCGGACCGACGGTGACAAAAGACGGTGTAATGGTCGCAGAAGAGATCGAATTGGTCGATAAGACCGAAAATCTCGGTGCAAAGCTGGTTCGCGAAGCGGCGTCCAAGACCTCCAAGGTCGCAGGCGACGGAACGACAACAGCAACTGTGCTGACTGAGGCCCTTTTCAAGGAAGCCTACAGAAACCTGGCAGCAGGCGCCGACGCAATGGCCCTGAACCGCGGTTTCCAAAAAGCAGTCGCCGCGGCAACGAAAAAACTCGAATCCATCGCAAAACCAGTCGATATCACCAAAAAAGACGATATCGTCAACATTGCGTCGATCTCGGCTAACAACGACATCGAAATCGGCAAAAAGATGGCCGAAGCGTTCATGAGAGTCGGCAACGACGGTGTTATCACGGTTGAAGAAGGCAAAAGCCTGGAAACTCATGTCGAATACGTAGAAGGCATGAACTTTGACCGCGGTTACCTCTCTCCGCATTTCGTGACCAACCCGGACAACATGACCTGCGAACTGGAAAAACCTTATATATTAGTATACGAAGACAAGATCAGCAACGTAGCGTCGATCGTTCCGCTGCTGGAAGAGGTCGCAAAATCCAAAAGACCCCTGCTCATCATCGCTGAAGACGTAGAAGGCGAAGCACTTGCAACTCTGGTAGTCAACAAGCTCCGCGGCGTTTTGAATGTCGCAGCTGTTAAGGCTCCAGGTTATGGCGATCGCAGAAAAGCAATGCTCGAAGATGTCGCGACACTGACAGGCGCAGACGCTATCTTCAAAGATCTCGGCGTTGAACTTGACAAGGTAACACTCAGTCAACTCGGCCAGGCCAAAAAGATCACCATCGACAATGACAATACGATCATCATCGAAGGCGCAGGCACAAACGCAGCGATCAAAGGCCGCATCAATCTTATCCGCTCAGAGATGGAAGCATCGTCTAGCGATTATGACACCGAAAAACTTCAGGAAAGACTCGCCAAACTCACAGGCGGCGTAGCTCAGATCAATGTCGGGGCGGGCTCCGAAGCAGAGATGAAAGAAAAGAAAGCACGCATCGAAGACGCACTGCACGCAACCCGCGCGGCGATCGAAGAAGGTATCGTTGCCGGCGGCGGCGTTGCACTGGTAAGATGTATCGAAGCGGTCAAAGCTCTAAAGCTCAAAGGCGACGAAAAGACCGGTGCCGACATCGTAGCTGCCGCTCTGAAGATGCCATGCTACTGCATCGCAGACAACGCCGGCGCCGTAGGCAACATCGTTGTCAACAAAATAGCCGAAGGCGAAGGCGGTTTCGGTTATAACGCAGACAAAGACAAATACGAAGACCTTATCGCAGCAGGCGTCATCGACCCTGTCAAGGTTACCCGCACCGCACTGCAAAACAGTGCATCTGTCGCGGGACTTCTGCTTACGACCGACTGTGTCGTAACGGAAAAGCCTGGCGACAAAGACGCTGGTGGAATGCCTGGCGGTATGGGCGGAATGCCCGGCGGCATGGGTGGAATGGGCGGCATGGGCGGCATGGGCGGCATGATGTAGCCGCTCGTAAGTCGTAAGTAGTAAGTCGTAAGTCGGGCAATACGCCGGGCTTAATATTGATTGTAATATAACATAAAAATATACAGGAGTTTTAAATATGAAACTTAAACCTTTGGAAGACAGAGTAGTAGTAAAACCTCAAGAAGCCCAAGCAGTAACCACAGGCGGAATCGTTCTGCCTGAGTCGGCAAAAGAAAAACCGTTGATGGGTAAAGTTGTCGCAGTCGGCAACGGTAAACTCCTCGACAGCGGCGCCCGCGGCGAAATGTCCGTCAAAAAAGGCGACGTAGTCCTTTATGGCAAATACGGCGGAAGCGAAGTCGAAGTCGACGACGTTGAGTACAAGATACTTCGCGAGAGCGAACTTCTCGGTATTGTTGAAAAATAGAAACCACTGACCTGGAGTCAATAGAATAGAGGTTAATATATTATGGCAAAGCAAATGATGTTTGACGCGGCGGCAAGGACAGAGCTCAAAGACGGGCTCGGACAACTCGCTGCTGCGGTAAAAGTTACAATGGGACCAACGGGCAAAAACGTACTGCTCCAAAAGAGCTTCGGTTCGCCTAAGGTCACGAAAGACGGCGTGTCGGTAAGTAAAGAAATCGAACTGCCGGAACCCTTCAAGAACATGGGCGCAAAGATGGTCAACGAAGTGGCCAGCAAAACAAGCGACCTGGTAGGCGACGGAACAACGACTGCGACCGTACTTGCAGAAGCGATATACAGCGAAGGCCTAAAACGCGTATCCGCAGGAGTAAACCCGGTCGCAGTACAGCGCGGTGTAAACAAGGCGGCACAGGAAGTTGTCGAGTATATCGAATCCGTCAGCAAGAAGGTCAAGGGCCACGGCGACATCGCCAAGGTCGGCGCCATCAGCGCAAACAATAACCCCGAAGTCGGCGAAATTCTTGCAGACGCAATGGATAAAGTCGGGACAGAAGGCGTTATCGAGATCGAAGAAGGTAACGGACTCGAAACAGAGCTGACCGTCGTTGAAGGCATGCAGTTCGACAAGGGATACCTGTCACCATACTTCATGACCAACCCCAACACGATGGAAGCGGTTCTCGAAGACGCCTACATCCTGCTGCACGAACAAAAGATATCCAGCGTTCGCGAGATCGTACCGCTGCTGGAAAAGATCGCACAGGTCGGCTCGCAGCTTTTGATTGTCGCAGAAGACGTAGAAGGCGAAGCACTCGCCGCACTGGTTATCAACAGGCTCCAGGGCGTTTTGAAAGTCTGCACAGTCAAGGCTCCAGGTTTTGGCGACCGCAGAAAAGCGATGATGGAAGACCTCGCCGTTCTGACCGGCGGACAGGTAATCACCGAAGACCTCGGCATCAAGCTCGAAACTGTAGAGCTTGCTCAACTCGGTTCAGCCAAACGTATCGTCATCACCAAAGACAACACGACGATCATCGAAGGCGGCGGCAAAAAGAAAGCCATCAAGTCACGCTGCGAGCAGATCAAAAACGCCATCGAAAAAACAACCAGCGAGTACGACAAGGAAAAACTCCAGGAAAGACTCGCAAAGCTCACCGGCGGCGTAGCCGTACTTAAAGCAGGCGCACCGACCGAGACCGAGATGAAGGAACGCAAGGACCTGCTCGACGACGCACTGCACGCAACCAAGGCAGCCGTCGAAGAAGGCGTTGTCGCAGGCGGCGGAGTAACATACCTCCGTGCAATCGCAAGCGTCAACAAGGCAAGAGCGAAAGCCAGGGGCGACGAGAAAGTCGGCTTTGACATTATCGCAGACGCTCTTAAGGCTCCTACCCGCCAGATCGTCGACAACGGCGGTGAAGAAGGCGATGTCATCGTAGCCCAGCTCTTGGAAAAAGAAGGCAACATCGGCTATGACGCGGGCAAAGGCGAATTCGTAGACATGCTAAAAGCAGGCATCATTGACCCTGCAAAGGTTGTCAGGATCGCATTGCAGAACGCAGCCTCGGTTGCCGGACTTATGCTGACCACTAACGTTATTATCTCAGACCTGAAAGATGACGATCCGGAAAATGCGACAGTCGGAGCTGTTATCTAAGTTTAATTCTTCAATGTCAAGCTGCGAAACTGAAATCCTTCGCGGCTTGGCATGTTTTTTTTAGCAATTAGCGATTAGTCCGGCAGTACTGCCGGATTTCGCTCCGCTCAACAGCAATATACTGATCGCTATTAATTCGGACCGTTATTTTTTTGAGACAGACCCCATGACAAAAAGGGACTATTACGAAATTCTGGGAGTCAAGAAGTCAGCTTCGCCCGACGATATTAAGCGAGCCTATCGCAGGCTGGCTATGAAGTACCATCCCGACAAAAATCCCGGCGACAAAGCGGCGGAAGAAAAGTTCAAGGAATGCGCCGAGGCATACGAAGTGCTGAGCAACGCTGAAAAGCGTAAGAGTTACGACCAGTTCGGACACGAGGGACTTCGCGGTTCCGGAATGCGCGACTACTCGCACATGAACGTTCAGGATATCGGCGATATTTTCGGGGATATCTTCGGCGACTTCTTCGGCGGCGGACGCAGAAGAAGCGGCAGGCGGCAAACTGCCAACGCACCAAGACGCGGTTACGACCTGGAAACAACTATAGAACTTACACTGGAAGAAGTATCCCAGGGCGTCGAAAAAAGCATCGAGTTTACGCGGCAGGACTTCTGCAAGAGCTGCACCGGCAGCGGGTCGGCAAAAGGCAAGGCGCCATCGACATGCCCGGCATGCGGCGGAAGCGGACAGGTCCAAAAAGCCGGACTCGGCGGATTCTTCCAGATGGTCTCGACATGCGGACACTGCCAGGGGGCAGGCAAGATCATTACAAACCCCTGCAAAAAATGCAGAGGCACCGGACACGTACCAAAAAAACGTTCCGTAAGCATCAAGATACCGGCCGGTGTCCACGAGGGCCAGGGCATACGCGTCGCCAGCGAAGGCGAACCCGGTTCCAACGGCGGGCCGCGCGGCGACCTGTACTGCTATGTGCGTATCAAAGCACACCCGTTCCTCATGCGTGACGGCAATGACCTCGTCTCGACGGTGCCGATATCCATCACGCAGGCTGCACTGGGCGCAATGATCGACGTACCAAGCCTTACCGGAATGAAACAGTTTAAGATACCGCCGGGCACTCAGCATGGAAACGTCTTCAGGATAAAAAACGAAGGACTGCCGGACCTTAGAACCAGCAGAAAGGGCGACGAACTTATCCGCGTCATGGTCGAAGTACCTAAAAACCTGACGAGCCACCAGGAAAAACTCCTGCGGGAATTCGCTGAGACTGAAAATAAAAACGTATTGCCGGAATCAAAAAAGTTTTTTGAAAAACTGAAAAAATATTTCGGCAATGATTAGAATATTTCGAGAAAGATCATGAAACCAGAAGATATAAAAAACGAGCAGCCGGACAATAACGAAGCTGCTGAAAATACTGAAAGCACTGAAAAGGCCGCAAAGAAAGGCTTCTTCGGCAAGAACGCCGGCGGCAAGAGCAGGGAAGTTGTCAATCTTGAAAAGAAGATCGAAGAACTTTCGCAGGAAAACGCCGAAACGTTTGCCAAGCTCCAGCGAATCAGTGCCGACTATGCCAACTTCCAGAAACGCGCTCCCAAACAGATCGCAGATTCTGTTGCCTATCAAAAAATAGAAATAATCAAATCGCTTCTGCCATCGATCGATAATTTCGAGCATGCACTCAACGGCGCCAAAACCGCAGACTCGCTTGACTCTGTCATCGAAGGTATTCAGTTGGTCTTTGACCACATGATCGACGCGCTTAAGGTTCATGGCGTTGAACGCATCTCCTCTCTCGGCGAGCAGTTTGACCCGTCTCTGCACGAGGCGATGATGCGAAGAGAAGAAGAGGGCAAACCGGAAAATGAGATCCTCGAAGAATTCCAGAGCGGCTATAAAGTCGGCGAACAGGTCATACGGCCTTGCAAAGTGATCGTAAACAAATTACCGGAAGAAGAACAACCCCATCCGGAAGAAACAGAACAAAACGAAACAGAAAGCCAGGAACAGGAAGGGTAAATAGTGCCGACTTACGATTATCTTTGCGCAAGTTGCAATCATACATTCGAAAAATTCGAGTCAATGTCTGCAAGCCCATCAAAAAAATGCCCCGAGTGCGGCAAGATGCAGCTAAAAAGACTCATCGGCGCAGGAGCCGGCGTGATCTTCAAAGGCAGCGGATTCTACGAGACAGACTACAGAAGCGAAAACTACAAGCAAGGCAAAAAAGACGCAAAGGCCGCGCCCAAAAAAGAAGACAAGGCAAAAGATACAAAAAAGAAAACCCCAAAGAAATAATCAATCTGGCTGCACCCCAGAATTTACTTAACCAGCTTTGCGATCTCTCTGAATTTATCGTGTTCGGCACTGCCCAGCAGTTCAAACAGTGCCATCTCGGTTGTGGTGATGGCCGCTCCTTCCCACTTTATCCTGCTCAGGGCAGCGTCTTTATTGTCCTGCGTCCTTGATGAAACAGCATCGCCTACAACCTGAACATCATAGTCCAGGTCAAGCAGATCCATCGCTGTCTGGTAGACGCAGACATGAGCCTCTATCCCGCAGAGCAAAATCTGCCTGCGATTTACGGCATGAAGTTTTTCGGCGAATTGGACATTGCCGCAGCAGCTGAAACTCTTCTTATCGCACGGCAAAAGATCTTTGAGGTGGGCGGCGATCTGCTCGATAGTTTCGCCAAGTGCCTCGGGGTACTGCTGGCACCAGATAATCGGAATGTCTAAAATATTGGCACTCTTGACGAGAATTTCAATGTTGTCAAAAAGCCGCTGCTTGTCCCACATCAACCCGGCGAGTTTGCTCTGCACATCGACGATAACAAGACAGGTTTTTTCGATCTCAAGCATGTCAAATCACCCTTTGTTTAATCACTTTTATCCCTGCGCTCGCGCTTCGGGTTTTTGTTTGTTTTGTTTCCGCCCTGATCACAAACCAGTAACCGTAATTACCAGGCTGATTTTCTCGCCGCCTTCTAACCGTTCTTTTTTGTCCAACACTGAATGTGTCAGTTTCGGCTTTACGGGGTCTTCAGATGGGCCGTCATTTTTCACAAGCCGGCCGCTTCCATAACGGTTAAGATAATTGAAATCAGCATAGTCCCTGGCCATCTGCATACGCGCATAGAATTTATCCTCGTTGAAAACTTTCATAAGCTGTTCTGACTTGATGTTTTCGATAACTATATATCTTTTCAGTACGTAATCGTAAACCGAAAGATTCGCTACCTTGCACTTGTCCCACTCACTCTGAAGATCGGCGAGGAGATCGACAACGCTGTCAATCCCACAGGTGATCCTGATAGTACTGGTGGTGCCGTTGATTTCACGCGGATCGACAAAACCGTTAAGATCGTGAGTGAAGATAGCCTTCTTGATAAAGCCGTTCATTGCGATAGCGTGTTCTGTCTTTAGATCAAGCATGGCTCTGAACGGCGTTTTGGTGCCGGCGACAACAGGATCGTCAATAAACTTCATAGGGGGCCCCAGCAAATCCACTACCGGATCGTCAGTACCTTTGACATACTCCTGAGGGCCGCCTTGCTGTACCGGCGAAACGATATGCACGATAAGCCCGATCAGTCCGCCAAACAATACGAATATAACCGCCGCCGTAAGAGCCCTGCGGAATAAAAGGTGTTTGACGCCCTCGGCCTCGCTCGAAGCTGCGCCGTATTCGCTCAGAATGAATTTCCGTTCCTGCGAAGCGATCACCGCGTCAAAGAGCCCTTCAGGTGCCGCTTCAACAGGCATGGCGTTTAAGAGCTGCTTTTGCTTCTTCAGCAAGTTATGCTTTTCTGCCAATTCCGGTTCGTGCTCCATGAGTCTTTTCAGCTCGGTATACTTTCGTTGTGAAAGCTCACCGTCAACATAGCCGCTTAGCAACTCATCAATATTTTGTTTGGATTCATCGCTCATAATTTTCGAGCCTCAAACAGTAACAATAAAATCGTATTTTAAAACGTATGATCCAACTAACTCTACGCTTTCAGTACCGTCTTCAATATTTCACGCAAACTTTCCCGGCCTCTGCTTATCCTGCTTTTTACCGTGCCGATCTCGACGTCAAGCGATTCGGCGATCTCTGCATAGGCCATTCCTTCGATATCCCGCAAAACAACGGCGGTTCTTTGTTTATCGTCGAGCCTGCCGAGAGCGGCGACGATTATCTGGCCAACCTCACGGTTTTGAGCGGCGACGGCCGGGTCAGGCTCTTTTTCATCGGCAAAAAAACTTCTAAGCTGCTGGCGAGCATTTTCCCCTTCGGGACCTGCCGGTGCGTCAATCGAATGTATCTTGATTTTGAAACGCCGCCTGCAAAAATTTAAACTCAGATTTACAGCTATCCTGAAAAGCCAGGTATAAAACGCGCTTTGCATTTTAAAAGTATTGATCTTCTCTATAAATTTGACAAACGTCTCTTGCGTAAGTTCCGCGGCATCGTCTTTATTCGAGCAAATTTTTAAAATTACATTATAAATCCGGTCCTGGTACTTAACGATAAGCCGCTGCATGGCCGCAGAATCACCTTCCTGACATTGACGAACCAGAACTGCATCGTCAATTACTATATTTTCAAGTTGTTTTTCCACAGAACTACCCATTTAGACACTGCAATTTAAAAAAGGTTCCGAAAAATATGTTTCTTCAAAAAAAGCCGCCATGATCAATCGCTCCTTGTATTCAGGTCGAATATGTCTACAATTCGTTTCCCTGCCGTAAAGCACGTAACATGCAAAATATATCTCTTTGGCACAGCAAGGTCGATCTTCGTACCGAGCGAGAATTTATATGACCGCAGATAACCCTTCCAATAGCTGTTGTTTACCGTCGCATCAGTAAGGTCGATCTCCGGCCATCGAAAAAGCTGCTTACCGATGGGATTGGCGGTACGCGGTACATATTCATACAATTCGAACCGAAAAACTCCCGGCCCCTTAATACTCGAATCAAACCTGTCAAGCAAACTGACATAAGCCGATATCACCGCCGGAGAACCGGCACCGGAATCAGGATTAGCCTCAACCGAAGTTAGTCCGATAATATCCACCCGGTCTGCTGCATAAATACAAACCCCATTCCCTGCAACCGACCCGCCGCTCCTCGAATCCGGATTGGGACAACCGGAAAAAAACACCAGGCCCGGAACTGCCAAAATAAAATATATAAATCTCAAAACAGTTTCTCCTTGAACTGAATAGTATCTCGAATGTACCGCTGCACGCTGCACGCCGTACGCTGTACGCCGCTACATATCATCATCAAGCAGGTGTCCGAAACGTTTCTTTTTCGTTCGTAAATAATCAATATTATGCTCACTTGGCTCTGCGATAAGAGGCAGCTGCTCGGCAACTTTGATCCCGTAAACCTCGAGCCTGCTGACCTTTTTGGGATTATTCGTCAATATCCGCACATTGCTAAGCCCCAGGTCCCTGCATATCTGGGCCCCGACACCATAATCACGCTTATCAGCCATAAACCCAAGCTCAAGATTGGCATCGATAGTATCGTACCCTTGCTCCTGCAGTTTATACGCATGCAGTTTATTTGCAAGCCCAATTCCGCGGCCTTCCTGACGAAGATATATCAAGGCCCCCTTGCCGGCTTCTTCGATCATCTTCATCGCAGTGATCATCTGGTAGCCGCACTCACATCTCTGCGAGTGGAAAAGGTCGCCGGTCATACATTCCGAATGCACTCGTATCAGCACCGGTTCGTCGTGGGCGATAACATTGCCGTCATCGTCAAGTTCGCCGATTCCGCCCTTGCAAAGGGCAAGATGCGGCTCGGTGGAATTCGGGGTTTCATACCCGATCATCCTGAACTCACCATAATCTGTCGGCAGCGAGATAGCCTGGATACGTTTAACGGTACTCTCCCGCTGAAGGCGGTACTCGATAATCTTCTCGATAGACGTGATCTTAAGATCGTGCTCTTTGCAGTATTCCATCAACCGAGGCAGCCTGGACATGGTCCCGTCATCGTTCATTATCTCGCAGATAACTCCGGCAGGCCGCAGGCCGGCGATGTTCATAAGATCGACCGAGCCTTCCGTCTGCCCTTCGCGAACAAGCACCCCGCCGTTTCTTGCCCTGAGCGGAAAGATATGTCCGGGCCTTGCAAGGTGCGAAGCTTTTGCGGCGGCACCGACGGCGACGCGAATAGTATGAGCGCGGTCGGCGGCACTGATTCCTGTAGTGATATCTTCACGTGCGTCAATACTTACAGTAAACGCCGTGCCCAGACGAGTGGTATTATTTTGTGTCTGGGGGTGCAGCGAAAGCCGGTCGCAGGTATCCTCATCCATAGCAAGACAGATCAAACCACGCCCGTGAGTAGCCATAAAGTTGATCGTCTCATCGGTCACAAGTTCCGCGGCGCACACAAGATCGCCCTCATTTTCGCGATCCTCATCGTCAACAAGAATGATCATCTTACCTTGCTTAAGATCCTCAACGACCTCAGCGATACTACTGAATTCTGTCATAGTTTTCTGCCTTATTGGTTAGTGCCCGAACATCTTCAAACTCCTCAATATAACAAATTCCCGCCCGGATGTAAACAAAAGTTGCCAAAATAGCCATCCCAGCAACCGACCACCACAAAAATCGCAGTAAATAAATCCAGAATGGCAGTACCTGCGATATCTCCGGAGCCAATAAAATCGCCGCAACCATAAACAATTGGACAAAAGTAGAGGATTTGCCGGCATGGACCGGAACTATATAGACCTTGTATATGTTCAGGTACACTATCACAAAACCCATCAGCAGCAATAGATCTTTGCCTATTATTAGCACGATAACCGTTGGCGGAAGCCTGAAACCGGACACCGCCGTCTTTTCACTGGCAAGAAGGATACAGCTGGTAAGCATAAGAAGTTTATCGGCGAGAGGGTCAAGAAACGTCCCCAGCGGCGATACCTCGTTTCTGATCCTGGCGAAATACCCGTCAAGATAGTCGCTAATGCACATTATCAGAAAGATCGCAAACGCCGCATAGCGATAATGATCCCCATAAACCTCATTTCCTGTATTGAGCATGCAGATAATGAACGGCCCGATCAATATCAGCCGCAGGATAGTAATCTCATTTGCGAGCGTAAACTTCAAAGCAGAACTCCTATTTACCTACACATAAACGCGCCTACTTCCAGCACCCACTAATAGCTATACGAAAAATCGGAATTTCAGTGCATTTTTCTTTACAAAAAAATAATCAAATCACCGCCGCCAAACCGATGTTTTATAGCATATAAAGTTAATCTTACCGTTTACAGCTTTGATTAGAACCATTTTACCCTTATAATCGTATTGCTGTTATATGCCGGTTGGGTGGCATCTTCAATAAATATTCTTAATAATAAATAATAAATGATAAATTCAAAGGTTCCAATGAGTCGAAGGCGATTTCTTGGCGGCAAAGCCGCAGGAAAGCTTGGTTTTTGCACTGCCTGGGCAGTTGACGACCACGACAGCGGCCGCGAGTGGATCGAGACCGTCGATGTCTCCATGCCTGTTTCGGGGCTAGCCGACGAACTCTGCGGCAAACGCATCATCCACGTCAGCGACCTGCATTGCAGCCGAACCGTTTCGCCCCGCTACCTCGAAAAATGCTTCGAGAGGGTTAACCAGCTCAATGCAGATATTGTCGTACTGACCGGTGACTATATTACCCACGATTTTAACGGTAATTACCGCCAGATTGCTGTTGATCTGATCGGCAAGCTTAAAAGCCGGTTCGGGGTATATGCCTGCCTGGGAAACCATGATTACGGAATAGGGAGCATCATCCGGTCAAGAAGGGGCGATCTGCTGGAACACCTGACCGAGGGGATGAGAGATAAGGGCGTAAAGCTGCTCAGAAACGAATCCGTACAGGTCGATGTCGATGGCAAAGAGCTCTGGTTCGTCGGGCTGGGAGACCTGTGGGCAGACGATTTCAACCCAGATAAGGCATATTCGGGCGTTGACAACTCGCAGACGGCAATAACGCTCGTCCACAATCCAAAATCGGTAAAGCACCTGAAACATTATCACTCGCACGCGGTAATGAGCGGCCACACACACGGCGTACAGCACCCGCTTGCAAAAACCTGCGGAGCACTGGGAAAACCAAAATACCACGCCGGAATGTACGAAGTCGACGGAAAAAAACTATACGTAAACAGAGGACTCGGAAGACTAGGCCAAATAGTATGCAGCCCAAGACCGGAAATTACGGTAGTAACGTTGTCATCCCGGGCTTGACCCGGGACCCAGAATAAAACAGCATCGCCAAAGGCGATCCCTCAATTCGTCATTTGTAATTCGTTAAAACTAAGTAAAACTAGGGACAGTCCTCTATTCCCCTACCCTCCTATTCCCTTGTCCCCTATTCCCTTATATCTTAAAATAAATGTACCGCGAACATTTAGTTGCCCTAGGGAAAAGTCAGTTTAAGTATAAATTTTTCCCATTGCTTTTGAAAGGCTTCGATGTCCTTTTTACCAAGCACTTTTTTCAATGTTTCAAAACCAGTAGGATCTTTCTTATGATTATCATGGAATTGATGATAGTATTTAATCAGAAGTCCTTTTTCCTGCAAATAGTAACACAAATATCGTGCCTGAGCATAGTTGTTCCCCTTGTCACTATTATAAAACTTGTGTGTGCTTGAATGCGTTAGTGTCTTAAAAGATGGAATCCCTCCAGCCCGAATGCCCTTCTGCAATCCTGCAAGCCGCCAATTAGTCAGTCCATTAATATGCCCTTTATTTTCGCGGCACTGTTCATATAGTGAAGCTAGTCCCTCATTAAACCAGGCTGGACATTCCGAAAAATTAGAATCGATAAAAGGATGCACCATTTCATGGACTAGAGTGCCTCCGCCTGTAGCAATGTTCATAATCAGCGAGTTATGCGTGTGTGAGAAATAACCGAACGGTGTATCAGGTTTGTCTTTGAAAATTTTCCTTGTGTATTTCTCATAGCTTTTCTTATCCTTAAAAAGCCAGACATCAATGATCTTATCAGGATCCTTCTTGAAATAATCCTTTTTTAACTTGTCAGTTGCCCACTTGATAGTCGAAACAGAGCGTCGCCTAACCATAGATGGCGACTCATCGCCAATAATGACAAAAGGCTTTTGTATAAGAACAGTAAATGCTTTGTCAGGAATTTTTCTTTTAAGTTTCATTATATGCTGTGAATAGTCGGCATCTGTAAATCCGTCAGCCGGCTTGAAGTTCTTGATTCGCCCCGCTTGGAGTCTTATCCGTATTATGGTCCATTGCTTCTTATCATATTTCAAGGGCCAAAGCTTTAAGAACCTCTTGCGTTTCATCCGTTGATACGCTCCCATTATCTCGGCTGGCTCATGATATATTACTTCATCTTTTTTAGAATCATAACCAACTACTAATCGGAAATGTTCAGTTGTCCCCGGCTCATCATCATAATGCATACATACAATCGAAGGCTTACCTTTGACCAGATCATCGTGAAGTTCATCAAATTGTGTTTCTATTTGTTTATCAGCCTTACTAGCAGCGACCTTATACCAAACGTCGCCAACCCTAAAACCAATTTTTTTCAAAGCTTTTGCAAGTTCCGAAGTATGACAACCGCGGGCTTTGAGAGGATCAATGCCTGATTGATCAAATACGCAATCCTGATCGATGTTTTTACCAAGTTTACGAAGATACATCTCAGCACATGCCTCACCGCAAAAATCCGATTTTTGCCTTACATGCGGAACATTCTCTATCAAGACATCTTTATAGGCGATTTTCTTCTGAATTTTAGCGCAGACATACGGTCCAGCACTTAAGGACAAAAGAACTACCAACAAACAACACCAAATTCGATTTTTTGCCATTTTTGTCCCAATCTTTATGTTATGAATTCACAGATTGATGTATCAGCTTAGTTATGCTGCATATAGTTTATCACGCAAACCTCATGTCGTTCTGTAAAAAGTTCGTAAAAACTTCAGAAGCTGATTTGGATTGCTCTGTCCTCCCCATATCGATAGGAAATTAAAGGGGGCAAAAAGTCAACGAAACGACCCTTCGGGCTTTTTGGGGGAATAGGTAATTTAGAGGCGAGGGTAACGCATTCTCCGGAAAAATTATTATTCTCCTACCGGATGCCGAATAATTGTCTTGAGCTTTTCCGGTGCTACTCGTCTGGGGTCGCTCATGTATATTTCGTGGTGTTTATCGAGTAAGGTATATCCCTGGCTTTTGACGAATGCGTGCAGTTTTTCTATTGTCGGACCTTCCTCGGCATATGGGCCGATGTGCAATATCTGTGCGGATAAGCCTTCGTCGATAACCCCGTAACGAACATTTGCAAGATCAAGGTCGGGCTTTTTGGCATTAAGAATTTTCTTTGTCGAATCGATAAGCTCATCGGTGACGAAATCCGGCTGCATTAATAACACAGTCCACTGCCACTTATCCTTTGCATCGGGGTCGAACGGGCCGGGGTCCATCCACCAAAGCGCCTCAAGCGGAGGAACTACAAACTCGAAATATCCGTCCGGCTGATTTTTTTTCATATCAAACTTAAGTGTATAAGCAATGCCGTACAACATCTCCATCGCCTCCTGAAACGCCGCCGAAGTATTAGGATCGCCAACCCCGTCAACCTGGATATATTTCATAGAAGGAACCTCAACCAATTTAGGCTCACCCTTAGCCGAGTAAAACTCCCTAAGCGACTTCTTAAAATCAACCTTCGCCATTTTTGCTCTCCACTGTTTAGTGATTTAATTCGTGCTGTTGGCTTCCAGCCAACAGCAAATGTCGGCAAGATGCCGACATTACATGCATCTTCCGCCGTCGACGTTTAGTATCTGGCCGGTTATGTAGTCGTTTTTTATCAGGAAGACTACCGCTGCTGCTATTTCTTCGGGGGTACCTACCCGCTGTGCCGGTATCATTGAGACCTGGCGGTCGTATTCTTCTTTGTCTACGTCATCCGGCCAGGAGACTACTCCCGGGGCGACGGCGTTTACGCAGACAGCTGGGGCGAGTTCCTTGGCCATGGATTTTGTCGCCGCGATGAGACCGGCTTTCGCTGCGCAGTACATTGTATAGTTTGCCCAGGGACGGATGCCGCCGATGTCTACGAGATTGACTATTTTCGCCACTGGTATATTGCCGGTCACTTGCAAACCCTTGACAGACTCGGCAAAAGCGGCGCTGACCAGTATTGGCGAAACAAGATCAATATCCAGCATCTGCCGGGCGTTTTCGGCGGTAATTTCGGAGATCGCACCCCTTTTAAATATCGCAGCCGAGTTTACCAATATCCGGGGCGGGCCGAATTCGCCGTAAGCATCAAAAAGTCTGGAAATATCATCAGTATCGGTAAGATCGGCCTTTACTGCGACCGCTCGGCCGCCTTGGGCGATTATTTTTTCGACAATTTTCTTCGCCGGCGCCTCATTATGATGGTAATGACAGACACACCTGCACCCTGCCCGCGACAGCGCAACAGCGATAGCACCGCCAACACACCCGCTGGCCCCGGTAACAACAGCAGTAATAGATTCAGTCTCCATATCCAGATAATATACCAAAAAACGGGCACTGGCAAGGATTAATTACATTACTCCATTGTCTTTTTGGGTGGCACCTTCAAGCGAAGCTTGTGGGTGCACTGGCCCAAAGCACCCACAAGCCTACGGCTTGAAGGTGCCACCCCATATGCGATCATATTTCGTTCAATTGCGCTGGCGCGCTTTTGGGTGAGTCAATTTTAGGCTTGAATCGCCCCTCTAAGCTGTTATAATCTCCGGTTAAACCGCCCATTTTACTACCAGGGACACATTATGGCATTATTAAACGTAAATATCGATCATGTAGCGACCATCCGCCAGGCCCGTAAGACGGACGAGCCGGACCCGGCGTGGGCAGCTTCGATCTGCGAGCTTGCCGGCGCAAACGGCATAACAGTCCACCTGCGTCAGGACAGACGGCACATCTCAGACAGAGACGTCGAAGTCCTAAAGCAAACCGTCGCAAGCAAGTTTAACCTCGAGATGTCGATTGCCGAACCGATCGTCAAGATCGCCGAGAGGATAAGACCAGACCAGGTAACACTGGTCCCTGAAAAGCGAGCCGAGCTTACAACCGAGGGCGGACTGGACTGCGTAAAAAATAAAAAACGCATCGCCGCCATCGTAAAACGCATGCACAAAAAAGGCATACTCGTCAGCACGTTCATTACACCCAACGAAGAACACATCCTCGCGTCTGCCGAGACCGGCTGTGACGCTGTCGAACTGCACACCGGGATGTACGCAAACGCAAAGACCGACAGGGCAATCGAAAAAACATTGAACGCCCTTCGCGATGGACGCGACATAGCCCTGACAAGCGGTCTGATCGTCCACGCGGGCCACGGACTGACATACAGAAACATCGCACCGGTCGCAAAAATAGAAGGCCTCTGCGAATTCAACATCGGACACAGCATAGTCTCAAGAGCCGTACTGGTAGGAATGAAACAGGCAACGCAGGAAATGATAAAACTAATTAACGGATAGTAAAAGCGCGAGAGCGCAAGCTCTCCGATCTAAAATAAAGGAGCATAAAAATGTTTAGCGGATCAATGGTAGCATTAATAACACCGTTCCAGAACGGGAAAGTGGATTACAGAACACTCGAAGAACTCATTGACTTTCACCTGGAAAGCGGAACCGACGGTATCGTCCCGACCGGCACAACCGGCGAATGCCCGACACTATCCCACCAGGAGCACAAAAAAGTTATCGAGTTCGTCGTCAAAACTGTCAATGGAGCGATCCCGGTAATCGCCGGCACCGGTTCCAACAGCACTGCCGAAGCCATCGACCTGACAGAACACGCACGCAAAGCCGGCGCAGACGCATCTCTGCAGGTAACGCCATACTACAACAAACCAACACAGGAAGGCTTCTACCAGCACTTCAAGATGATCGCAAGAGAAGTCAACCTGCCCGTGGTACTGTACAACATCCCCGGCAGATGCGCAGCGGGCATGACCGCCGAGACCATCATTCGCCTGTCGCGCATTGAAAACATCGTCGCCGTCAAGGAAGCTACCGGCAGCCTCGACATCGCAAGCGACATCGCGGGCAACTGCGACCTGACCATACTGTCGGGCGACGACTCACTGACACTGCCGCTTGCGTCGGTCGGAGGAAAAGGCGTAATCAGCGTAGTTGCCAACATAGTACCGGCAGACGTAAAAGCGATGACCGACCTGATCCTGCAGGGCGACCTGGTAAGCGCAAGAAAATGGCACCACAAACTCTTTACACTCTCAAAGAGCCTTCTAAGCATGTCAACAAACCCGATACCCATCAAAGCGGCGATGGAAATATTAGACATGGCTCCGGAAGAACTGCGGCTGCCGATGACACCGCTAAGCGATGCAAAAAAAATATTATTAAAGAAAATCCTAAAAAACTACGGACTGCTGTAAACCAGCGGGACATACAAATTCCTGGGTGGCACCTTCAAGCCGCAGGCTTGTGGGTGCTTTGCCCCGGACACCCACAAGCTTCGCTTGAAGGTGCCACCCTGAAAATAATTCTCATTTGGGTATAATAACATGACTGAACCAAACAAAACAAAACCATCGCTGCTCGTTCTCGCTGCCGGTATGGGCAGTCGCTATGGCGGGCTAAAACAGATCGATCCTATCGGTCCCAGCGGCGAGGCTATTATAGAGTACTCGATGTATGACGCGATAAAAGCAGGCTTCGGCAAGATCGTCTTTGTCATCCGCCAGTCATTCGAGCAGGCCTTCAAGGACATGATCGGCGACAAGCTCGACGGTCTTTGCGAAGTTAAGTACGTCTACCAGGAACTGGACAGATCGCTCGGCGATTTCCCCCTTCCACAGGGCCGCGAAAAACCCTGGGGCACCGGCCACGCCATCCTCGTCGCTGCCGACGTCATCAACGAACCATTCGCCGTAATAAACGCCGACGACTTCTACGGTGGATACTCATACAAAGCGATAGCCGAATACCTCACCGCAGCAGCCGGCGAAAACGACTACTGCATGGTCGGCTATACCCTCAGCAACACACTGTCGGAAAACGGAAGCGTAGCACGCGGCGTCTGCCAATGCGACGATGCCGGCAATCTCCTCAAAGTAGCCGAACACGCTCAGATCGCCAAAAACAACTCCATCATAACCTGCCTCGATGACGCCGGCAAAGACAAAACACTCACCGGCGAAGAGGTAGTATCGATGAACCTCTGGGGATTCGGACCTTCGATTTTTACGCACCTGAAAACCAGCTTCGACAAATTCCTCGCCGAACACGGTAATGAGGAAAAATCAGAATTCTATATCCCATTCGTCGTCGACGACCTGATAAACCAGTCGACCGCCAAAGTCAAAGTTCTCAAATCCGAGGCAAGCTGGTTCGGAATAACATACCCAGACGACAAACCAACAGTAGTTGCCAAACTTGCAGAATTGGTCGACAAAGGCCTCTACCCAAAAAATCTTTGGGAAAAATAAGCATAAAATTTTGATATCACAATTTTCGGGTTATACTTTAAATAGAGCGTGTATTCCGCGCGCAAGGTATTGTAATAATTGAACCGTTTATACCGGTAGATCTGTAAACCGGAGATAGGGGGTTTTATGCACCCAAACCGATTACGGCCCGTAACCTCTTTTAAAGTGGTTTCACACAGTCTGCGGGATAATCTTCACAGATTCGGCCTCCACATCGACCATACCATTAACGATCGTTTTTGGCTGGTAATCCGGATAATCGCTCTGCTGGCAATGATCATCTTACTTTCAGTATTCGCGGCCCCTCTTCATGGGACATAATAACATACTCTGCTTTTTCCTCCGAACTGCCTCCACAGTTTGGCATTAGTAATTATTGAAACTTGTGAACTAAACTTTTTTCCACGGAGGTGTACTATGAAACTTATGGATTTTCTTGACAGGGTTTCGGCCAATTATGAGGTAACCGAACATCTGCCAACATTTACCAGTCAGGAACTCGCCGCCCAGGCACACATTCCAGGCATTATGGTCGCCAAACCGGTGATCATCCGCGCCGATGAAGAGTATTACATGTGTGTTTTGCCGGCATGCTACAAGATCGACTTTGACACGCTGAAACGCCAGGTGGGCGCCAACGAAATAGAACTCGCCGACGAATCCGTATTGGCAAAACTATTCGTCGACTGCTCGCTCGGCGCGGAACCGCCCTTCGGCATCCTGTACGGGCTGCTGACGTTTATGGATTCCAGCCTCGAAGACGACGAATATATCTTCTTCCAGGGAGGGACGCACGAAAAGGCGATCAAGATGGACATGAAAGAATACATGAGACTGGCAAGGCCAAGGGTTTTAAGCTTCTGCTACCCGTCACTATAGAAAGCAAAAGCCCGAAGTTGAGCGAAGCGAAATCCCGAAGGGAGCCTGTCCGCCGAAGGAAGACCCGCGGATAATGCAAGCGCCGGAACAAATAAAAGCTGCGTAACCGTTCACGATATTTCCTGTTAATCACTCTAAGCCTTCTTTTTTGACAGGATAACAGGATGATTATAAATCTTTAACTTTTCGTTTTATTTCTACCTTATCTTTGGCAAAAT
>VRUI01000150.1 GCA_019456225.1 Planctomycetota bacterium | reverse complement strand
GCACAGTCAGTACATCCAAAACCACAATTTATGCCTAACCATATCATCGCTTGCATCTTAATATCAGCAGCATCAAGTAACTGCCGAATATTTTCAGATGAAAAAGTTAGTCGTTGCTTGTGTATGATTTTGCCCCTGCTAACCGCATCGATATTCGGGATAGAATCCAATACATCATTTTTTTTGGCCCAGTGAAACATTGCCTTCATGATGCTTATGTGCAGATTCATACGATGGGCTGTGCTATATGCTTTCTGAAGTTTTCTGCGGTAGCTCTGCAAATCCAAGGTTGAGATTTCATCTATCTTTTGGCTTTGCCCAAGAAATGACATAAACTTTTTTAGGCTGGCAATCTGTTCATTGTGATGTCTTGCAGTAAGAGCGTTTGCCTGAACTTTTAAGAACTGATATTGCAAATACAGGTTACATAGCTCTTTTAGCGTCATCTCGCCATCAGACTTCTTCTGCGTTTGTTTCTTGTTGCCATGCAGATATGATGCTTGACTCAGATACTTTTCGAGAGCATGGTTTTTGTCAGAGCCAAAGTAATAAAGCTTTCCTTTGATCTTCTTGCAAAATTGGCCTGTTGGATGTAAAGTTAGTGGAAATTTATCAGAACGAGTTTTTCTTTTTGATATAGACATAATACACCTCCGTATAGAAATCAAATAATCAGTTAAATACAAGTATGGTTGTAGCTCAGGTTGTTATTTTCATCTCAACTTATTTTTCACTTTGCTATAACTTCATTCAGCAAAGCATCTTATATTACTACGACGATTTCTTATACGACAGTATATTGAATCCGAATGCCTTTGAGATGCATGAGCACAGGATATATAATCCCAATACATTAGAGCCTGTCCGTAGCTCGTAAGTTCTTTTGTTGATTTAGGTTAGCGTTGTTTATTATTATTAAAGATGCTGTTTT
>VRUI01000042.1 GCA_019456225.1 Planctomycetota bacterium | reverse complement strand
GAACCGCCGTGGTACGGAACCGTACGCCCGGTGGTGTGGGAGGACGGCGGGAGCAATCCCGCCTCCTACCCGATGATAAGCAAAAATAGCCCTCCCATTCCCTTTTATCAGGCCTGAAATAGCGATAAACCGCATTTTTAGCTCAAAATTTTTTTCATCCAAATACCAAATAGCAACACAAAAGACCCCCTTTTTTTTGGTGGTGGCTCCAAAAACGTATTATGTATGTTACTGACAACGACCAAAAGTTTCCGTATCCGTGGTGGTGGCTGCATGAATCGCCGGCGTCAAAACCGGCCAGCACAGCGTAATCTACAGCGCACTGGGAGAAACAGTAACAATCTCCCACAACGCCCACAACAGAGACAACTTCGCAAGAGGAGCAGTAAGAGCAGCAAACTGGATAACAACCAAAACACCAGCACTATACTCAATGAAAAACGTACTCGGAATAGAATAGTTATTCATTATCAGAACAAAAAAATAACGCCGACATCGCTGTTGATTTTAATAGCAATGTCGGCGTTTTGTATTTAACCACTTACTACTTACCACTCACCACTTACCACTTACTTTATCAGGCTTTTATACGCTTCTTCTCCGCCGTTTAGCAGGTGGATTAGCGGTTGCGGTCTGTCGGTTCCTTCTACGAATTTCGGTCTTGCTGCCCATGGGGTTATGCTTGAAGTCGCCGTCAGGTCCATCCAGTACTGCAGACGCGAGACAGGCAGGTTCCAGGTCATGTGGAAATGGTTTGCCGGTGCATATTGCTTGTATTCAAGCATGGTGGCGTATTTGGGGACTACAAACGTATGCGGCCATGCCGGCGTCGTCAGGTCGCACATAGCTTTGCAAAGCTTATCCGGAACGCTCGTCGTATGAGCCTCGTCCCAGATCATACCAAACTTCCCCGTCAAGCTGCTGTATGCGAGACGTCCGGCGATTCCATCGATACCTTCCGGCGTCATAAACGTCACGCTGTTACCGCCGCCCGGGAAATACCCGCTGTCAGCGAGAGGCATCGAGATACCGCTCATAATATTCTTTATACTCGCACCCGGCATAGCCGCCCAGTCAAACGAAGCACTGCCTGAGTTATCGCCGTCGACGAGACCCTTAAGGATATAGTCAGCCTTTGCCGGAACCTTAACGCCGATCTGTTTGGCAAGATCTTTAATCTCCCAGTTCTCCCACACCTTTCTAAAGTCCATAAACAGCGGAGGGTTGCCGCCGCTGAGATACGTCATAAACACCATAGTCAGCAGTCCCTGAACATCCGCCTCGGTCGCGTACGGCAGCGGAGCCTTTCTACCGTTATGGTCGAACGTGCTGTTAAAAAGCGATTCCATAGCGTCGGCTACGGGCAGCGGCAGACCCCTCGGATCGCTTCCCCATTCCAGTTGGCTCATAAACCCGCCACCGACGGCATTGAGTTCATCCATTAGGTCACGGTTGATAAGGTACATAGCCAGCGACTGATCAAAGCGATCGCTGTCAGCTTCTGTTTCCAGTTCAAGCCGTTTGCCGACGTTCCTGTTGATCCACGCACGAAGTGCCTTAACTTCCTTCTTGTCGTATGCGCCTTTGGCGAGCATGTCGGCAAGCAATTTCATGTCCAGCCGAGTGATCTCGATTCCGTATGTATTTCTTGTCGGAATGATGTGTGCCAGGGCGGTTTCCATACCCATAGAATCGTGCCCGAACACCATCACACGCCTGCCCTTAAGCGAAACTGTCGTAACAGCCGCGTAGCACCAGTCGATCAAAGCGGTCGCGGTAGGGGCGCTCATCGTCGGCTTCATCCCGGTATCCGGCCAGTTACCGACATTGAGGTGCACCATCTTGCCATACTGGCTGATCGCACCGGCTAGCGCGTGGGCATAAACAACGCCCGGCTTGGGTCCGCTGTTACCGCACGTAATATTGATCGGCGTATCTTTCGGGAACTGCTGCAATAGCGAGATAGTAGTCAGCTGCGGAAACGCCCATGTGTCCGGTGCACATACGAGAATGTTAACGCCGGCTTTGCGGAACTGCTCAGCGACAAGGTCGGCCTGAGCCTCGCTGTCAATCAGCACAGAAGAGTACACCACCGGAACATCCGTACCGTCAGGCAGCTTTACCTGGCCGCTTATTGTATTGGCGGTCATCTCGATAATATTTTGTGCACGTTGTCTGCTATCGGCATCAACGCGAGGGTCGCAAGGTGAAAACACACCTATTACAGGAGCTTTGGGGGTTGGTTTTTTAATCCCGGCAAGGCGGGTTGCGGTTGTTTTTTTGGCCATGATATTATCCTTTATCTAAGAACCTCTGATTCTAGTTTAATCGACAGTTCATAATACATAGATAAACAAAGACTTGTCAACAACGAATAAATCACAGAATTTAAAAGAGAATTATGGCGTCAAACAGGAGCGCGAGAGCGCAAGCTCTCCGAATAGGCTCTTTTCATCATTATACATTAGACATTATACATTCTCAAGCTTGCCCAGCAGCAATGCCATAGACTCGCCGATGTCGACCATATTCGCCATTCCTTCTTCATCCTGGTTTACGTCGCCTTTATGCATACCGTAACACATATTCCAGTACGTAGAACCGACAATAAACATCTGGCTGATCTGAAAGAAGTGGTTCATCGTGTCAAAGACATGGATTGCTCCGCCGCGTCGTACTGCAACAACAGCAGCGCCAACTTTATGTCTGAGTAGTCCGCCGCCCGTATAGGCGATATACCCAACCCGGTCAATAATAGCTTTCATCTCAGAGGTGACATCGGTAAAATATGTCGGGCTGCCAAGAATAATACCGTCAGCGGCGAACACCTTCGCAGCGATTTCGTTAACAGGATCATCTTTCTGTATACAGGTCTGGTTCTGCATTTCTCCGCATTTCCTGCAGGCCGTACATCCCCGGATAGACTTGCCGCCAACCTGTATCAACTCGGTTTCGATCCCGGCTTTTTCCAATGGCTCAAAAACCTTGCGGATCATGATCTCAGTATTACCACCCTTACGAGGACTCCCATTTATCGCAACAACTTTCATATTCAAGCTCCTGTTTTTAAAATAAAAAAGCCTCGGCCGTAAGGCCGAATCCATCATTATACATTATACAATAATCATTATTCATTTCAAACTGTCCGACAGGTCAGTTTGAACGAACTATCTCGCTTTTCTTGCCGCTTTTCTTCTGTCGCCTTCATTGAGCAATCTTTTTCTTATCCGTATTGATTTTGGGCATATCTCTGCGAGTTCGTCGGCCTGTATGTACTCCAGTGTTGCTTCCAGGCTCATGATCCTTGCCGGTCTGACTTTTGCCGAATCGTCCTTGCCGGAAGCTCTTACATTTGACATCTGTTTTGCGCGGGCCGCATTTACCGGGCAGTCCTTGTCTTTGCAGTGTTCGCCGACAACCTGTCCTTCATAGACCTGCTCGCCCGGCTTTACGAAGAAAAATCCCCTGTCGAATAAACTGTCGAGAGCGTATGCGGTGACAGTGCCGGTATCGGTTGCTACCATTACCCCTGCCTGTCTTTGCGGGATGGAACCTTTCATCGGTTCGTACCGCAGGAAGGTGTGGTGCATTATCGCTCTGCCCTGTGTCGCAGTCAGCATCCTGGCATGGAGCCCGAAGAGCCCCCGTGACGGGATACGAAATTCCATGTGAACAAAATCGCTGGCCCCGCTCTTAGCGTCCATACTGACCATTTCGCTGCGTCTGTCGCCGATAAGACTCATAACCGAATTCTGGCAGTCACGGGGACAGTCAACCACGAGCGTTTCTATCGGTTCCTGACGCAGCCCGTCAAACTCGCGAATAATCACATTAGGCTTTCCAACGCAAACTTCGTATCCTTCACGCCGCATATTCTCCAGCAGGATGCCAAGATGCATCAACCCGCGTCCGGATACCCTGAACTCTTCGCCGCGTTCGCCCGGTTCTACGCGGAGGGCGACGTTGTGCTGAAGCTCTTTGTCGAGTCTTTCTTTGATTTGTCGGCTGGTAACGTACTTACCGTCCTGACCGGCAAAAGGCCCGTCGTTTACACGGAATGTCATCGACATGGTAGGTTCATCGATATCGACAACGGGCAGTCCTTTCGGTTCGTCCTTACAGGCGATAGTATTTCCAATGTCTACCGGATTGAGCCCTGCGATTGCGCAGATGTCACCGGCTGTTACTTTCTCTACGTCCTTTTTGCCAAGCCCCTCAAACCCGTACAGCTTTACAACCTTCTGCTGCGTATGTTTGCCTTGACGGTCTATGACGGTGACGATCTCGGATTGGGATACACTGCCCGCGACGACACGGCCGATGGCGATGCGGCCAAGATAATCGGAAAAGTCAAGCGTGGTAACGAGCATCTGCAAAGGAGCATTCTCGTCGACATCCGGGACGGGCACATGGTTAATTATTGCCTCGAAGATCGGCTGCATATTGTCGTTGCCGTCTTTCATATCTTTGCGAGCCCAGCCGTTCTTTGCAGAGGCATATATCACCGGGAAATCCAGTGCGTCATCGTCGGCATCGAGTTGGACAAGCAGGTCAAAGACTTCGTCGACGACGTCATCGGGCCTGGAATCCGGGCGGTCTGCCTTGTTGATCACGACGATAGGTTTAAGCCCGTGTTCGAGAGCTTTGCTAAGAACAAAGCGTGTCTGCGGCATCGGCCCCTCAAAGGCGTCGACCAGCAGCATTACCCCGTCGGCCATTTTCAGGACGCGTTCCACCTCACCGCCAAAGTCGGCATGGCCGGGCGTGTCGATAACGTTGATCTTGTATTCTTTGCCGTCCGGATCCGTATAGTTTACCGCGCAGTTCTTACTGAGGATCGTAATCCCGCGTTCACGCTCAAGCGGATCGGAGTCCATGATAAGGTTATGCTGACCGCCGGCCAGTTTGTCCAGGTCGGAATTCCTGAACATACCCGACTGGTACAAAAGCTGGTCAACCAGCGTAGTTTTGCCATGGTCAACGTGTGCGATGATCGCAACATTGCGTAAATACTCTACTGCCATAATACAAATTCCAAAAAAAAAGATTACCTGACGACTAAAAATGGTACATCCGCCCGTGGCGGACTAAAAACCTAAGACTACAAAATGACCAAAGGTCAGTTTGATAATACACCCTCCAGGTCAATGTAATCGCACCATAATACCACCAAAATCCCAAAAGTCAATAAAAAAGCGGTATATTTATGTAAGTTGCACCTGAGTATACCGAAGCGTTTATAAGGGGTGTGCCGCTTGTAAGGCTTTATTTTACAAGGTTTTATGGCGGTTTGGTGCGGAGATGTCTCGCGTTATGTCTGAAAGAGCGTTTTATTTGCTGCTAATAAGCTTTTTTCCGCAATTTTGCATCTTGTTGTCTGCCCCATATAGATCTGCTGACTCTGCGGCAATACCCGGTGTTTTAATTTGAATAAATTTTGAGGTTGTTACTGTAGGTGGTTTTAGTTAGAATTGAACATGTGGGCGAGTTGCCCATATAATTACGAGCCTCTGGATTTACAGGTTATTTTATGGCAGACATTAAAGTTGATATTGATCGCTGCAAGGGTTGCGGGCTGTGTGTGCCCCAGTGCCCTAAGCTACTCATTAAGATGAGCGAAAAGATGAACGAGCAGGGAAATTTCTATCCGATCATCGACAAGGAAAAGTGCGTCGCCTGCGGTCTGTGCTGGCAAATGTGTCCAGACCTGGCCATTAAGTTAAAAGAGGCTAAACGGAAGCCCTAAGCGCAATCGCAGGGATAAAAACAAAAAAACAGAAGCCCTAAGCGCAAGCGCCGGGCCAAAAATGTAACAGGAGCTTTGATCGTTTTGAGTAAAAAGACAGAGAAAGTTTTACTAAAAGGTAACGAGGTAATGTCCGAGGCGGCTATCCAGGCCGGCTGTAGATTTTTTGCGGGCTACCCGATCACGCCGCAGAATGAAGTCCCCGAATACATGTCGCGTCGCATGCCGGAGGTCGGAGGAGTTTTCGTCCAGGCCGAGTCCGAGCTTGCCGCAATCAGCATGATCTTCGGAGCCTCCGCAACCGGCACCCGATGCATGACCAGTTCGTCATCGCCCGGCATCAGCCTAAAGCAGGAGGGCATCAGTTATATCGCCGCCGGCGAGCTTCCATGCGTCATCGCCAATATGCAGCGAGGAGGCCCCGGCCTCGGCAATATACGTGCTTCCCAGGCCGATTACTACCAGGCCGTAAAAGGTGGTGGTCACGGCGATTATCGCCTCATCGTTTTAGCGCCTGCGACACTGCCAGAGCTTTACAAGCTTACCCAGAACGCTTTTGACTATGCCGATTACTACCGCATTCCGGTAATGATACTCGGCGACGGAATCCTCGCCCAGATGGCCGAACCCGTCGAGCTTACCCCATATAAGCCGATCCTGAAAATTCCGAAAAAGGATTATATTCTCGACGGTTGCCAGGGCAGAGAGCCCCGCGTCATTAAGACCCTTATGCTCAACCCGACCGACGCTCTTGTTACGCATAATATCAATATGCAGAAAAAGCACGAAAAGATCACTGCCGATCTTCAGCTTGTAGAAAATTACATGACCGAAGACGCCGAAGTAGTGATCGCCGCATACGGAATGACCGCAAGAGTGGCTAAGGGTGCGATACAGATTGCCAGGGACAAGGGGCTAAAGGTCGGGCTTATCAGGCCGATTACTGTGTGGCCATTCCCGGATAAGGCGATGATGGAAGTAGCCAAAACGGTCCGCAAGTTCCTGGTAGTAGAAATGAGCAACGGCCAGTTCATCGACGACGTAAAGCTGGCCATACAGTGCAGCAAACCGGTCGAGTTCCAGGGCATAGGCGGCGGCTGGTACCCATCGGTTGAAGGGATCCTGGAAAAGATAGAAGAAATTTATAAATAGCAATTAGCAATTAGCTATTAGCTGTTTGAGTAAGGAATTAATATGGAATTTTGTCGTAAAGAAACTCAAAAAGATGTCAGGACCCATTACTGTCCCGGTTGCGGCCATGGTATCGCCCATCGGCTTGTCGCCGAAGTCCTCGAAGAGCTTGACGTCCGCGGTAAGACCATCGGCACTGCGCCTGTCGGTTGTGCGGTTTTGCTCTATAACTATTTCAACTGTGATATTATCGAGTGTGCCCACGGTCGAAGCCCAGCCGTCGCGACGGCGATTAAACGCATCCAGCCCGACAAGGTTGTCTTTACGTACCAGGGCGACGGCGACCTTGCCGCTATCGGCATGGGCGAGACGATCCACGCCGCAAACCGAGGCGAGGACATCACCGTTATATTCATCAATAACGCCATATACGGTATGACGGGCGGCCAGATGGCACCGACCACTTTGCTCGGCCAGAGTTCGACGACCTCCGAGGCAGGCCGCGGCAACAACCAGGAAGGCCCACCGATCAAGGTCTGTGAGCTGCTTAGCAATCTTGACGGCGTTACGTACCTGGAACGTGTCGCAGTCAGCACGGCCAGAGACACGATCAAGGCAAAGAAGGCTATTAAGAGAGCATTTTTAAATCAGATCGAAGGACGGGGTTTTTCGCTCGTCGAGGTACTTTCCATGTGCCCGACCGACTGGAAGCTTACACCCGTTCAGGGATTGGATTTTGTTAACACGGAGATGAAGACAGTATTTCCGCTTGGGATATTTAAGGAAAAAGATGGCAGATAAAACAACCCAGATAGTTATCGCCGGCTTTGGCGGCCAGGGCATCGTCCTGACCGGTAATATCATCGCCCGCGCATGCGTTATGGAAGACAAACACGTCGCCGGTATGATTTCTTATGGCGTTGAGATGCGAGGCGGAACGGCCAACGCGACCGTGGTCATCTCCGACAGCGAGATTGCAAGCCCCTTTGTCAGCAAGCCCGACGTAGCCATAATTCTCAACCAGCCCTCACTCGATAAGTTCGAGAGCCAGATCGCCAAAAACGGCATTGTGATTTTGAACTCATCGATGATAACCCGCGATGTCGAAAGGGAAGACCTGGACGTTGTACATGTAGAAGCTGCCGAAATTGCCCGCTGGCTCGGAAACGCAAGGGTCGCAAATGTTGTCGCTCTAGGTGCGTTCATCGCCAAAACCGGCATACTGAAAACCAGGAGCATCGACAAGGCCATAGAGCAGCTTTTCGCAAAGAAAAAAGCCGCACTGATAACAATAAACAAAAAAGCACTGGTAGAAGGAATAAAAGCAGTCACAAAGTCAAACTGACCGTTGGCCAGTTTGATAATTACGAATTATTAATTACGAATTACGAATTGATGTTTCGCCCTTGCGGGCGAGGCTATTTTATAAAAAAAGACAGGGCTAAGCCTGCTGGTGCTTTTCCCTGTCTTCGTCTCTTCCTTGATCTTAATATTTTTTCCAATCCCGTTTAGCATACGGTTTCAAATCAAATTATTAAAATCTCAAAGATTCTAAGGTTACTACGGTTGCGTCTTTAGTGTGTTCTGTAAAATACAAGGATAACTGGAAAAAGGGGGACTGGCTGCGTTCCCGAAGGGAGTCTACCCGGCAGCAGTGACGGGCGGATAAATTCTTTTTCTAATTCGTGTCCATTCGTGGTTCTATTTATGCCGGCGATTGCAAATAGTTAAGAATATCCCGTCTCATTTCATTCTTTGACTTCCCAAAAAAAATCACATGATCCGATTCCGGGTACTCGATAATTTTCGGTTTTTGCCCGAACTTGTTAAGAGCCTTTATTGTTTTCTTATTGTTTACAACCCGGTCTTTTCCGGCAAGCAGCGCCAGCGACGGCGTCGTAACTTTGTCGAGATTTTTTGAAATGTACAAGTCGATCATTCTCGCCTGGTAAAAGTCACCTGCCCGTGGCGAGTGCGTTCTCAGTTTGTCGTTATAGAGGAAGTAGAGGGCTTTTCCCTGCGATGTAAACATTTCATCATTCTTGATCGGCGTCCGTATATTGAAATACATCCGCGGCAGTTTATCTATCCCGATCAGCAATTTTTCCTTCGGTGTAGGGCTCACTTTAACCGAAAGCCCCGGCGATAAAAATATAAGCGAGTCGTACCTGCCCGGCTGTTGTATCGCACAAGCCGTCGCAACCTTCGCGCCAAAACATATTGACACAAGATGCATTTTAGCGACCGGGTTCTCATTTCTCGCGATTGTTGCAAGATCCTTTACGTCATCGATCCAATCCTGATATTTCCCGCTGCTGCTGCAGTTTAGCCCCGACCCCCTGCGGTCCAGCCCATACGTCCTTACCCTTTCGCCTGCAATCTCGTCAGCCATCTCGTCAAACCACCCGGCATGACTTTCCAGCCCGTTTAGAAATATAAAAACATGCTCCGGACATTCAACCTTCCACTTATTATAATAAATACCATGTCCGCCGGCCGACATAAAACTACCAACCTCAAAATCATCCGAAGAAGACACCGGCTCGGCCAAAATAGTCTCAAGACGAATAATAGTTTTCAAACTCCCACACCTCTCCCGAAGCCGCTCCAACTCGATCAACGCACGCTCTCTATACTCGCCGCTGTCGATAGTAAGTCCGTCTCTAAAGGTAAATGGAAGATGAGTTTTCATTAGATAATTATCCACGTAGGGTGGGCCGTGCCCACGCTGTATATGTCTTGAATATCCAATAACGAACAAGGAATAACCAATAACCAAATAAAAAACATTCAGGCCTGTACTCTTTTACTTCCTTGTTCGATATTCCGTGTTGGATATTGGATATTCTTTTTTTAATCAGTTATAAGCGCCGCTTTCCTCGATCCACTGCTTCGTGATCGACAATCCATCGTCAATATTCACATTATTTTTAAACCCAAGCTGTTCTTTTGCTTTTGAGATATCGAACTCCAGGTTCAGGCTCAGAAATTTCAGTCGTGTTTTCGTCAGCAGCGGCGGCTCTTTTTTATGCAGCAGTTTCGCCGACCCCTCCATAAGGCTTGTAGCGATTTTAGCGACAGCCACCGGCAGATGCTTTTGCGGCCGCTGGTACCCCCATAGATCGGCAACCTTATAGATAAACGTCTGCATGTCAAGGCTCTTGTCATCGTTAGCGATATTGTAAGCCTCACCGATAGAATCTTCCGTCCGTGCCGCGGCCGCCACAGCGTCAGCGAAATTCCCCGCATAATTCAGGTTCAGCATATTACTCCCTTGCCCGATGAACATAAACCCGTTGCTTTCCAATTTGCTCAGGATCCTCTTCAAAAATCGCCTGTCGCGCGGCCCATACATAAACCCCGGCCGAAGCACCGTCACAGGCAGCCCGAACTTATGAAATCGCCAAACCAGCTTTTCCGCCTCGATCTTCGAGTCGATATACGGGTCATGCGATTTGGCATAGTCGGTCTTAACCCCCGTGTTGTAATGGTTCTTAAACCCCATCACCGCCAGGCTGCTCACAAAGAAAAATCTCTTAACCCCGTTTTCCAAAGACGCATCAAGCAGGTTCGCCGTCCCCTCGACATTAATTTTCCAGGAAATCTCTTTCGGAATCCACTCCTCCGTCATCGCCGCGACATGAAAGACCCGGTCGATCCCCTTGGTCGCTTCATGCAGCGAAGCGGGCCCGGTCAGCGTGCCATACCGAATATCCGCCCCGATATGTTTCAGATAAGTCGTATCGCTCGTCTCACGAGCAAGCCCAATAACCTGCTCACCATCGGCGATCAATTTCTCAGCAACATGACTCCCAACAAAACCCGTAGCACCCGTAACAAGATTCTTCATTATATCTCCCAATAAAATAGCCATGGCCAAAGGCCATATCCTCAATTCGTAATTCGTAATTCGTAATTCGTAATTTCTTTACAGATCCATTCATTCTTCGGTGTTTCAATACCATATTCCTTCCCAAGCCGCACGATCGCCCCGTTAATAAAATCGATCTCGGTAGGGCGGTTCTTTCGCACATCCTGGAGCATCGAACTTTCCACCTCACCGAATTTACCGGCGATCATTTTGAGCAAAAAGTCCGACACCGACGGTTTTTTAAAGATCCAGTTGGCAATATCAGGCGGCCCGATGAAACTGCCAAGCTTCTGATTCAGTTCATCGGCCTTTCTTTTAACCACCGGGTAACTCTCGACGTAAAGTGCCTTAAAAAGCTCCCTTGATTCATCGGTCTCTATCAGTTCTTTAAACGAGCATTTCTTTATCGCGCTCACCGGATTCAGTGCCGAGTTGATCAGCAGTTTGCTCCACATGTACCCGTCGATATTTTCTTTCATGTCGGCCTTGATATCGGATTCGTTGAACATCGCCGCCCAATCGGCAACATGGGTAGTCAAACCGGCCGATGTCCCCATCACGTATTTGCCTTTTACAGCATTGAAAACGTAACCCGGCTCTTTGATCTGACAGGCAAATCCAAACTCAACTCCCCTGACCGCGTTCGGAAATTCGTTAAGCCTTTCGTCATAGCCGTTTTGCAGTACCAGCAGCGGGATGTCTTTTTTCAGCCCTTTAAGTGCCTCATCGTTCGAGTATGATTTCGTCGCCAGTATCACGTTTTCCAGTTTGGCCTTGTCGATCTTCTCGGCACTGGTAATATTGATATCGACGGTTTCCAGACGCGGCGATTTGGTCCCTTTGTCAAAAACTTTCAGCCCGTTTTTTTGGGCAGCGTCGATATGTTCCTCGTCGACGTCAACGAGGACGACTTTTTCCTTGCCGAATTTCCTCGTAAGAAAGCTCCCCACCAGCGACCCGATCGCGCCTGCGCCTATTATATAGATAGTATCCGGCATTAAGCCCCCCGATGAGCTAAACGGTATATCCCCAAAACATTACTAACCGTCAAGTCGTCATAAAACCGCCATCCCTTGAATAAAAAATCCAAATAAAAACCCGAAGCGCAAGCGCAGGGATAAAACCCCAACGCAAAACGTAAAACCAACCAATATCGGATGGCACCTTCGAACTAAGCTTGCGGGTGACCGTGTCGGTTTTCAAGAATTTTTTACCAAAGCCAACACGCCCACATGACGATAACCATTTGGACATACAATAAGGGGGTTAATAATAAATCAAAATGAGGATCGCAGGTTTCAGGATTTACAGTATTGAAATACCGATGCGTTTTGGTGTTTCACACTCGCTCGCGGCCAGAAGGGTTACGTCGAATGTAATAGTCTGCGCAATCGCCGGCAATGGCTACATGGGATTCGGCGAGTGCTGCCCAAGGCCCTATGTCACCGGCGAAACTGTCGATACCGTCAAGAGAGAACTCTTAGACAATATTTTACCTCCAATGCTCGGAAAATGTTTTTCAAACTTAAACCATCTCGCAGAGTACCTCTCTTCAGCACTGAAAAACATAAACAAAAACCAGCAAGCCGCATTTTGCGCAGCCGAACTGGCCCTGCTCGATCTCGCCGGAAAGACCTACACAAAATCCGCAGCCGACGTCATCGGCCCGCCCGTTCGCCGCAAAGTACGCTATAGCGGAGTCATCGCAACTGACGATCCTGTAAAGGCAGGCAGATTCGCCAGGGCGATGCGGCTGTTCGGTTTCAAGGATATCAAAGTCAAAGTCGGTCCCTCGCTCGAAGATAATTTTCATCTGCTAAAAAGCATAAGAGACCACCTGCCGCCATCGATATCGCTGCGAATAGACGCAAATTGCGCCTGGAGCGCCGACCGCGCGATACGCCAGTTGTTGTTGATGAAAAAATTTAATCTTGCCGCTGTAGAGCAACCCGTCGCAGCCGACGACTATGAGGGCATGGCCGAAATCACCGCCGCAAAACTGACCGATGTAGTCGCCGACGAATCGCTTTGCAGTATAGAAGACGCCCAAAAACTTATCGACCAAAAAGCCTGCGACGTTTTCAATATCCGGGTATCAAAATGCGGAGGGCTGATCAATTCGGCCGCGATCTACCACAAAGCCGTACAAGCCGGTCTCGCCTGTCAGCTGGGAGCACAGGTCGGAGAGACCTCAATATTATCAGCAGCCGGCCGCCACATCGCCACCAGGTGCAAACACATCAGGTGGTGCGAAGGTTCCTACGGATTCCTCCTGCTCAAACACGACATCACCAGGACATCAATGACCATAGGTCCGGGCGGCTGGGCAAAACGAATAGACCGCCCGGGAATAGGAGTAAACCCAAACGAAAAAAAAATAAACAAATACAAAACAGAAATGATAGAGGTTTTTAAATAATCAATAATAAATAATAAATTGGTACGGGGGGGATAATGCCAATTGAAAAAACGATAATAGGCCTGATAATGATGAAGGCAAAGCACGTTGCCGGAAAATACGATAAGGCAACGATGGATCCGGCGCAGTCGCAGATCGACAAACTTTTATCGATACTCCAAAAGAACAAAGACACTGAGTACGGCAGGAGATACGGTTTTTCAGAGATCCGGTCAGTCACCGATTACCAGCGACAGGTTCCCATCATAACCTATGAAGACATCAGGGACTATATCGAAAGGGTCGCAGCCGGCGCCGTCAATGTCTTGACAGCAGAACCGCCGCTGATGTTCGCCCGCACCAGCGGAACAATGGGCTCTCCCAAATATATTATTGTCACACCAACCTGCCGCAGCAAAGAGCACGGCAGTGTTATGAGTATATGGGGTTACCACCTGCTAACCGCCTATCCAAACCTGCGAAAGGGCGTAAACGTCACTCTCGTCTCAACAGCCGTCGAGGGCTACACCTCCGCCGGAATCCCATACGGCTCCACCTCCGGCTGCATCTATAAGAACATGCCCGCGATCTTCCGCAAGAGGTACGCCATCCCATACCGCGTCTTTGAGATCACCGATTACCAGGCAAAGTACTACACCGTCATGCGTATCGCGATGGAGCAGGACGCCGCCGTTATCAGCACTGCCAACCCGTCTTCGATCCTGAAAATGTGCGAAAAGGGCAACGAGTTCGGCGAAGAGATCATACGCGATATCCGCGACGGCAGTTTGACGCATAAATTCCCGATAGCCGATGACATTCGAGATTCGATTGAAAAGTATTTACATCCAAACCGCAAACGAAGTGAGTTCCTGAGCAATCTCAAAAGTAAACGCTCCGGCCTGCTCATCCCAGCCGACTACTGGCCGAACCTTACCCTAATCACCTGCTGGAAGGGCGGTACCGTCGGCCACTACATAGAAAAGTTCCCCCAGTGGTTCAATCCGGACGGCGACAGAAACATTCCAATCAGGGACTGGGGCTACCTCTCCAGCGAGGCACGCTGTTCGATACCACTTTCAGACGATGGAAGCGCAGGCGCACTGGCTATACTCACCAATTTCTACGAGTTCGTAGATATCGCCCAGCAGCAGGCAAACCCCGATAGACCGGATAAGTGGGACTACCTGACAGCCGACCAGCTCAAAGACGGAGGCGAGTACTACATCTTCATAACAACAATGGGAGGCCTCTATCGCTACGATATAAACGATATCGTCAGGGTCGAAGGCTATTACAACAATACGCCAAAGATCACCTTCGTCCGCAAAGGCCGCGACATGACAAACATGACCGGCGAAAAACTCAGCGCAAACCAGGTCATAGACGCAACCAACCGCGCAGCCGCCGAAACCGGAGTTACCGCTCTGCACTTTAGAGCAGAAGCAGACCTCGACGAAAGCAGGTATATCATAAACGTCGAATTCGCAGGCGATATCCCGCAAGACAAAGGCAGGACTTTTCTCGTAAGTTTTGACGAAAATCTAAAGCGTATAAATATCGAGTACAAAGGAAAACGCGACTCCATGCGGTTAGCAGCCCCCGTGCTATTTGTTATGCGAACCGGCTGGTTTGAAAGATGCCAGAAAACCATGAACAAAAACGGAAGCAGAACTTTCCAGGCCAAAGAAAAAGTACTCTGCCCCGAAAGAACGCCACTGGCCGAAATAGAACCGGAACTAAACCAGGCAATAGAAATGACCCAGGTCGAACTGTAAAATAGATGCATTCCAAACAAAAACCCGAAGCGCGAGCGCAGGGATAATCACAATGTACAAAATACTCTAAAGCCTTACAAATTTCCTATTGGCTGACAAGCTCACAATCTTCCATATAAAAAACAAACCGCCCGACGCCAAAACCAATCTTTTTTCTCGGCCAAATTTTTACCTTTTTCTACACCAAAAACCATTTCCTGCCGATACTGTTATTGAAGGGGCGGTGATGGACATTTTGTTTGGGGTTGCTAAATTACCGTAGGGTGTACTTCAGTACATGCGTTCGCTGACTGTTCGGTTGTTAGAAAAACATAAGGAGAAAAATACATGGCTATGATTGATAAGATCGCCTCGCAATTGGGGAAATATTCCGATTACCTTCTCGGCTTTGACCACCCAAAAATATCTAAGGACAATCTGCATATTCCCGGTGATGACTGGGTAGAGCGGATTTTCAGTATTACCGATAGGCCCGCCGGTGTCCTTGCATCGCTAAAGCGCCTCTTCGGATCCGGTCGTCTCGCCGGAACCGGTTACCTTTCACTGCTGCCCGTCGATCAGGGAATAGAACATTCCGCAGGCGCATCTTTCGCTCCCAACATCGCCTATTTCGACCCTGAAAACATCGTCCGGCTGGCCATAGAGGGCGGATGCAGCGGAGTCGCTTCTACGCTTGGCGTCCTCGGTGCCGTTTCCAGAAAGTATTCCGACAAGATACCTTTCATTCTAAAGCTAAACCACAACGAACTGTTGTCCTACCCAAACAGACACGACCAGGTGCTTTTTGCAAATGTCAAGCAAGCCAAAGACCTCGGCGCTGTTGCAGTCGGCGCAACGATCTATTTCGGTTCGCCAGAGAGCCGCCGTCAGATCGTCGAGATAAGCGCCGCATTCCACGCCGCCCACGAGATGGGCATGGCTGCAATCCTCTGGTGCTACCTGCGAAACAAAGCGTTTAAGATCGACGGAATTGACTACCACGCATCAAGCGACCTCACCGGACAGGCAAACTATATCGGCGCAACGATCCAGGCAGATATCATCAAGCAGAAACTCCCCATAGACAACGGCGGATACAAGGCCATGAACGAGGACCACACATTCGGAAAGTACGACGAGAGAATGTACACAGAGCTTAATTCGGCCCATCCCATAGACCTTACCCGATGGCAGGTGGTAAACAGTTACATGGGCAGGATAGGCCTGATAAATTCCGGGGGACCATCCGGAAAAGACGATCTCAGGCAAGTCGTCCACACAGCCGTAATAAACAAGCGGGCCGGCGGAATAGGCCTCATAAGCGGAAGAAAGGCATTCCAGAAACCAATGGCCGAAGGAATCGAGATACTAAACGCAATACAGGACGTCTACCAATGCGATGAAGTAACAGTCGCGTAAAATATAAACGCTGTAGGCCCGCCCCTTGTGGGTGCCCAAAAAACCCTTGTGGGTGCTCGTGCCGTTTAAACAATAAATAAAATCGGAGAACAAAATGAAAATTCTGGTCAGCGGTTCAAGAGGCTTTATAGGTTCGGCCCTTGTCGAGCAATTACAGGGTCAGGGCCATCAGGTTAGTCGACTTGTTCGCAAGAGCAGTGTTAAAGAGATGGACGATTTTGTCTGGTCACCGGACGAAGGCTACGTCGACAAGTCTGCCTTCAACGGTTGCGCCGCCGTCGTCCACCTCGCCGCCGAAAACATAGCAGGCCGATGGACCAGAAAGAAGATGCGAAAGATCCGCCAAAGTCGCGTAGAGGGCGCAAAGATCGTTTGCGATGCCATCATGAGCCTTGAAAACCGCCCCGCGGTTTACCTCAGTGCATCCGGCATCGGCTATTACGGCGACAGGGGCGACAACAAGATTCGCGAGGACCAGCCATGCGGCAACGATTTCCTCGCCCAGGTAGCAAAAGACAGAGAAGCGGTATCCGATTCGCTGAAAAACTGCGGAGTCAGGGTTGTCAATGCCCGCTTTGCAATGGTTTTAGGCAAAGGTGGACCCTTAAGCAAGATGCTCGGTTCCTTCCAGGCCGGTTTCGGCCCGATCTTTGGCGATGGACACCAATACTGGAGCTGGGTCACCAGGACCGACGCCGTAAGAGCCATAATACACGCAATCACAACCGAATCTGTCAAAGGCCCAGTCAATGTAGCCTCCCCCCATCCCGTAACCAACACCCAGTTCACAAAGATCCTGGCAAAGGTCCTGGGCAAACCGCAATTCTTAAAAATTCCCGCGCCGATCGCCCGGATAATGCTCGGAAAACTAGCCAATGTTCTCCTGTTATCCAGCATCCGCGCAGAACCGGGCGTACTGCTCGATTCCGGCTTCATTTTCGAACACCCGGAACTAAAACAGGCCCTCACCGCGATCCTGAAACAAAAAACCGAACAAGAGCCCGAAGCGCAAGCGCAGGGATAACCCCAGTTCTCAAAATTGCCTAAATACCCAAACGCAGGTAGTACCGGCCCCTTTTTTTCAATAATTTCAATATTGCTTTTTTCCCATAGTCAGTGTATATATAGATCAGTTAACTATTTTGAAAGGAGAATAATATGGTTCGTAATCTAGTATCGTGGTTTTTTATTGTTGTTTTAGCAGTGGTTTTTTGCGGTTTTATTGCCGGATGTAAGGAAGATCAGGCCAAAGAACCGCCGAAAATAGAAGTCATCCCCGATGTCAAGGAAGCCCCCGTCGTCAAAGAGGCTCCTCCTGTCGAAGTAAAGCCCGCTCTTGAGCGTGTTTCTATCGTGACCGATATGGGCGAGATCGTCATCGAGCTTTATCCCGAAAGGGCTCCGATCACCGTTAAGAATTTCCTCCAGTATGTAAACGATGGGTTCTATGACGGACTTCTCTTTCATCGTGTATGGCCCGGATTTATGATCCAGGGCGGCGGGTTTACCCCAAAATTAGTCGAAAAGCAAACCCGCCCGGCTATTAAGAACGAGGCTAAGGGCGGACTGAGTAATCTTCGCGGAACCGTAGCGATGGCCAGAAAACGACCGGCAAATTCGGCAACAAGCCAGTTTTTTATCAATGTAGTCAATAGCGCCGGCCTCGATTACGGCAAAGTTATCACTTACCCTGACGGGTCCACTGACTCAGCCGGTTATGCCGTATTCGGAAAGGTCGTAACAGGCATGAAAGTTGCCGAGGCTATAGTTAATGTGCCAACGACCGACAAGTATTCGAGCAGGGGAGCTACAATGAAGCTGTGCCCCATAAAACCAATAGTAATAAAATCAGTAAAAGTAATTAAAAAATAGCAGGTAGGATGGGCTGTGCCCATGCTGATAAAAATGCTTCCGCCGAAGGCGGTATCCATAAATTAGACATTTAAAACCCGGAGTAAAAATGAGTACCAAAGTAGAAATGATAACAAGCAAAGGAACTATGACAGTCGAACTCGACGAAGAGGCATCGCCGGTAACGGCCAAAAATTTTCTCAGCTACGTCGACAAAGAGTTCTTTGATGGACTAATTTTTCATCGCGTCATCCCAGGTTTTATGGTTCAGTGCGGCGGAATGGACCCCGACATGAAGGAAAAACCAAACGATGCCCCGATCCCGATAGAGTCGGACAACGGACTAAAGAATGAACGCGGTACTTTGGCGATGGCACGCACCAACGACCCCAACAGCGCAACAAGCCAGTTCTTCGTTAACCTCGTCGACAGCCCGTTCCTCGATTACACCGATCCTGCAAACCCGGGCTATACAGTATTCGGAAAGGTCACAGACGGAATCGAGACAATCGACGAGATCGCAAAAGTAAAGACCGGCCGCAAGGGAACGCACGACGACGTACCGACAGAACAGGTAACAATAGAATCCGTTCGCAGAGTATAACTGGTGATTCTGTAGGGGCACCCCTCGTGGGTGCCCAAAAAACAGTTCTTTCGTGCTGATATTGTCAAATAGCTTTCTTGTGCCGTTTATCATGGTTATGACGCGCCGGTTTTTTCCATCCAGACCCCGGTTAAGCCATAATAAGCTTAACAGCCCCTTATTGGTGGCCGATAATACATATGTAGCAGGGGTTTGAGGCCCCTGCAAACTGGAACGCGGCAGTGCTAGCTGCCCGAATTTAGAGTAATACAGGGCTTGGCGACGCAGAATGACAGACAAAAAAAATACAAATGTTAAAGATCCGACCGACTCACAACTGCTTGAGCAGTACAAAGCCGGTGACGAAACTGCCTTTCGCGAGATCGTTGAGCGGTACAAAAACCCTCTTTATGCATTTTTAAGGCGATTTCTAAACCGCCAGGACCTCGTCGAGGACGTCTTTCAGGAGACTTTCCTGCAGCTTTACACCAGCAAAGACAAATTTGACACCTCCAGACCGCTGCACCCATGGCTTTTCACCATTGCCGCCAACAAGGCCAAGGATGCACTGCGAAAGATGCAGCGTAACGCCTCAACGAGCATCGGAGCGATCGCAGATTCCGGCAATGTCTCGGTCGATGATGTGGTAAATCTCCTCGCTTCCTACAAGACAACCCCCTCAGATGTCGCCTCGAAAGAAGAAACTGCCGTGCAAGTTCGCCAGATTATAGCGAATATGCCGGGAAATCTGCGTGGAATTTTAATTTTAGCATATTTTGAACAATTTTCTTACAAACAAATGGCAGAGATACTCAGTATACCAATTGGAACGGTTAAGAGCCGCCTTCATACGGCGGTCGTCTATTTTACTAAAAAGTGGAAAGAGTCAAATAGGGACTACAATATCGAATGATTACGTTAAGGCGAGAAGAAAAAGATCTGGTTCTGGACTATTTTTTCCAGTGTGGAACAGATGTGCACTTAGACAGTGCGAAACAATTAATCGAAACCGATCCGCGTGCAAGGGACCTTTATGAGCAGCTTAAGGCCACCCTTGAGCACCTTGATCATGTCGACCACGAGGCCCATGACGCCTGTCCCGACCATCTCTCAGAGATCACGGTAAACAAGCTCAAGGTCGCTTCGTCAGCCGAGAATGCACGCCTGCAGACCCTCCTCGCCGCCGAAGGCGAGAAGGTTGCCGCCAGTACCTCAAATATCAAGATTACGCGGTTCAGGAGTTTCTGGCAGAACATTCCTGATGTTGCCACTGTTGCCTGTGTGCTTTTGATCGTCGCTTCCTTAGCTTTTCCGACGCTTAACCACATGCGCAGCAAAGCCCGCCAGGTCGCCTGTAGTGCCGGAATGTTTCGTGTTGGCGAGGGAATTGACCGGTATCGCAAGGATAATAATGGCAGCCTTCCAGCTGTCGCTACCGTTGCAGGCGACCCGTGGTGGATGGTTGGCGACCAGGGCAAGGCAAACTATTCGGGTACGCGGCACCTATGGCTGCTTGTTACGGGCGACTATGTCGATTCCGCTGATTTCGTATGCGGCGGACGCAAGGACGGGGTCAGGGTCGAGTACACAAAAGAGCAGCTCCAAAAGCTCAAAGATTTCAAATCACGCCGGCATATCAGCTATAGCTACATGTTCATGTCCGACAAACGCGCAAAACGCCAGTGGGACGGCAGTACCGTTATTATGGCCGATCTGAACCCGATCTTTGAGGGCGTATCGCCGTCATCGAACAGGGAAGAGTTCAAGAAACTATCCATCGGCGACCAGCTCAGAAAAGCAATGAGCACCAACCACAGAAAGGGACAGGTAATACTATTCCTTGACGGCAGTGCCCTGTATAAGAGGGTTCGGAAAATTTCCGGCGATGACATTTATATGGCAACAGACAAAAAGGTCTACATCGGCCGAGAGGTCCCGAAAGACATCAAGGATACCTTCCTGATCCCATAATACCTCGAATTTCGCCCAGCCAAACCCTCAAAAAACTACATCGCTACTTCACCGCTTTTTCAGATGCAATTCTTTTAATGTCCGCAATACCCCTTAATGTCGCTATTTTTAGGGTATAATAAAATCGCGGACCTTTAATTTTGCTTAAATGAATTATTCCAACTAATAATTGCATTTAAAAAAACGCAGACAATCTGTAATATTTGATGGCTTATTTCGACTACATACATGAAGTTTTTACTAGATATTGCTAATTCGGTGATTTTACTGTATATCTTTCGTGGATAATAAATTGTAATTAAGCTGTTTTTAAAAGGATTTTCTAATGAATAAGTTGTATCTTCTTTTTGTGATCCCGGTTTTGGTTGGCGGTTGTCTGGACTTTGGGGATGATGAGGTTACGACTTCTCCGACAAAGGCACAGGTTGATCGCTGTCGTTCGGCGATGTACTTAAAATCTTCGGCTGACATTGATCCGCTGGGGTATATGCTTTTTGATTCCGGTATTGATGGTTCTATCTGGTTTAAGTTTAAGAGCAAATCGTCGGACCTGACTGAAATATTTGATACCAAGGTTGTCGATGTTTCTAAATTTCAAGATGGTTTCACTCATTACGAAAAGAAGGAACTGAAGTGGTGGGATGTCAAGGGCAAGAAATTTTATGGGGGGCAAGTCAGTCTGCCAAATGTAAGGTATATGAATGTCGGTGTCGAAAAGACTGATCAAGGGTACCTGGTCTATATATATTGGTATGAGATGTGATGGATAATCGAAGATAGCTAAAAAGGGCGAAAAACTTGGATTGAAATAATATATAAACATTGGCTTTGGGCCAACGGACTTTTATACAGGTGAATTATGTGTGAAAAAGATGAACAAAAAAATGATGCTGCGGTTATTAATGACGTTTTGAGCAGGGCCAAAGTTTGCAGGCTGGGTTTGTGTGATGGCCGGCGGCCTTATGTGGTTCCTGTGTGTTTTGGGTACGCAGACAATGCGTTGTATTTTCATACTTCCGGTCAGGGTAAAAAGATTGACATTCTTAGACGAAATAACAACGTGTGCTTTGAAGCTGAGGTTGACTGTGAGCTTGTAGAAGCTGATAAGGCGTGCAAATGGGATATAAAGTACAAAAGCGTTATCGGTTTCGGAACGGCTGTGTTTATTGACGATACCGAATCCAAACGCAAGGGGCTTGATGTTCTTATGCGGCAGTATTCAGATGGCAGTTTCGAATATTCGGCAAATGCCATTGAGAACATAGCAATCATAAAGGTAGAAATAGAAAGTATGACAGGAAAACAGTCGGGTTGAAGGAGAAAAAAATGGCATTTGACTTTGATGCGGAGAAATACAGAAAGGCCTCAACTCGCCAAAAGGAGTGGGGGGCGAAGTTGATCTGGGAATTAAACCTTGTCGGCAATGAAAAGATACTGGACCTCGGCTGCGGCGAGGGCAGCATGGCCGCTCAATTGGCAAAACTTGTTCCTGACGGAGATGTAATCGGTATCGATGCGTCGCAGAGTATGATCGACCTGGCAGAGAAAACTTATAAAGCACAAAACCTGCGATTCAACCTTATGGATATCAACGAAATCGTTTTCAAAAACCAATTCGATGTTGTGATCTCCAACGCAACACTCCATTGGATCATGGATCACAGTAGATTGCTTTGGAATGTGTATAAAGCGTTGAAAGCTGATGGAATAGTGCGTTTTAATTTTGCCGGTGACGGAAATTGTTCTGCCTTAAATAAGGTGGTGCCGGAGATAATGGCTGAAAAGAAATATGCCGGTTACTTTAATAACTTTGATTGGCCATGGTTTATGCCAACCCTTGGCGAGTATGAAAAGCTGTTAGAGGCGTCCAGTTTCAAGGAAGCAAAAGTATGGGGTGAAAATGCCGACAGGTTTTTTCGAGATAAAGACACCATGATCGGATGGATCGATCAGCCGTGTTTAGTACCTTTCCTGAAATACATCGACGGGCCGGATAAAAATGCTTTTCGGGATACGGTTGTAGACAGAATGGTCAAAGAAACGATCCTAGATGACGGAAGATATTTTGAAACTTTTCGAAGGATCAATGTTTTCGCTAAGAAGTAAAGGCTGTTGAGTATTACTGAAACAGGGCCAAGACTTGGAATGTGTCTTTGGACAAACAATTTAAAACCAAACGGATTAATCATGCTAAAAATTTATCTAGTTGAGACTAACGAGGATATTGAGGCCGTAAAAGGACTTATCAAAGAATATGTTGCATCATGGTCCGAATTTGATGGGCCCAGTCATATAAAGGAAGTTGAAAAGGCTTGTGGGCAGTTAGAGAACTTGCTTGATGACTTTGGACCTCCTGACGGATGCTTGCTTTTGGCAATACATGATGGAAAAGCGGCTGGGTGCGTTGCTCTTGAAAAGTATGGCACTAATACCTGTCAAATGAAAAGACTGTATGTTTCTCCGAAATTTCGCAGGCTGAAAATTGGCAGGGAGCTGGCATTGCATGTGATCAATCAATCACAGATAATCGGCTATGAACGGATGCGAATTCACACGCTTAAAAGAATGCGGGAAGGATATGAATTGTACAAATCTTTAGGCTTTCAGGAGATTGCCCCTTACGAGGATAGTCCAAAAGATGATGCGGTTTTTATGGAGCTTGAGCTGGTTTGAGGCGTTTGAGAATTGACTGCGTGTGCTAAAGACAGGCTGCGTTAATAGTTTTTCTAAGATTTTTGAATTATTTGTCAGCCTTACCGAACTTTTGGCGTCTAATACGATCTTTTTGTATGGCGTCTATTGATTGAGTCAATAGCCTCTTTAGCTGCTTTGCGTACAGGGTAATGTTCTCTTTCGGGAATTAAACGGTACCGGGTACCCTTTCCGGAAGATAGGCAATTTAGCTTGCCGTGCATTTTCGGATTGTTGCTTTTATTTTTTGCAGGCCGGTTCGTTTGCGAATTTCCAGTACGGACAGATGCCAATGCATTTGTCACAGCCGAAGGGCGAGATTCCCGACGAACATAGCAAGTTCTTCGGGAATCTCGACCTCATTTAATATTGTCTGTCAGCTAATACATTTAATCTTTGGAATGTTCCGTTTCAAAAGCTTTCCAAATACTCTTAACAGCCTCGTCAGTCGTCCAGACTTTACTTGCGATGAACCGGAAATTTATCAAAGCGGCGGCATATCCATCGCCTTCCGGCATCTGGGCCGCGGCGGTAGCATCTGCAACGACGGCTACCTCAAATCCCTGTTCGATCAACTCTCGCATGTGAGATTCAGTGCATAGATTTGCAGACATCCCGCCCAGAATTATTTTATCAATTCCGCGTTTGCGAAGCTGAAGAACAAGATCGTTCGTTTCCGGGCCGTAGATTTTATGGGGACTTGTAACAATTGTCTCCCCATCCTCTATGTATTTTTTGTATTGATCAAGCCAATCCGAACCGGAACCTTCAAATCCTTCAAGATTAAGCGGTCCCTTGCGGTCATACATCTTAATATTGTGCATCAGTTCTTCTAAAGCGCCTCCAAATTTCCACCCACTATCGGTAGGATAATAATAGTGAGGCGAAATAAAGACAGGGATTCCGGCTTGCTTGGCAACTTTGAAGAGTCTGTCAAGATTTTCAACCGTATTATTCTTCACAACGCTCTTTCCCACTAATCCCCAGGTGACACCTTCCGGGCTGAGAAAATCGTTCTGCGGGTCAGTAATAACTAAAGCAGTATTTCCCAGATTAATTTCCATGCCAGGGTCTGGAAGAGCACCTGATGCTGCTGACATGATAGCCAAAATTACCATATTAACTACAACGATTTTAGCAATGAAACTCGTCGATTTCATGATTTATACCCCCATTTAAAAACCATTTATACTGTGTTTATTGTTTTCTACTTAACCTTTAAAGGATTTGTTCTATTGGAATTGGAATTAAAACGGTACCGGGTACCCTTTCCGGAAGATAGGCAATTTAGCTTGCCGTGCATTTGCGGATCGTTGCTTTTATCTTTTGCAGGCCGGTTCGTTTGAGCGATGAGTCGCCGAATATTTCTTCGAATTGCTTTTCGTCCATTTCGAGGATGTCTTTCAGTTTCAGGTTTTGTCTTTGGGGGTGGAACTTGAACAGTTTGTTTTTAGCGGCCTTTTCTTTTGCGAATTTCTGGTATGGGCAGATGTCGATGCACCTGTCACAGCCGAACACATTGTTTCCGACGAACCTTGCAATGTCATCGGGTATCTCGCCTTTATTCTCTATCGTCTGGTAGCTGATGCATTTTCTCGCGTCTATCGTGCCTGCCGATTTGATCGCCCTGGTCGGGCACGCCCACACGCATTTGTCGCATTCTCCGCAGGTTTTTTCCATCGGTTTGTCCGGTGTAAGTTCGACCGTCGTAATGATCTCGCCGAGCAGCAATTGCAAACCAAAATCCGGGTTGATCAGCATCCGGTTTTTCCCGATAAACCCGATACCGGCTCGCTGGGCCAAAGCCCGTTCAAGCAGCGGCACAGAATCAACACATATCTTAAACCTCGCCCCGTCACCTGTTGTCTCAACAAGAAACGCCGCAAGCTCGCCAAGCCTGTCCTTCATAAAACCATGATAGTCTTCATACAAAGCGAAGTTAGCGATCCTGGCGATCTCAGGATTGTCATCGAACTGTGTCTCAGGCGTATAGTTCAGCGCGACACAAACAACAGACTTCGCCCCCCCAAGCAGCGTACCGGGATCAACCCGCTTTTCGAAATTGCGATGCATATACCCCATATCCGCAGCATACCCGCAGTCAAGCCACTCGGTCAAATGCCCAACATGCAGATCATCCACCGCATCGGCAGTAGTGACCCCAACAAGGTCAAACCCAACCGCAAGAGCCTTATCTTTTATCAACGAAGTAATATCCATAAACCAATTATACAAAAAAACCAAAGAAATAAAAGCCCGAAGCTCACAAAAAGCGGTAACACCGCGAGCGCAGGGATAAAACGCTAACAAAGATAATAAAGAATGAGAAAACTACGCAAGGGCGGACCAATGTGTCCGCCTTTTAATTCCGACTCGCAAAGCGACAAACAAAAGCCCGAAGCGCAAGCGCAGGGATAAAAACGCCAGCAATACAGATTAACATTGAAAGTCTCGCATGAATCGGTTATATTGACCGAAACCATCAATTAATACAGATATCTAAAATGCTGCTAATCAGAAAGGAAGAGAATGATACATGCAAGGAGATGTTTTGTCGCTGCGGTAGTTTTATTTTCGCTTTCCCCCGTCTTTGCCAGCCCGATGGTATATAAAAAGGGTGTTTACGAAAAACAGAAAAAAGAGATCGATAAGGCAATAGCCGAAAAGGACACCAGGGCCGTCATCAAGATGCTTAAGAAGTTCATCGCTCCTCACAAGATCACCGCGGCAAGATATCTTGCCGACCACGGCGGTCGCTCGGCAATAAAGACGCTGAATGAGATGAACCTCCGCGGCGGCGGCTGGGAGGGGATAAGTCACAAAAAGTACCCGGGTTTCAGTCGTGATGCCAGCGGCGAATATGCGATCGCGATTTACAAAATATCCAATAGAGAAAAGTCTGAGTCAGAGCAAATTAAAGCCCTGTTCGAAATTTTAGATGGACAAGGCCCCGTCATCCCCAAACAAGTCCCACAGAAATATGTCAAAACAAATTATGCTGTTGGCAAAAGAGTTGCTCAGGAATTAGGCAAATTCAAAGACAAAACGATATTGTCCCGATTGCGAAAGTCAGAAAACAGGGGCGTTGCGAAAGCGGCTATTTCGATGGAGATCGCCGGCCTGACAAACGCTCGGGCGATGGCTCGCTGTATGCAGATCGCGAGAACCGATAGCCTCGTTCAGCGAAATGCCGCGATCTTTGCATTAGGCGATTTTCTGCCGGAATCAATAGATTTATTAGATGAGTTGGCATTGGAAGGCTATAAACATGCTCTCAGGATGATCGTTCATGACCCCACATCGCGTTATGTTCGTGACCCCTCGAGAATATCGCGGAAGATATTTGATATACTTTGCTGGCATTTGCTGAAAAACGATCATGCACAGATCAGAATTGAAGCGTTATACGCATTATCAGGTATAAGGAAACAGGAATTTCAGCAAGAGATTTATCAGCATCTGACCTATGCCATGTTTGACCGCTCCATTCCTGTCCGGGGCAAAGCCGTTAATGCATTGACAAGTAAAACGGTTTTGCTAAAAAACAAGGTGTATTTCGATCAAATAAAGGATACTTTGCAAGCTGCACTGATAAATCACCCAAACCCGATTGTACCTGGAAATCTTGCAAGAGTATTCAAATCTCTGGGTTATCAAATGCCGGAATTGCCCGCTCAGCCCTGCAAGTCAAAATTACTTCAGGACTGCCTTGCAGATGAATACCAAAAATATAAAAAGTTTCTGGCAACGATCGAAGATAGAAAAAGAAAACCCCCGAGCGAATATCTTACTATTGAACAATCTTTAGTGCCGGTATTTGGTGAGAAAATGTATACAATCGATGACTTTGCTTTCAATCGGATTAACCCGGCAATTCGTAAGTACCTGTTGTCGTATTTGAAAACCGCTCTATCCACCGATAAACGCATCGACAAACGGACCGACAAACAGATCGGTAAAGCTATTGATCTGCTTGCCTATGTCGGCAATTCCGAGGACCTTAAATTTGTAAAGAACTTTGTTTTGCAAAAGGAACCCGGTTTTGCAACAATGGTATACCTTGGCAAATTCACGGGTGTAGTGATAAGACGCGACATTGACGGAGCAGAGGAGTTTTTCAGGGATATGGTTGAATATATCAAGCTTCCAGGCTCAGAAGATACCGTTAGTCGTCGCGGAAGCGGCTCGTTTCTTTCTAATGTTTGCAGCTATTCCCTGGAGGATTATACTGTCAAGGCTTTTAAGATGGTAGCCGACGACAAATACGGCTCGAAAAAAAGTTTCCCATTCAGTCAGACAATAGACGCAGAGACTGACGCCTATAGCGTCAACATCGGTCCGAGCAGTATTAAAAGAACTGCCTTGGACAGGCGTATAACTTTAGGCTATTGGAAACATAAAAAAGAAATTGACGCACTCATTGCAATATCTGATCCTGAGTATTATCGGCAGATGCCAACACATGATAAACCCGCACCTGTCAATATTGAGGCAAAGCCTGCAAATAAAATAACTCTTACCGGCATGACTGATGACCCGTTGGTGCAGGACGCTCTTACCCAGGCCCGCGCCGCTTATGATAAGGTGTCTAAATTAGTCCTCGCCGGTAAATTCGATGGGATCGACAAACTGTTAGCCGATAACGGCAGGGCGATTCCGCCGGGCAAGATGGAGAGGATGAAATCCGAGTTTGACAAGGCGATGCAGCAGGAAAAGCGATTGCTTGAAGATGTTGACAAGGCTGGCTTAAACGGCCGCAAGGATATACTGGTCAAGGTCACCGTAAAGGATTACCAGGGCAATCCCGGCGAAACAACAATGCAGGCAAGGTTCGACAGCTTCCTGCCGAAACCGCAAAAGGTAACCGCCGCGGACAAGAAAAAAGTAACTGCCGCAACCGTAACATTCGCCATCCCCTCCACCGCCAAAATCTATGCCAGGCATATACCTCAAGCCGGTGGAGAAACTGAAACCGAAAATGGAGACCTGAAAGTCTTCATGATAAAGATCGACGGAAAATGGCTATGGAACCCATTCGGCTGGTAAAAGGGAACCGGGTACCCTTTCCGGAAGATAGGCAATTTAGCTTACGCCTTTCGCTTATCACCTTTCGCACATTTCAAACTTTTCTTACTTTCAAACCTTCGCACTTGTCACCTGTCACTATGCCCGTAAAGCAGGTATACTACCTTTGTTGAATTTAGTTTCCCCCTTTTTTAGGTGTCAAAAAACGTTCAAAAACGCGCATTTTTGGTGAAAAATTTCAATATAAGTGTTTTTTTGAGTTTTTTTGAAGTTTTTCGGCTGTTTTTTAGCCATACTTTGCCCCAAAACCACAGGTGGGAAATATCTATAATGTCTTTATGTCTTGAATTTAAACTGTTTTTTTTTAGTTGACATGTCGTTCAATTTAGCTAAACTGTGCAAATTGTCTAAATAACAGTAACCGAAATTTCGCTCACAAGGAGTTAATAAGTGGGATATAATTGTGTAGTACTTGTTAAGCAAGTCCCTGATACCAAAAGAATTACGGGCCAGGCGATGAACGAAGACGGCACCGTAAACCGCGGCGCATTACCGGCGATCTTCAACCCCGAAGATCTAAACGCACTCGAACTTGCGCTGGAAATAAAGGACCGTTTCGGCGGCACTGTAACAGTAGTTACCATGGGACTGCCGGCTGCGGCCACAATTTTAAGGGAGTCGCTCTATCGCGGGGCTGATAAGGCTGTTTTGATCACCGACCGCGGATGTGCCGCAAGTGACACGCTGGCAACGAGTTACATCATTTCCTGTGCTGTCAAAAAGATGGATTATGATGTCGTTCTGTGCGGCAGGCAGGCTATCGATGGCGATACTGCCCAGGTTGGCCCGCAGCTAGCCGAAAAGCTTGGGATTCCGCAAGTGACGTATATAGAAGAACTTATAGACATCAAGGACGGTGCCCTGACAGCCAAAAGAAACATAGGCAACGGCTGGCAAGAGGTAAAAGCTGCTCTGCCGGTTCTGGGAACCGTAATCGAAGAAGCAAACTACCCGCGCGTTGGTGTTGGCAGGAAAATGATGAAGTATAAAAAAGCGATGAGTCCCATCGAAGTTGCTGCCCAAATTGCCGCTGATAATGCCGATGCTAGCGATGACGAAAAGGCCAAACTTGCCGAAGCAAAATGTAACTCTTTGAAGGAAAAGGGTTTACTGATAGAGCAGTGGGACCTTGACTTTCTTCAAGCCGACCGCCAGTGGTGCGGCAGAGACGGTTCGCCGACAAAGGTTCACCGCATAATGAGCGTAGTGCTTGAAGCAAAAGACAGTAAAGAAGTCCAGCCAGATCAAGGGGGCATCGAATCGATGATCCATGAACTGATTGTCGAACACACAATTGGCTAAAGCCATAATTACGAATTACTAATTACGAATTAAGGACTCGGCCTTTGGCCGAGGCTTTTTATTTTATAAGGGATTTTTAGTATGATTGAAGTTAATAAACAGGGTGAGGTTTGGGTTTTTGCCGAGCAGCATGCGTCTGCTTTGGAAGATGTGCCTGTCGAGCTGCTTAGCAAGGGTAGAGAGCTTGCCGATGAGCTTGGTGTTAAGCTTGGTGCGGTTCTTATTGGTGACGGTGTCTCGGGCCTTTGCGAAATGCTTGGTCAATATGGCGCTGACAAGGTTTATCTTACCGAGAATCCTCATCTTGAGCACTACCAGACTAATACTTATACAAAAGTTATCTGTCAGCTGATCGAAGAGCATAAGCCTCAGATCGTTCTGTATGGCGCTACCGCTTGCGGGCGTGATCTTGCTCCTCGTGTTGCAAGTGCGGCAAAGGCCGGGCTGACCGCTGACTGCACCGATCTGCAGATCGGTCACCATGAGGTTAAGAAAACCAATACGACTTATGAAAAACTGCTTCTGCAGATTCGTCCGGCGTTTGGCGGAAATATTATCGCGACGATCATTAACTATGACCGCTGGCCGCAGATGGCGACAGTTCGTGAAGGTGTTATGCCAATGCCCGAACCGAATGTGGCTAACAAGGCAGAAGTGGTCAAAGGCGATATTTCGATCAGTATTGATGATATGGCTATCGAGATCCTTAAAGAACATCGCCAGAAGAGGAAAGTCAACCTCAAGGCTGCACGTGTTATCGTAGCCGGCGGGGCGGGTGTCGGCAGTAAGGATAATTTCAAGTTGATCTGGGATCTTGCCCATTGTCTTGGCGCTTCTCCTGGTGCGACTCGCGCGGCGTCGGACCTCGGGTTTATCGACGGCGATCATCAGATCGGACAGACGGGAACGACAGTTCGGCCGAGCCTCTATATCGCCGCCGGTATCAGCGGGGCTATCCAGCATATGGCGGGTATGAGCGACAGCAAAAAGATCATCGCGATCAATAACGATCCGGATGCTCCTATCTTTGGCATAGCTCATTATAAGATCGTTGGCGATCTGAATGTTGTTATTCCTATGATGATCAATGCGATTAAAGAGAAAGTGTAATTAAAATCAATTACGAATTACAAATTACGAATTACGAATTTTGGAATCGGCCTTCGGCCGAGGCTGTTTAATTTATTACGGAAGTTTTTAGTATGGCTAATTTTTATAGAGATAATGAAGATATTCAGTTTTTGCTGCAGCACATGGATCTTGGCGAACTCGCTGAGTTGGCTGAGCAGGGTTTTAAGTTTGCCGGTGAGTTTGATAACGCACCTGTCGACGGTGAAGAAGCGGCTGTGAACTATAAGATGGTTCTTGACTCTGTTGGCGAGCTTAGCGGTGATTTCATCGCTCCCCGCGGCGAGGATATCGACCGTCAGGGTACGACTCATCTTGAAGACGGCACTGTCAAGTATGCCGACGGTATTGCCGAGTCGCTTGATGCGCTGGCTAAGGCTGACGTTATGGGCTTTACGCTTCCGCATCGGTTTGGCGGGCTTAATTTCCCTGAGACAATCTATTCGAGCGCGATCGAGATCGTCTCTCGCGGCGATGCTTCTCTTATGAATATTTTCGGTTTGCAGGGGATCGCCGGAACGATCAGCTTCTTCGCGTCCGAAGAGATCAAGCAGAAGTATCTCCACGAGTTTGCCAGAGGTGAACTTACCGGGGCCATGGTTCTTACCGAGCCTGATGCCGGTTCGGACCTGCAGGCTTGTAAGCTTAAAGCTTTCCAGGACGATGACGGTAACTGGATCCTCCACGGGGTTAAGCGTTTTATTACCAACGGCTGTGGCGAGGTTCTGCTTGTTCTTGCAAAGAGCGAGCCGGAAAGAAACGGCGGGCTTGGACTTAGCTTGTTCGTATGCGAGCCCGGGCCGACAGTTAGTGTTCGCCGTATCGAAGACAAACTTGGAATTCACGGTTCGCCGACCTGCGAGCTTTTCTTTGACAATACGCCGTGTGAGATTATCGGCGAAAGACAACGCGGGCTGGTTACTTATGTAATGGCTCTTATGAACGGTGCAAGGATCGGTATCGCCGGTCAGTCGCTCGGTCTGGCAGAAGCGACATTCCGCGTCGCACGCGACTATGCGGCGAGCAGGGAACAGTTTGGTGTGCCGATCGAAAAACTTCCGGCTGTTCGCGATATGGTTATCGATATGAAGATCGAGATCGAAGTGTCGAGAGCATTGCTCTATGAAGCGAGCCGGATCGTCGACCTTGAAATTGGGTTTGGCAGGAAACTTGAAGATGCTTCACTGGATAAAGCTGAGGCCAAAGCGATCAAGAAGAGATACCGCAAGATCAAAAGAGTGGCGTCTATGATCACCCCGATGAGTAAGTACTACTGCTCGGAGATGTGTAACTATGTCGCTTACGATTCCATTCAGGTTCTCGGCGGCAGCGGGTTTATGCGTGACTATCCGTGTGAGCGGTATGCCCGGGACGCGCGGATCACGACGATCTATGAAGGCACCAGCCAGCTTCAGTGCGTCGCGGCTGTACGCGGTGTTTGCGGCGGGACGCTTGAGAAATACCTGGAAGACTTTAAGGCAATGGAATATGACGAAAGTGTCAAGGAATTGCTTGATATCCTTTCGGAAGTTGCCGATAAGCTTTTTGAGGGAGTACCATTCGTTAAGGATAACGGCATCGAATATATGGATCTTTATGCCAAGGATATCGTCGATATAGGAATCTACCTGGTTAACAGCTTCCTGTTCTGCGGTCAGGCGTCCAGTAAGGTTGATATGGACGTAGCCGTTGCCGATAACGGAGACGCAAAGGGCCAGACGATGAAGATGGTCGACCGTAAGAAGATCGTAGCTTTCAGGTATGTTACGAAGAACTACCCGAAGATGCTGGCCAAACTCGATGCTATCGGCAGCGGGGATAAGTCGACGTTCAGTGCATACGAGGCGATTGTTGGGCCGGTGCCGGAGGAGTTGTAAAAAGCAATTACTAATTACGAATTACTAATTACTAATTTTGGATTCGGCCTTTCGGCCGAGGCTATTTAATTAATAAAAATGGAACCCGTCTTTGGCGGGTTTTTTTGTTTGTGTGCTTGTTGGTCAATAACTAAACACTAAATTCTAAATCCTAAACAAGCACTAATATCTAAATTCAAATGCACAAAACATTTCTGACTGTGGCAGAATGGGGTTTTGGATTTCGGTAATTAGTATTTTGAATTTGTTTAGGATTTAGATATTAGAATTTAGTATTTGATTTGGAGATTTATTATGTTGCGGGCTGTTATATTTGATTTTGATGGGGTTATTGCTGATTCTGAGCCTTTGCACTTGAAGGCTTTCAACCTTGCTCTCGAAAGACATGGTGTTGTGATCGGCAAAGAGAAGTATTATTCCGATTATCTTGGTTTTAGCGATAAGGACTGTGTTCGGGTAATCAATAAGGATTATAATCTCGGGATGGGGCTTTCGGACTATGATGATCTGATCAGGCGAAAGGGCGAGTTCTTTGATAAACTTGCGATCAGTGAAAGCTCCATCATCGATGGGACAGCGGAGCTTATCGGGATGCTTCGGCAAAATTCGATCAGAATGGCGATCTGCTCAGGTGCACTGATCGGAGAGATCAAAACAATGCTTTCGATGAGCGGGTTTTCGGATGCGTTTGAGTTTATCGTCGCAGCTGACGATGTTGCCAGGGGTAAACCGGACCCTGAGGGGTACCTTCTGGCCCTGGAGAAACTCAACAGTACCTGCGATGGAGAGATCAAACCTCATCAGTGCCTGGCAGTAGAGGATTCGCACTGGGGACTCGAGGCGGCAGGGGCGGCGAAAATGAGGCGGATCGGCGTTACAAATACATATCCGGAGGAACTTCTGGAGCCATTCTGTGAAATGACGTCAAACCACCTGGCCGATCTAACTATTGAGCAACTGCAGGGTCTTTGTTCGTAGTAAGGCTGTGTCTTGTCCACCAGGTGTCCATCTTTTTAATTATTCGGCTTTATAACACTGATAAGGCCGTTTTCATGCCAGTTGACTTGACTTTTCCCTATTTTTGGCTATACTTTAGTGTACGACCCTTTTCGATTTATTATTTATTAGTGATTTTTATTATTGCTGTGGGGGCGTCGGTTTAATGGAACCTTTTTACGGCTTTTCAGGTCTTATTTCTTTAAGCGTGGTTTCTCGCAATTTTTTTCAGATTAATACAGTGCGGACAGGGTGCATCCTGCGGACTGGTTTTTTCGTTATATTTGTAAGTGATAGAGGTTTTTTGATATTTTTGATGAAAGCGTTAAAAACCAGATACGCCAGGCTACTGATATTGTAGACCTGGTGGGTGAACACCTTAATCTTGTACGCAAGGGTAAGGACTGGGTCGGTATTTGTCCTTTTCATCAGGATCATCGGCCTAGTATGTATGTTAGCCCGGCTAAGCAGCTTTTTAAGTGCTTTGCCTGCGGTGCAGGTGGTGATGTTTTTAAGTTTGTTCAGATGCGTGAAAATCTGAGTTTTCCCGAGGCGATCGAGCGGCTTGGCGAGCGGGTCGGGATCAAGGTTGAAAACGTAAAACGCCCCAGAAGGCGTATAAGCAGCGAGACCGGGCATGAGATTAAGGATATTGATCCTAAAATTCTTGCCAGGCTTAATGAGTGGTCCCAAAAGCAGTGGGTAGGCAATTATAAGGACGAACAGAAAGGCAAGTCGGCTCGTAAGTATGTCGAGCAGCGTCAGATCAGCAAAGATTCTGTTGAGGCGTGGGGTATTGGTTTTGCCCGCGACAGTTGGGACGGGCTTGTCAAGGCGGCCGGCGGGACGAAGATCCCACCGTCTTTGATGGTTGACGGCGGTGTCGCGGTCAGCCGCGACGGCGGAAAAGGGATGTATGATAAGTTTCGCAATCGGCTGATGTTTCCGATCATTGATGTGACGGGCAGGATAATCGGGTTTGGCGGCAGGACGCTTGGCGATGATCCGGCTAAGTATATGAACTCGCCGGCGACGGTTCTTTTCGATAAGAGCTATTCGTTGTACGGGCTTGATAAGGCAAGGCATGAGATTTCGTCCAGCGGGACGGCTGTTGTCGTTGAAGGTTATACCGATGTGATTATGTGTCACCAGTTCGGCGTCAGTAATGTAGTCGCTACTTTGGGTACTTCTTTGACGGTTGGCCATGTTCGGATATTGCGGCGTTATGCCAAGCGGATCGTTCTTGTTTTTGACAGCGATGTCGCGGGTATGTCGGCGGCGAACCGGGCGCTTGAGGTTTGTCTTTCTGAGAATATTGATATTAAGCTGGCGTTTGCACCGGACGGTAAGGATCCTTGTGATTATTTGCTTTCTTCGGGGCGCGCCGCTTTTGAGTCCATGGTTGAAAGCGCCGACGATGTTATGGAGTTTAAGTGGGCCCGGCTTGTTGGCGGTCTTGAAGGCAGCGATAATATTGTCGATAAGAAGGCTGTAGTCGAAGAGTATCTTCGGACTGTTGTTGCCGGTATGCAGGGCGGCAAGATCGATGACCTTGCACGCGGTTTGGTCATCAGCAAGCTCTCGTCGATCGTCGGGATGAATGCGGCGAGTATCGAGCGTCTTATCCATCAAATGAACAGCAGGGCGTCTCGTAATGCCAGTTACGCAGTACGGGATCAGACGGTTGTCAGTGTTAATCTTGGGCAGGGCAAGTTTGCCAAGGCTCAGTATGAGATAATCGAAGTGCTGGTTTGTGCTCCGAAATTATATAACAAGGTTTCGGCGGTTATGAAGGCGGCAGATTTTAGTGTGCCTGTTTTGCGTGAGATCGCCTCGCCCCTGTTTGAGATGCTTGGTTCCGGCAGCGAGTTCGATCTGCTTGAGCTTATAGGCAGGATCGAAAGTGTCGAAGCATCGGGCGTTCTTGTTGGGATGAGTGAAGTTGCCAATAGCAAGGGCGATGTTAGAGACAGGCTTAAGGGTTCTCTTGCATTTATTGAAAGTTATATGCATGAGGGCCGTTTTAATAGAAAAATAGAGGCGATGAAAAGTGAAAATGAGGACGAGTATCTTCGCAGTGTTACGAAACATCGGCGAATGACGAATGCTTAATTGTAGTGTTAACGAAAAAGATAGAAATGGAATTTTGAAGGCTATTTATGTCAGACAAGAAAAAAGAAATCAAAGCTAAAAAGGTTGCTGCAGTACCTGATACGGGTGTTTCCAAAGATGCGGCTGCCAATATTGACACAACCGATGAACATGTCGACGAGGAGCTTGTTGAAGGTGCCGCGGTCGAAGGCGCCGGCGACGGGGAAGCTGCTCCTTCTGCCGAAGACATTGCCCTGAGTGCGGCTATTGCCGCTGCTGCTGAAGAGGCGGTTACCGATGCGATCAAGCTGATCATTGAGATGGGTAAGAAGAACGGGTATCTCACTTACGAGCAGATGAACGATCGGCTGCCTGATGAGGCTGTTACTCCTAACCGGCTTGATAGCTTGTTGATGACTCTTGATGAGCTTGGTGTGAAGATCCTTGATGAAGCCGACGTTGCCAAGCTGAACGAAGGTGATTTTGCCGAGGATGAATCCAAGGCCGAGCTTGGGACGAGTAAGAAGGACGACAAGAAACTTGAAGGGACTCTTGTAGATGCCGATGCCAAGCGGATCGACGACCCTGTTCGTATGTATCTTACGCAGATGGGCGAGATCCCTTTGCTCAAGCGCAGCGAGGAGATCAGTCTTGCCCGTAAGATCGAGCTTACGCGGCTGGCATTTCGGCGTAAGGTTCTGGAGAATGATTTTTGTGCTCAGAGCTGCATGGAGATTTTGCAGCAGGTACATGAAGGGCTGCTTCCTTTCGACCGTACTATGAAGATGTCTACGACAGAGAACCTTATTCGCAGTGTTGTTAAGTGCCGACTCCCTCTGAATCTCGAAACGGCCCGGATGCTGCTTGAGCGTAATGCTGAGATTTTTGCGGGTACTTTGAAGTGCGACGATATTTCGGTTATTAAGAAAGATGTTAAGCAGATACACAGGAATCGGCGTAAGATCGCTACTTTGCTTGAAGAGCTTAGTCTGCGTACCAGCCGCATCCAGCCTATGATGATTAAACTTCAGGGTATCCAGAAGAAGGTCCATCAGATCGAAGGTGTTATCGAGGCCGGCCCTAACCGGGATTATGGCGAAGAGGATATCGAGGTTATGAAGCAGGAGATCAACGGTATGCAGGATCTTGTGCTTGAGACGCCCAAGCAGCTTGATAAGCGGCTGCGTGTGATCGAGACTGTTTATGCTGAGTACGAAGAGGCTAAGCGGCAGCTTTCCGGCGGTAATTTGCGGCTGGTGGTTTCTATCGCTAAGAAGTATCGCAACCGCGGGCTTAGTTTTCTTGATATTATCCAGGAAGGCAATACGGGGCTTATGCGGGCCGTTGATAAATATGAGTATCGGCGCGGATATAAGTTCAGTACTTATGCTACGTGGTGGATTCGGCAGGCGATCACTCGTGCGATCGCAGACCACGCGCGGACGATCCGTATTCCTGTGCATATGATCGAGACGATGAGCAAGCTGCGGACGATCAGTAAGAATCTGCTGCAGGAACTTGGGCGCGAGCCTACTATCGAAGAGATCGCCAAAGAAGCAGAGATGAGCGTTTCGGAGACGCGGCGCGTGCTTAAGATTTCAAAGCATCCTTTCAGTCTTGACCGGCCCATCGGCGACAGCGAGGACAGTTACTTCGGCGACTTTATCGAAGATGAAAGTGTCGATTCGCCTATTAAGTCGGCTACGCAGGAAATGCTGAAAGACCGTATCGAGCATGTGCTTAAGACGCTGACATACAGAGAGCGAGAGATCATCAAACTGCGCTACGGAATCGGCGACGGGTATACTTATACTCTCGAAGAGGTAGGCCGAATCTTCAAAGTAACCCGCGAACGTGTGCGTCAGGTAGAGGCCAAGGCGATCCGCAAACTACAGCACCCCGTCCGGTCAAGAAAGCTGGAAGGGTTCCTCGATCACAAGACGGCTTAGAGCATTATTGCTTAAATTGAAATTTTTAAAGGGTTGCAGGTTTTGCTTGCGGCCCTTTTTTTGTTTGGTGCCTTAAATTCTTGTATTGTTAGAATTATTAATCGACTTCTTTTATGAAATGGCTTATAATTTCCGGCGGTTGTTGTTTTGTTTGTTTTCAGGGATGTTTGTTATGGTTAAGGGATTTCGTCAGATTGCCGGTCTTACCGCTCTTAGTCGGGTGTTTGGTATGCTGCGCGATATGGCATTTGCTCATTTTCTTGGTGCCGGGTGGTTGATGACGGCGTGGACTATGGGTTTTAAGGTTCCGAATCTTTCGCGACGTCTGTTTGGCGAGGGGGCGGCGGCAGCTTCGTTTATCCCGGTCTACAGCGAGCAGCTCCATAAAGATCCCGAGTCGGCAAGGCGGCTTGCGTGCACTGTCCTTACAGTAGTCGCGGTGCTGCTTTTGTCGATCGTCCTTGCCGGTGAATGTTTCGTCTGGGTCTACTATAAGTTTTTCGCCGCCAATGAGGGCACCCGCGTCGGTCTTAAGCTTTGCTCTGTGATGCTTCCGTATATGATAGCTATTTGCCTGGTGGCGATACTTGCGGGGATTTTGCAGGTAAACAGGCATTTTGCGGCTCCGGCGGCTGCACCGATCGTTCTTAATATCATAATCATATCCTGCCTGTTTCTCTCGGGCGGGGTTTTCAAGATGCAACAGGGCCGGCAGATCTATTTCGTCGCATGCGGAGTTCTTTTCGCTGGGCTGGTTCAGATCGGTATCCAGATACCGCCCCTGCGCAAAGCTCATTTCAAACTTGCGCCCGCATGGGATGTTCATTCGGCGGCGTTCAAAAAGATCATTATAATGATGGGGCCGATGATAATCGGTCTGACCGTTACGCAGATCAATACGCTTGCCGACGATCTTATCGCGTTGGGGTTTTCCAGTGAAGACGGTTATCCGCTGGGATGGGGGGCGGTTTCCAACCTTTATTATGCTCAGCGGATGTATCAGCTTCCGTTGGGGGTTTTCGGGATATCGCTTGCCACCGCGATCTTTCCGGTTATGAGCGCCATGTCGGCGAAGAAGGATTATGACGGTCTGGCAAAGACAGTCTCTCGCGGGATCGGCGGGGCGGCGTTTCTGGCGGTGCCTGCGACGGCGGGGTTGATCCTGGTTGCCCGTCCGGTAGTTGCTGCAGTGTTTGAGCATGGTAAGTTTACCAGTGCCGATACAGCAGTTACGGCGATGACGCTTTCGTGGTATGCGATTGGGCTTTGCGGTTTCTTTTCGCAGCAGATATTGACCAGGGCATTCTTTTCGATGCAGGATTCCAAGACGCCGATGTACAGTGCGATAATTGCTGTGTGCGTCAATGTTGTGCTTAACCTTTCGCTGATCTGGGTTATGGGGACCGGCGGGCTGGCTCTTTCTACGGCGATCTGTTCATATCTGCAGGTTGTTATTCTTGTGACGGCGCTTCGCAAACGGATCGGGCATTCGTTTATGCAGGGTCTGGGGGCGACTGTTTTGAAGACCGTGGCGGCGACGATTTTGATGGCAGCCGTTTCAGGCGGAGTGCTCTGGCTGATGCGTAACCTTCCAAAAGGGGCCGGCGGACTGAAGTTTGATATTCTGCGGCTTATCGCGGTGGTTTTTTGTTCGGTAGTAATCTACTATACTTGTGCGGTTTTGATGCGAAACGAAGGCCTTTCGCTCGTTGTTCGGCGGAAAAAAGATACCAAATGACCGATGGAATGAGTTGATTCTTGACTTTTACTGGTTTTCTTGGTATTATGGGTTTATGTTTGCTGGGGGCAACATTGGTGATTAGGTTATATGGGTGTGAAAAGTATGTTATTTTTGAGGGTTAAATTATTATCAATCCTTTTGTTACTGCTCTGCTGCGGTACTGGTTTCGTTTGCGGCGATGAGGTTGATCGGGGCAAAAAACTCCATTCTCAGTTTGTCGCGGGGTTATTTCATGATATCGGTTTCGAGATATTGAACAGGCGCGGGGCAAGCGCCAAGCAGGTTGAGCAGGCGATGGTTTTTCTTGTCGCCGCCTCAGAACTCGATCAGAAGTCAGCTAAGGTCAATGAAACAATTCTTAATGCCAGTTCGCTCGTTGGCGATGATAAATATGATAAATGGATCCGCCGTGCGTTTGAGGGGTATTGCGGCAGAGATGCCGATATCCTCGTTGCCGGAAGGGCAGTGTCGCATTTTCTCGAAGGTGACGATTCCAGTGATGAGCATCAGGAGATTCTTTCGGACCTTTTGAGTAGGGTTGGCGAGCGAAACCTTGTACTTAATTCCGATCTGTCAACACGGTTGGGTCTTCTGCTGGCCGTCAAGGGTGTTCGCGGCAGTGCTGTCCAAGCACATTCACTTTTCAGGAAAGCTGTCCGGCATGATCCTTATAACACCGAAGCGTTTTTGAGTCTCTCAAAGACATTTAGGTACGCCGGCAGGTCAATGCCGCCTTCTATGTATGTCAGGAATATACGATTTTCTATGACGGCCAGTCCAATGGATATCGATTTAGCCTTACTGTTTGCTGTGTATGCCGGTAGAGCTGGTTTGCATGATGTTGCCTGTCAGGGGTACGAGCACTGGAGCAAACTTCATCACTACCTCAAAGGCGATGAGGCTTATGAGTCTTCGGCCTATGTTCCGTGGGCTTTTTCGAGCTACTGTACAAAGGAACGCTATGGAGAGTGTCTAAAGATTCTGAACATTGCCAGAGACGCCGGTTATTTTGACGTCAAGCTTGAATCGATCGCAGCCAAAGCCGCATTTAAAATGTCTAACAAGGCTCTTGGCGAGCAAATACTGGCAAATATCGAGGATAAGATTAAATCTACGGAACCGAACTCTTCCAATGTCAATGATATGCAGGCTGCGTGGTTCTATAGCTTTGTTTCGCCTGATCCGGCAAAAGCGATGACGTTGGCAAACAGGGCTTATACCAATGACCCCAATTCTATCGATACAAAAGCGATGCTTGGGTTTACGATTGCACAGCAGTCCGCTTCCACGGAAGATGACAAGCCAAAGCTCGAAAGGGCGACATTATTACTGACGGAAAATCAGAACAAAAGGAAAGGCCGGGTGACGCCTCTTTATCAGGTGAACCAGATTGCCGCTCTTGGGAGGGCTCTTGCTGAACTTCGAAAAGGAGATTCCAAGAGTGCAGCGGAATTACTACAGTATGCAGTAAGAATGTCAGAGCGCTCTTTCGTTGCCGATAAGGCTAAAGAATTACTCAAGGATTTGTCAGCAGAGTATAAAGCTATAGATAACTCCGGAGAGATCATCAAGGCTCTTAAGTTGAGTTTTCCCGGCGGCATCGTTCCGAAATTTGTCCGTCAGGAGGATATTATTTCGGCCAGGCTCGTTATGGCAAGTACGGATATTTCTTTCGGGACCGAGCCAGAGGTAAAGCTTTTGATATCTAATAAATGGACTGAGCCGCTGGTGATCTTTGATAAGGGGCCCTTCAAGGGGAATATTCGTGTTGACGCGGAGATAAGCGGTGACATCAAGGCAAATATCCATGAACTGATATCGAAAAAGATCCGCCCCGGTTCGCCCATTAAAGGAGGCGGGCATATTTTGGTTCCGCTTAAAGTGATGACTGGTAGTTTGCGCCGGATCCTTGGGGCCAGTCCGCAGGCATCTGTGGAGATCAAATTTACAGTCTATCTTGACCCTGTTGTCGACCAGAAGGGTAATGTTGCAAGCTCTGTAAAAGGGGTCGGTCCGATTATCAAGAAGCTGCGTCGCCCCGGGGTCAAGGTTAACAACAGGTATCTGCTCAGAAGCTTGAACGAACTTTCAAAAGGCAGATTCAAGCAGAAGATTCGGTCCGGGCAGCTGTTTACGGGGCTATTCAGCGAGCAGTATACAAAAAACCGGTTCGGTGGTAAATATCGTATTGTCCCTGTTCAGCGGTCTGTTTTGACCGGTGCGATCCGAAAAAATATTGCCGACGATGACTGGATGATAAAGACGGCGGGGATATCTCATTTGCTTGATTTTCGGCCTCCGGTGGATTTTGAGATCACAAAGGTTGTTTCTGAGAATCTCAACCATTCAAAGTGGCCCGTAAGAATGGTTGCTTTGCATATGCTTTCCATTACCCAGGGAAACAGATTTTTGCCGGTTTTGCAGTGGAAGGCGAAAAATGACCCTGATTTGAATGTTCGGCGGCTTGCAGAGTCGCTGTTAAAAAGCAAATAAAGAGCTGGATATTCGCCAACGGGTTATCGGGGGGGGGGGCAGAATTGCCGACAGGATTTGAGGTTTTGTTGATTTTTTCAATAATTATGCAATTTTTCAAAGAAAACTATTGAACTGTGGGGGATTTTTTTGTATGCTCTCGCCTTCAGTTGAAACATATGTATTTTTGAAAGGAATATAATTATGCCAGCTAAAATAGATGCCGATACTTGCACCGGTTGTGAGTCTTGCCTTGATTCATGCCCAAGCGAAGCTATCAAGATGGAAGACGACAAAGCCGTTATTGATGAAGATAACTGTGTTGATTGTGCAGTATGTGTAGACGAGTGCCCCGTTGAAGCAATCACAATGGAGTAGTCGCAAAAAATTAAGTGGTCCCATCGTCTAGTCGGGCCTAGGACACCGGGTTTTCAACCCGGCAACAGGGGTTCGAATCCCCTTGGGACTATTGGAAAGCCTCGTTATCGTATTGATAACGGGGTTTTTTTGTGTCTGAAAGTGCTAATGTTATAAGGAATGTTATAAGATTTAGCCCCTTTTCTCTCTCAAAAAGAACTTTAAATCCTTCCTTCTCCCCTTTTCTGACGACCACTACCAATTTCACCACCCCACCCACCATAATTTCCAGAGAACCAGTTTTCCACTACCACCTATTGCCCTATCGACCCAAATATCGTAGCATCTCATTACAGAATCTGACTCAGTACTGTCCCATTAACTTGGGACCTTTTTAATATAACTATTTAAACTATATGATGTTACAACAAAAAACAACTGTTATCGACTTGAACTGGCTGTTATCCTACAGCGATATATTACTATCGTCTATTAGGAGAACTATGGCCAATGTACAAGGAACGATTAGTGTTTTCACAAATACTCGATTTCATTCCAAAGCATCAATTCAGAGCCTGCGTCAATCGTTACAACGGAAATTATCGAGTCAAATCTTTTTCATGTTTCGACCAATTTCTAACCATGGCTTTTGCCCAGCTAACTTATCGCCAAAGCCTAAGGGATATCGAAATCTGTTTAAAAGCTTTCCAGCAAAAACTCTATCATTGCGGTTTCCGTGGGAAAGTCTCTCGGAACAATTTAGCCAACACCAACGAAAAAAGAGATTGGCGAATATATCACGACTTTGCACAAATTCTGATTTCCAAAGCAAGGCAACTTTATGCCGACGAAGACTTCGGCATTACATTGAAAAATACCGTCTACGCCTTGGACGCAACAGTTATCGATTTATGCCTGTCACTGTTTCCCTGGGCTCAGCATCGCAAGCACAAAAGTGCAGTAAAGCTCCATACGCTGATGGACCTGAAAGGCTCTATACCCACTTTTGTACGCATTACAAGCGGTTCTGTGCACGA
>VRUI01000041.1 GCA_019456225.1 Planctomycetota bacterium | reverse complement strand
ACTCAAAATATTTCGCATTAAAAGTAAAACAGGCCTTCGCAGCCTGATAAATTAACCAACTTTTTGGGAGTTGAACCTCTTTTTAAGAATAAAGTTCGCAGATTCCTTGTCATGAAATGTAAGGTGGTTGTTGTTTTTATCACCATGAACAAGCCAGAACGGAGGCTGGGACCAGCTTTGCCCGGCTGTATCGTCGAGATGATGAAAAAGTTTCCCGTTGGATACCGTGTGATAACCGGCGCGTCTGAAAGCGGCGGGTAAGGTAAGAATATTGGGAGTATCCCTGTCAACCCGGCTGTTATTGAATGTACTAAAACGTTTAGCAGTAGGCCGCATTCCGGAAAAGAGACTTGCACGAGAGACTCCACAGATAGGGAACTGGCAGTATGCTCTATTGAATACGATCCCCCGGGATGCAAGCTTGTCGATATTTGGCGATTTAATATGATCGGCTCCGTAACATCCCAACTCCGGCCGCAGATCGTCAATAGCGATAAACAGGACATTTGGCCGGGCCGCAACTTTATCCTTTACCAGCGTTGCAATGTCGGTCTTGGCATCCCGGGTTTTTCCCGACGAAACAAAAACATCTTTGACAGCTTTGAGATACCCCATACCGAATCGCTTGTCGGGCTCTAGATAGCTGCCCTCGACCCATTCGTTCCATGCGTTGATGGTGATCAGTTTGGTTTGGTCCGGGTGAGCGTCGGCGTAGGCTTTGGCTTTTTTCAGGTATTTTTTGAATGTCTGAGGGTTAACGTTTTCGGTCACCGCTCCCCTTTTGGCAACAAACCTGGCATTATTATCCCAGCCGACCGATACATGCGGAAAGTACGGTACGTCAAAATCCTTCGACCATTTCGGCCAGTTTGAAAGAGCCTTGTCGGCCCACTTGACATAGTCAGCAACCGGTCTTGAAAGATGAACGAACTGGTAATTTGTAAGCGAATCTACCTTAAACGTTTTGATGGTATTTGCGGCGGTACCTTTTGCACTGGCAAAACCGGAGTCGTCGATTTTCGGAACACTTGACCAGTAGATCATCTGGAAATGCAGGCCGGGGAAACCGGCCTTTTTGACCTCAGCCCTAAAGTAATCCAACGCCTCGGCTGCTTGTTTAACCCCGCCAAGGCCCTTGATCAGATTGTTCATATCGTAAATAGAAAACACCGGCTTTCCGTCGATCTTATAATACGAGGGATGGGAGAAGTACTTCTTTATCACGCGCGCCACTACCGTCTTGAATGTCGGCAGATCGACGCTTCCCGGCCAGATAGTTTCCATCTTGTGCGAACGGCGAATGTCCCAGGCTGTCTCAGCATCATGGTTGGCCCACATAAGATAAAACTTCATCTTGTCTACATTTTTTGCCTTAAGAAAACCGTCGTTGAGCGCACTTTCCAAAAACGGTTTATTTTCGAACCAGTACCAGTCAAAGATCATCACATTAACACCGTGGCTGGTGGCGGCATCAATCTTCTTTTCCATCGCCTTCGGGTCGTTGTCCATCAAATATCCCCACGCAGGTACGCGAGGCTGCCAGTGGCCCTGCCATTTCGGTTTGCAGTTGCGGATGCTTTCCCATTCGCCTTGACTGCCGTCAGGAAAAAACTCCGCCCAACGCTCATCGAAGTGTAACGACGGCCAATAAAAGGCAGCAACATCATATTTTTCAGCAGCGGATGCGAACGCCCCGATTCCCGCCATAATAGCAACGGCAATAATTGTTAACCTTGTCAACTTCTTCATATGATACTCCCCGTCAATAGTGTATTAAGATACTTTCATGTTAATTTTCCGATTCTGGATTTAAAATGCAAAGACGACAATAGTATACAACGCATGGTCTGATACATTTATTTCTCAAACTGACCGAAAACCTGGAGAAAGGGACATAAGTTACTGCGATTAAGAGACTTATGTGTAAGTTGTTATTAACAACTGTCTTGCTAATTGCTTTCCCTGCTGAGTTTTGAATGTTTTGTCGATTGCTTCTTCGATTTCTTTTCTGCTTTTTCCGGCAAATCTTTCATAATATATCGCAAGGAGATGTGCATCTGCGACAATTTTAAATTCGACCGAGTCAACTTCAATTGCGTTGCGGCAGGCGTTGATTATTTGAGAAATATTGTCAATGAGATCAGCATCGACTCCGTGCTTTACTAATACTTGCCTTGCAAGGATGGGGCTATTGGGATCGTCGGGATTTGCGCTCGCGTCGACATCGTAAAGAATCGCGGCCGCTTTTACTATGAGTGGATTTCCGCCTTCCTGGGGCTGTATCATCTCAGCGTATTTGAGTGTTTCAGAGGCATGATCTATCCTTTGCCGGTCGTTCTGGCATATGCTTTTCATATCAACAACCAGGGTATTGCACAAAACGCTATCGGCGTTAACGGAAGAAATGCCCAGGCATTCTTTGGCATATTTGCACCACTTGGCGCAACTAATATCCAGCTTGGGATTTGTAATCATCTTTTGGCAGCCGGGACATTTGACCTGCGGATCGTCTTTCCAGAACTCTATCGCAGTGGAACAGTCGGGGCAACTGATCTCAAAAATATCTTTCGGTTTCCAGAATCTCTGATCCTGACCGGGGCACTTTGCCATGAGTCAACCCTCAATAAAAATATCGATTCAGATTAAAACTTAATGTACTGTATTATAAAACTACGAAAATTCAACAAAAATTGTTCTTCAATGCAAAGAGTATAAATATTAATTGAGTAAACTCTGGTAAAATACTGCCGGTAACGGTAAGATACACCGGCAGGCTTATCAGAAAGGAAAGAAATGTTTCACGAATTACTTTGGCATCAATTATTAAAACTTGACCGGCAGGATACTGCCGAAAGAGCGATATGCAGCTATTGCTGTGAGACTGACAGCCATATTATTACAATGCTAAAGAGCGAGTATTTGGTTGAGATGGAGAAAAGGGATATTTCTCGGCTGCAACCGGGAACTGATAGTGTAAAAGCTGGTTTTATCGAGCAGCTTTGCATCCTGAGCTATCTGATCAACTCGAGTCAATTGCCTCCGTCAAAAAAACCGGTCAAAGCTGAGTCGCTTCCCGGGGGAGCCTTCTTTTTCCGCGGTCCGCATGTTCTGCCGACGGCTAAGCTGGAAGATGTGTTCGGGGCGAATCCTGAACTGCTTTATTCGGCGATTGAGGGCTTGGGGGCTGAAAAATGTGATTTTGGCGATGCTTCGATTGAATTGCAAGTACTTCCGCGGGTTAAGATTACGTTTATTGTTTGGGCCAGAGATGATGAATTCAGAGCCAGGGCATCAATTCTTTTCGATGAAACAGTATCAAAGCAATTACCCCTCGACTCACTACAGGCGACTGTGAATTTGGTTGTTGACGCTATTATCCAGTCAACTTCTTAAGAATCGATATTCTCAATAATTAACTCAAAATATCATATTGTCCTTGTGTTTACGAATTACTACTATTACAATAGGAAACTCGGCAATAGCTGTAATTGTCAAGTTGGTATATCTAAAGTAGAAGAAAGCAACGCAAACCTGCTGTTTTTTTTGTCTGAACCGTCAATAATGCTCTATAATCAGGCATTTATATTGTTTTTTGCAGCAAAATGCTTCTATTTTTAATTATTGCAGATTCAGCAAGAGTTGATTTGTTAGTTATTATTAAGTATTTACCACAATAGCAATATTAAGAACTTTATCCATAATGGTACGTAGTTTCCACGATACTTCAACTACGTATAAATTACATAAAGGTGTTTGTTTGTTTACAGGTGTAAAAATAGCAATAGGCGGTAAAGGCGGAGTAGGGAAAACGACGGTTTGCGCAGTTCTGGCACAGTTATTTGCTCAGGATGGACTGGACGTTATCGCAGTCGATGCGGACCCGGATACGAATTTATGCAATGCATTCGGCATACCCTACGAACAAAGTCCCAAACCTCTGATCGAGATGACTTCTTTGATAGCTGAACGTACCGGGACAGGGCGTGATGCTACCGGTGCTTATTTTAAGCTTAATCCGGAAGTTAGCGACCTTCCTGACGAATATTGCGTAGAGGCTGGGGATGATAATCTTAAATTGCTGGTTCTTGGTGGTATTAAGACGGCTGGTAAAGGGTGTGCGTGCTCTGCGGGGGCTTTTCTTAAGGCTTTGCTGAGTCATACGATACTGCACCGTCAGGAAGTTATCTTTGTTGACCTTGATGCCGGGGTTGAATGCATGGGAAGAGCCAGCATTCTGGGCATTGATGTTCTTGTCATCGTAGTTGAGCCCGGGAGCCGGAGTATTGAAACGGCCTTAAATATAACGCAGATGGCAAAGCAGCTTGGTGTTAAATATATCGCGGCAATTATTAATAAGGTTACCAATGCCGATCAGTTTGAAGAAGTGAAGTCACAATTGAAGGATTTACCCATTCTGGCAGATATCGGTTATTCCAACGAAATCCAGCAGGCAGACCTGCAGCGTAAAAGTGCTTACCAGGCTTGTCCCGAACTTGTTGAGAAACTCAGAGGTGCGAAAGGTGCTTTAACTGATATGTTAGAAGTTAATGACGAATGACGAATGCGGCCTACGGCCGAGACTAAGTTTAAATTTTGGATAGTTTGATTGTACTAAATTATTAGTGAGGTTTTTTATGGATGTAGAAAAACGTAGTGTTGACAAAGCAGCACAGAAGATGATAAATGTTATGGATGAAGCCGGTATTGAGAACGTATGGGACCGGCTTGAAAAGCAGCAGCCGCAATGCGGTTTCGGCAAAAGCGGTGTATGCTGCCGTATATGCTCTATGGGACCGTGCCGCATCACTAAGAAGGCTTCTCACGGAGTTTGCGGGGCGGATGTTGATACGATAGTTGCCCGCGCCTTTCTCAGGGCAGTAGCCGGCGGTACTAGCGCACATAGCGACCATGGGCGAACAGTTGCCGAGGTTTTCCTTGCAGCTGCACGTGGCGAAGCGAAAGATTATCGCATTAAGGACAGCGTTAAACTGCATGTTCTGGCTAAGGAACTTGAGGTCGAAACCAAAGATCGAAGCGATAATGAAATTGCTGAGGATGTCGGTAAGATCGCTCTTGGCGAATTCGGAAAAAGCGAAGGCACCCAGTTGATGGTTAAGCGTGCTCCAAAGCCGCGGCAGGAGATATGGGAGAAACAAGGTGTTACTCCCCGTGCCATTGACCGCGAAGTTGTCGAGGCGATGCATCGAAGCACAATGGGCGTCGACCAGAATTACAAGAGTCTACTCAGGCATGCCAGCAAAACCGCACTTGCAGATGGTTGGGGCGGGTCGATGCTTGCGACCGATTTGCAGGATATTTTGTTTGGAACACCTTCACCCGGCAAAGGCGAGGTAAACCTTGGCGTTATCAGTTCCGATCAGGTCAATATTATTGTTCATGGTCACGACCCTTTGATGAGCGAGATCATGGTCGATGCGGCTAACGATCCTGAGATACTTGAAAAAGCCAAGGCTGCAGGTGCTAAAGGAATCAACGTTGCAGGCGTTTGCTGTACTGCAAACGAAATGCTGGTTCGACATGGTGTGCCGATTGCCGGTAATTTCATGTGTCAGGAACTGGCTATCGCGACGGGTGCTATTGAAATGATGGCTGTCGATGTCCAGTGCGTTATGCAGGGTATTGGCAAAGTAGCGGAAAAATTCCACACGAAGCTGTTTACAACTGCCCATCAGGCGGAAATGGTTGGAGTTGAACATATTCCGTTTGATGAACAAAATGCTATGGAAACGGCCAAAAAGATGGTGATTGCGGCGATTGATAATTATAAGAATCGCGGCGATGTTAACATTCCCAAAGAAAAAGAAACCGGTGTTATGGGCTTTACCAACGAGTCGATCAAATATATGCTCGGCGGAAGGTTCAGGGCAAGTTACAGGCCTTTAAACGATAACATAATGAACGGCAAGATCAGGGGTATCGCTGCTATCGTTGGCTGCACCAATCCTAAGGTGCCTATGGATTCAACGCATATCGCATTGTCCAAAGAATTGATCAAACGAAACGTGCTTGTGCTCACTACCGGATGTGCAACAGTTGCATGCGGCAAGTGTGCGATGCTCCACCCGAAGGAAGCGTTAGAATTAGCTGGTGAGGGGCTTAGAGAGGTTTGCGAAACTGTCGGTATGCCTCCGATCCTTGCATGCGGCAGCTGTATTGACAACAGCCGACTTCTTGTGGCGTCTTCTGAGATTGTTGCTGAAGGCGGACTTGGCGAAGATCTTAGCGAACTGCCTCTTGCAGGTGCGTGTCTGGAATCGGTAACCGAAAAAGCAACGGCTATCGGTCAGTATTTTGTCGCCAGCGGCGTGTATGTCATATTTGGCGAAGACCTTTTCCAATATATGGGCAGTGAAAATGTTGCTAATTACCTGCTTGGCGGAATCGAAGAGGATTTCGGCGGTAAGTGGGGATTGGAAAATGACCCTATCAAGGCAGCTGAACTGATGCTGGCCCATATCGAAAGCAAACGCGACGCGCTCGGATTAAGCGATAAGCAGGAACGAAAACTTTACACAATGGAAGAACGTCGGGCGTTGGAATTATAATAATCGCCGACCTTAAATAGAATAGGAGATTTATCATATGTCAAGAATTATTGCTTCTGCCGCTATCCGCGGTGCTTATGACTTGGCCAACGAGGCCCGCGAAATGCTGGCTAAGGTCATTGAAGAAAAAGGTAAAGATTGCCCGGTCGAATTCCCAAATACCGCTTATTGTTTGCCGGTTATTTATTCGATGCTCGGGATTGAGGTTTCGACTGTCGCCGATATGGAAACAGTCCTCGTAGAGATTGACGGTCTGCTTCCGCCGCATGTCGATGAAAATGTGTGGACTCCGTATCTGGGCCCTGCTCTCGATGCCGGTATGGCAGCTTTGTTCGCCGAGGAAATTATCGAAGCGTGCAAGTACCTTGTTGGGCCTGATCCTGTTAGCGGTATCTGGCTTGGTGCTGCCGACGACCTGATCCTTCGCGAAAGAGGCATTCAGTTCGTAGACGGTTCTGCTCCGGGTTTTGCGGCTATCGTAGGTGCGGCACCGGATGTTCAAACGGCAGTCGATATTGCCCTGAAATGCCAGGAAAGAAGCCTGTACGTATTCATGGCCGGTGAAACTAACGGCACAACAATGTCCGAGCAGCTCGTCGAAGGCGGGATACAGCTTGGCTGGGAAACAAGACTTGTTCCTTTCGGCAAAGATATTACAGCAGCAGTATACGCTCTTGGATTTGCGGCCAGGGCGGCATTGAGTTTTGGCGGTGTTCAGTGCGGCGATTTCCATCGCAATCTTATCTATAACAAAGACAGGGTGTTCGCATTCGTAATGGCTTTGGGTGAAGTAACCGACCGATGGTATGCTACGGCAGCGGGTGCTATTAACTTTGGCTTCCCGGTAATTGCCGATACCGATATTCCGGAAATCCTTCCGACCGGCGTATGTACATACGAACATGTCGTTTCTAATATTCCTCATGAGAGCATTGTTGAAAAATGTATCGAAGTTCGCGGTCTTAAGATCAAGATATCTGAAATAGATATCCCCGTAGCTTACAGCCCGGCGTTTGAGGGTGAAAGAATTCGCAAGGATGAGATGTACGTTGAATTCGGCGGCCAAAGGACACCTGCGTTTGAATTGCTTAAGATGCTTGATAATTCCGAAGTTGAAGACGGTAAGGTTGAAGTGTTCGGGCCTGAGGTTGATTCTGTCGAAGTTGGAGCAAAACTTCCTCTTGCTATTGTTGCTGAGGTTTCGGGCAGAAAGATGCAGTCTGATTTTGAGCCTGTTCTCGAAAGACAGTTCCATACTTTCATCAATGAAGCGTCGGGAATCTGGCACATGGGCCAGCGTGACATTATCTGGGTACGTCTGGGTATCGAGGCGGTTAAAGCAGGCTTTAAGATCGCCCATCTCGGAACTATTCTTCATGGAATGCTGCATGACCAGTATTCAGCTATCGTCGATAAAGTGCAGGTCAAAATCTATACGGGTGAAGAAGAGGTTCTGAAACTTCGTGAAGAAGCACTGGCGATTTATACTGCTCGCAATGCAAGGCTTGCCGACATGACGGACGAAAGTGTCGATACGTTTTATTCGTGTACGCTTTGTCAGAGTTTTGCCCCGACACACGTGTGTGTGATCACCCCGGAAAGAAGCGGTCTTTGCGGTGCTTATACGTGGCTTGACGGACGTGCGGCGTTTGAAATAACACCTACCGGGCCTAACCAGCCTATCAGCAAAGGAGCACCTGTCGATAACAAGCTTGGCCAATGGGAAAAGGTCAATGAGTTTATAAACTCGGCTTCGCAGGGTAAGATCGAAAAGATGAGCGCGTATTCAATGATCGAAGACCCTATGACCAGCTGCGGTTGTTTTGAGTGCATCTCCGCCCTGCTGCCGTCGACTAACGGGATCATGATCGTCGGTCGTGAGTTTGCAGACATGACTCCTTGCGGCATGAAATTCTCTACACTGGCAGGAACCGTCGGCGGCGGAAACCAGGTGCCGGGATTCATTGGGCATTCGAAATATTACATCGCGTCGAAAAAATTCATCTCGGCGGAAGGCGGAATTCAACGTATAGTCTGGATGCCGGCCGCACTGAAAGAAGAGATCAAAGACGAACTTATCGCTAAGGCCAATGAAATGGGACTCGACGGTGAAAAATTCGTAACCCAGATAGCTGACGAGACAAATGCGGTAACCGAAGAAGAAGTTGTCGAAGTGATCAGCGCAAACGGTCACCCGGCGATGACTATGGACTCAATGTTCTAAAACTGGTGACAAGTGACAGGTAAAAAGTGACAAGCGGCAGATAGAAAGTTGAAGTTAACTTGTGGAAGTAACTGAAACTAAAATGTTAATATTAACAGGATAACAATACTGGATTTGGCTTTGCTTTGCAGGTTGAATCCGCGTAACTGAAAAGGAAATGGTTATGGCTCTTACTGGACTAGAGATTTTTAAACTTCTCCCAAAAACAAACTGTAAAAAATGCGGCAAGCCGACATGTCTGGCATTTGCAATGCAACTGGCCCAGAAAAAGGCCAAACTGGACGATTGCCCTTGTGCTTCTGACGAGGCGAAAGAATCGCTTTCTGCGGCTGCGGCTCCGCCAATGCGTCAGATAACTTTCGGGACCGGGGAAACCCAGGTCCAGGCAGGTCAGGAGACCGTCCTGTTCCGTCATGACGAGAAATTTTACAGCCCTACGATTATCGCTGTAACCGTCTCGGATAAACTGGCCGGCGATGAGTTGCAAAAACGCATAGACACTGTAAGCGGCCTGCAGTTTGAGCGGGTCGGATGTAAGATCGGTGTCCGGGCTATTGCGGTAGTAAACGACAGCGGAGATGCTGATGCGTTTGCGGCGGCGGCGGCAAAAGCCGATGAGTCGAGCGATCTGGCACTTATCCTTTGTTCCGACAGCGCCGACGCGATGGCGGCTGCGGTTGCCAAGACAGCAGCCAGCAAACCTTTGATCGCATCGGCGACAGCTGATAACGCAGAGGCAATGGCAAAAATCGCAAACGACAGCAAATGTCCTGTCGTTGCTAAAGCAAGCTCGCTTAAAGACCTTGTAGACCTTACAGAAAAACTCGCCGGACTAGGCGTTGAAGATATTGTACTTTCCTTTGAAGGGATGAGTCTGGAACAAGAACTCAGATCCTTGACCGAGGCACGTGTTTTGTCGCTTAAGAAAGTTTTCAGGCCTTTGGGTTATCCGACACTTTCAGTCGTTAGCGAAGGTGACGCAGCCGAGCAGTCTGCCTCTGGTATTGCCCTTGCCTGCAAGTATAGCGGCATTGTGATACTCGATACAGTTGAGCCGTTCGCGCTCTTGCCAATGCTTACTGCTGTGATGAACGTTTACAGCGATCCGCAGAAGCCTATCCAGGTTGAACCGAAAATGTATGAAATCGGCGAGCCAGACGAGAATTCTCCGGTCATCTTTACAACGAATTTCTCGCTGACCTATTACACCGTCGAATCGGATGTCGAGGCGTCAAGAGTTCCGTGCTATATCATCGTTGTTGATACTGAGGGCACGAGTGTCTTGACCGCGTATTCCGGTGACAAACTCAATGAAAAAGCCGTCGCCGATGCGATAACCAAACTCGGCGTCGAAGATAAGGTCAAACATCGTAAACTGATAATCCCCGGCTATGTCGCGGTTATGAGCGGCAAGCTTGAAGAGGCTACCGGCTGGGAGATCATGGTAGGACCGAGAGAGTCTTCAATGCTGGCTAAATACCTGCAGGAAGTATGGAAGTAAACAAACCGGCCAGAAGGCCGGTTTGAGAATGTATAATGATTATTGTCTAATGTATAATGATGGATTCGGCCTTTCGGCCGAGGCTGTTTAATGGTGAAATCTGTAGAAAAAAAATGTGTTGTTCGCTTTGAGCCTAGCGGACTTAAGACCGAAGTAGCTAAGGGCAGCACTGTCCTTGAAGCTGCTCATAAGGTCGGTGTGTACCTGTCGAGCGTATGCGGCGGAGACGGGTATTGCGGTAAGTGCAAAGTGGTTGTCAGCGACGGGCATTTTAAGAGCAGGCCTACGGGTTTGTTGTCGCCGGAAGAAATTCGCGAAGGTATTGTACTGGCGTGTCAGACAAAAGTGCTGTCTGACATGACTCTGATAGTCCCAAAGTGGCATCGCCTTGAAGCAGGTCAGATCCTTACAGACAGCGATGCAAAACGGTTTGGCGATATCAGGGGCGATACGGATGAGGGCGCCCTCGAACTGGACAGCCTTATTCAAAAGATATATCTTGAATTGCCGCCGCCGAGCATACAGGACCATACAGCCGACCATGAACGTTTGTACCTCGGGATTCGTGAAAGCATTGATGCCCCGATAATTCAAACGGGGTTTCGCGTACTGCAAAAACTTTCGCCGGAATTAAAAAAAACCGACTATAAGGTAACGGTTACTGTTGGCAGCAGAGGCGGGACTTTGGAGCTTGTCGATATCGAATCAGGCGACCATAGCAAGACGAATTACGCTGTTGCCGTTGATCTTGGTACCACTACGGTAGTTGCCCATCTGATAGATCTGACCATCGGCAAAACGGTCGATACTGAGGCTACGTATAACAGCCAGATAAGTTTTGGCGAAGATTATATTCGCAGAATTATTTACGGTGAGCAAAACAATGCTTTCGATGAACTGCAAAATCGGATTGTCCATGATGTCAACGATTTGATCGTGACTCTGGCAGTCAGGCAAAAGGTTGATCTGCAGGACATTACTGCATGCGTATGTGCCGGTAATACGGCGATGGTGCATTTTCTGCTAAACCTGGATTCGACGGGCATTCGCAGAGAACCGTTTGCGGCATCGGCAGCGTTTGTTCCGGCTATAAGGGCCGCCGAAGCAGGCGTTCAGATCAACAAACGGGGCCTGCTGTATTGTCTGCCCGGAGTTGCGGCGTATGTTGGAAGCGATATTGTCGCCGGAGTTCTGGCGACTGGTATGAATAACGGGGGCGGGATATCTCTTCTCGCTGATATAGGTACCAACGGCGAGGTTGTCCTTGGCAATAAAGAGTGGCTAATCTGTGCGTCCAGTTCGGCAGGGCCGGCGTTTGAAGGCAGCGGCGTTAAACACGGTATGCGAGCCGGCAGCGGAGCAATCGAGAAACTTAGAATTACTGAAGACGGCTCGATAGAAGTTGATACTATCGGCGGCGGTCATCCGATAGGTGTTTGCGGGTCGGGACTTCTTGACGTCCTAGCCGAATTGTATAAACATGGTATGATCGACAGGACCGGGCGTTTTTACGAAAGTGATGACAAAAGATTGACAGAGGCAGACGAAGGATTGCAATTCCAACTGTCGCCTCCATCCGAAGAACATTCGGAAATTGTGATCACGCAGGCGGATATCGATAATCTTATTCGGTCAAAGGCCGGTGTGTTTTCGGCTATACGTGCATTGCTCAAGGCGACACAGCTTGAACCGGAAGACCTTGAATCGGTGTATCTCGCCGGCGGATTTGGAAACTTTCTTGATATCAACCAGGCAATCGTTATTGGGATGCTGCCTGATGTGTCGAGAGATAGAATTCATTTTGTGGGCAATACGACCATCGCCGGCGCAAAGCAGGCATTGCTAAGCAGGAAATCGTTTGAAACATGCGAGACGATCGCTCAAAGCATGACGTATGTAGATTTAATGAGTGATGCAAGTTACATGGAAGAGTTTGTCCGTGCAAAGTTTATTCCGCACACGGATTTGTCTCTGTTTCCAAGCGTAGAATTTGACGGTATTGGAACCACGAATTAACACTAATAAAAGAAAAAGATAAAAAGAATTAATCCGCGGATTTCGCAGATTACGCGGATTAAAAACAAAGATAAAAAAGAGTTAAAAGAGAAAACAACAACAACGTAGTACAAGATTGTATTACGAGTTATTATTTTTAAGATAAATCATTCGTGTCTATTCGTTGTTCTTTAGGTGCGAACGGTTAGATATTAAGTAAGGTAAATTGATGGCAACAACAATCGCTATAAGCGGTAAAGGCGGATCCGGTAAGACCACCATTTCGTCTATGATAGTACGTGCATTGGTCGAGCAGTCGGCGGGAAGCGTTCTTGCCGTTGATGCCGACCCTAATTCCTGCCTTGCCCTGACGATGGGCGTAGAGGTAGAGGGAACGATTGCGGAAATTCGTGATCTGACACGAGATAAGAAAGATAATGACGGCATGGATCGGTCACGGTTTTTTGAATACGGTATCCAAAAGATCGTAGCCGAGGCTAAAGGGTTTGACGTGTTGACTATGGGACACCCTGAAGGGCCTTCGTGTTACTGTGCGGCAAACAACCTTTTAAGGCGGTATATCGATAAACTGAGCAACTCGTATGACTTTGTTATTCTGGATAATGAAGCCGGGATGGAACATCTGTCACGGCGGACGACAAACCATGTTGACCTGCTCTGCATTGTTGCCGAACCGACCATTATCGGAGAGGTTACCGCCAAAAGGATTGCAGGTCTTGTAAGTAACCTGCCGATAGAAATCAAACAGTCAGGCGTGATATGGAACAGAGCGGATAATGGTATCGCGATTGACGGTATAGACGAGCTTGGCTGTATTTCATTCGATCAGGAACTTTACGATATTGCCAGGCAGAGCAATACGATTTTTGATCTTGATAAAGATAACCCCGCGTTTCTTGCGGTTAAGGAAATACTCAGGACTAATTTAAGCTGAAACAATAATGTGAATTTAAACTATAAGAGGATCTCAAATGCCAGTACCCGAAATTACAAATAGTTTTGCCGGATCGGTTAATCGTGTTACGCTCGGAGCAACAAAAGAATCGGGCGGTACTCGGACTTCAACAGTAACCATAGGCGGCTCAACAAATGTTGTTTATGGCGGTTCAAGCAGCGATGCGGGGCAAAAACCCGTTATCGCGATGGACGTTATAGACACCAGGCCCGAAACCTGGCCCGACGTTTTGGCACAGAGCTACGAGGGCGTGTTGGACAGTCCGGCCGACTGGGCGAAGAAATGCGTCGAAGAATCTGGTGCAGACATGATTTGTCTGACGTTCGACGGCATTCACCCGGACACCGGCGACAAAGACGGCGGACATGCTGTTAAAGTTACCCAGGACGTACTCGCTGCTGTCGGGGTACCGCTGGTGCTGTGGGGCTGCGGCAACAATGAAAAAGACAACAAAATCCTGCCGATGGTTAGTCAAGCGGCAAAAGGCGAAAACTGCCTGATCGGACCGGTCGAAGAGGATAATTACAAATCTCTTACCGCGATTGCCCTTGCAGACGGCCATCACCTTATTACCAAGGCTCCTCTGGATATTAACATCGCAAAGCAAGTTAATATCCTGACATCTGACATGGGTTTTCCACTCGAAAAGATAGTGACGTTCCAGGCAACCGGCGCATTGGGTTATGGTATTGAATATGCATACTCGATTCAGGAACGTCAGCGTATGGCGGCTTTGGGCGGCGATAAAATGATGGCTATGCCGGCAATCTGCGACGCAGGATACGAATCATGGCGGGTTAAAGAAGCCAAGATGGACGCAGAACAATGGGGCCCGGTCGACGACAGAGGTCCAATGTGGGAAGCGGCAACGGCGATTTGTCTGCTCCAGGCGGGCGTAGATATTGTCCGAATGCGTCACCCCAAAGCAGTTGCTACAGTAAAGAAATTCATTAATCAAATCTGGAAATAATTTTTACGTATACGAATATATTAGAAAAAGAAAGGTTGTTACAATGCTCCTTATTGGTGAACGAATCAATGGAATGTTCGAAGATGTCAAGCAAGCCATCGCGGATAAAGATAAAACAGTCATCCAGAACCTGGCAGCAGGTCAGGTTAAAGCAGGCGCGGCATATTTGGATGTAAATGTTGGGACCGCTGCGGCCGATCAAGAGGGAACCATGCAATGGCTGGTTGAAGCGATCCAGGAAACCTGCCAGGCAAGTCTTTGTTTGGATTCGCAAAAATTCAACGTTATCCAGGCGGGCCTTAAAGTGGTTAATCCTGACAATGGGGTTCTGCTTAACTCCAGCCCGTTGAACAAAAAGAACGACGAAGAGATCCTGGATAAGTTTATCGAAGCTGCTCAGCAGGCCGGGCCTAAAGTTTCAGTCATCACGTTAACTATGGACAAAAACGGCGTGCCGCAGGACACTGATTCACGTGTTGCGATTGCAGCCGAGATCGTAGGAAAGGCGATGGAAAAAGGATTTGATACTCAAAAGCTGTTCATTGACCCAATCATTTTGCCGGTTAATGTACCTAATGCCCAGGTCCAACCGCAAAACATTCTCGCAGCTATCGAACAAATTCGATATCTTTGCGACCCTGCTCCGCATATAACAATGGGACTGTCAAACCTTTCTCAGGGAACCAGCGAGAGAAGTTTGATCAATCGCATTTATCTTGCAATGGCAATCTCGCGTGGAGCGGATTCAGCAATTGTCGATGTACTCGACACTGAGCTGATGAATGCAGTTGCTACCGCTGAGATGCTTATGAACAAGCAGATATATTCTGACAGTTTTCTAAAGGTTTGCTTTTAAGAAGGCTAATTACAGCACGATACTAAATTCTGATTAGAAATATGGCTAATAAAACTACTCCTCAAGTTTTTGTGGTAGATGATGATTCCTGTATCAGAGATTCATTATGCGTGTATCTCAAGAAGGCACGGTTTGAGTGTACATGCTTTGAAAATGTCGACGACTGCCTTAAACATTTTCGTCAACATCACTGCGATTTACTCATAACAGACGTAGTAATGCCGGGAAAGACAGGCCTGGATCTTCTCGATGAGATCAAGCGCATCGCTCCATGGGTGCCGGTACTTGTAATAACCAGTTATAGCGAAGTGCCGGTTGCTATAAAGGCAGTTAAGGCCGGAGCAGTCGACTTTGTAGAAAAACCTCTGGATATGGAAAGCTTCATATCGCTCGCTCAATCAACTATTACGCAGAACGATCCGAACAATTTCCTCAGAGGTAAAAACCTTACAAAAACAGAGAAGATCATATTAAGCATGGTTTTACAGGGCAAGGCCAACAAGGAAATAGCGAATATTCTACACAGATCAATACGCACAGTAGAAGTTCATAGAAGCCATATCATGGGCAAGCTTGACGTCCACAGTGTTGTTGATTTGGTTAAAAGGGTCACTGCCATGGATTTAGAGGGCTATTGAGAGATTGAGAGCATCTCTTTGCGTTGGCGTCCCAGGGCGTCGGCGGCGATCATGGCGTCTACAACTGCTTCGCTGGTTACTTCGAAACAATGGCTTACACAGAGTGAGCCTTCGCCGGCACATACGTCGCCGATGGTCTTTAGGCTTTCGCGCTGGACACCATCAAGATTGAGTTCTGCGAAAGTGACCGGCAGGCCAACGCTTATCATGAAATCGAAAGCTTCATAGACTTCTTCCATCGTTACTGCCTTGTCCATGCAAAGCTGGGCGGCGATACCAAAGGCTACTTCTTCGCCGTGCATGAGATGGCGGCATTGTTTGAACGAGGGCAGGCAGTTTGCGATCATGTGTGCGCTGGCGAGTCCGCCGCTTTCAAAGCCCAGGCCGGAATGAAGGATATTGGCTTCGATAACTTTTTCAACCGATGGGGTTAGTGCGCCTGATTCGGCGGCGAGTTTTGCCTGTACTCCGTGTTCCATCAAAATGTCATAGCCGAGCTTTGCGATAGCCATTGCGGCCATTGTCGATCTTCCGCCTGCGAGGTTTCCGCCTCCTGTTTTTAGTGCGACTCTGGCTTCGACCCAGGTCGAGAGCGTGTCTCCCATACCTGCGACGAGTGTGCGGGCAGGGGCTTTTACGATCACTCCAGAATCTACAAGCACCAGGTCGGGGTTAAACGACCAGCAGTCGAATCCTATACAGTTACCATCGTCATCGTACCATACGGTCGCCGCACTGGTTGGCGAATCTGTAGCAGCGATGGTCGGGCAGGTTACAATACGAAGACCTGTTTCTATCGCCGCTGCTTTTGCTGCATCGAGCGTCTTTCCGCCGCCAAAGCCGATAGAGATGTCCGCACCTGATTCTTTGATGATCCCAACGATTCTGTCGACTTCACCATGGGTACAATCGCCCTGAAAGTCTACGTCTACATACTCGATCTTTGCTGCCTTGAGGCTGTCAAAAACCGTCTGGCTGACAATACCTTTTACCGTTTTGTCCCACAACAGGATAGGTTTTTTGCCAAGTATCGAAATGAGAGAGCCAATTTCCTTTAACGCGTCTGGGCCTTGTACGTATTTTCTCGGAGTTATCAGTACATTATTCATGATCGAATTCCTTTCAGTGCTGGATATAGTTTTTTGTATTTTTGATAGATGTCAACATATTTTGAGTGTTCTTTTTCGTTTGGTTCAACGACCCTGGTTTTCTTTCTGACTGCCTCATAAGCCTGCTGCAGGTCGTCGTAGACTCCGGCGCCTATGCCGGCTAGCATTGCCGCGCCGAGTGTGACGGGTTCTGCGACATCGGGAATCTCTACGGCCATTGAGGCTATATCGGCCTTGGTTTGCATCCATAAATCGTTTCTTGTCGGACCGCCGATTGCGATAATTTTCTCTGGTTTTTCGCTTAGACTTTCCTGAATACTGTCAATAATATCTTTGAACTGGAAATTGACTCCCTCTATTACTGCCCTGAACATGTCGGCCCTGGTGTGGTTGTTTCTGAGGCCGATGAATGCCCCGGCTGATTCTGCGTCGATGATGGGGCTAAAGCTGCCTAGCATGTGCGGCAAGAACAAAATGCCGTTGGAACCGGTTGGGCTGGCCGAGGCTTTTTCGACGAGATAATGCCACTCGGATTTCTTTTCATCGATTGCTTGTTTTACATCTTCATACGCAAACTGCGATTTGAACCATTCGGTCATATCGCCGGCAACAGCAGCTGCCATTATCGCCCACTTGCCATTAACTACATGCGAATCCATTAACGCTCCGGCATTGCAAAGCGAGATGTCAAGCAATGGCTGATCTAACGTTGTGACGATCATTTCCCATGTGCCTATCACATCGAGGATGACATTGGGAACAAACGCTCCGGTTGGAAGACATCCGCAACTGTAATCGTGGCCGCCGAGTACAACGGGGGTGCCTTTGGCAAGTCCGGTTTTTTTCGATGCGCCGTCATGGACTGAGCCGACCACAGTGGACGCCGGTTTTGCGTCGCAGAGCAAACTTTTGTCGATGCCGGCAAGGTCGATCAACTCGTCTGACCATTGCTGTTTCTTCTGGTCAAAAAGCGAAGTTGAAGACGCCATGCTGTAATCTGTAACGTACTCGCCGCAAAGCATTAGATTTATGAAATCTTCGATGAGTACCCATTTATGTGTTTTGCTTAATATCTCCGGCTGGTTTTCCTTCATCCACATCAAACGAAAGGATGTGTGAAACGGCCAGACCGGGCTTCCGGATATTGCGAACTGTTTTTCGGCTCCTACGGTTTTGAGCCATCGCTCCATCTGGGGTTTTGTGCGCGGGCAGTGCCAGCTTATGAACGGATACAGCCAATCGCCATTGATATCGATGGGCACACCATCCATGCCCATGCCGGTAACCGCAACGCCTTTGATCTCTTTGGGGTCGTTGATCTGTGAGACTACCTGCTTGATGGAACCGGCGATGCCATCCCATATCTGATCGGGCTGCCATACGGCCCAGTCGGGGTGGGCGGCGTCTGGGGTGACGCGTTGCGTCGGCTCTGACGCACTTGCAATTTCGTTGCCGCTTAAGTCGTACAGTACCGCTTTTAAATTCGTTGATCCAACATCGATACCCAGTAAATAGCTCATTGAAAATAATCCTTTTTTAGCGATTAGCGATTCTTATGTAAATGCTTCTACTGCTCCGGAAGAGTCAAAGTCCAGTTTGATCGGATAGTTGCCGTATGCTCTTATTGTGTTTATCATTGCAAGGTAATTCTCTGGTTTTACAGCGGAGTGAATGCTGTTACTCGACGAGAGTATGAATCCGCCACCGTCTGCGGCTTTTCTGATCACATCGAGTGTTTCATTAATGACATCTCCGACAGATCCAAAAGTCAGCGTATGGGCACAGTCGACATTACCTTTTATCGCGACCTTATCGCCATACTTTTCTTTGATCATCGCAATATCCATGCCGGCTACAGGGTCGATCGGGTCGAGGCAGTCGATTCCACTGTCAATAAGCATATCAAGTATCGCGGTAATGTTTCCATCTGTGTGTTTGATGACGGGCATACCGCACTCGTGAAAACCGGCTATTACTTCTTTCAGGCCGGGATAAAGATACTCTTCAAACATCGCAGGCGAAATAAACAACGCTTCGGTAGAGGCATAGTCGTCACCGGTAAATACAAAGTCCGCACCAAGACGGGCCGCTTCTTTTGCCAGTTCGATGTTAAGCTTTACCGACATATCCACGAGTCCCTTGATCAGTTCGGGCTGGGCGAACGCCATCATAAGCTGCTGAAAACCCATCAGGTTTCGTGGAACAGAAAGCACGTCGTTAAGGTGAACACCGATAGCATACCGGCCCTTATATTTGGCGACGATTTTCTTTAAGCTCTCATACCTGTGCGGCGCGTAAGGGTCCGGCGGGGTGTAGTTTTTGAAATCGTCGAGAGACTGAATCGGCCCTTCAAGCGTAGTTGAGTGCTGCTCGGCGCCCTTCTCCATAACGCATCCCCATTCGTTTCTGAAAGTATCCGGACTGAGCTGTTCGGTTGTATAATCCGGTGACGTCAGCATCGCGTCAAGCCCCATCCGCACCGTAAACTCCTCCATCGATCCACCCGGGCAAATAACCTCACGTACACGTTGATCGATAATCCACTCAAAATGCGGTATACGGTCGGGCACCTGCCCCTTAAGAACCGTCATTACTCTTTCTTGCGATGTCATCGCGGCCATAAAACAAAACTCCTTAATGTCTGTTACAAATTACGAGCAGGAAACCTTCTGTTCATTAAACGCCTGTTCTGCTTCTTTGGTTTGACGCTCGCTATCCCAGCCGAGGATGTTTCCTGCTACTTTAGCTATTTCTTCAAGTGCGGGTTTTTGCCCCCTGCCGGTAATGGTAATTATGCTGCGTCGCCTTGTAATATCCAATAGGTGCTGAATACATTCGTTTTCGGCAATATATTCGATTTCGCCAACCGAATATTCGCCTAGGTTTTCTAAAGGGGTATTGTTTGTCTCAGAGGCTATCTTTTCGGCTTCGGTTCCATATCTCTCAAGAAGCTCAGCGACTCGGTCCTGCTGGAGATTATTAGCCGATGCGACTCTTTCAATCCATGCTTGTTTTGCAGTCTCGTCTGCCGGATAATTAACCGCACCGAGATATGGACGCTCGGAAACAGAGACTGTACGTTTTTTTCCAAGCTTGTCGAGAACCTTATCGGCTGTCTGCCGGGCAAATGCTCCGAAGGTAGTCAACTTGCCGCCAATCATACTGTAGATCGGGAAACTGCGATTTTCATCGGGTGCCGAGTCCTCAATCCGATGTGCCCTTGAGACGCGACTTGTATAGTCCAGACCGGAAGACGGCAAGGGCCTTACTCCGCAGAATGTATAGACGATGTCGCCTTTGCTTAGTTCCAGGTTCGGGAAAACGCCCTTAAGCGTTGACATCATATAGTCGATTTCGTCATTATCACATGCCGCATTATCGGGATTTCCCACGCTAATATCGGTAGATCCCATGATAACCCTGTCCATAAAGCGGAAGGTAATGCATATACGGCCGTCGGTGTGCTCGTAATATACCATTCTGTCGCCGAGTGCATCGTACAATTGCTTGTTTTCAATGACCAGATGAGAGCCTTTGGTCCCTCCCATAAACTGTGAATCGAGGCCAAGGTCTTTATTGGCAAAGTCCACCCACGCACCTGTCGCGTTAACTACGGCCTGAGGTTTGATAACGGTTTCTTCACCTGTAAGCGTATCGGTCAGTGTTATCTCATCGGCCGATGTTTTACTTGCGGTAACATAATTGATCGCATCGCAGTCAGGATTGTCCATAACCCCTTCGCGTATCATCTCGACACACAGTCTCTCTGCCTGGCTGATCCATGCGTCCCAGTAATTCGCTGTGCAGGTGATATTGGACCTGAGACCGGGGATCTCTTTGAGGGATTTTGTTTTGGACATAAAAAAATGACGGGGTGTCTGCCGCTTTTTTCGCGTGATAAAATCATAAAACCACAAACCTATCTCGACAACAAAAGCCCCCCTGCCGCCGACAGTAACGGGAAGCCCCAGAAAAACCATTGGAGATTTTATCAGACCGGCAAACCACGAATCAAGCGGAATGCTTGTCTTTAAAGGTTTTACGTAATGATTTGCATACTGCAGCAGTCGATTACGCTCAGCAACGGCCTCACTAACAAGCTTAAACTCAGCGTTCTCAAGATAACGCAATCCTCCGTGGATCATTCTTGATGATGTCGAACTGGCGCCTGCCGTAAAATCGGCTTTGTCTACCAGAACGCATGAAATCCCCTGGGCCGCAAGATCCCGTAAAAGACCGGTCCCGTTAATGCCGCCTCCAAGGATCAGCACCTCACACGAATCTTTATCTTTAAGCTGCTGCCATATCGCATCATGTTTTTTCATTACTACTCTTTTATATATGTAACAGGTTTTCGTTTTCAGTGATACCTATTAGTCTTTTTTTTTCTTTGCCGGCTGACTACGAAATCTGCATAAGCTCTAAAAGAGCCTTGTCATCCATTACAAACGCACACTTGAGGGTTTCGTTTACATTAAACGGTTCCATGACAACTTTGTATCCTTTGATCGCTTCTTCGATATCTTCAACTTCAAAAGCGGCATGGCACATTGTCTGGATTTCCTCAGGCAGCGGGCTGTTGTCTTCAAAACGCAAAAACTCGACCCCGTAGGTATGGTCATCGGGGCTGGTAGCGTAGACTTTCATGTCTTCGTAATAAGTTTCTTTTTCCTTTTTTGTGCTTGTCGGAACGCCAAAATGGTTGTATTTGCCAATCTTCATAAATAAATCCTTTCCATAAGTTAACAAAATTGCTTAAATAGTTAATTATACCATTAAATTCATTTCTTTCAAGTATTGATTTTTCCCATGATAATGAGTTACAATCCGGAAATTGCCGTAAACCCTAGCGTGACAGAAGCAAAGCTGAGATCGCGATCAGCGTTGTGATGGCCATGGCCCCTGCACAGGTCCCCCTGAAACCCAGCCAAAGCGGCAGCCAAAAACCGGCAAGTGCCAGTCTTCTGCCGATCTGTTGCAGGAGTTCGTTTTTTCCCATGATATATTCCCCTGTGGTCTTTTACTTCAAGAACTCGCGACAAGCCTGAACATACGCCTCGATATTTTCCCAGGGCACTTCCGGTTCGAGCATGTGGGTCGGGCAGCAGAACAAACCGCCCTGTTCGCCGGCGATCTCGAGATTTCGGCGAACCTCGGCCTTGACTTCTTCGGGTGTTCCATGCGGCATGAGCTGCTGGGTTCCTATTGTTCCGTTAAATGAAATGCGTCCGCCGTATTCGGCGAAGACTTCCTTAAAATCCATACACTCCGGCTGGACGGGATTGAGGATATCGACACCGGCTTCGATAAAGTCACCGATCAGCGGCGTTACATATCCGCAAGAATGATAGCTGATCAGGATATCGGGTTTTATTTCCTTAGCAGCCGCGATCACTTTTGCCAGTCTCGGTTTAAACCACTGCCGGTACATCTCCTGCGAGACCATCAGCGCCTCCTGCATGCCTACATCATCGCCAAGGCCAAGGATGTCCACACCGGCCTTTGCAAAGGCACGCGCCCGCTGGCAGGCCTTTTCGGTGATCGTATCCAGCATCCAAATCGCCTTTTCATCTTCCATCGCCATATCCATCATGATATTGTCCATCCCGCGTATATACCAGGCAGTCTCCCAGATGGTGCATTCGGCCCAGACGAAAACAGCAAGGCCTTTATCGTGAATCTCCCTGACCTCGCCATCGAGATAGGAAAAATCAACCGTCGTAAAGTCCGGCCATGGGTAATCCTGTATATCTTCAAGCGTACGGGCATTCTTCAGCGGGTGGTGCATCTGCGTCATGTGCTTAGCCGCTTCGGAGCCGTCCTCATGTGCGGTCCCCCACAGATCGAATTTCTTGTCACGCTGAAACTCATCTTCGCAGTAATACTTCATCCAGTCGATACCGTCCCTGCCGGGCACACGCCACTTGGCATCGAAGTTCCACGGGAATCCCGGGTCATAGATGATCCGGTACGGCGCACCGAAATAATCCAGGTAGCTTTCTTCATTGGGATATTGGCGGGCAAATTCCTCTTCCAATGACGGACAAAAATGCATTCCGACCGGAACCTCAAGGGTCCCTTCCCGGCGATACAGTTTCAACAGTTTCTCACTCTTGGTCATATTCACTCCATGACAAAAGTCTTGTTATTTTTATTTTATTGTAGGGCGGATTCAACTCTCAAGCGTGACATAAGAGTGGAAAAATAGTGGTGAGCGGGTATAAGGACTCTTGTCCCTCCGCCAATACGCAGCGAATCTGACACTTTAAGTTTTCCTTTATTTCACGTTCAATGTAACCGAACCTTTTACCGTATCGCCCTTGCTTAGTGGTAGATTGTCTTTTTTAACCAAACGGCGCAGGAACCTTTCACCGCCGCCATTGGAGTAATGGGCGATCAGCATACGGATCATATCGCCGTTATTCCAGCTGCGTGTGTGTTTATCGGCGCGGGCGTAAACATGCAGACCTTTTCCACGGCTATTTGTCAATGACACATTATACACATTATGTTTAATTGACGCAAAATCGTTGCTGCCAATCTTTGTACGGTCGTGACGCCACTGGTGGCCGGGCTTTTTTCGCGGGCCAACCGGTGTAGCATTGAAACCTTCGCTTGCTTTGGCTGTTCCCTCCAGCCGTGCGATGTGCCAATCTGGATATACTGTCCAATACCCTTGACGCTTCCAGCTCAGATTTTCATACGACTTCGGCAAATCGAAGACAATCCCCAATTGACGCGGATTTACTTTTCCTGTGGTCTGGAAATAATAATCAATCGTAAAAGTACCGTCCACATTAAAGTTGTAGACATATTTCCCGGTTGCCTCTTTGTAGCTTCCAACCACTGTAACAATCGGCAAACCATTTTCTATTTTAGCATTAACAGACTCAGCTTTCCATTGGCTGCATGTATCGGTAAAAGGTTCATAGTATTTTGTCGGTCCATGCATTTGAGTTCCTCCGCCGCCATTTACAGGGAGAATCATCAGATGCGGCCCGGTAAACTCGGGGCATCGGATCAAGCCTGTTTTAGAATCAATCGTATATGTAACACTGCTTCCGGAAATCAAAATATTATCGCCGGACTTTTTGACTTTATATCGCTCTTTTTTATTGATTGCGATTGGTTTAATTTCTTCCTTACCCAGCGGCAGGAGAAATGAATCAATATTAAAGCCCCTGGGATCATCAAAAACCAGTTTCAATTTACTTGAAGCAGTTATTTTAGTCTTCGGCTTAATAACCAGTTTGCCGCCGGACCTGGGTTTTATATCGGCTTTAACCGTACCGCTGTCCTGGTCGATCTGCCAACTGATCTTCAATCTGTTAAGATTCGAAAAGTCCTGGCGGTTTTCAATATCTACGACTATCTCACCGCCGACTCTTTTCTCTTTGTTTATTGCCACTTTAACAGGCGAATACGTCTTCTTCATAGACCACCATTCGGGCTTACGTCGACGCCAGCCGTCTATCGGTCCCCAAGTGCCGTAACCAACCGTTCGCTCTTCAATAGAGCCGTCGGCCTTCTTGAAGTCCCAGTAAAAAGTGTCATCAATACCGGCCCAGATAGAACCACCCAGGCACCCTTTTGATTTATACATATCTTCCCACATCTGGTGAAAGTATTTACCCCATTTATCACGAAGTGCAACATCAGTCGCAAGCTCAAAACGGTTGTAAGCGTTCAGATGAGAAAACTCTCCAAAACTGACCGGGCGGTGGTAGTTCGCAAATTTTGCAGCACCTGCAAACCCCGGATAGTGATCGGAACCGATTTGGCAAATATGTTCATCAGGCTTACGATCGGCCGAACCCCATGGAAAAAAATTAAAAGTGCGCGGGCGGGTCGGATCAAGTGCCGCAACAGCTTTACCTGACGCATCAAAGTGTCCGTTCCAGTGCGATTCGTTGGCCAGCGACCAGAAGATAATGCTTGGATGATTACGGTTTAAAACCACCATCTCAAGATTCTGACGAATGGTTGCTTCTCTAATTACTTTCTGATCTGCCTTGGTATTGTGCGCCCAGCAGAACGGTCCTTCACACTCTATCAGCATACCAAGTTCATCAGCCGCTTCCATTAGTGCTTCGTCCGGTTGATAATGGCAGGTGCGAATATGATTGACGTTGCCTTCACGGAATAGCAAAATATCTTTACGATACATCTCTTTTGGGACGCTGCGGCCGGTTAATGGATACACTTCGTGACGATTTACACCCCTAAGTTTGACAGGCATGCCATTGATTAATAATTGGTTTCCGATCACCTCAGACTGGCGAAATCCGAAACGCTGTTTGACCGTCTCAATAACCTTACCACCTTTAATTAATTTGCATGTCAATACATACAGGTTTGGATTTTCGCAATCCCATTTCTTCGGACTGATAACGTTTGCAGAAAATTTCAGTTTAGCACTTTGTCCCGCCTTTACGACTTCAGAGGCAATATTAGAATTATCAAACGTTATATTTTTATTACTTTTCCATGGAGACAACTCAAAATTTACTTTCATGCCGGAAACATCAATCTTGCTTTCATTGCTGATATCAATTAATGCTGTCAATGTCGCATTTTTGAATTCTTTATCGAAAACCGTCTGCACCGCCAGGGAACTGATATTGACTTGCGGCAAGGCTATTAAAGAAACAGAGCGAGAAATACCACCAAGCGGATGGCAGGCATATTTGCTGCCGCTGGCAAGGCTATCTGCGACAGATTCATTTTTTACAGCTAAACTTAGAGTGTTTTCCTTGTCAAATTTAATTAGCTCTGTGACATCAAGCTCAAACGCGGTAAATCCACCGACATGTGTACCCGCTTTTGTCCCGTTAACATAAACCGTCGCATCACTGTAAACAGCATTAAAACGAAGCTTGACACGTTTATTTTTCCAGTCTGAAGGAACAGTAAAAGTTCTGAAATAACCTGCCGCTTTTCCTTTCTCGACATCGAATCCCTGCATTGCCCATTCGCCGGGGACTTTAATATCAGCCCATTCATCAGCCGAAGCGGCCGTTTCAAATCCAGCTTTAGCAGTCGCACTGAACTTCCATGTCCCATCAAGGCCTTGTTTCAATGTTTTCACGCCAGATACACCAGAAGGGATCGGTGATATACGAGGGATTGGGACCGTATCAAAAAGCGGCTTTGCTCCTTCAGCATAAGATGCACAGCTAAATGCAAATAATACCAGTAAACATGATAATGATTTCATAAAAAACTTTACTGTTGAAGGATAAAAGGTAACCGTTCACGGGAATTTTGAGCGTATTGAGCAACGCACTCAATGTCAAAATGCCCATTTTCGACTCGATCAAATACAAATCCCTATGCTTTTGATGAGTTATAGCATATTCAAGGTGGTATGTCAATATTTGTCTCAAGCAAAGCCCTGAATTTGTCCGATATCCACGCGGTCGGGCAGAGCGGGCGGCATTTTACGTTTGATCAGCGGGATCGGTTCGAGATAGGCGAAACCTTTCTTGCCATGCAGGAAAGTTACGTTGTCGTCGGTGTCGCCCACGTAGATGCTGATATTGCTGTGCCTGGGGTTATTCCATGCCGATGCCAGAAAAATTTTATCCGTGATGGGGGTGGAAGTCGTGGTCCTGGTCGAAGGTTAGACGACGCATGCCGGAACCGTCTGCATTCATAATATAAAGGTTGGCCACAAACTTCTGCTTAGTGCCATGCCAGCATGGAACGCACTGGTAGGGAGCGTTGGAGTTGAAGATAATGCGCCCGTCCGGCAGGTAACACGGCTCGAAGCAGTCGACATCGTCCGGCGTCCGCGAAACCTGCCGCATGCCGGTGCCGTCGATGTTCATCTCAAAGATTTTCCAGTTGGCTGCATCGGACTGGGTGAACAGGAATTTGTCCGCATTCCAGTGGAGGTTGATATTGCCGACGAAGCGACGGCCTATAGGTTTGTAGAGCGTGGTGTATTTTCCCGTGGCCGCTTCAATGATGCCGATTTCATTGTTGTAGATCTCGCGCTTCAGCGAGGAATTGCATTCATGGTTGGTGGGAAACCCCAGGTTTTTCAGCAGCGCGATTGGCGCCTTATTAGTCTTTTTGTTTGCGGCCTTCGGCATCGCGCGCTTAACGCAGAGAATCTTCATGCCCTTAAGCACCGGATAGGTCTCGACCGTTTGGCTTAGACGCTCTTTCCATCCGTCTCGCCGCCCATAGGCTGAGTCTCGATCCAGGCATTTCCATAACCGCCCCCTTCGACAAGAACCTTCATCGTCGGTAAAGATAATACGTTTTTTGATCTTGGACTTGAGAAGTTTGTTTTCCTGTCGGAGATATTCGTTCTGGAGTGTCAATTCACGGCACAATAACCGAGTGATCGTAGCAATGATCGGTATACTTAACCATTTGTTGGCAGTTTTTTGATTCGACGCATTTTCCATGAGCCAATTGTATCATAACTTCTTGATTTCTCAAGGATTATCTGTTATTGTGTTAGCATAATTCAGGATGGCTATATATATTTGTACCCCACGTGGTACTCCATTTAGTGAAGATGAAGTGGCTTTTATAAAAAATATCACGAAGTAATATTTGAAAAGGATTATTTAATGAGAAAAGTTACCTTCGCATCATTAATTGCTTTTGCAATTGTATTTTCTGGTTGTCAGACAGAGACATCCAGTTGGACCTCGCAATATATGGGCAATGATTTGATTCAATTACAGGTTGTTCCGGAAATTGGCGGAAGAGTTCTTCAATACAAGCTAGGCGATTATGGTTTCTTCCTTGTAAACGACGATCTTTATGGTCAGGAGCCTCCTGTCAGCGGTGTTGGACCGGACGATGCATGGCTCAATTATGGAGGCGATAAGCTCTGGCTTGCGCCTCAAGGCTGGGATAACGATCAGCAGTGGCCTGGCCCGCCGGATCCGGTACTTGACGGTCAGCCCTATGCTATGGAAACACTTGGAAATAATGAAATTCGGTTGACTAGCCGAAAGGATCATCGAGGCGGTGTCCAATTGTCAAGGGTGATAAAGGTGCATGAAAACAGTACTCGTGTTGACATTGCTGCTACTATGAAAAACATTGGCACCAAACCGCGCAGGTGGGGCATCTGGGCGCACACCCAATTCAATGCAGGCAACAGGCATGGAAAAGGTCACAATGAAAATTACTGGGCCTACTGCCCGCTAAACAAAAACAGTATCTTTCCGAAAGGCTATTCGGTTCAATATGGATTGGTCAACAACATGTCCTTTAAGCCCGATTATGATAACTCAATGATGAAAGTTCATTATCAAAGGCGTGTCGGCAAGATCGGTATCGACAGCCCAGCTGGCTGGGTCGCAACGGTTGACGCTACTGACGGTTATGTCTTTGTCCATCGCTTTGAGTATGAGCCAGGCGAACCGTACCCCGACAACTCATCAGTAGAAATCTGGATGAACGGTCTTGGTGAATTTGTTGCCTGGGGCAAGGTCAACAAGTTGCCTGAAGATATCAAGGACAATCCGTACAATTTTGAAAGTGAGGTCATCAGTCCTTATGCCAATCTCAAGCCAGGCGAGGAATATACCTATAAATACAAGTGGTACGCAGCCAAAATACCGGCAGGGACGAGTGTTCTTAATTGCAGCGATGTGGGAGTAGTTTGCGAAGATCTGGCCGCAGTACGAAATGGCAAATCCCTCAAGATCAAAGGCAAGTTCGGTGTATTCTACGAAGGCAGCTTGGTGCTACATTATTTCGATGCTGCCGGGAAAAACATTCGCACTGAAACCATTGCCCCGCAGGTCAGTCCACTAAAGGCGATTATTTTATCACATACAGTACAGGCTATCGAAAATACAGCATCTGTTTCCCTGCATCTTTATGACAAGACGGACCGGGATATCGGACAACTTGCGCTTGTCAAGCGATTGTAGGATACCCCAAAAACAGTTGTCCTACTCAATAATTCGAACTTGTTATTATTAAAGGACTTATGTAGAATAGCAGTTTCGTTTATAATTGCAATTATATTATGATTCTGTCGGAGAAAATCCTTTGAAGAATATTGTTTTGCTTACCTTTCAATTTTGTTGGTCATTATTTAAGACTAAAAAAAGCCTGGTTCTTGAAAATCTCATGCTCAGGCAGCAGCTTGCCATTTATAAACGCAAAAACAAAAGGCCCAAACTTGAAAATATTGACAGGATCATACTTGTTTGGATATCAAGGGTATTCAGCAAATGGAAGTCGGTTCTTGTTGTTGCCAAAGCTGCAACCTTGATCGGCTGGCACAGGAAAGGCTTCAAGCTTTACTGGAAAAGGAAATCTCGAAGAGTTGGCAGGCCAAAGTAAACACTGCACCTATTAACTATACGCCCGAATACAATAATAGGCGCAAAATTTTTGTCTACTTATTGTGAACCAACATCGGCACCCAAATACTGAATGTTTGTCCAGATGTTCCAGCTTCACAGTAAGGTCTATAAACCAGAGTTAATTCGCCGGAAGAAGTTTTGTTTTCAAGGTTAGTTTTCTTTCCTTTGAGGTATATGGGGTGGCGTTCTATTGCCCAAATACGTTGGTTGGCAGTTTCAAATCCTGTTTCTCCTTGTTTCCAGGATGCTTTTTGCGGGGATGATAAATCCGGTATTACATTCTGGAATGTTGCAGCTTTTCCCTGGATTTCTTCCAAGGCAAAGATAATTGGTCCTCGTGATAATGCATACCTTTCATTACGTTGGTGCGCAACAATGGGCATGGGAAGATTCAGGATGATTTTAGTTTTACCTGACCATCTCCGATTAACAGTAGCATATTCGCCTGCCTTGATGGGTAAGTTCTGCTTTTTTCCGGCGACATGGATCGTTGCTGATTTGGCGAAGTTGGGGATAAGCAGTTGCAGGTCAAACTCTGTTGGTTGTTCAACTTCAAGGTCGATGGCAATATGTCCATCCCAGGGGTAATTGGTTTGCTGACTAATGACGACAGGGATTCCGTTTACGCTTGCCCTGAAGGTGGAGGTTTCATACAGATTGATAGCCAGCTTGTCTTTGCCGGTCATGTATGCGAAGGTTGGGATAAGTGCAATGGCCCTCGGCCCGTTCGAGCCGCAGCAGTGAATCGCGTCGGAATAACCCATCGTCCACCAATCACCGCCCTCCGGTGGCAGATAGTGTGTACCTTCCATATGATTATAGTAACACCATTTGATGCCGTCTGGATGCTGGGCGGCGAGCATATGGTTGTAGATGTGACGATGGAGCATTGCCCCATAGCGGCTATCGCCCGTGGCACGCAAAAACTGCCAGTTCATCTGAATCCACATGACCTGGTCGCATGTTTCAACACATTTACCGGATGTATTAATAGGTTCGCTGCGGAAATGTGGATCTGAAGCCGGGGCGCCGGTTATGTACAGATGGTCGTTGGCTATACTTTCCCAAGCCAGTTTTGCTGCATTGAGGCCACGTTCGAACCCTGTGCCGCGCCAATTTTCCACCAGCCCGACATAAGTGCTCATCATCTCGTAGCCTTTTCCGTTTCCAACGTTAGCCACGGAACGTGTATTTTCTATATTAGTCATGAGCTTAGGGCCTGCATCGGCCCGACGTATGATATATTCGCAAAATTCACGATACTTTTCTTCGCCCGTGTACTGGTATAGGAGACTCATCGGTTCCAGCACGGACGTTGAGGCCAAACCAGTATGCGTTCCGCTTTTGGCAATGTCCCTTTTGTCGTCTCCAAATGTTTGGATAAGTAAATCCCCGACTCGACGACAAGTTTCCAAGGCTCGCTGGTCACCTGTGGTACGATAGTAACTCAGTAGGCCGATAAGCACATATTTGTGGACCCAGACATCCCAGCCGTGTTCAAACTCTGACTTCCATCTGTCTTTCTTCACATAGGTCCCGAGGTAACCATCTTTCATCTGACAATCCATCAAGCCGTTAGCGATTTGTTGGATTCTTTCGGCCAGAACTGTGTCATTGGGCTTATTTTCCAGCGCCAGCGTTGCTGAATGAAGCCATTTTCCAACAAACTCACCGGCATACGCAGCGTTCAACGACTTGTGCCACGAACCAGAGCCGGGACGTTTACGAAAACCGGCCAACAGCCGATCCTCTTGATAGGTATGCCTCTTTAGCCGACCTTGGAGGCTGATCTCCATACGATTACCCAAAAAACCTTCCATCGAGACCTGCCCCGGTTCAGGCGCCTCATACACATCCTGCCCGACAACAACTTTCTTTGGGACTCTCGCTGCCAAAGTAGAATGGAGCGATAGCAAGGGGATAAGAACTGTTAGCAAATAGAATTTGGCATCCATTATAAAATATCCTCAATCAGAATATAGAATACAAGTAATCGTTCGCGGGTACTTTGGCCATATTGGGTAACAGAACCAAAATTAAAATACCCATTTTTTTTACTAGGCGGATTCAACCCTCAAGCGTAACGTACTCTTATGTCACGCTTGAGAGTTGAATCCGCCCTATATAACAAATGTAAACGGCGGAGTAAAATTGTCCCACCTGGCGGAGCAAAAATGTACCACCCTTTTACTGTATAGCCGAGACCGCCCCGGCTGTCAATATTAATTCTTTTTTGTCGTCTTTTTGCGTCTTGCAAGGCGTTTTCGGCTTTGGCTAAGTCGATAACTCTCACCATTGGCCTCGATTATATGCACCCTGTGCGTCAGTCGATCCAGCATTGCACCGGTCAGTCTCTCAGAGCCGCACACTTCCGTCCAACTCTCAAACGGCAGGTTGGCCGTAATAATCAAACTCTGACGCTCATACGCCCCCATAATTAAATTGACTCTATCGCCCAAACATGGTATTGGTATACTCTTGATAGGCTTGGGCAGACATCGCTCTTTAAAATGATAACAAAATGAATCAGGGCTAACTATGCCCGCGACACCTCTTCTTTGTATTCAAAAAAGAAAGTTTTACATATGAATAAATCTCGCATATTTCGTCTTCTGCATGCTTTGCCAATATGCATCTGCATCGTTTTCATTCTGGCCTCCAACGTTGAAGCGGTCAAATCCATTGTGACCCCTCAAGGCGTCTATGGCCATCCTGATACCCCAAAACTCCCATGGTGCAGCTACATTAAGCACGACCCTTATCGTCCGATCCCACCCTTTGTCGACACAGGTACTGCCGATATATCCATTGCTCCGCCCTCGGATGCGAAGATACTTTTTGACGGCAAAAATTTATCTCAGTGGCATAAGAGCGATTGTGAATTATCTGATGGGGCAATAGTTTCTGCCAGCGGCAGCCTGACAACACGCGATTCATTTGGTGATTGCCAACTTCATTTAGAGTTTATGACCCCTCAGAAGCCCAGCCCGGTGTTCAGCAATCGGGGCAACAACGGCGTGCTATTAATGGGCCTTTATGAAATTCAGATATTCGACTCTCATCCATCGCATAAAAAACAGATTTACCCCGATGGTCAATGTGCTGCTATATACGGTGAAACCCCGCCTCTGTTAAATGCCTGCCGTCTGCCTGGGATATGGCAGAGTTTTGATATTATCTTTACCGCACCCGTTTTCAAAGACGGCAAACTCTTAAAACCAGCTAGCGTCACAATGCTGCACAACGGAGTGCTTGTCCATTTAAATACGACGATCCATGGCCCCATGACTTGGCGGGCAATCTCTGAGTATAAACCTCACGCAGAAAAACTGCCCCTCATATTAATGGGCCACAACAGCCCAGTACAATTCCGAAACATCTGGATTCGAACACTAAACAACAAAGAAAATTAAAAGCAAAGAAAATTGAGAAAATTGTACTAGGTACCTTAAATTATACTTTAAGGAAAAGAAATGAACCGAATCAAAATAATCTCGGCAGTAATCCTGATATGTGCACTTTTAGCAATGACATCCTGCACTGGATTTAATGTCAGCATACAATCATCAGGTTCTGAACTGCTCAGCCCTGCCGGTCTTCGATGCGAGTATCTTGTTAATCCTTTGGGTGTTGATGTGGACAAGCCTCGATTGAGTTGGATATGCAAATCTAGTCATCGTGGTCAGAAGCAGACCGCCTATCATGTGCTTGTGGCAAGTTCTCGTGAAAAACTTGCTAAGAACGTAGGCGATCTATGGGACACCGGTAAGGTGCAATCGGATCGGTCTATTCATGTTGCTTACGATGGCAAGGAGCTTGTGTCTTCAATGCAATGCTTCTGGAAAGTCATGGTATGGGATATGGACGGCAAGTCTTCGAAGTGGAGTGAACCTGGCATGTGGTCGATGGGACTGCTGAAACCCGTCGACTGGCAAGGGGCCAGATGGATCGGCATTGAAAAGCAGGATATTGCCGTAAATAAAAGCAAAGACAACCGTACTCGCCTTTCGGCGCGTTATCTGCGTCGTGACTTTGAGGTTACGAAAAAAGTTGCCCGGGCGACGGCCTATGTATGCGGCCTGGGGTTTTTTGATCTTCATATCAATGGCCGCAAGGTCGGTGATCATATCATGGACCCTGGATTGACGGACTACAGAAAACGTGCGTTCTATGTGACGTTTGATGTGGGCGATTACCTGGCATCAGGCAAGAACTGCGTAGGCATCGTGCTTGGTAATGGTCGATACTTCGCGCCCAGAGAGACGTCTCCGGGAAACGTAAAAAGTATGGGCTATCCGAAATTAATGATGCACATGCGTGTTGAATACGAGGGCGGCACGATACAGGACTTTGTCAGTGGCCCCGAGTGGAAGGTGACGACCCGGGGTCCCATTCGCAGTAATAATGAATTCGACGGTGAAGAATATGACGCTCGCATGGAAATGCCCGGATGGGATAGTGCCAATTTTGATGATTCGAAATGGAAAAAGGTTGAATTGGTTCAACCGCCCGGCGGAGTTTTACAATCGCAAATGATAGAGCCGATGCGTATCATCGAAACCAGAAACCCGCAAAAGATAACCAGTCCCAAACCCGGAATGTACATCGTAGATATGGGACAGGCCTACTACGGCAGTGTGCGACTTAAAGTGTCCGGCTCTGCGGGAATACGAGTTCAGATGCGCAGCGCATACAATGTAAACCCCGACGGCACCCTGCGAATGAGAGACAATCGCACGGCACTTTCCACCGATGTGTATATTCTCAAAGGCAAAGGGATAGAAACCTGGCACCCGCGATTCAAGGGTCAGGGCTATCGCTACGTGGAGGTTACGGGATTTGGCGGCGAGCCGAAATCTGACAACTTCGAAGGCCTGGTGATCCATACTGATTTTGAAAACCATGGCGAATTTTCCTGCTCAAACCCTCTGATCAACAGAATCTTTAGTAATATCCGATGGACTCAACGCGCCTATATTCGAAGTCTTTCCATGGAACCCGACCGAGACGAACGCCAGGGCTGGCTGGGAACCCAGGCCAAGGATTTTGAAAGTAACGCTTACAATTTTCACATGGCGGGGCTATTGACCAAATGGCTCGGCGATATCCGTCTCGATCAACTTGACGACGGGCAGATTCCAGATGTTTCGCCGACCTACTGGTCGCTTTACCACAAGGGTATCGTCTGGCCAAGCAATATAGTAATTCTACCTGAGATCCAACATGATTTCTACGGCGATCGTCGGGCATTGGAGCATAATTACGATACGATGAAGAAGTGGATGAAGTTCATATCCGGCTATCTGAAACCAGACTTCACGGTAGACCACAATCGCTACGGTGATTGGGTCGATGTGTACTCGATGGACGGAAAGGGCAAGACGAAAGGGCATACTCCACCACCATTGCTCTCAACGGCATATTATTACAACAACTGCCGGACAATGGCCCGTGTAGCGGGATTGCTGGGTAAGACAGCCGATCAGGAGCATTTTAAGGATCTGGGCGGGAAAATCAAGCAGGGTTTCAACAAGCGTTTCTTCGACCCGAAAAAGAACCGGTATGGTAACGGTACTCAAACATCCTACATACTTCCGCTGGCATTTGACATGGTTGACCCGGACAGGCGGGACGCAGTTGCGGCAAGGCTCGTTGATGACATCATGGTAACCCACAATAAGCATCTGTCTGTGGGCATGGTTGGAATGCTTTATCTAATGCAGGTACTCACAGACACCGGCTACCCGGAGGTGGCTTACACCATTGCTGCACAGGAAACACGACCCAGTTGGGGATATATGGTTAGTAAAGGCGCGACAACCGTTTGGGAACGCTGGGACTCAGACACAGCAGGTGCCGGCATGAATAGCGAGGGCTTGTTGGTCCTGGCCGGTAATCTCGAAGCGTGGTTCTATAAGACATTGGCAGGCATAAACCACGACCCGCAGAATCCGGGATTCAAGCATGTAATTTTACGCCCGAATCCGGTAGGCGACCTTACCTGGGCCAAAGCATCTTATAAGTCTATGTACGGCAAGATCGTTAGTGACTGGAAGATAATAGATGACACTTTTAAGTGGAAAGTAACCGTCCCGCCAAATAGCACGGCAACGGTTTATGTGCCCGGAAAAAATATAACCGAAGCTGGATTGTCTGCTTCCGACGCTGAGGGTGTTACCTTCCTGCGTATGGAAAAGAATAAAGCCGTGTTTAAAGTAGAATCGGGGAAATACGAGTTTAAGTCTGTTGTAAAGTAAAACTGAAAATATTTTAAGGAATATAAATATGATGACATCAAAAGAACGTGTTTTGGGAGCTTTTAATCGAACTGGTTACGATCGCATTCCGATCAAGCATGAGGGGACTCCTGAGATCAACCATATGATCATGGATCATTTTGGCTTAACGAACATGGAGCAGCTTTTGCGCGTTGTTGGCGAGGACTTTCGTTATGTCGAGCCTGAATATATCGGCCCGGAGCTTCGGACTTTTCCCGATGGCAGTGTTGAAGGCTATTTTGGCGAGCGGTATACCTATGCCGAGTTCGAAGGCGGCAAATACCTTGAGGCCAGTTATATGCCCTTTGCCGGTATCAATAAGCTTGAGGACCTGGATCGTTCGCATTTTCCGACCGCCGATTGGTTTGACTACTCGACCATCAAGCAGCAATGCGAAAAGCTTAAAGATTACGCGGTTGTCTGCGGCACTCCGGGCGATACTGATTTTATTAACGGTATTGCGCGGGCCCGCGGCATGGAGCAGGTGTTGATGGATCTGATCGACAGCAATCCTGTGTACCTGGCAATAATGGATGCGCGGTTTGAATTCTATTACGAGCAGCACCGCCGGACGCTGGAGGCAGGAGGCGGCCTGATCGATTTTGCTCATATCGGAGAGGATTACGGTACGCAAAACGGTTTGATGATCAGCAAGGATATTTTCGAAAAGCATTTTGCCGAAAAGTATAAAAAATACGCCGACATGGCGCACAGCTACGGCGCCAAGGTTATGCAGCATATTTGCGGCTGTTGTTACGAACTGCTTCCACGGCTGATAGAGTTGGGCCTTGACGTATACGATGTTGTTCAGCCGACCACGCCCGAGATGGATATCGCCAATCTGCAAAAGCAATTTGGCGATAAGCTGGTATTCTGCGGGTCGATGTGCGTTCAGAGTACTTTGGCGTGGGACAAACCAGAAGACGTAGAAAGAGAAGTAAAACGCCGCCTGGATATATTTCCAAAGGGCGGCCTTTTCCTGGGCCCAACGCACGCGATACAGGTAGGCTCGCCGCTGGAAAACATCCTCGCACTGTACAGGGCGGCAGGCAGTCTGACTGAGAACATTGACGATTCGATCCTGAGCATTCAGGAAGACGAAGGCGATGTAGACAAGATCAATATGTCGAAACTATATTAAGATTTGCATACTTGTCAATTTGACGTTCAATTTAAAGGGTACTGATCATGAGAACTAAAAGAGGTTTTACGCTTACGTTTTTCTTAACCGCTGTAAAGAACTGAACCCGGCAGGCAAGTGTTGCCATAAGGATATCGGTGAGCTTATTGAAATATACAAAACTCAGGTTTAATAAAAAGTTCTTGCGTTTGTTTGTTTTGGTGTTTATAATATCGGATTGCATGATTTTTTTTTTGGAGAATTGAAATGACTAAAATGATTAGAGTTTTGTTGGCGGTTTTGCTTTTTGCGAGCGTTGTCGCTGTGGCGGACGTTAAATTGCCTGCCGTTATTGGCGATTCCATGGTTTTGCAGCGCGGGGGCGAGGTTGCGATCTGGGGCTGGGCCGATGCGGGCGAAGAAGTAAAAGTGCGGGGTTCGTGGAGCCGGTTTTTCGATGGGGGCAAAAAGACTGTTGCTGATGCCGATGGCAAGTGGCAGGTGATGCTGAAAACGTCAGGCGCTGGCGGGCCGTATACCGTGACGATTACGGGTAATAATGAGATCGTTCTTAAAGATATTTTGGTCGGCGAGGTCTGGGTTTGCTCGGGGCAGTCGAACATGGAATGGCCCATGAGTAAAGTTGATAATGCCGAAGCTGAGATCGCGGTGGCTAATTATCCAAAGATCCGTTTGTTTACGGTTGCAAAGAATATCAATCCTACGCCAGTAGAAGATTGCACGGGCAGCTGGGCGGCATGTACGCCGGAGAGTGTTAGAGATTTTTCTGCGGTTGGGTATTATTTTGGCAAAAAACTTCAAGAGGAGCTGAAAATCCCTGTTGGGCTTATAAATACTTCGTGGGGCGGCACTGTTGCTGAGTCATGGACAAAGCGAGAAGTTATCGAGGAGTTTGGTGAGTTTGAAGATAAGTTGAAAGTCATCGACGATGTTCTGGAAAATGGTATTCCGACAGATGCCGAACTTGCTCAGCAGATCGAAGAGTGGCAGAAAGTTGCTGACGCACTTGATGTCGGTGTTGGTGAGAACTGGCAGGCAGAAGTATTTGATGATTCGGCATGGGGTGACATGCAGACGCCGAAACTTTGGGATAGCGCCGAGCTTAAGGGTTTTGACGGTGTTCTGTGGAACCGTAAGACTATTGAAATACCACCGGCGTGGAATGGCAAAGAGCTTGTTGTTGAACTTGGCATGATCGACGATGACGATATTACGTGGTTTAACGGCAAAGAGATCGGTCGGACCGTTCATTACAGGGCTGTGCGTAAGTATGATGTGCCTGCTGATCTGGTTAAGGAAGGCAAAAATATTATTGCTGTTAAGATCACTGATAGCGGTTGGGGCGGCGGGTTCCATTCGGCCCCGGATGCGATGAAGATTTATCCCAAGGGCAAAAAGGATAAGGCTATCAGCCTTGCTGGGATGTGGAAGTATAAGGCCTCTGTAAACTTTAGAAAACTGCCGCCGAAGCCGGTAAAAACACGGCTGCATGTTAATATGCCGACGATGCTTTATAATGGTATGATCTCGCCGCTGTTGCCTTATGGCATTAAGGGTGCGATATGGTATCAGGGTGAATCGAATATCGGCAGGGATGAACAGTATAGCAGGCTGTTCCCGGCGATGATACAGAACTGGCGTGATGACTGGGGCAGAGGCGATTTCCCGTTCTACTATGTGCAGATCGCGCCTTATAAGTATGGCAATCCGGATGCACCTGCAAGTGCGTTTTTGCGTGAGGCACAGATGCAAACGCTGGCGTATAAAAACGTCGGCATGGCTGTGACGATGGACATCGGTAATGTTCGGGATATTCATCCGCGGAACAAACTTGATGTTGGTAATCGGCTGGCACTTTGGGCACTTGCGAAAGATTATGGTCGAGTTGGGCTTGCCTATAGCGGGCCGATCTATAAGTCGAAACTTGTTGAAGGCGGAAAGATGCGTTTGATGTTTGATTATGTTAATGGCGGCCTGGTTGCGAAAGATGGCGAGCTTACGCACTTTGCGATTGCTGGCTATGATAAAAAGTTTGTTCCGGCAAAAGCGGTTATTGATGGCGATACTATTGTTGTCAGCAGCGAAGATGTACCTGTGCCGGTTGCTGTGCGGTATGGATTTACGAATTCAGCTGAGCCGAATTTGTTCAACAAGGCAGGCCTTCCCGCATCGTCATTTAGAACCGACAGCTGGTAGAGGTCAGGATTTTTTATGAGTATGAAAACCTTTCTCAGGCGTTGGCGATTTACCTTGATCCTGCTGGCTGCGGTAGTGGCTGGTTCGTTGATCGGGTATTTCGCCGGGCCTGAGGCAAAGGTGTTAAAGCCTTTGGGCGATGTTGTAGTTGTCAAGCGGTCGTAGGACACCCCAGATCACATGCACATCTCTTTTAAAAATAAGCACTTATAACTCACTAAGACAAACTGGCGAATTCTGCTTTAAAATGCTATAATGCTCTTCTGGATTCGTATTTTTCATCATTTTATTAAGCTACAAGTGTGGATTATGACAACAAATCTCGATATTGTCAATGCCGCGGTTAGCCTGATCATTAAAGCCGCCCTTCTCGCGGCCAGATTCTCCGGAAGAGCCCGCAAACGAAGCTTAAAACGGTTGTCGTTGCCGTCGCCTATTTTCCAGCGACCGGCATCGGCCGGAAGTCAGGATCGTCTTTCCATTTGATGTTCTTCTTGCCGTTGTGAGTGCCGTAGAACGGGACATTGGCGTCGATCCAGGTGACGATTTTGATGAACTCTTCGCGGCTGATCCCGGCCTTGCAGGGCTTCTCGCGAATCCGCTCGACCAGCTTGCTGCGATGCGACCCGAAGGTCAGCGGCGGTTCCAGCGGGACATGGGAGCTACCGAAACCGGAGGTCCGCAGGTAGCTGACATACCGCTTCTTTGTCTTATGGTCGAAACCGGTCAACGCCATGTAGGAGCGGGTGAAAAATCGCCCCTCATGCTCGCCGGAGAGAACCAGGTCGCCCTTGGGCGTCTCGCCGCTATGACAGGAAATACAATGCTTATCGAGTATCGGCTGCACGTCCTTGGGGTAGTGAACCGCACGAGGGCCGGTATCGCCCGGCTGCGGATAGAGGGCCTGCACAGCGTGGCTCATGGCTTGGGGCCGGGCCGCATCTCTCAAATGTGGTGCCTTGCGCCGTACTTCATGACAGCCGACGCAGGACCGCTTTTCGCCCGGCATGAGATTGATGAACGTTCGCATGCGGTGCAGTTCCATGTAGTTTTCGTCCAACGCCTGGAAGTAGAGGTTTTTGTTAGCCGGTACGGTAAAGAACGCTGATCCGTCTTCGTGAACCGCAACGATGCCATGCATATATTTCACCGCGACATCTCCGCCATTGCTAACTATCGATAACTGCTGGGACGGCCCACCGTCCTCTTGCTTGACCGCCCGCCATGTGTCCTGCCAATTCAGGTTCATGGCCTCCATTACGCGCAGGTGCTTGACTCGGCCGCGTTCGATACCCGGCAACCCCTGGTACACGTCGAGCATGAACATCGTTGCCAACTGCTTTCTTTCTTCGTCGGCCGTCGCTACCACCGGATAAATCTCCACCGGCCGACGCCGCGGCCGAAGCGGAATCGGCTCCAGACAGGACACTTCCGGATCCCGGTACAGTTCTGCCCGGTTGCCCCATGCGTCCAACGCGTAGATCCCGAACCCGGCCCTTTTGGGATATTCAACGCCGTCGGGTCTATGAGAGACGAGGAAAAACTTTTCCGAGAATGGGTAGGGCTCCCGGAAAGCGCCGATGCTGCCGGGCATGGGGAACAGGCCGGGATACCTGATCTCTGGCGTGAGGTTATGCATCGCGTCAGCTGTGCGCCGATGGCGGCGAGTATCAAGCAGTACAATCGGGCCATGCAGCCCGCCATGATGCCCCGCCGCCGTCGTGACAATCTTGCGGCTGCCGGGGATGCTGCGCGCGTGAAGCATGGCGCCCGGACAAACGATCATGTTCTTGTAGACATGGTCCGAGCCGCTGCCGTCGGGTCGCACCGCCCACAGGCTCTGAACGTTGCCGAACCCCTTATCGACATACTCCCAACGCATGTAGATCACCCGGCCGTCATCCAACACGCAAGGGCTGATTTCGTTGACCTGACCTTGCGATATACACTTGATATTCTTACCGTCGGCATCCATGACGTGCAGCGTCGTCACGGTCGTCGGGTTACAGAGAACCGACCGCTGGGAGCGTGTGGATGCGAACATGATCTTGCCATTGGGCAGATAGACCGGGTCCAGGTCGTGAAATCCCACCGCGCAGTGAGTGCCCGCGTATCGCTGCATGGTATCCGTTTCCTCAGCTCCTCCGAAGGTGAGCTGGCGAAAGCTGTTGCCGCCTGCCCTCAACCCGGTCTTCGGGTCAATGTCAATTTCGTAGATGCGATAATGTTTGTCCTTGCCGTAAGAAAACACAATCTTGGTTGCGTCAAATGACAGATCGAACCGCCCGTACCCCCCGCCGGTCAACTCCGGAACCAGTTTCGTGACCCGGCCCTCGGCACTAACCGGGGAGAGCAGACAGAGATTACTGGGTTGGCTGTCGGGCTTATAGTGGGTCCTCTGGAGGGTATAGGTGCTTGCGTTGGCATACTCCTGCGAGACAAACAGGAGCTTGTCGAAATTCAACGCCGGATGCTCCAGCATGGCCCGGCTCCGGAGTGATTTCATCGATGTCGCGACTGCCTGCTGTTCATCTGGTGTGCCAGCGGCGGCTTTTATTTGTTTCTTCTCCAGATCGGCCAGTTTCGCCAAGTACCGCGGACCATTGGCGTACTGCGGGCCGAAGTCTTTGATGTTATCCTCGATAGACAGCCGCAGGGCTTCGGTGTTCACGGCGTCTGGAGGCAGGAAAACGTTACGATATCGGACCGGGATTCTCTTAAGGTCGAACTTGCGCTCTGCCGGCTTCCATCCCTTGGGAAACGCCACCGGCGATTCCAGCATGATCGTTGTCAGGTTGGGCGGCTGCCCGTTTCGGGTCAGCTTCAACGTATGCTTGCCCTGGGTTATCGGTATCTCAGCAACCGTTTCCCACTCCGCGCCATGCTTGTCCCATGTGCGTTCAGGCAGCCCTTCCCATACAGCGGGATGGCGATCAGGGTATGGCGGCGCATTGCAGGTCATCTTGAGGCAGCACTTGCCCACGGACTTGTTGTCGAGCAGGATTTCCGCCGGTCGCACGCCGGCCGACGCGTAGCGCACCTTCAGTGTGCAGGTTGCGTCGACGGGCATCTCGAAGTCATATTCCACCACCCACGGCGTCTTATCGCCCGCGATCAGCATGAGTTCAGGATGTCTGTCCCGGTAATCGCCATACAGGCCCGGATTCTCGGAGACCCGCGCGTTACCGCGATCAAATTCCCACGCGTTGATGGTCAGCGATCCGGCCGCCTTAGCCCAGACCGCCACCGGCGCCAGCGTCAGGCCCGAAACGGCTGCAACCAGCGCTACCGACATTAGACTCCTGTAAGACCAAGTCAAAGCGGTTTCATTCTTCATTGCAAACTCCAGTCTATTGCGATGTTCTACTGCTTTCCAGCGACAATGCCACATCAACTTGGGATTTCCCATATAACCTTATATATCTTAGCTCAGCTACGCCGCTGAGCCTCTTTTCCAATAGAATACCAGATTGATCTCAAAAACTCAAGCTTTCCAGCTTCATTTTGAAAATATTACAGTATTTCAGATAATTTACTATTATCTGCAGGTTACGGTATACGCCATACCATCTTTCTTTGGCTTGGAATGCTTCCCGTCGGAACTTCACGGATTTGTATTTTGATCTCATTGCCGGGCTTGTTGATATGAATCCTTTCGATACACTGCCTCAGAGCTACAAGTTATTCCTGTGGCAGACCCTGGGTCAGAGTAGACTCAAGCCCTGAGATAAACTGCATAGCTTCGGTTACTAAGGCTTTGATCTCATATTTTCAATCCAATAATCTTCGATAAAAGTATGTCTCTATTTTGTCTCCATTTGAAAAGATTTTCAGCATAAATGCTAAAAAACAGCGATGTGTTTAGCCAAATATTCAACTTTTTCAAAAAACTTTGCACGAAATAGGATATACCTTCCTGACATATGTCAGGTAATTGAATACGGATGCCTCTCCTACAATATTCAGAAGTCAACATACAATCAATCCAATAAATTATTGATACTATCCCACATCCAACCAGGTCCACAACTCCACAATGGGAAGATCCTCCTTAGGCACGGAATCAATCGCTTTCTGACAAGCCGAAATCGCAGTCGGCGAAGTTGCCACCATCACAACACGGTCAAATCCAGCTTTATTAGTCTTCTCAATATTGGCCTTTATATTGACTCGACCCGTAGGCCGTCCACCCAAAAAGCCGTTTGTTCAATATCACAGTTTTAGGTATCAGGCAGCCAGTTGGAGTATAGATCGCAGAGTAGTTGCTAAGATTGAATGGCACGCAGGCGAATTGTTTCCAAGAGTAGGTTTTATAGTTACGAACCTTCGCTGGAAATCCAGCAATGTGGTAAAGTTTTACAACAAGCGTGGAACCGCAGAGCAGTGGATCAAGGAAGGTAAATACGCCTTGAACTGGACACGGCTTTCGTGCCATGATTTCAATGATAATCAGGTTCGGCTCCAACTATTTGCCTTGGCTTATAACCTCGGCAATTTCCTGAGACGTTTGGCTTTACCAAAGAGAGTAAGGGAATGGTCACTGCGAACTCTCAGAGTGAAATTGATTAAGATCGGAGCCAAAGTTGTCAAGCATGCTCGATATGTAACTTTTCAGATGGCAGAGGTGTTGGTTTCAAGAAGGTTGTTTGAGGAAATCCTTGAACGTATCCATCGATTGAAGCCTGTGTCCAACGGGTATGGCTAATGCAAAGAATTGCTGAAAAACTTGGATTTCAGACGGATACACTGGGTGAGGTACGTCAAAGAAACGATAGTCAGTTGCCAAATTCGTGTTTTGACTATTATTTTGGCAGAAACAGCCTCAAAATGAAGCTG
>VRUI01000040.1 GCA_019456225.1 Planctomycetota bacterium | reverse complement strand
GCGATACCTTTTCCTTTGTCGCCCGCTGCGGCTGGTATGTATGATCGGGTATGGATTCCTCGTGGTCGCTATCTTAACAGGTATACGGGCGAAGTCGAGTATTTGACAGACCCGCCGGGCTTCGGTGAGGGTTACTATGGTACAGGAATCTTTGGCTGGAGCTAGGTTTTAGCGGTTCTTTTTCCCCGCTGGCGGTGTTGTGCGGCCATGTCGATGATGCGCGACGTATTTCAATACGCCTGTGCTCATCGCAGACCTTCGGCCTTGCCAGCTTAAAAAACTCCGCGCTAAAACGAAACGAAGAATGTTGAATTGAAGGGACTGATATGACTGGTGCACAAGTTTTAAATGTGATCATGGCAAGAATTGGAACGGGCAGCGGTGTTACGAGTATCAATACCGAAGTTGACGGGGTTCTTTACGACATTACAAGCCGTGCCGATTTCTATACGTCTGTTTCTACGATCAATACGGTTGTCGATCAATACGAGTATGACGAACCAGAAGGACTGAAGCGGATTTATGAATGTTCGATATCCGGCGTTGGTCTACTTGAGAAAAAGACCTACCGCGACTACCTGAAGGCACTCGCTGATGGTACGGCGGCTATTGCCGCCCAGCCTTTGTACTATGCCCGTCGGCATGGAAGAATCTACATGTGGCCGGTCCCTGATGCGGTTTATGCGGTTGATGTGGATTTTGCCGGATTCCATCCGGAAACGTGGACTGATATTCTGCTTGGTCCTGAATTTAATGAGGCAATCTTCGAGGGTGTGCTGGCGGCATTGTACAGAGGTCAGCTCTTTGAAAAGCTCCGGCTGAACAACAAGAAGATCACTAACCGGGACATACTTGAGGACGTCACCCAGGACCAGGACGTTACGACGGATACTGATGCCGACGGAACCGCTGACGATAAGACAGTTACTGTTGATGATGGGTTCACTGGTTCGGTCAACACCGACGACGATGCTGAAGCCATGACGTACGAATTTGATAAGTCATTTCCCGAGATTTCAAAGCATGCTGAGGCATACGAGGCAGAGATCACAAAGCTAATCGATAATCTGGAACAGGATATTGAGACGGTCCTTGTCGAATATAGAGACATTTAAGTGAGACGAAAATGAAACCGAAATCTTTATTAACACTTTTTGCTCTTGCAGGTATTTTAATCGGGTGGGGCATAACCTGGGCTAATCAGAATGCTAAGATCCATGCAAACTCTATCGGGATCGATACGCTTACAGATCGCGTTGAAAATGTGTCTTCGCAGACAACTGAATCTGATAAAGCAATCGTCCGGATGGAGACGAAGATCGAATATATCATCAAAGGTGTTGATGAGATCAAGGCGGAGGTAAAGGGCAGGAAATAACCTGCCCCCTACCGCCACAATTATCAATCATCCAAATTTCAAAGCCGCCTCATCCGCCAGCCCCTGATTCCGCTCAGCATAAATAGCAGTAGCACTCATATTGGTATGCCCCAGAGCGGCACCTGCTGACTCGTAGCCGAATTCTTTCCTGACCTTGGTAGCCGTGGTATGCCTTAGCTGGTATGCCGTCCAATGAGGGATGTCCAGCCCTGCCCTTTGCGCAGCCTTGATTGCATAAAGAATCGCTTTGCCGTAGCTGGTTGAGTCATAAGCAATGCCAGGTTTACGGCTGGGATCTTCCTTTTTGTTGCTTCCAGGTTTATTGCCGCATGAAAGTGGGGTTTTGCGCAATTTAAACTGTGTTGCCCTCCTGTCTCTTTCTGATTCTTCCGGAGTAAAACAGTAGGCATCTTCCTGCCTGAGCAAAAACGGCCTGAGTATCTCCTGTCCCTTTGGCCCGATAGAGATTATCCGCCTTAATGTAGGGTCCTCCAGGTGCTGAGTCTTATACTTATACGGGTAATAATGCCAGATTGCACCGCTGCGGTCGATGTCACACGGCCTCAGTATCACAACTTCTCCGGGTCTCATTCCGGTAAGGAGTTGAAGTTCAACCATAGCGGCAAGAACCTTTGTAGTAAAGGGAAGCACCATATAAACGTATTTTTCGTCAACTGGTAGTACCCTCTTGCTTTCCTTTGCTTTGCTGCGGCCTCGCTTTAAGCCAACAACGGCTTGAAGGCCGTGGAGAATCACTGGCGAAACGATCTGATCCGACACAGCCCACTTGAACATCCTTCTGATAATACTAATCCGCTTGTTAATGAGCTTACGGCAACTTCCAGACTCTATCATCCTTTGACGGACCTCTTTTAATCTCAGCGGGCCAAACTCTTCAATTAGCAGATTTGCAAATAATTCAACCAAAGGCTTAAGAGCGTATTTGATACTGACTGGCTCACTTGTTGGATTACCCTCAGAATCAACGTAATATTCGTTGGCATATTCCATGTATGCTCGTACAAGACTTGCTATGTTGACTATCTCACCCTGACAATTCTGGCTGGTCTCGAAGAGATGTTTTTCCAGTAAAGCCCTGGCGACCTCAATCGCTGTACTATTGTCTGTGGTAGCGTACCTGGCTCCGATGGGTCTTAGGGGACGAGCTTTGATTGACGGTTCTCCCGGTAGCTGGACCTTCCACCAGTAGCGGTTTTTGTTGAGATAGATACTTCCCGGCAATACGGATTGATTGTTTTTTTTACTTGATTTTACTGTACGTTTTTTTGTTGCTGCCATGACAATTTCCTTAAATATAACGGTACTACGAGTTCTAATTAAACTCGCAAAAGTTATATCTAAAGTTATACGCCATAAAAAACGCGTCAAATCGAAAAAATAAGCCGCTATAAACCCAGTATTTACAAAGACTTACAAAATATCCCCGATAGGATTCGAACCTATAACCTTTGGCTTCGGAGGCCAACACTCTATCCAGTTGAGCTACGGGGACTTTTAGTGAATCAGCAGATAACGCCGCTAAATCAAGGTTTTTATTATCTAAATCCCGATTGCTTTGTCCAGATAAATTTTCAGGTTTTGCAGAATAATGCGGCTCATCCGGATAATGAGGCTGTTACATAACAACCCTTCGAAACGCCGATTTGTGGATTCGGTGAGAATTTTGATAATATTTTGTCGGTTTTTTCGTTATTTTATTTTTGAGGCTTAAAATTTGATCCGATTTTGCTTCGAATTGCTTCGATTTCCTCTTTTTGAGGTGATTGCCAGTACACTACGCCGTTTTTAGTCTGGCAATAAGCACACTTACGCCGAAGATATTTATTAGTCTAACCATATTGAAGCACGTTGCCAGCAAACTCATCTCGGCTCGGACTCCGTCAAGGCCTCGCAATAAAAAATGTCCGGAGTTGAGGTTTCGTTTTATATGACCGAACGGAAGCTCGGCATTTTGCTTACGTTTTCGATAAATCTTCTTAGACGCAGGCTTGTCATAATGGCTGGCCATTTCATCGCGAAATCCCTGATTAAAATATCTAACTATCCGACGGCCTCTCCTTTCGCTTTTTGTACATACTCCAAAATGGCGACATTTGCAGCACTGGCTGCCTCCACCATAAAGGTAGCATTTCTTAGTATTGTTAATTCCTTGATAAGATAGTGTTTTGCCCTCAGGGCAGGTGTAAACATCTTTGTCCTTATCGTAAATAAAACGAGACTTATCAAATTTTTTGACTGTGCATTCATCTGAATAGTATTGTGTCGCCTGTTTAAACGATGGTACAACAACCTCGATTTCATTTTCAACAAGCTCGGCCATTTTGTCATAATTACAGTATTCGCCGTTTATTGTGATTCTAAGCCGCTTTTGCCGGGCCGATTATCTCACAGGCAAAGTTTCGGAGTGCGTTTTTCACTCAGCCGAAAGGTTCATCGGAAAGCAAAAAGGCGACCTGGACAGTTTGTCGTTTTTGGAAAGTTTCTGCAAGTCAGAAAAAGGGGTCGCATAGCATGCCGCTAAATATACTCGCTCAAGTTTTGTTTTGGAATATTATATGTTCTTGACTTATTTAGGGGGGGCATTTAGGATTGCTTAACTGAATTTGGTTTTATCGTTTTGATTTTTGGGATATTTATGTCTTCTACGTTTTTGACTGATGATTTTTTGCTGCATAGCAAAAGTGCGCGTTTTCTTTATCATGAACATGCCGCTAAAATGCCAATTTATGATTATCACTGCCATTTGATTCCGCAGCAGGTTGCCGAAGACGTACAGTTTGAAAATATTACGCAGGCGTGGCTGTACGGCGATCACTATAAGTGGCGGGCGATGCGGTCCAATGGCGTTGCCGAGCGGTTTTGCACGGGCGATGCGGGCGATTATGAGAAGTTTGCCAAGTGGGCCGAGACGGTTCCGTACTGCTTGCGAAACCCGCTTTATCACTGGACGCATCTTGAGCTTAAGAAACCGTTTGGGATTACCGGTAAGCTGCTTGGCCCGGATACGGCAAGGGAGATTTATGATACGACCAGCGAGATGCTGAATTCGCCGGAGTTTTCGGCTCGCAATATTATGCGGAAGATGAATGTCAAACTTGTGTGCACAACAGACGATCCTCTGGACAGTCTTGCGCATCATAAGAAAATTGCCGACGATGGTTTTGAGGTTAAGGTTTATCCGACGTGGCGGCCGGATAAGTCGATGGCGACGGAAAATATTGCGCAGCTTAATGAGTGGATCGATTCGCTGGCGTCACTGACGGATATTGAGATCAACAACTTTTCGGCTTATATCGAGGCTATCGGTCTTCGGCATGGGTTCTTCCACGAGATGGGCTGCAGGATGAGCGATCATGGGCTTGAGACCGCTTATGCGGAAGATTATACGCAATATGAAATCGATGCTATCTTTGATAAGATCCGAAGCGGCAGGGAGCTTGATTGGGGCGATCAACTGAAATTCAAGTCGGCTATGATCTATGAGCTTGGGATCATGGACCATGCTAAAGGCTGGGTGCAGCAGTTCCATTTTGGGCCGATCCGCAGTAACTCGTCGCGTTTGCTTAAACAGATTGGTCCGGATACTGGGTTTGATTCTATCGGCGATGAGCCTATCGCAAAGGCTTTGTCGAAGATGCTGGATCGGCTTGATCGGGAAAATCGGCTTGCTAAGACGATACTGTATAATATTAACCCGCGCGATAATGAGCTTATGGCGACGATGATCGGTAATTTTCAGGATGGATCGGTTGCCGGTAAGATGCAGTTTGGCTCCGGCTGGTGGTTCCTGGACCAGAAGGACGGGATGACAAAACAGATCAATGCGTTGTCGAATCTAGGTCTGCTCAGCCGGTTTGTCGGGATGCTTACCGATTCGCGGAGCCTTTTGTCGTATCCTCGTCATGAATATTTCCGCAGGATCCTTTGTGATATAATCGGCACTGATATTGAAAACGGCGAGTTGCCGGACGATATGGAGCTGCTTGGTGAGATGGTCGAGAATATTTGTTATAAGAATGCGGTTGAATACTTCCCGATGGAGATTTGACGCGAAAAAAAATAACAGGCTCCATTTATTCTATCATTGCAAAATAAACCATTATACGATAGTATAGTCGTGTGGTTCTGGCGCAACTCTACTTTAAAGGATTAGATACGAAAACTATTTATCGAGGTTTATTTATGATGTCCTCTAAAGTTATCCATAAGCTTTGTTTTACCCTTACCGCAATATCCCTGCTGATCTCAGGATGTGTTGACCCTGTCAACTCTCAAACCGAGTCAAAGCCCGCCATGGCCGATCCCGTTTCCCAAAAGCCGAAAAAGGCTGCGAAAAAGGTCGAGGCCGTTCGATTTGACCCGGTCGTAAAAAATATCGAAGGCTGGACGGTAAACGTTGATCCGCAAATGCTTAAAGGTACCCATGCCGCCGCTGGCGCCGATGCACTAAAGATGTTAGCCAACCATCTCCAGCGAATCGCGATCCTGCTGCCGAAAAAACAACTTAAGGAAATGCGAAAGCTTGAGATATGGATCGAGCATCATCATCCAACGCTCGGTGCCATGCAGTATCACCCGGGAGCCCAATGGCTAAAAAACAACGGCCATGACCCGCGTCTGGTCAAACAGGTTCATGTTACACGGGCCAAGGCTCTTCTCAGCCGCCACCAGATGATCAAGCATCCCGCCGTCATCCTCCACGAGTTGGCACACTCTTACCACGATCAGGTTCTCGGTTTCAACGATCCGAGAATTATCAAAGCATACAAAAAGGCAATGGCGGCAGGACTTTACGATAAGGTGCTGCTGTACACGGGTAGAAGAGTTCGCCATTACGCCGCAACCGACCACAAGGAATATTTCGCCGAAGGCACAGAGGCATATTTCTACCGCAATGATTTCTACCCCTTCGTAGCCGCCGAACTAAAAGAGCACGACCCGGTGCTGTACGATCTAATGGTCGAAATATGGGGACCGCTCAGGTAATTACAAATCAGGTTTTCAATTGGTTATTGGCTGTTCCTTGTTCGTTATTGGATATTCGATAAACGCCAAAAATAAAATAAACTGTAGGATGGGCTGTGCCCATGCTGTAAACTTGGATATTAGTTATTCCTTGTACGCTATTTTCTGGTTTTTATCGACAAAATTACAGTTTTTCCGCTTTTTTTCCGATGTATAACAGTGTGCGGCCTGATTTTTTGGGTTTTCGCGTTAATTGGGATCTGGATTTAGGTTTGTAATGGATAACGAACAGAATAATACGGTACATCTGACAACTTCCCCACGTTCCAAGCGGTTTGTCCCGACTTGTAAGATCTGCGGCAATAAGCATTGGCCGCGGGATCCTTCCTGCACCGGCAAAAAGGGGGCCAAAGCCAAGGCAAAGGCCAAAGGCGCCGCCCAAGCCAAAGCTCGTGCAAAACGCCTCGGCCTGGGCCCCGGCAATATTACCCGGCCCGCAGAGCAGCCCTTGCAGGTAAATCTGGCCAATCCGGTTTCTGCGCCGACTTCCCCGGCCCCGGCCGCTGCCAATGTCTCTGCCCGGCCCACACAGCCGGCCAGTGAGCCGGTTTTCCCGCCGCGGCAAAATACTGACATTCAGCCCCGGCGACGACAACACCAGGGAGGTAAAAAAGTGTTCAGGATCAAAGCGAAATCACACGAGGAGATCACATCTTTTACCGATGAGATCAACCGGATAAAACGCCAAGCCGACGAAGTGGTTCTCAGCATCTCCGAAGATGCCGCCCATCGCGTCGAGTCAGAACGAACCGCCCGCCGCAATGCCGAAGAAAGGGCTCTAAACGAAGCGGCCGCCCGGCTCAAGGCCGAACAAAAACTACAAGCTCAGATCGAAAAACTAAAAGCCCTCCAGCAAGAGGCACGGAAAGCGACGCCGACAAAACAGCAGCAAATACAGAATATCCAGGCACAGTTCACAGATGCTGTGACGAATAATACCGATAAGGCCGGCGCAATCAAGCCGTCTGAAACATCGGTGAATTCGACATCGTTTCGCGTTGCCTCCGGTTACACCGCAAGCAATCCGGCAGCTCTGCTGGCGATTCGCGCCCGCCAGATCATGGAGACAAACATCGTCTGTGTAGACGCAGAAGATACGATCTCCAGAGTTCTTGACCAGATGCTCGTAAAGGACAGCTACTACGCAATAGTCACAGACGATAGCCGGATCGCCGGTATCGTCTCCAGAACCGATCTGACCGGACCGGTCAGCGAATCCCTAAGACCCCATATCGCAAAATGGCAGCGCAGAGGTTCCGACGCGACATTCAACATCGCCGTCAAATGGGTAATGTCCAGACAGGTAAAAACAATCGATTCAGATGCGACATGCACGGCGATAATGAAAAAAATGCGACAGCTTAACATGTGCCCGCTGCTGGTAGCCGACGAAGGCAAAGTGCTGGGTATTGTAACCCCATTCAACGTATTTAAAATCCGGGCACTCCTAAAGCTCGAATCAGACAACACCACAACCACAAACCGCCAGCTGATCCAGGCTCTACCGGCAAGAATAAGCTCATACCTCTCCGATCTAAACGCAGCAAAAAAAACCATACAGGAGCCCGAAACGCAAGCGCAGGGATAATCCCCCGTACTGCGGGCATCTTGCTGACATTGTACTTGGTTATTGGTTATTCCGTGTTGGATGTCGAAGATCCGGCAGCAGTGACGGATTGGATATTCGCTTTTTTAAACATTTTTCATTTTTTCCTGTAATCTTCCCCTCCCTATTGCGACTACGTCTATATAGCTGATCGGCAGCTATGGCAAAGTTTTGGAAACGCAGTCTTATTTAAGGAGCATTATTATGTTTAAAAGATGTAAAAAAGGGTTGTTTTTAATCGCATGTCTATCGGTAGCCGGAACCTTCTTTTTTGGCAAAGATCTAGTCAGTTACGTCAAAACCTCGGGAAAATGGGCCAGAACGGTGATCAAGGATTCGGTTCCTGTCGAGTTTGAGCTTCGCCGTGCAAGGGACCTTCTACAGGAGATAATCCCCGAAATGCACGCAAATATCGGCCTCATCGCCAAAGAAGAGGTAGAAGTCGCAGCCCTGAAAAACGAGGTTTCAGAGGGCGAAAAGTCCGTCAATGACCAGTGGTCCAGGGTTGCTCAGCTCAGAAATTACCTCAAAACCAGCGATAAAGTCTTCAGCTTCCATGGAAAACAATTTTCTCGTCAGCAGGTAAAAGACGACCTTTCATGGAGGTTTGACCGCTTTAAAGAGTCTGAGCTGGTTCTGGCAAGCAAGATTAAGCTGCTGGCGACAAGACAATCAGTTCTGCAATCGTCGATGGATATGCTCGAAAAGACCAAGGGCCGAAAACGTCTGCTAGCCAGCAAGATCGAAAACCTCGAAATCCAGCACAGGCTTCTAAAGGCCTCAGCGATCGAGTCAGGCATACATGTCGACAACAGCAAGCTCGCCAAGACAGAAAAGCTCATTAACGATGTCAAAAAACGCCTTAAAGTCGCCGAACGCGTCCTGGCCCACGAAAACCTGTTCGTCCAGACAATTCCTTTCGACGAAGTCACCGAGACCGAGCTAACCGGCCAGATAGACGAATATTTCTCAGCAAAAGCAGCACAAAATGCGGTAGCAGAGGCCAATTAACGCAGCTTTCCAAAGCCGCCCGCTTTGATTTGCGAAATTCGCCAAAAAACGGTATAATAAAGGTTTGCAGCAAAAGCATGGAGCGCAAGCGACATAACAGTCAGTCTGCAATCAGAAATCATTTGACACTTTGAGGCAAAGCCGTGTTGAATCTAAAACTAAAACAAGCTAAAGCAGCATATGCCGACGGTCGTCTTGACGAGGCAAGTGATCTTATCGCCGCCGGCAACCTGCTTAACCAGCGGCCCGGTCAAAAGCTCGCAAAAAAACTCGCCATCGCTTTGATAGTCCGCGGCAACGCCCATCTTCAAGCGTCCAGAATAGACAGTGCCCTCGCCGATTGCAACAAGGCCGACAAACTCGCCGGCAATCTGACAGACGCCGCCAAACTCCGAGCCGATATATGCAAATCTATCGAGGACAACCGCTTCGCCCAAGCCAAGCAGCAAGCCATCATAGAAGATGCCAGAGTCAATATCCAAAACGGAATGGTCTCTCTCGGCAGAGCGATATTGGAAAAGGCTCCCGAAAGCGCCCAAGCTGCGATCCTCACTCAGCAGGCCTCGGCGATAGGCACAAAGACCGCCGCGGTAATCTCAAAAGCAAACGAAGCAATCGAACGCGACGACCTCGATAACGCCGTAAGAATCCTCACCGCTGCCAAATTACAATCGCACACAAACTCCGCAGCCGCCCGGACAATAACGCTCGCCGCTAACAAACTCGCAGCCGTCATCACCGAAAAACTAAACAGCGGCCGGCTAGACCACGCTGCCGACTGCCTTTGCAAACTATCATCCCTATGCCCCGATTCGACCCAGACAAAAGATTTCACATACGCTCTCGCCCAATGCCGCATCGCAGCCGAATCTTTGAACTGTAGAGATATGCCCAGGGCACAGGAGACCCTCCGCAGGCTAAAGACTATCCTGCCAAAGGCAAAGTGGTTGGATGAGGCAATAAAAGACGCCCAGAAAGCCGCCGAAGCGATCGACGATCTAATGGTAGGTCCCTTATCAATGCTCTTCTCGCACCAGCAGTCGCCTGAAGTTGTTTCCGAAGACATCCACCCCGCAGCTTTAGATGTGCAAAAGGAGAATCCATTGATCCATGAAAACACAAACCAAACACTGCCGAACAATTTCCTCATGCAGATCGACGGGGTCGGAAGCTACCTGGTGATAGGCGAAACGCCCGCGACAATAGGCCCGATCAGTTCTTCGCAGCGGCCGCTGATAGGCCTCATGGCCCAACCGTCCCTGCCCGTTGCAACGATAGACCGCGTAGAGGGCGATTACTTCATCCGCTCAACGGAGCCTGTTGGCGTTAACGAAAAACCCGTAACCGACAAACTGCTTGAAGACGGCGACAAAATTTCCCTTTCAATGCGATGCAGGATGAAGTTTAATGTACCAAACGCAGCAAGCGCAACGGCGGTCATTTCGCTGGCAAGCGCAAGGCTGCCAAACGCCGACACAAGAAACATAATCCTGATGGATCGCGAAATCCTCATCGGCCCGGGCATTAAAAACCATATTCGAGCAAACCAGATGAAAGACCAGATAGTACTGTTCAAACAAAATGGAAAACTCCTGTGCCGAACCGACCAGAACATAGAAGTAGATGAAAAACGATACGACAGCCGCAAAGGTCTGACAATAAACAAACCGATAACAATAGGAAAAATGTCATTGGTAATCAAGGAAGCAATAATAAATAATCAATAATAAATAAGAAATGGACAACGTGAGGCAATTTCAATACAAATATGGTGACAGACCGCTGGACGGATATACCATCGAGCGTGGTGCCGGTTTCGGCGGTTTCGGCGAGGTTTACTATGCCGTCAGCGACTCCGGCCGTCAGGTCGCGTTAAAGGTAGTCCAGAACTATGAGCAGATCGAACTGCGCGGCATCAAACAGTGCATGAACCTGAAAAGCCCGCACCTGGTAAGCATCTTCGACGTCAAGTACAACGCCGAGAACAAACCGTTCGTAATAATGGAATTCGTCGCCGGCCCGTCACTTTCGGAGTTGATCAAAGATTCCCCCAGCGGACTCGGCACACAAAAGACAGCGTTCTTCCTGCGAGAGATCGCAAAAGGCCTGTCGTACCTCCACGAATGCGGAATAGTCCACCGCGATCTCAAACCCAGCAACATCTTTTATGAAAACGGAGCGGTAAAGATCGGCGACTACGGCCTGAGCAAAGCCATCAACGCCAGCCAAAACTCCGCCCAGACCATCACGGTAGGCACCGTTCACTACATGGCCCCGGAGATAGGGGCAGGGCGGTACGACCGCTCGGTAGACATATACGCTCTCGGCATCTTGCTGTACGAAATGCTCACCGGCCAGGTGCCGTTCTTCGGAGCAAGCCCCGCCGAAGTACTAATGAAACACCTGACCGCCGACGCCCAACTCGACAATATAGAGCAGCCCTTCAGGCGCGTAATAAAAAAGGCCCTCTGCAAGGACCCCGCCGAAAGATACCAGACGGTACAAGAACTGGTCGAAGACGTATTCGGCTCAGAGCAGGTCCGTAACAGCATGTCACATTTTTCTCCGAATTCACTGTCAATGGTTGCCGAGCGCATAGGCAAAAAAATGGGACACGACCTCCCGCGACGCGAAGACCCAGTCGCCGAAAGAGCCGAACACGTTAGAAAGACCGTAAATACCCGCCTTGCCCAGGCAAAGAGCCGAATGAACAATGCCGGCCGCCAATGGTTCGATGCAGATGCCGCTGACGATGTAAACAGCAGCCAGCGAAGGGTTTTATTTTTTGTAACAGTCGCATTTGTCGCAATGGCCGGCACCGCATTTGGTGGGATTGGTCTTCGTGTTGGAGTAATAGGAATCCCATTGGTATTTCTTGTCATTGCCATGACTTCTGCGATTATTATTATCTACAGGCGATTGTGGCTTGTAAAGTTGGAAGAAATGCCAGATTTTTCCCGCCGTGGACTCATGAGTTTTGCAGTATCGCTACCCCTAGTTGGGATAATTATATTATCTTCCATGGCCGGCTTTACTCCAAAAGGAAAAGGAAGTTTGTTTGCGCTTATTGTAGTTTGCATTGGTATGTATCTTGTTGACTGGTGGAAGCTTTGTTCGCCTGACAGGCCCCAGCGGTTATCTTTATGGTCTGCTCTTTGGGTTGGTTTTATCGGCTGGATCGCCGGGCACATCGCAAGTTTCCCTCCCAATCTGCTTGCATGTATTTTCGCCGGAACCGCTTTCGCTGTCCAGATCGCCTCACCATTTGCACCGGCCGGCAATAAAACAAAATCGCAATCGCCGTCAACGCCCGCTCCAAAACCGGTCTACCCACGCGATATGCTTCCGTCAAATATCTCGCCATACAAACGTATCTGGGCGATGATCCTGACATGCGGATTTTTTTGTGGTATTGGCGGAATGCACCGTTTTTACGTAGGCAAGATCGGAACAGGAATACTCTGGCTGTTTACGGGTGGAATGTTCGGGATAGGGCAACTCATCGACGCGATAATGATCCTAACCGGCCAGTTCACCGATAAGAAAGGACGAAAGCTTATGATATGGGAAAACGAATCCGAAATCCCGGAGATAAACAAAAGCCCGAAGCGCGAGCGCGCCGATGAAAAAGCGCAACCACAAACCGCCGAACCTGCAAAGACAACTGAAACAGGTAACGATTCAACTCAGTCCCAACCGACAGCCCCGCCGCAAACTCAATACGCCTCACAGTCGTCCTTCGCCTCGAGCTTCTACAAACCGTCCTTCAAGCCCTTCGCATATCTCCTTGCCGGACTCGGATACGTCCTGCTGTTTATTGCATTAATACTGGGCATAGCAGCAGCTTTGCGTCTGCCGGTCATTATAGGGGGCGCAATCCCCGAGTTGGCCGGCGAACTCAATCGGGATCTTGGCGAGGGGTGGCCGGTTCTGCTTAATATGATACTCTTTTTGGGTGCGTTGATAACCGGAGCTCTCGCGGCGACATCGATAATAATCGCTCGCCGCCGCCATGGTATATTGCACATGTTACGTTCGATTGCAGCAATGTCAGGTTTCGTTATCTCAATACTGATAACGCATGAGTCACTTCGTGGAAGTTATACTGTTGAATCTCTGCAAAATGTCTTTAATGGCAATTCGTCAAAACTATTTGACGGCAGGGTAAATGAAAATCTGATTTTCGCGGGAATATATTTTATAGTATCGATAGTAATACTGGCCTGGCCCCCAAAACCCCAGCAGCCGCAGCAAATGCCGCCAGTATACAAAAATGACAATAACTAAACCGTATGAAAAAAACAGCAGCCCTAAGCGCAAGCGCCGGGCCGCTGAGCAAAGCGAAGTCCCGATTTATCGGGATACTGTCGGCTTCCAGCCGACAGTGTACTTGGATATTCGATATTCGCTTTTATTCCGTAGGGTGGGCCGTGCCCACGCTGTTCCGTACTGTGGGCTTCCAGCCCACAGTGTACTTGGACATTGGGTGTTCCTTGTTCGTTATTGGATATTCAAGAAACGCCCAGAACAAAATAAATCGTAGGATGGGCTACTTGCCGCACCGAAGCTTTAGCGTAGGTGGGTGCCCACGTTGCTCCATACTGTGGGCTTCCAGCCCACAGCATTGTGCTTTACGATAAAAAAAAACAGGAGCCCGAAGCGCAAGCGCAGGGATAATAACTGTGCTTAAATAAACAATATCGTAGGGTGTGCTTCAGCACACGCTGTATTCAATATAAGGATAAAAAATAATGGATGTTGTTGTAGCTTTACCAATCATTCTATTGCTCGCCGCAGGCATGCTAACCCTGATAATCTACGCGATAGCCAATAAAAAGTGGGCACTGCTATTTATCCCCTTCGGCCTGGTGGTTGTCTCTGCCGGTTTTTGGTATACAATGATGCCCAGCTCAGTCGAGGTTCAGTACGACAGAACAACGGACGTGCATCTCGCATCCGCACCTGCCGATCCTTATGAACATGACGGTAATTCAGACCGCCCCGCTCGCGCAGTCGAATACAATACCGACAGCAACATCAAAGTAACACGGACCTTCGACACCTCCAGGCAAGTTCACTCTTCTGAGTATGCGAAACCATCCCTTTTGATAGTCACACTTTTAGCTCTCATAGGTTTGGTCGTCTTGATAATCATTGCAATAACCCGCAAAAAGTGGGCAGTCCTCCTTATCCCGCTGGGAGTGGCCGGATTGGCACTTCTTGGCATTTTCTTCGTACATTTTGCAGACGTACCCGCCCCTTCCGATCAAGTAACGGAAACCGCAACTACTCTACTGCCGGCCGATAATGCCCGCGACAAACCCCTCCCGGCCGTATGGTCACCCGGAATCGAAAAAGATTTCCAGGCAGACGTATACTTTTCCAGATCCGCCGCCTTGCGAGGCATTGCCGCACGTGCCGACAAGAAGGTCAGAGAAATGGCCCTCAACGGCCATGCGATACCCAAAAAACTCGCTCTGCTAACTTATAAGGATCAATTCGCCGACGGGCTGATTGAAGAAGCAGTAGGCATCTTCCAGAACGTACTGCCGGATACCGAGTGCTACGCCGTCGCCGCCGGCAAGGAGTCTTTCACACAAAATGATTCGTGGGTTTCCATGGAACTTACCGAATCACCCGGCCATGTCAGTAATATTAGGGTAAATGGCCGGCGCGTAAATACCTATTTAAATGATTCTGATTTCAGCAATGGTAATTTTAAGGCAGCCATCCATCTGAAAAAATCTTCATCGTCTTTTTCTGTTAGATTTACCGAAAAACCGTGGTTGGACAATTTCTCGGCGTTCCAGAATACCTGCCCGCAAAGACAGTTGGCGATAGCTTATTCGCAAACTGCCTGTAACAGCTTTGACTGGGCAGTCAGGCAGGCCACCAGGCAGGCCCAGCAGATCGTTAATCGAATGATACTTGATATACACAGGTCAATGCCAAAATCAGGCCGAAGCAGGGCAGGATTTTCCCTTTCACGTCAAGAGCTTTATCAGCATGGAATAGTCGTAGACAATTTCCAACAGTCCTTCACGGGTTCGGCAGCTCCGATCTACAGGCACGCGTTACTGCTCGATGTCTCACCTGACCGTATAATGCCGTTGGCTAAGAATAAGATAAGACGTTATAACATCGAAAGACAATCCTGGACATACCACATACTCTCAGCAATCGGAATTGCACTGGTCATCTGCGTAATATACCTCATACTAAACGCCGCGACCAGGGGATACTACACAGCAGTATTGCGGATACTAACAATCGTTGGTATAATCGTAGTAGTGGTAGTTTTACTGAAATTGGCATGATCCGTAATGTCGGCATCCTGCCGACATAGCTCCGTACTGCGGGCTTCCAGCACGCAGCAGTGTGTTTTGCACAGCAAAATCGACCGTAGGGTGGGCCGTGTGCACGCGGTTGTGTTGTTTATGCCCCGAAAGGGCAAAACATACCAGCCCGGGACAACACACCGGATATACTAAAAAAAGACCGGTAAAAAGACAGGGTAAGTCAACTGTGCTGCGGGCGAGAAATATGCGATTTCAGCCCGAAAACGCAGATATATAGAGATATACTGGACATTTAAAATTCCGCATATTCAAAAACGGTAAAAAAACGGTAAAAAACGGTAAACCCGGCCGAAAACCGGATTAATACAAAAACATGAAACCAACAGCAGCGGACAAATATCTGATCGATAGAATCCGCTCTGGCGATCAGGGAGCCTGGTCTCAGCTGATAGACCGCTTCAGGGGACGTTTAGTGTCCTTCGCCAGGGCAAAGCTCCCCCAGCGCGCAGACGCCGAGGACGTCGTCCAGGAAACATTCATCGCCTTCATCAAATCCCTCCCGGCATTCAGGCAGGAATCCCCCGTCGAAAGTTATCTCTTCGCCATCCTCCGCCGAAAGATATCCGACACATACCGTTCGCCCCATTCCAGGCATATCACGCTAATACAGGATGTCTACGCTAAGGGGGCATCTGAGGATTCACCGTCCAATCCCTTCTCGAATCTGGCTTCTGAGGAACTGACGGCAAGCAGTTATGTCGGCAGAGACGAGGATCGCTCCGCTCAGCTGGCCAGCCTCGGCGAGGCCCTTAACGCACTTGTCAAAAATCACAAAGCCAACCTCAGCTTTCGCGAACTACAGATCGTTGAGCTGCTGTTCTATAGTCAGCTCTCAAACTCGAACATCGCAAAGGTGATGGACATCTCCCAGCAGCACATAGCCGTGATAAAGCATCGCTGCATAAAACAGGTTCGCGGTTATATCCAAAAATGCGACCTGCCTTCTCTCGGTGAATCCGGGATTGAGAGTATGCTCACCGAGGTGTGGGAGTCTGCCCGGCCAAGCTGCCCAAAGCGAAGCACCATCGGCGCATATCTGCTCGAAACTCTCGAAAAACCCTGGGCCCAATACGTCGACTTCCACCTCAACAAGCTCGGCTGTCATTTTTGTCGGGCAAACCTCCAGGACCTCCAGGAGCAAACAAAAGAAGACAAAACCGCCCAAATCCACAACCGCATAATGGAATCAACAATAGGCTTCCTCCATAAACCGTAACGCTATTGATTGAAAGGCTTTTACGGATGCGATCCGGCAAAAATTTTCAATAAATAATAAAATTTCACGTTAAACACTTGCATTTCAGACTAAAATATAGATATTATACTCCCATCGGGGCGGTTAGCTCAGTCGGCTAGAGCACCTGCTCGACACGCAGGGGGTCGTTGGTTCAAGTCCAATACCGCCCACTAACTTAAAGGCTTGTAGGTTAATAACTTACAAGCCTTTTTTGCATTAATGTCATCCTGACCAGTGGGCGTGAACTGGCTGAGAGAGGGGTTTTGTGGGGTTGCACGTGGCGTCGGCCTAAAAGTTACCGTATCAACGGCCAGATTTATACAAATGTAGTTGAAAAATACTATGATGTTGCTATAATAAGGGCTTTCAATGTCCTATATAAGGAAATGAATGTTTGACTTCGATAAAATAGAAACACCCGAAAACGTTGAGTTGGAACGTAAACCAGTTCGACCCGACTTTTTTATTAATTACTCAAACTGACCGAAATCAGCCTGAATATTAACATGTGCAACGAAACGACTCTTCGGGTCTTTTTGGAAGGATAGGCAATTTGGATGCATTTAACACAACTTTAAAAACTCTCATCACAACACACGCAGACAAGGCTTTTCCTTATGAAATCTCAAGATTACATAGCGAAATAGGTCCACTGTATCAACTATCTGTGGCGACCCAAAAACCGTCCTTGAAAGCTCAAATCGACGAAATAAGAGGATATTGTGGATATTGAAAAGTCCTGCAAAACGAAAATAGGTGAAAAAATAGTGAAACAAAAGCGAAATTTTCCGAGTGAATACCTGTGAATACCTGCGGAAATTACTTGCTATTTTGTGATGTGAAATTGCGATTTTGAGGGTTTGGAGCACCCGCAACCTTTGCTTGCCAGTGCCGCCCTTGTTATTGAAATGCGCGGGCTCGATGCCCACACTACAGCGATTACTTTGCTACCGCGAATTCCTTTTTTCTTGCGTTCATCTGTGCCTTCAGACGGGCCACTATCGATGAGTGCATCTGGGATACCCTGGACTCGGACAGGTCCAGCGTCGCACCGATCTCTTTCATTGTCATTTCTTCGTAGTAGTACAGTATAATGATAAGCCGCTCTGCCCTGGACAGGCCCTTGGTGAGCAGGTTTTTCAGGTCACGCTTCTGGGCTTCTATCAGTGGGTTTGCGCTTTTCTTGTCTTTGATAATGTCGATCTCTCTGACATCCTTGTCGCCGTCCGATTCGGAGAATTTGTTTGACAGTGAGATCAGTCCCGTTGCGCTTGCGTCTCTTTGCAGTCTGTGGAAGTCCGGCATCTCGAGGTTCATCTCGTTGGCGATCTCAACATCGGTGGGCATTCTGCCCAGGTGAGCTTCCAGAATCTGAAGCGCGTTTTCCAGTTGATGGGCGCGAGCCCTTACCAAACGCGGTACCCAGTCCATGCTTCTAAGTTCATCAAGGATGGCTCCGCGAATTCTTGGCGAACAGTATGTCTCGAACTTTACGCCTCTTTCCGGATCAAAGGCGTCGATGGCGTCCATCAGCCCGAATATCCCCGCGCTGACGAGGTCATCGAGCTCGACTTTGTCGGGGAGTTTTGCGTAAATGCGGTCGGCGGTGTATTTTACCAGGCGGAGATAATTTTCCATGAGCAGGTTGCGGTAATACTCATCATGGGTTTCAAAAAAACCATCCCATACTTCCTGAATGTTTTCGATCTGGGCTGTTTTCATGTTATAAACCTCCGTGTTTATTTATAAAATATATCATATAATCCAATTGCCGTCCGATAATCAAACGTCTTTAAATACTAATCAGTTTTTCAAGCTGTTTTGCTGCCCCATGCTGAACAAAACCTTATCGGCGTTTGAGCGGGGCGAGTTTAGAGAAATAAGTTAACAACCTTGCGGAAAAAGCTTTCCTGTTCGATTCTTTTTACTTGTGTTTTAGTTAGTCTTGCCGCCATCGTTACAAAATCGGCGGTTATTCGCGATTTTGGATAGTTCAGTACAACCGGCAGCCTCTTTCTAACTGACGCTACAAGTTTTTCTGTCTTGCAGATTATTCCGGCTTCGTAGATCTGTATGTTCAGGAATCTCGCTGCGACCTGGGATATCTGCCGGTAAATTCTTTTGCCCTCGACGACAGAAGCAGCCATGTTTACTACAAGGCTGATCTGACCGGGGTAGTCTCTTGAAGCGAGTACTTTTATCATTGCGTATGCGTCGGTCATCGAGGCCGGTTCCGGGGTTGTTACTACTACGACGTGGTCGGCGGCCTGGCAGAATGAAATTGTCGAGTTGTGTATTCCGGCGCCTGTGTCTATTACGATCATGTCGGAGTTGTTCTGCAATGTTTCGAAATCGTCGAGAAGTCTTTGCAATTGGAAGGGCGAAATGTTTGCGAGCTCTTCTACTCCCGATCCGCCGCAGATGATCTCTACTCCGCCGGGTGCGATGGTTATGATCTCTTCGAGAGTCTTATAGCCGGACAATACGTGAGTGAGATTGTAATTACTGTCGGCGTTTATGACTACGTCAACATTACCCAGGCCGAGGTCGGCGTCAAAGAGGAGAACCTTGTTGTTGTTGGCGGCGAAACAGATAGCGAGGTTAGACGCAATGTTAGTCTTTCCTACGCCTCCCTTGCCGCTGGTTACTGCCAGGACTTTTGGGCGGGCGGTTTCATTCTTCATCATCTGCTGCAAATGCTTTGTAGTTTCAGTATTCACTTATTTATTTTCTCTCTGCGTTTAACTAGTCGTTGGTCGTTAGTCGTTAGATCTTAGTTTTGTTATTTAAATATGTTTTCTGCGAATGCTTTTGTTCTATTAGTTGAGCAGCAACTTTTTTATTCATCAGGTTTTCGGATATTTTTTTCATCTGCAGTTTAAGGTACTGCTTTGTGTCAGCGGCCAGGAGTTGGGATGCGTGAGGGTCTGTGACAGTTATGGCCTCGAAAGTTCCGTTCGGGCCGAATTTAATGTATTCCGAGTCCACCAGGATCAGCCGGTCGCTGATCAGGTGCGCCGAAAGCGCCCGTCCCATGAGGTCTGCGAAAGCGACGGCGTCGAGATCGGCAGGGCGGTAGTTTTCGGTGTTGACGTTTACGATGTTGTTGTGGAGGACTTTGGCCCTGCGGTCGGTGAATTCGAGAACCATGCTGAGAATCTCGACTACATTGTCCGTTTGTCTGGTTGTTATCTTCATACGGTTTTCTTCCCTGAAATTCCGCTTGTGTTTTATATGTTTATTAGACTGCTTTCCTTTGTGTGTCGTCTGTATCGGGGCCTGAGGCCGATAATATCTTTCTTATTTCGATCAGGCTATTGGTCTTTCTCATATCCTGTATCATTTTGAGCCTTTCGAAAACGGATTCGTCATACAGACGGTGGCCGCCCTCTGTCCAGTCAATCTCCTGAATGAGCCCCATCGTGGTGTAGTTGTGGATTGTCTGCCTGGTAAATGGGGTGTAGCGAACGACTTCGCCGATGCGGTACAGTTTTACAGGTACTTGAAAATCTGCCATCTATTTGCCCTTAAATACAGTTTATCGGCTGTTATGGAAACAGCGGTACTAATTTCTGATCCGGGTTTTGCGTAAATAGCGGCGAATCAGGCCGCACGCATAAAAGACTAACGTGACAACAATTTAGGTTTCCATTGAGCGTTTTTTTTGCCGTATGGACTAACATAGTTTACGTTTTATAAAATGTAAAACATATTTCATGAAACGTCAATAATTATTTTCTGATTTTCTTTAATTTTTTTAAAAAAAATTTAAAAAGTGCATTTTTGGCCAATGCGTAGGGAAATGGTTATGGGACTTTGTTCTATTTTGTTAGAATAGGCAGTCTGTGGCTATCTTGATTTTTGATTTTTATTGTTGACTTTGTTTGGTTGCATCTTTAGCATGCAGTTATGTCAAGGAGAAAACGTATTACTAAAGGCAAGTTTAATTTATTGAGTAGGACAATAGGAGAATAGAAAATGAGAAAGTTGAACCGATTATTCCGATTATATATGCTATATGCAATGTCAATGTTTTTAATCTTTGCAGGCTGTCGGGGGGAAATTAAAGCCAAGGCTGCCAGGAAACCTGATGTCTCATATAAGACGGAGAGTCTTGAGGTTTTGGCTGAAACTGCCATTAAGAATATTGATATTAAAAAGATCGAAAGTTTGGTAGCCCAGCTTCATACTGATGATGAATCCAAAAGGCTCAAAGTTCTAAAAGAGATAAAGGCCGAAACCGGTCAGGATCACTTTTATTCTCCACTTAGTGAACAGGACCAAAATAAGAAAGATCAGGAACTAGAAGAGTGGGCCAAATACAGCCAGAAACTGCAAGTAGCGATAAAGGAAAAAGTACCGGAAGTATTAGGGAGATTAAAGCCGGTAGTTGCGATTGAATATTTGGGTTCTGTATCACCGCATAAAGCATTTTTACCACTACTGAAAAAAATCGCTGCAAATCCGAAAGTTGATTGGAGTCTCAGGAAACAAACTTTAGATACCATAGTCTGTATCCAGCATGATGGAATGATTGAGTATCTTGTAGAATTACTTGCCGATGATGTTTTATGTGAAGGGGCATGGAACCATTTAAAAAAACTGACACGCATACCACGTCGAGTGTACGGTACAGAGGATACCAGAATACCGGGCGTTGGGCTAAATTTCAAAGCTGTACAAAAAGTGTTCCGCAAGTGGTGGGAAACCCACAAAGATGAATATAAATACCGAAGAGTCCAAATGATGTGGACATAGCTATTTTAATCCAAAATGGACCTAGTCCCATTTATTTTGGGATTGTATCTGATTTATGTTTCGTGTAGAATGCCGGGCAGGTTGGTTGTCTTTATTGAAAGGTTCGATGTGGAAAAGCTTTATGAACAGCGGCTAAAGCGGTATGTTACCGCGATGCGGAATGAAAAACCAGATATGGTGCCGATTCGGCCTTTTGTGGCCGAGTTTACGGCTAAATATGCCGGTTATACTTGCCAGCAGGTCAGCCATGACTATAACATGGCCTTTGAGGCGGCTTTGAAATGTGCCGCGGACTTCGACTGGGATGCGATCGTCCCCAACATGGTATACGTCTGGACGGGACTTACACAGGCCATCGGGCTGAAATACTATGGTGTGCCGGGTATCGATGTGCCGGTTGACACGGGGTTTCAGTATCGCGAACCGCCTGAAGGCGACGCCTTTATGAAGGAAGACGAATACGACCAGCTGGCGGCAAACCCGACGGAGTTTTTGTTCAATGTCTGGCTGCCGAGGGCCTCAAAGTATGTAAGTGCCCAGGGCGAGGCAACATCGCTTCGCAACAATCTGTCCTTCCTCAAGGGCGGTATGGCTATGCTGAGCTATTTCAATGCCTTCGGACCGCAGATCGAGAGAATGAAAAACGAGTCCGGAACCGTTTCGGCGATCTCGGGCATCTTCAAGGCTCCCTTTGATATTCTTGCCGATAAGCTTCGCGGGTACATTGGTTTGACCATGGATCTGCATGAACGGCCCAAGAAAGTTCTTAAGGCATGCGAGGCGCTTATGCCGCACCTGCTGCATACCGCGCTTTCCGGGGCCGATCCGGATAAGAATGTGCCGATAGGTTTCTGGATGCATCGCGGATGCACACCGTTCATCAATAAGGAGCAATTTCATAACCTGCAGTGGCCGACACTCAAGCCGATCATTGAAGAGATTTGGCGAAACGGCCACCAGACACTGTTTTATGCCGAAGGCCGCTGGATGGATCATCTGGATTCCTTCCTGGAGCTGCCGGCCGGATCGATCGTGTTCCATGTCGATCAGGACGATGTTTTCGAGGTGCACAAAAAGATCGGCCACAAGTTCTGTATCAGCGGGGGGATACCCAATTATCTGCTGGCGTATGAGACGCCGGATAATGTGCGAAAGTTCTGCAAAAAAGTGATAGACGAAGTGGCCGCTGACGGGGGGTATATAATGGATGCGTCGGCTATTATGCAAAACGAAGCTTCTATCGAAAATGTCAAAGCAATGACGGAATTTACACGCGATTACGGCGTTTACTAAAGGACGATATTATGACAGAGAAAACAAATCAAGTGAAGCCGGGCATCTGTTTGTCCTGGGATGAAGTTCGTAAAGAACTGCCGGACATCAATGGAGACGAAGAACTGTTCAAACGTATCTGGGAAGACAACGATGCGCTGGGGTATATGTATATCTGGCAACTGCTGCTGTCGTTTTAATGAAATAGTCTGATGTTTAACCAGTGGCAACATTGGATCACATCCCGTTTGTTTTATCGAGTATGAATTGTTAATGCTTTGTTTTGATGCTAAAATGGGCTTTCTCTGTTTGTTTTGGTGTTTGACATTTTTTTGTTTTGGTGTTATAATTGTGTTTGTTGAACGCAAGATTTGCTTTTTGTGTGTGTTCTTAAAATCTGATCCTTTTTGAAGGGAGGTTTGAGATGAGTGCTCCGATAGCAGGAATGTGTTGTCTTAATTGTCTGTATTTCGAGAAGACCGACGAGGGTTTTGGTGAATGCAGACGTAATGCCCCTCAGCCGAATCCGTGCATGTTTGTCACGAAGATGGAATCAGTCGGTAAAATTCACACCGATATTCACTGGCCGAAAGTCTTCAATAGTAACTGGTGCGGTCAGTTTGGTACGCGAAAGAAGGCCAAGACCTCCCAGGTCGCTCCCAGGAAGGTGGTAGTTTCTCCGCCGGTGCATGAAAAGGGCGAAGCGGAACTTAAACTTCGACCGGAAGAACAGAAACCGAAAGTTATGAAAGTACCTGAAGTAGAGATCATTGAATAGATAATTACTAATTGGAAAAACGGGGACTGGTTACGTTCCCGAAGGGAGTCTACCCGGCAGCAGTGACGGGCCGAAGGCGGATTGTACCTGTCCCCTTTTTTCGGGCACCGTGAAGCCGGCAAGATGCCGACACTATTGTTATGCCGGTTTGTCTATTGTTTTTATGCTTAGCCTTGGTTTTGCCGGTATCTCTTTTATTAGTGACGGGTGTTTTTTCATTTCTGATTTTTCCGATGCGACCATCGAGTTGTTTTTTCTGGACTTTGGGCTTGTGCTGTATCCCTCCACTGTGCATAGCAGGCTCAGCAAAAAGCTTAGCATGCTTTCGGCTCCCTGGTTGAGATTCAGTCCGGCAGGTTCGAGTCCGTCTGCGCATCCTTTTGTCTTGAAGTCGTAGACGGGTATATGCAGGTCGTTTTCTCCGAGGAACCAGTGGAATGCTTTTCTCTGGAGCCTGAGGTATTCCCTGTTGTCGGTGGCGTCGAATGCGGCTTTTAGCATCATTGTTGTGCTCGCAACTTCCAGCGGCTGCTGGTCGAAGTATGCCCTGTCTCCGTTTTGCCTGTACCATCCCTTGCATCCGATGAAGCTGAAGTGCTCTCCGTTGTATGTGTTTTCCAGCAGGAATGCGCAAGATCTCTGGGCGATATCGAGGTACTTTGCTTCTTCCATTGTCATTGCCGCCAGATAGAGGGCGTGCGGGAGGACGGCGTTGTCGTATGTTAGAATATTCTCAAACCACTGCCAGTTTTCATCGGCGTTTTTTTCGAAATGGTCAACGAGTTCGTCCGCGACCATTGTGATATATCGTTTGATGTCGCTTGCACCGGGGAACTGCTGGAGGTAGTCGGCCATGCCGAAGACGGCATACGCTTTTCCCCGCATTGAAAGGCCTGGTATGTGGCTTACGGATTTGTCGAAGCAGTCCTTGATTATCGGCAGGTATCTTGTCAGCGGCGGTTTTGCCATTGCCGTTCCGAATGCCCATAGAGTTCTTCCGAGAGAGTCGTGGTTTGGTTCGCCTTTGATCCAGTTCCTGTCATAAGTCATGAAGTTTCTGACAGTTCCGTCGGTGTTCTGGGCGTGGAAGACGAATGACAGGTATGTGTCGAAAAGCCTGAGTGCCTCTGGTTCTGCGTACTGTGCGTAGTATTTGGCCATTGCGATCATTGCACGTGAATTGTCGTCTGTGCAGTATCCGTGGTCTCTGTCGGGTGTGATGAATTTTGCATGCTGAAGGAGACCTGTCTCGTCGGACATTCTTAGCAAGTGGTCAAGAGGGGGTTCCGGTACTTCCAGTATTGAGACGGCTTCCTCTATCATCAAAGGTCTCTTGGCTGCGATTCTGACGGGGTAATGTTTTCCGGTGAGCAGTTTCCAGTATTTTTTTCCGATCATCGGCCATGTGATGTCTCTTCCGTAGTCGTATGACTTTCTTCTGAGAGAGGCGAATTGTGCTTCGTCTTTGATGATGTCGATGACCGTGTCTGCAAGATTTTCGGGATCCTTAAAGTTGACGAGTCGGCCTCTGTCGTCTGCCAGGAGTTCCTGGGCTGCCCAGTATGGCGTTGATACTACAGCTTTTCCGGTGCCTACCGCAAATGCCAGGGTTCCGCTTGTCAACTGTTGTTCGTTGGAGTACGGGGTTACGTAGATGTCGGCTGCGCAGAGGAAGTTGTGGAGGCGCTCGCTGTTTACGAAACGGTTGTGGAAGATCACGTTGTCCTGAAGGCCTAGTTCCTTAACCAGTCTTTGGAGGGAGAACCTGTATTCTTCGCCTTCGTTGCGGATGACTCCCGGGTGCGTTGTTCCGAGGATAATGTATAAAACGGTCGGGTCCTGCTCTACTATCTTCGGCAGTGCCTGGAGCATTAACTCTATACCTTTGTTCTTGCTGAGCAGACCGAATGTCAGTATCGTTTTTCTTCCGTCCATACCGAATTTGTGCTTGTAGTAGCTGCTGTCGACGAATGGCAGATCCGGTATTCCGTGCGGGATCAGCTCGATCTTTTTTTCGCTTACTCCGTAGATGTCCCGCAGCATCGTTACGCCGCGCTCGTTCATTACTATGACTTTGTGCGACGCTTCGCAGACGTCCAGCATTGACTGGTAGTAGTGTGGTTCGGGCTCTTCCAGTACAGTGTGCAGTGTTGTTATTACCGGTGCGTTTACCCTGTGGAGCAGCAGGTTCAGGTGTGAACCTCCGTTGCCGCCGAAGAGACCGAACTCATGCTGGAGCGATATTACGTCGAGGTGACTGAAGTTGATGTAATCTGCGGCGGAGATGTAGTCGTTCTTGACTTTGCTGCGTATCTCAAATTTAACCGGTGAAGCGTATTGGAATGTTGTTTCCGGCTGCATGGCAACGACGAGTGGTTCGAATTTGTCGCCGGCAGCGTAATCAAGGCTTGATATGAGGTCGGAGGCGAATGTAGCGATACCGCACTGATTTGGTAAAAATGAAGATATGAATCCAATTTTTTTAGTTGATTTTTTCAACATTATTTAGTTTCTCCTGTACTCTTGTACTCTAGCTTATCTAATTCACACAGTACTCATTCTATTGGTCACAAAGGTCAGGGTCAAGCAAAAAAATTTTATTAGACATCATATATTAGACATCAGATATCAAATGTCAGATATTAGCTCTCGTTTGTTCTATTAATACTGTTTTAGTCGCAGGAAGTTGGGATTTATTTTTTTATTTTTTTTTGGGGATACCGTTGACACGGAATGATTAGATCCGTATACTACAGTTGTTTAATAGGGTTTTAGGAGTTTTTGATATGAAGTTATCTACTAGAAGCAGATATGGATTGCGGGCAGTTTTGGAATTGGCTATTGATTATGGAAATAAGCCGATGCAGATCAAAACGATTGCTGAACGAGAGGATATATCCAATAAATATCTTGAGCAGTTAATGTCTACTTTGAAGGCTTATGGGCTTGTTCGCAGTATTCGCGGGCCAAAGGGCGGGTATCTCCTTGCGAAGGCACCTGTTGATATCAAGGTAAGTGAAGTATTTACTGCCCTTGAAGGTCCAATGATTACAGTTGAGTGTGTTGATCATCCTGAGTTTTGTGTTCGGTGTACCGATTGCGTTACTCGTCAGGTCTGGGCAGACATTCAGTCGGCTATGATGAATGTGCTTGAGTCTCAGACTCTACAGGACCTGGTTGACAGGGCTAATAAGGGCGATAAAACTGCTAATTATCAGATTTAGTTTGTAAGTTGTAAGTCGTTAAATGTTAGTTGTGAGATTTTGAACCTTTAGATTTTGAAAGGGGGCTTGTTTTGAGCAGGATACATGAGAACATACTGGATACTATAGGGCACACTCCGCTTGTTCGGATCAATAAACTTGGAAGCGGTAAATCTGTGATACTTGCCAAGATCGAATCATTCAATCCCGGCGGCAGTGTCAAGGATCGTATCGCCATGTCGATGGTCGAGGCGGCCGAAAAGGACGGCCTTATCAATCCTGAGACGCTGATCGTCGAGCCTACCAGCGGTAATACGGGTATTGGCCTTGCGATTGTTTGTGCGGCGAAGGGATATCATCTGACATTGACTATGCCTGAGTCAATGAGTGTCGAGCGTCGTCGTCTTTTGCAGATACTTGGTGCCGACATTGTTTTGACGCCTGCTGAACTTGGTATGAAAGGTGCGATCGAAAAGGCTGATGAGATCAAAGCTGGTAATCCGAATGTTTTTGTAGCACAGCAGTTTTTGAACCCTGCTAATCCTGAGATTCACCGCACGACTACCGCCGAAGAGATTTGGCAGGACTGCGACGGTTCTGTAGATATTTTTGTTGCCGGCGTTGGTACCGGCGGGACGATAACAGGCTGCAGCGAAGCCCTCAAAAAGAAAAAACCGGATATTAAAGCGGTTGCTGTTGAGCCATCCGGGTCTGCTGTTTTGTCCGGCGAACTTCCCGGTCCGCATAAGATACAGGGTATCGGTGCGGGATTCATTCCGGGAGTGCTTAACGTTGAAGGAATTGATGAGGTTTTCAAGGTTGATAACGAAGATGCGATGGAAACGGCAAGGCGTCTTGCCAGTAAAGAGGGTATTCTTTGCGGGATAAGCTCGGGTGCTGCGATGTATGCGGCAGTCGAATTGTCCAAGAGACAGGAAAACCACGGCAAGACGATAGTAGTGGTTCTGCCTGATACCGGCGAGCGTTATATTTCGACTGAAATGTACACCTAAGAAATGTCTAATGTATAATGAATAATGCAGGAAACCGCCTTTGGCGGGTACTTTTATAATTATGAGTGATTCATCTGACACATATGATACTCGTAAGCTTGTTGAGCGGATTATTGCGACTTACGATGAGAATAGCGGTATTAACTTTATCGATGCCGCCAATATGCCTGTGCGCGATAAGATACTCGAGGCGATTGATCTGCTGATCGAGCTTATCTTCCCGGGTTACACCGGTAAACGGACGGTCACCCATGAGAACCTTGATTATGTTACCGGTGAGCTGATTTGTCAGGTTCGCGGGATTTTGCTCGAGCAGGTTGAACTTGCGTTTCGTTATAAGTGCAAGATGACCAAGTGCGTAACGTGCGATTGCCAAAAGCTTGCCGCAGATACGGTTGAATTCTTTCTTAACAAACTTCCCGATATAAGGGAGATGCTTAAAGGCGATGTCGCGGCTGCTTACGACGGCGATCCATCGGCGAATTCGTTTGAAGAGGTCGTTATCAGCTATCCGTATATTTTTGCGATCGCTATCCATCGGATTGCCCATGAGCTGTATCTTAAGGAAGTACCGCTGATACCTCGAATTATGAGTGAAAGCGCTCATTCCCGCACCGGTATCGATATAAATCCCGGAGCGCAGATCGGAAACCGGTTCTTTATCGACCATGGTACCGGTGTCGTTATCGGCGAGACTGCCGTTATCGGTGATAATGTGAAACTTTACCAGGGTGTTACTCTTGGGGCACTTAGCTTTCCGAAAGATGAAAGAGGCCGCATAGTAAAGGGCAGCAAACGGCATCCGACTATTGAAGACAATGTGACGATATATGCCGAGGCGACACTGCTCGGAGATATTGTCATCGGCAAAGGCGCGGTGATCGGCGGTAATGTCTGGTTTAAAGAATCTGTCGAGCCGTCAGTTACAGTTACTGTCGAAGGTCTGGAAGATCATTACACACACCGCGTCAAGAAGAGCGATTAGCAATTAGCTGGAATTTAGGGTTTTACTTTGAGTTTGGAAGTTATTGAAAAAATACAGAGGCTTAAGGCTCAGCGTAATGCGGTGATCCTGGCGCATAATTATCAGCCTGGCGAGATTCAGGATCTTGCAGATTATGTCGGCGATTCGCTTGGCCTTAGTATTGAAGCTGCGACGACTAAAGCCGATGTGATCGTTTTTTGCGGTGTTAAGTTTATGGCAGAAACCGCTGCGATCCTTTCGCCGGATAAGACTGTTCTGCTTCCGGAGATCCATGCGGGATGTCCGATGGCTGATATGATCAGCGCAGAAGAGTTGATCAAGCTTAAAGCTGAGCATCCCGAAGCGTTGGTTGTTTGTTACGTAAACAGTACGGCCGAGGTTAAGGCCGAGAGCGATTATTGCTGCACCAGCGGAAATGCTGTTGACCTGGTGGCGTCTTTGCCGGCTGGTCGGAAGATCATTTTTGTGCCGGATAAGAATCTTGGCCAGTTTGTCGCTGTCCGTACCGGACGGGATATGGTTCTTTGGCCGGGATACTGCCCGACGCATGTTCGGATAACAGTAGAAGAAGTTTTGGCGACGAAGGAAAAACATCCGGATGCTGTCGTAATGGCTCATCCTGAGTGTTCCATGGATATCTGTGATGTTGCCGATGAGCTTTTGAGTACCGGGCAGATGCTTAAGTTTGCCAGGGCCAGCGATGCCAGGACTTTTATAATCGCTACTGAAGTCGGGATAATTCATACGCTGAAGAAGCAGAATCCGGATAAGGAATTTTATGCGGCTTCGGAAAAAGCTGTGTGCCCTAATATGAAAAAGATCACTCTGGAAAAAGTGTTGTGGTCGCTTGAAGATATGAAGTATAAGATTACGGTCGATCAAGAGATCGCGTCCAGGGCAAAGGCTTCGCTGGACCGGATGATAGAAATATTACCGGCGTAATATAATTACGAATTACTAATTGAGGATTCGGCCCCAAGGCCGAGTCAATTTTATCACAAGGGGTTTAAAATGGCAGACGAAAAATTAAGGTTAGAAACTTTGGCGCTTCATGCGGGACAGGATGTTGATTCCGATACCGGAAGCAGGGCGGTTCCGATCTATCAGACTTCCAGCTATGTGTTTAAGGATACCGATCATGCGGCGAATCTTTTTGCGCTTAAGGAATTCGGCAATATCTATACGCGTCTGATGAATCCGACGACGGATGTTCTGGAAAAGCGTGTCGCGGCTATGGAAGGCGGCGTTGCCGGGCTTGCGTTTAGTTCGGGGATGGCTGCGATCACTGCGGCGGTGCTGAACATTACTCAGGCCGGTCAGCATTTTGTTTCGGCTAGCTCGCTTTATGGCGGTACCTATACGCTCTTTAGCCAGACGCTTCCGAAGCTTGGTATCGAGTGCAGTTTTGTTGACCCTAAGGATCCGCAGAATTTTGCCGATGCGATTAAGGAAAACACACGGTTTCTGTATTTCGAGAGTATTGGTAATCCTAAGAACGACGTTATTGATTTTGAAGCCATCGTCAAGATCGCTCGCGATAATAATATTCCGGTGATCTGTGATAATACTGTCACATCGCCGATGCTTTTCAGGCCTATCGAATATGGCATTGATATTGTTGTTCACAGTTGTACGAAATTGATCGGCGGCCATGGCAACAGTATTGGCGGTATCATAATCGATTCGGGTAATTTTGATTGGGCCGCCAGCGGCAAATTTCCTGAGATGACCGAGCCGGATCCGAGTTATCACGGCGTCGAATATGTAAAGTGTTTTGGTAATCTTGCCTATATTCTAAAAGCAAGGGTGCAGTTTCTGCGTGATATGGGTGGGTGTATGTCTCCGTTTAACGCGTTTTTGTTTTTGCAGGGGCTTGAGACGCTTCATCTTCGCGCCGAGAGGCATTGCGAAAATGCTCTTAAGGTTGCCGAGTACCTTGAAGGCAATGGCGCTGTTGACTGGGTGAACTATCCTGGTTTGAAGTCGCATCCCGATTATGATAATGCTATGAAGTTCCTGCCGGACGGGCAGGGCGCTATACTTGGCTTTGGGATCAAGGGTGGTAAAGATGCCGGTATTAAGTTTATCAATAGCGTTAAACTTGCAAGCCATCTTGCTAATGTCCTTGACAGCAAGACGCTTGTGATCCATCCGGCGAGCACGACACACCAGCAGCTCACCGACGCCGAGCAGGAAAGTGCCGGTGTTACGCCGGACTATATCCGTGTTTCGGTCGGTACCGAGCATATAGACGATATAATTGCTGATTTTGAGCAGGCCCTGAAAGCCAGCCAATAGCAAAAACAATAGATGAGACCGAAATCTCCTGTCCAAACGAATAATCCGGGCAGGAGATTTTTTTTTGATCCCGTAACGTCGGCATCCTGCCGACAGAATTTTTAAAGGTACCTGGTACAGTTTACGGGGGTTTGGGTAATTTAGCTCGTGCCAAAACGACCCCGGGGGTCGCTTCGTTACCGCCCGAACGGGATCAGGTCCCTTTTATTCATTTCAGAAGCGATTATTGCGAAACCTCAGCGGTTTTTAAATCGTACAAATAAACGAAACAAATCAATTTTGTAAAAAGAATATTTTATGTTCAGGAAATGAGGGTGACTATTATGAGAAATGTAATGATTACATTGATGGCAGGGGTGATGTTGATTGTATTGGCCGGCTGTGGTGAAAGTGTTAATCAGCCGGTAGTCGGTGTTGTTACGTCTGAGGTCCGTATTGTCGGCAGAATTGTACCGGACTTTAATTTCACCACTGCTGAAGGTAAACTGACATCATTTAGTGAAGTAAAGCAGCCGATTTCAATTATGGCCTTTACCAGTTCATCGGGTGAGGTTTGTTGTCGTCTGGTCCCTGCATTGGTTGAATTGGCGAGTAGTTTCAGGGGTGAACCGATTAGTGTATCTCAGATATCTGTGCCTACAAGCAAATGTCCTCACGGACCAGGCTGCACAGAGCATTGCAATATCAAAGATATAAACTTGATATCCCTTTGCGATGAGAGTCGAGTCGCCTGGCAAGTGTATAATCAGCCAAAGGCCAATACGGTGATCCTGGTTGACGATAAAGGCCGAATTGTCGCAGTAGAAAGCCTCGACAACTTGAATATTATCGCCACCAAAGCCGAAAGAATGGCCCGGGATTACACTGAAATGCAAGAGACCATGTATAAGGGCGGCTAAAATCGTAGCGGGGGCTTCCAGCCCGCGAATATAAATAGTAACCAAATCTTATCTCCGACCGGTGGCATCGCCCGCTCCGTGCCCGATGACCGGAACCAGACATTTCATACCTTTCTAACCTTTCTAACCTTTCTAACTTTTCTCACCTTTCTCACTTTTCGCACCTCACTTTACGACTTACCCCTGATCATCAAAATCAACTGCTTAACAATACTCTTGCAAATCCTCGGAAACGTAAAATACAGCGGTGACTGTATCGCCGGTTTAAAATCTCTGCACCTGTACTCCATATAGTTGTCACCGACAACCTCAACATTCTCATGCCCGCTGCAGCCGAAATCCATTCTCCCGGCCGTCTGAATTATCGGCAGATCACCAGGGTCAAAGTCAACGATCTTACAGCAAACCAGCTCACAAGCGATAGGGTCCCGCGACCCGATCAAAAACCCGACTTCTTTCGGCTCTCCGCTCAAGGGCCCCATCCCCTCCATCGCGATAACACCATCGATAATACTAACCGCCGGGCCAAGCAATTTATAGATACCGATAAGCATCTCGGTGAATCTGTCATGGGACCGTCCATGCGAAAAATGCCGGAACGCCTTTTCTTTGCCGCAAACACACCCGAACATATTCTTAACCGCGAACGTCGCGCCAAGCTGCTGGTGAGCCTTGAGCTTGGGAACATTAATGATCTTATCGGCTTCCAGGGCGACGCTGCTAATGCCAATGTTAGCTCCGGCGATCCTGAAACGCCTGGGTTTGTCCATGTTTCTAACAGGCACGCCAAGCTTTTTAAGCGGGCCCTCGAGCCCGAGTATCTTTACACATGCCGCTGTATTTTTCCACGCCGGAGAGTCTGCCACGAAAGGTTTTGCTCCGGCCTCTTTCAACAATTTAGCAATTGCAAGCACTACCGCCGGGTCAGTCTGTGCGGCATCTGACGCCGCTCTCGGAGCAATGAAGTTTGGCTTGATAAGGACTCTATCTCCCCGGCTCACAAAACTGTCGATCCCCCCAAGCAGTTCAAATTGCCTCAGGACCGCCTCTTCTATGACGTTCGACTGGTAGCTCTTTGCCCTGGTAACCGCTACGATAGACTTGTCGGCTTGGTGATCGCGGCCCGATGTCAATTTTCAACTCCCATGCAGACAATAAGGAAAACCTCGACAATGTCGACATCTTTGACACGATGATAAGAGACTTCACCGGTTATACCCTTTTCTGCTTGAACCTCTTTACCTTTGCCTTCGGTCACCTTAGGCATGATCACATCCCCCCGGGTCCTGAAAAACAACTCAACGAGCCTCATTTGCTCTATCGAGTCACCGTCTGGAGAGACAACAAAACGATTTTCATCATCAATTGGTTCGCTAAAAATAGCTCGCGGTAGAGCACCGATAAGAACGAAGTCACCCACGTTCATATTCATCACCATCGAAGTCGGCTTAAAGACTATCTCTCCGGTGTCGTATCCCTCCAGCCGTGAAAGCTTAGTATCCCGCCAGCGTTTGAAAAGACCTTCTATCTTTACCTGCACCAGCCCCCGTCTGTGAGCGATCTTACGGGCCTTGAACCGCCATTGAAGCAATCCGGGTGTAAGGTTCATCTTCCTGCTGTTTCCGCTCAGATCGTAATAGGATACCAATGTATTCGATGAGATGTTGCCGATCATGAATTCGTTTCCGGGGTACTGATCTTCCCCGATGTCTTCATAGATTATAAGCGTGCTGATCTTTTTTCGCTTGGCCCCGACTTTCCGCAGACAGTTACCGACGCTTTGCCATGTTTCTGAATTGCCAAGACCTGCCGCAAAACCGTTGGCCTTGAAGGATTTCTGGTTTGAAAATCGCATCAAATCTCTGCTAAGGCCATTAAAAGCTCCCGACATCCCTCCGTAATTAGTGACCGGGATCCTAAAAGTGAGTATCTTGAAATTGATCGCCGTCGGCTGCTTCTCCGATTTTTCCGGAAATAGATCGGTGATTTTGATCCCGTTTGGTGAAAAGACTGGACGCTTTTTGACCGGCTCATCGCAACCGACAATACTGCCGAAGAAAACAAATATAAAAATAAGCCAAACAAAATTTCTCATAGATACGATTCTAACGAATTGACCCTCCAATGTCAACACATAGACCACCGCCTGGCGCCTGACGCTTTTTGCCTCAAAGCCTCAATTTTGGAGACTGGCAGAATTCCAGCGCCGCTGTCTGAACAATAGAAGATGAATCCGGACCCACTCCGGCCTTGGCATCTTCAAGCCTTATCACACGAGCATAGCTGGAAAATCGCCCTCCGTATTCAAGTAGTCCCTCTGTCGGAGGAACTGACATCTCGATGCTTAGCAGCTGGCCGTCTGAAAGCCCACGGCTGTTAAACTCAACTAGAATCCCACCGGGGCTTACATCAACGGTTTTGCCCGTAAAGGCGTTACCGCCGCAGATCCCAACGGTCTGGCAAAGAACCGAGATCTTCAACTGCAAGCGTTTATGTATTCGTCTTTCTTTTTCAGAATCCATCAACTTCCCTGTTAACAGTGAGAGTATTCGAAAAATATAAAGGCATGGTAAATAATAGCAAACGCTATACCAGAGTGCTTACCTGGGAGAAAACCTTTTTAAACTTCCTTAAGGTCTTACACAGGCAATACTTAAGCAGTCAAAATCCATCGATATTTTTAATCCGTAAAAAACAACAATAGCTATATGTTGAAGAATTACAACAAAAAAATCAATTTCTTTCGATTTTAATTCACTAACACTCTTTTTATCGGCGGTTTCCACTTCAAGGCAATATTTTTATCCCCTGTAAATACAAGCGTTTATGGTCATTTTGTTAATTTAGGAAAATTTTTTGTGGTAATTTTGCAATAATGTTGTTTTTTTGCAACATAAAGTGTTGATTATATTCAATAATTAGTGTATAATCCTAAACATCTAACATCTAACATCAAATACCTAATAACTGACGACTAATTATGTCCAGATCAAATGGAAAACAATTTAATCCTGACATGTCTGATTTTTCCGGCGATGTCATGGAGATTTCACCTTCTGTGCTCGCCTCGCTTCCGATGGGAGTGGTCGCATTCGCTCCGGATTTGAGAGTTATCCATGCCAACGACATCGCCGCCGAACTGCTCGACCTTGGTGAGAGTCTCGACAGATCCCTTGCCGTTGGCGGAGACCAGAAAGTCTGGGGCGACTGGAAATCCTCACTCGACGAGGTAGTGGAAACAGGACAGACAGCGACCTTCGATTCTGTTGAATACTCACGCCCGGATTCGGTCCGCCTTTTGAGAATTATCATTACTCCCTTGAAATCCCACTCCACAAACCAGATTACCGGCGGCATTGCCGTCATCGAAGACATTACCGGCAAAGACAATATTGCAAATGAGCTATCTCAGGCAGAGCGTCTCGCTGCCATTGGTAAAGTCGCCGGAAAAGTCGCCCACGAGCTAAACAACCCGATGGACGGAATTCTACGATACATTAATCTTTCCATCAGGGCCATCGAGAATAAGCAGTTTGAAAAGCCTGTCGGCTACCTCAGCCAGTGCAGATCGGGATTGATGCGAATGGTCCGAATAATCGGAGAACTACTCGAGTTCTCTCGAGGAATGTGTCCTACGCTGCAATTTGCACCCATAGAGAAAATCGTCACCGAAGCCGTAAAAGCCATGGAACCAAAATGCTCCGGCGTAGATATCGCAGTCATTGACGATCTGAAGATAATCGACAAAAAGTTCAGAGGCGACAACCTCTTTCAGGTCTTCTGCAACCTCATAAAAAACGCCGCCGATGCGATTCAAGGCGATGGATCTTTGGATATTACAATTTCCGGTACCGCCGATGAGATCGCCGTCGAGTTTAAGGACACCGGCCCGGGTTTTCTCCCGGAACATGCCGAGTCTATCTTCGAACCGTTCTTTACGACAAAAGCTGAAGGAGCCGGAACCGGACTCGGCCTGGCAATATGCAAAGACATTATAGAAAAATACAAAGGCAGAATAGAAGCAATAAACAACGCCCAGGGCGGAAGCATTTTCACAGTATACCTGCCAACAAAATAATAACAGAAACCCGAAGCTCACAAAAAGCGGTAACACCGCGAGCGCAGGGATAAAACCTTAGAGTGGGCCGTGCCCGCCAAATATTTTTCTGACATCTGAATTCTTTCAAACTGGCCAAATGGCTCAGTTTGGAAAGGTTGATAACCATGAAAAACTACGACATACTTATTGTTGACGACGACAAGATCATTCGAGATTCGTTATGCGAGTATCTTAGCCTGGAAGGCTATAACACCACGCCAGCCGAATCCTTCAAAGGCGCGATCGACTGCATGGCCAGGCAAAACTTCTCGCTCGTCGTCACCGATGTCAGCATGCCCGACGGCGACGGTATCGAGCTTCTCGGCATCATCGCCAGGGATTACCCCCAGACTGCGGTAATTATGGTAACCGGATACGGTACCATCGAAAGTGCTGTAGAAGCGATCAAAAAGGGCGCCTTCGACTATCTCACAAAACCTATTATTGACGACGAACTCCTCCTCGCCGTCGAAAGAGCGCTCCGCCAGCATTCTTTGATGACCGAAAACACTTCGCTTCGCCTTCAGCTCGAAAACAAGTACAGCCTCGACAACGTCATCAGCCAGAACTACAAAATGGCAAAGGTCTTCGAGATAATCGAAGCCGTTTCAGACACCAAGACAACAATACTAATGTCCGGCGATTCCGGAACCGGCAAAAGTATGATCGCCCGTGCGGTCCATTACCGTTCTCCCCAGCGAAGCGGGCCATTCGTCGAAGTCAGTTGCGGAGCACTACCGGAGACGCTCCTCGAAAGCGAATTGTTCGGCCATGCCAAAGGCGCATTCACCGGTGCGGTAAACGACAAACAGGGTAAGTTCCTCGCAGCCGATGGAGGAACCATCTTTCTAGACGAAATTTCCAGTGCCTCACCTGCCATGCAGGTAAAACTCCTGAGATTCCTTCAGACACGCCAGTTCGAGCCTGTCGGAAGCAACGAGACTATCACAACAGACACGCGAGTCATCCTGGCATCAAACAAGGACCTCACCGATGAAGTCCGCCAGGGCCGTTTCCGCGAAGACCTCTTCTACCGTATTAATGTCCTCACCGTAAACCTCCCGCCGCTCGCCGAGAGAACCGGTGACGTCTCTCTGCTCGCCGAAAAGTTTCTTAAAGTATTCTGCCAGACACACGGAAAAACAAAACACGGCATCACAGAAAAGGCTATGGGATACATGCAGGGGTACCACTGGCCCGGAAACGTACGCCAGCTCGAAAACGTCATCGAAAGGGCGGTACTGCTCAGCAAGGGAATCTATATAGACCACGACGATCTGCCAGTCGCCATGAAAGCACAACAGGTATCTACCGGCCACGAACCATTTATCTCAAAGAGCCTGAAAGACGCACTGGCTATGCCCGAAAGATCCATTATCCGAGCCGCCCTGGAAGCAAACAAATGGAGCAGACAAAAAACCGCGAAGATCCTGCAGGTAAACAGAACAACACTGTACAAAAAAATGAAAACATACGGCCTCGACAAAGAAGCAGCAATGATGGGAATAAAATAGCGTAGGCCGTGCCTACGCTATTTTACTTCGTAATTCGATATTCCGTGTTGGATATTGGATATTCAAAAAACGCGGTATTGCAGATAATGCAACCAGAAGTTGCATATGTCTTTACCAGGGCACTAATAATGATTACAGTTAATATGAGCCGGTCATACAATATTGTCATTCCCGCGAAGGCGGGAATCCAAAGCCGACGAGATCCTATAAGCAATGTCAAATAAAGGTAATAAAACACCCTCAAAAATACGAGCACGCGGCAAAACCGTCCAGGGCACCCACGTACCTGTACTTGTAAAAGAGATCCTCAAAGCCCTCGACCCATCCGGCGGCCAGACCGTCGCCGATTGCACAATGGGATTCGGCGGACACGCCGAAAAATTCATACAACGCATCGGCGAAACCGGAAAATACGTAGGTATGGAAATCGACGGAAAGCACTTCGAATGCACTTCCAAAAAACTGTTAGCCTTAAAAGCAGAAACAATCTTTCTTCGCAAAAACTTTTCAGCCATCGCCGCCGTCAAAGCCGAATCTGCTCCCAACGGTTTTGACATCATCTTTGCAGACCTGGGCATTTCAAGCATGCAGGTTGACGACTCGGCCAGGGGCATAAGCTACAAAAGCGACGGCCCCCTGGATATGAGAATGGACGACAGGCTCGAAAAAACCGGCGCAGACCTCCTTGCCGAACTCAGTGAGCAGCGCCTCTCGGAAATACTCTGGAAATACTCCGACGAACCGGACCACAAGCTCATCGCCCAGTGGATCGCCGGCCAGCGGCTTTCAAGCCCCATCACCACCGTAAACCAGCTCGTTCGCCTGGTCATCAATGCCAAGGGCCTCACCGAAAAAACCTGGAAGAAGAAAAACAAAAACCTGCCGTTTGGTTCGGCCCACCCAGCCGCAAGAACATTCCAGGCTATCAGGATAGCGGTAAACGGCGAGATAGACGCACTCGAAAAATTACTCACAGATGGGCCCAACTGCCTCAGCCCGGGCTCGGTGATAGGGATAATGAGTTTCCAGAGCGGAGAAGACAAACTCGTCAAGCAAGCATTCAAAGCAGGTCTTGAAGATGGCATATACCAGGAAATATCCCAAAAACCAATAACCCCCGCAAAATGGGAAATAATAAAAAACCCAAGATCATCATCAGCAAAATTCAGATGGGCAAAACGAACGTAATGTCGGCAAACAGAAGCGCGGGAGCGCGAGGGGCTGTTGCCCAATCTCTAAGCACTAAATTCTAAATACAAAACAAGCACTAATATCAAAATTCTAATGCTCAAAACGTTTCTGACTGCGTCAGAATAGGGTTTTGGATTTCTGTAATTAGTATTTTGAATTTGTTTAGGATTTAGATATTAGAATTTAGTATTTGCCCAACGCGCCTGAGAGTTGCCCGATCCTGTTTTTTCTAAAAATTTCCAAATTTAAACAAAACCAAATTCCCCATACCAAACGTACTTATTCTTAGAGCCGATAATATCAGCTTTATAAAGGTAGGTAAGTTATATGAGGACTTTGACGATAATAGAGAAAGGGTAGAACGATGACAATTACCAGTCCAAAGAAAGCGAGCAAGTTTTTCAAGGCAAAAATGGAGTTTACAACCGGCCCGATAGAACTTGATGAGATGATAAAACGTCAGGAAAACATACATATCATAGACGTAAGGCAGCCGCAGGACTTCAATCTCGGACACATTCCAGGCGCAATAAACAAGTGCAGGGCAGTCGACGCCGGTTTCGCGGGCCTCAGCAGGGATAAGGTAAACATCGTTTACTGTTATTCCTTTGAGTGCCACCTTGCCGCTGCCGCCGCTAAGGAGTTTGCCGAAAACGGTTATTCCGTAATGGAGCTTGACGGAGGCTTTGAGGCGTGGAAGGAGCACAACTTGCCCGTAGAAGTGTGAGCAAAGGCGATCACACCGGAAACGAGATTTTTTTCATGACGCTGTCAGGGAGGGCAAATTGACGAGAGGACTGTAGGAAGCAATAAAATGCCCCCTACAGCCCTTTTTACTTGACATCCAAGCCATCCTGTAGGCTGTAACAACTTGGTTATTGGATATTCGCTTTTTTCAGTTTTTAGCATTTATAAGCTAAACTCAAGGCATCATATTGCCGATAAAATACCTGATTAAATTTTATTTTGGAGCCTTACAATGGATTATGAAACTGAAAACAATCAGATACAGTTGTTGATTTCAGAAGCCATCGAAATGTCTCATGAGCAATTCGACCCCGGCCAACTTCCCCACTTTGATGAGATCGCAAGGACTTGCAGGGAGCAAAACAGAATAGCCGATGAGATAACCGTTTTGGAACTGGCCGTAGATTTCTACAAAAACCCGGAACTACAGTACGACGAAAGAATCTCAAAGCTAAACAAGTTCAAAGCCAGGCTAAACGCCAGGCAAAAAGAAGCAAAAGTACTCGAAGTACTAGGCTGGTAACAGAAACCCGAAGCGCAGGGATAATCCCACCCGACCGGTGGCATCGCCCGCTCTGTGCCCGATGGCCTCGCCCGCAATTTATTACCGTATACCTTACGCTGTCCGCTGTTCGCTGTCCGCTTCGCGTCTTCAATATCTTTTCCGTTCCGGCTTGACGTTTTTGTCAACATTCACCAGAAAGTACCTGAGCGCATCGATAGGGTGGTCATAGACCCCGTCCTTTTCCGGAAGCTCTCTCTCTCCTATTTCCGGATAGTGATAACACTCCATCGCTTCGATAAGCCGAACACATTTCGGGCTGATCAATAGTCTGCTGCTGCCGTCGCCTGCCCGCACGATCCGACGCAACCGCTCGACACCATCAAGTATCCTGCTATTGCAGTATATTGTCCTTATCCCCATCGCCCGAAGTTCCCGCACCGCGCTAGTCCCTGATACGTCGTTAACTGACGCCCCGGCCGGGTCACAAAAACTCGCCGTCACACTTTCTTCACCGCACGGCGTTCGTTCCATCAGTTCTTTCGCATGTATTTCGATAGTCGCCCGTCTGCGGAAATATTCGTCGATCACGCGAACGCGTCCTTCACCGTCAACCTGTATCCAAAGGCACACAAACGGATTGACAAACCCAAAGTCCATCGCCCGGTAAAGCGGCAAACTGCTGTCGTATTCCACCGGTGCGATATGGATCTTCGTATCGAAATCGGAGAACACCGCGTTTTCAAGGTTCGGCCGCCTGCAAAGCATCTCAGATTCAAACCCGGCCTTACTCGACCGCCGCATCTGCGTAATACAGTCGTCGATCTTCATATACCCGCCGGCATTTTTAGCTTTCCCCCGGCAGTAAACATCAAGGGCGCACCTGCTGCAGCTGCGTCCCCTGCATTGTTCGATAACCTCCAGCATACACCACTTAAATATCGGCGTCTCGTTTTTGATTGCCTCGTCGACAAGTTTCTGCATTAGTCCGTAAGGCCGGTGCATCGTACTGATGATCTCCATTGACGCCTTGATGTTATCACTACTTCGCGTAGTGAATTTTGCCGCGTCGAACACTTCTTTATTAAACAGCTCGATCTCATCGCACCGCAGCTTATGAACATGAACACCCCGAACACTCTTTGCCGACTGCGTAAGTATTTGCGCAGAAGAACCGTTGACAAAACCGCATTTTTCTTTAAGCATGCTCCCATCCAGCATCCCATCGAAGCTGCCGCCCAGAAACTTGCCAAGATACTCATACATCCTGCTCGATTGTTCCAGCGAACCGCCAAGTATCCGAACCTGGCACTGTGGCTTAAATATGCAGTCAAGCAAAGTCGCCACCGCCCCAAGAACAGTCTTGGATCCGCCCCGGTTGGCCCAGACAACACAATCACCGTTCGATGAAGATTTGCCGAAAGAAAAATCGCTGCTGTAACAGTGCCACAAATAATCCATCGGACTGCAGTGCCCCCCGCAGTGCGAAACATCAGGAACATCGATCCCAAGAAAAACCTTAACATAATCGCCAAGCCCCTCACGGCTAACAGGAGCAACCCTACGCAAAGCACCATAAACACCGCCCGCCCGTTCAATCTCATAAAAAGTATCAACCATTACATATATCTCCATTTTCAAAACAATCGCCATAAATAAAAGCCCGAAACGCAAGCTCAGGGATAAAACCCCAGCAATCCAAAACGAACTAACAAAAGTTGTAAGCAGTATCCCAAAAAACAAGCAAAATGTTATTTTACTTCATAATTCGATATCAAAGATCCGGCAGCAGTGACGGATTCCGTGTTGGATATCGAAGATCCGGCAGTAGTGACGGATTGGATATTCAAACCTTCCCACATTCATCTTTAGCCAGCGCTCTCAGCAGCCTGCCCGCCGTCTCCGTACTGATATTATCAGGAACGTTTTTGCTTTCAGCTTTCGACGAATTTAACGTCATCGGATGTGTCATTACATCCAGGCACGCCTTCCTCGCCGTTTCTTCCTTTTCCGAATCTGTAAGCGTAACCAGCTTATCCGCCGCTTTTGGCGCATGCTTCGCCATGATCATCTCGCTTTGCCTCTTCGCCGACTCAACCCTGAACGCAAGCTCATCGACGAAATTTTCATCACCAAGCCATTTGCGATAAACTCCTCTGCTGACCTTATGTTTTTTCATCACCTTTGTTTCATTGCAGCTGCCCTTAAAAAGATCATCTATCACATCCAACTGCCTCTTAGAAAGTTTCTTAATACCGCTCTTGTTAACCTGTCCCATAATTTCCCCTTATAAAATAGTCTCCGCCGAAGGCGATTTCATTCATTATACATTATACAATAGTCATTATTCATTTTAGATCTTCGCGAAGCGAAGTATCTCAACCATCGCCCACGCCCGCCGTTTAGCATCGCTAGCTCCTTTGCCCGGATCGATCGCATCATTGACCATCCGTTCGACAAACGCTTTTTGCTCTGCCGTTACGATATACACAAGCGTTTCAGGAATCTCATATTCCTCAATCCGCAAAACCGGTTCGGATGCAGAGATCGTTTTAAGTTTTTCGATAGCCTTTTTTGTTTCCGGCAGGGCGGCAGTAAGCTCTTTTATGTCGAACTTTTCGCTAAGCTCATTGATCAGGCTTGCCCGCTTTTTGACATCGTTCCTTCCATTAAGCCGGTTAAGCGTAGCAAGCAGCATCAACGCCCGTTCATCGCTGACGTCCCACACCACACAGTCGACTTTGTCGTAACCAAGCTCCCGCAGCACTTCGGTCCTGTGATGCCCGTTAAGGATCTCATAGAATCCCTCTTTCTCCCGATGTCGCCGAACGATCAAAGGCTCATAATCGCCCGACTCTTTGATATGCCCGACAAGCTTCTTGAAATTACTCTTACTCATCCGATTAGGATTATCCGGATGCCCCAAAAGCAAATCAACACCAATTCGTTCAATAACCTTACAACTCATAAAATCTCTCCTGATAAAAATAACAAAAAACCTTTCAAACCTTTCAAACTTTTCACACTTTCACACCTTTCAAACTTTTCACACCTTTCACACCTTTCTCACCTTTCACACCTTTCTCACCTTTCACACCTTCACACCAAATATAATAAACCGGCGAAAACGAAAGTTTCCCAAGCACATACCGTGTCCGCTCGACGCTATGGACCATCTTACCGCGTTTACCGAACGCCTTAACAAATTTATCGATCCTGTCACAGACGAAAAACCTGTCATTGTTTCCAAGCTTTTCGATCATTTCATGTACTTTCTGCGGATCGATAAACAATTCTTCGCTGATCCCGACGGACGCCAGAACTTCCGCCAGCACAGCCGACTTAACATCGCGTCCTTTACGGTAGGGCGTCATCCCCGCCTTTTCGAAGAAAGGATTGAAGTTCCCCATAACCGCAAGCGACTCAATGAACGGAACACCAAGCAGCGGCATAGTTTCGCGAACAAGTTTCGACGCAAGCCCGATCCCTCTGTACCTCGGCTCGATCACAACCCGCCGAATGCACCGGATATTTTTATTGATAAGTTCAAGCTGCATACTCCTATCCCCAAGCCCCGTAAAATACCCGCTCGTGGCGATATTGCGTCCACGGATATTTGCAACCGGCATAGAGTAGACGATTACTCCGGCCACCCCGTTAAAAGGCCTGCATGCCCGCCCGTCCCGCCTGTCCCGAAGCACATACAAAGCCTTATACGCCGGCACCTTCTCATCGCAGTAATGATACCCGGCAAGTGCCCGCCAGTCATCGGCGCAGCCCTCTTCAATAACAAGCCCCCCGCAAACACTACAATCAAACAAATAACCCATAAAAACCCTCCTGCTAATAATGACTCAAAATCTTCTACTTCGTTATTCGATATTCCGTGTTGGATATTGGATATTCAAAAAAACGAAACAATCCAAAACAAACAAAAGCCCGAAGCGCAAGCGCAGGGATAAAACCTCAAAAATCCAAAACCAACCAACAAAAGTTGTAAGCAAAACACAACAAAACACTCACCACCTTTTACTTAATCTTTTCTTCATGCTCTTAATGTTTTTACCTTCATACTACAATCTTTCAACTTCTTGTTTTTTGGTTCAACTCCCAAAAAGTTGGTTAATTTATCAGGCTGCGAAGGCCTGTTTTACTTTTAATGCGAAATATTTT